>NZ_JBAWSX010000001.1:153421-796994 GCF_037104725.1 Bacillus bruguierae | reverse complement strand
GAGGGGGATGGAGCTTCTGACATAGAGGCGCTTTTTGCCTCGGTGGAAGATGCGAAGCCACCGACTGTTCTAGCCGCTGGAGCTGGATTATAAAGAAAAGTGAAAGCGGCTCGCTCAGAACAAGAGGGGGATGGAGCTTCTGACATAGAGGCGCTTTTTGCCTCGGTGGAAGATGCGAAGCCACCGACTGTTCTAGCCGCTGGAGCTGGATTATAAAGAAAAGTGAAAGCGGCTCGCTCAGAACAAGAGGAGGCAGAGCTAGACAAAGATATCGAAAAAATAAAGTGAAACTTCCATCAGTGGAGGTTTTCTTCATCATCTCCCACTGATGGTTAGTTGAACCAATCGGGGTCTTACTGCCCTAAAGTAGCGGGATAAAAAATGAATTGTATGAAAAAACCTGGGACCGATTTCAAATCAGTCCCAGGTTTTTTCATTAAATACTTTTTACAAGTTCTACTACTTCTTCAGCAGTTGACATGTTTAAAGCTTTTTGTGCTAATTCTTCCATTTGTACTTTTGAAAGCTTGCGAATTTGTGTTCTCGCTGGAAGAATAGATGTTGCACTCATACTAAATTCATCTAAGCCTAATCCAACTAACAACGGAATTGCTAGGGCATCTCCTGCCATCTCGCCGCACATACCAGCCCATTTTCCTTCTTTATGAGCTGCATCAATAACCATTTTTACAAGACGTAAAATCGCTGGATTATATGGTTGATATAGGTAAGATACGCGTTCATTCATGCGATCCGCTGCCATTGTGTATTGAATTAAGTCGTTCGTTCCGATAGAGAAGAAATCTACTTCTTTTGCAAATTGATCAGCTAATACCGCAGAAGCAGGAATTTCAACCATCATACCTACTTCAATAGCGTCTGAAACAGCTATACCAGCTTGAACAAGTTTCTCTTTCTCCTCTAATAAAATTACTTTTGCTTGACGGAATTCATCAAGAGTTGCAATCATCGGGAACATAATTTTTAAATTACCGTATACACTTGCGCGAAGTAAAGCACGAAGTTGTGTACGGAAAATATCCTGTTCTTCTAAGCATAAGCGAATTGCGCGGTAGCCTAAGAACGGGTTCATTTCTTTTGGTAAATGTAAGTATGGAAGCTCTTTATCGCCACCAATGTCAAGTGTACGAACAACAACTGGCTGACCTTCTCCTACACCTTCAAGAACAGCTTTGTATGCTTCAAATTGTTCTTCTTCTGTTGGAAGGTTATCACGGCCCATGTACAAGAATTCTGTACGATATAAACCAACACCTTCACCACCGTTGTCGATCACACCTTTTACATCTTTCGGTGTACCGATGTTTGCTACAAGCTCAACGTGATGATCATCTGCTGTAACTGTCGCTTCATTCTTTAATTTTGCCCATTCTGCTTTTTGCTCTTCAAATTGCGCTTTCTTTTCTTCATAAGCACGAAGAGTTTCTTCAGATGGGTTTACAATTACTTCTCCGTCTAAACCGTCGATAATTACGATATCGCCGTTTTGGATTTTCTCCATAACAACCTTTGTACCAACAACAGCCGGTATTTCCATAGAGCGAGCCATAATTGCAGAGTGAGATGTACGTCCACCAATATCAGTTGTAAAACCTTTTGCATATTCACGGTTTAACTGAGCTGTATCAGATGGTGTTAAATCTTCTGCAATGATGATTACTTCTTCAGAAATTGTACTAGGGTTTGAGAAGTTAATGCCAAGTAGATGTGCAATAACACGTTTTGTCACATCGCGAATATCTGCTGCACGTTCTTTCATATATTCATTGTCCATGCTCTCAAACATAGTAATGAACATTGATGCAACTTCATCCATCGCGAATTCAGCATTTACTTTTTCGTTTTTTACTTTATCTTTCACTGGGTTTACTAGTTCTGGATCATTTAATACTAATAAATGAGCTTCAAAAATAGCAGCTTTATCAGCACCAAGCTCAGCAAAAGCATGATTTTTAATTGCTTCTAATTCAGATTTTGATTTCTCAAGCGCAGCTTCTAAGCGTGCGATTTCTACAGCTTCATCCGAAATCGTTTTCTTTTCAATGTTAAATTCAGGATTTTCGAGACGGAATGCCTTTGCAATGGCAATACCGCTTGATGCGGCAATCCCTTTAATGTTAAGAGTCATTATTCTCCTAATCCTTCATTTTTCATAGTTTCTTCAATAGCTGCTACTGCTTGAGCTGCATCATCACCGTTTGCAGTAATTTTGATTTCTGCGCCTTGTTGAATACCTAAAGACATAACACCCATGATTGATTTTAAGTTTACAGTTTTGCCATTATACTCTAAGTTAATATCCGCACCAAATTTGCTTGCAGTGTTTACAAGTAAAGTTGCTGGACGAGCATGAATTCCTGAGTCACTAGTTACTTTAAAGATTTTTTCCATAATAATCTATCTCCTTTAAACTACAATATATTTTAAGTTGTATAGATGTGAGTATCACACCATCTATATTGTATATAATAGGCGATGAGCGGTCAACTACATCGCCTTTTATATTATCAAAATTTTGTGTCTAAATATTAGTGAATGTTAATAACGTTTGTTTCACCTTTTTTAACATTATCTTGCTTTTTGATTTCAACTTGTTGTCCTTCTTGTAAGTTTGTGAAAACAATTGGCGTAATAATAGAAGGTGCATTTTCTTTTACAAACGCTATATCTACTTTTAATAACGGTTGGCCTTGTGTTACTTTATCTCCTTGAGAAACTAGTGCTTCAAAACCTTCACCATTTAATTTTACTGTATCAATACCGAAGTGAATTAAAATTTCTTTTCCGCCTTCTGATTGAATACCGATTGCATGTTTTGTTGGGAATACGTTCACAATTTCACCATTTACAGGAGATACGACTGTTCCTTCTGTCGGTTCGATTGCAAAACCATCACCCATCATTTTTCCAGAAAATACTTGATCTGGAACTTCAGTGATTGGTAAAATTTTACCTTCAATTGGAATCGCAATTACTTCATTTGTATCTTTTTGAACAGGTGCTTCTACTTTTGCAGGTGCTTCTTTTTCAATATGCACTGCACGGCCTGCCATAATATCTTGAATTTGTGATTTTAATGTATCAGATTTTGGACCGAAGATAGCTTGAATATTGTTACCAACTTCAAGAACACCTGCTGCTCCAAGCTCTTTTAAACGATCTTTGTTTACATCCTTTTGTTCTTTTACTTGAACACGTAAACGTGTAATACAAGCATCTAAAGAAGCGATGTTTTCTTTTCCACCAAGTGCTACTAAAATCTCACCTGGAAGCTCGCCTGCTTCTACTGCTCCTGCTCCATCAGTATCAGCTACTACATCACGACCTGGTGTTTTTAAATCCCATTTGCGAATTGCAAAGCGGAATCCGAAGTAGTAAATCACTGCTAGTACAAGACCAACAATAATTACCCACCACCATGCTGTACGGTTTGGTAATACACCGAATAAAATAAAGTCAATTAAACCACCAGAGAATGTCATCCCGATTTTAACGTTTAAAATTTGCATAGTCATAAATGATAAACCAGCAAATACTGCATGGATTCCAAATAGTACAGGTGCTACGAATAAGAATGAGAACTCAATCGGTTCTGTAATACCAGTTAAGAAAGATGTTAACGCAGCAGAAGCTAAAATACCAGCTGCTATTTTTTTATTTTCTGGACGTGCTTCATGGTACATCGCTAACGCTGCTGCCGGAAGACCGAACATCATGAACGGGAATTTACCAGTTGTAAATGTACCAGCTGTTAACTCCACACCATCTTTTAATTGTGCCATGAAAATCTTTTGGTCACCGTGAATGATTTCACCTGCAGCATTTGTATACTGACCAAACTCAAACCAGAATGGTGCATAGAAAATGTGATGTAACCCAAATGGAATTAAAGAACGCTCAATTAAACCGAATATAAATGCTGCTAATGTTTTATTTGTATCAATCATGTGATGCGAGAATGAATTCAAACCGCCTTGAATTGTCGGCCAAATAAAGCACATTACAATCCCTAAAATTAAAGAGAATGTTGCTGTTGCAATTGGCACGAAACGTTTACCAGCAAAGAATCCTAAGTATGATGGTAATTCAATATTAAAGTACTTATTATAACAATATGCTGCTAATATCCCTACCAGAATACCACCAAACACTCCTGTTTGCAGTGTTGGAATGCCTAATACATTTGCATAAGATGGATCTGCAAAACCAGTTTTAATTGGATCTCCAGCTTTGCTTGTTACTTGAACTAACTTGTCTACTCCTAAGAACACGCTCATCGTTTTGTTCATAATCAAATATCCAACGAATGCCGCTAACCCAGCTACTCCGTCTCCATTTGCTAACCCAATGGCAACCCCTACTGCGAATAATAGTGCAAGGTTTCCGAAAATAATGTCACCAGATTGTTCCATAATTTTTGCAACTAGAACAAACCAATCTGCTTTTAACGCAGGGATATGATTTGTTAATTGCGGATTTTGGAATGCATTACCAAATCCAAGTAAAATCCCTGCAGCCGGTAAGATTGCAACTGGTAACATAAGCGCTTTACCGACTTTTTGAAGAACACCAAAGATCTTCTTAAACATAAATATCCTTCCTCTCTTATATAATTGATACTTTCGACAAACGCCAAAAGGCATGAGGAAAAAAAGATAGAACGATAGCTATACAAGGGGTAGTATGTCCCTTTCTTTAGCTTACATTCCTAACTTTTCTCCACTCATGCCTGATCGAATCAGTAACACGTGTCAAAAATAGGTATACATAATAAGTTCACAAATTTAAGCAAACGTTTTCTTTGTGTACTGTTATTCATTTGTCGAATTTAGTAGAACTTTGTACAATTGATTATACATAACAATTGTAAGCGATTCAATAACTTTTTTTAACGTTTACATTTTCGACAAAATTTAAACTTGTTCAACCTTCATTAAACGCTGTAAGTGCATCGTTAAATAAATCGTTTCTGCTTCATACACAGGCAGTTGTAATTGTTTTTGCATAACTTTTACAAGTTTCCATGCTAAATTATAGCACTCTGGAAATTCAGCTTTTAAAAGATCCGCAAAGTTTTGTGATTCTTCCACTTTCTCACCATTTTTTACCCGCTCAATTGCATATTGCAGGTGACGAACGAGACGTAAATAATGAATGCTCTCTTTGTCTAACACGAGTTGTAAATTTGTTTCAATTAAAGAAACAAGGTGAGCAATTAATTTAGAATTTTGATTAACAGAAGATAATTCAGAGTTTGTAACAGAGCTATAAATATGCAGTGCAATAAACCCGATCTCTCCTTCTGGAAGATGAATATTTAAGCGGGAATTGATTAATTCTACAACTTCTTCTGCAATTTTATATTCATTTGGATACAACACTTTTGTTTCCACTAAAAATGGATTATCCACTGTAAACCCTTGCTTTAATCTCTTTATAGCAAAAGCAATATGATCGGTTAAAGCAATATGAATATGCTCATTTAACGGTGTTTCTACTCGATCTTGAATATAAAACATGAGATCGTTCATTAATTCAATCAATTTCTCGCTCACATGCGGAACAAGAAGTTTGTATTGTTCACGCTCGCGTTCATTTGTTAATACAAACATTTTTTCAATCTGTTCTACTTGTAACATTTCTCTTGTTTTTTTTCCAAACCCAATCCCTTTTCCTATGACGACCACTTCTTCGTGTTCTGGATGGGCAGCAATAATGACATTATTATTTAAAACTTTTTTAATTTCGAGAAAATTATCCATACAACACCATCCTTGCGCATAAAACGTCTACTTTCATGTTACAGAACAATCTTATTTTTCGTCAATGTCAAACATCTGCCATTTTAGAAATGTCGTTTTTTAGACATGAATGTACGAGATGCGTATAATGTAAAGGCATACATCTAGTAGAAAGGAGCCATATCATGATTAAAATGTTTATAAGCGATATCGATGGCACAATGATGCAACACGGAGGTGTAATCGCTAACCAAGATATAGATGCACTGTGTAGCCTTGCTGATCAAAATATAATTCTTTGTTTCGCATCTGGAAGGCTTGATAATGAAATTGCTGATTTAATGAACAAAGTTGACATGAAATTTCATCGCATTAGTGTGAACGGTGTATTTGTATATACACACGAAAATAAACAACTATTATCTGCAACATTCGATTCTACTATTTTACCAGAGCTGTTGTCTATAACAAATAAAGAACCATTCTTTCGTTATGTAAGTGATGAATATAATTATTACATTGAGGAAAAAACACCATTTATTCATGAACTCGAGAAGCAGGTGAAAATGACTTCCGTTGAAGAACCAAACTTGCTCGAGAAAATTGATACAACAATTTTCCCAAATAAAATTTCAGTTGGTGGTACAAAAGAAGAGTTAATTGTTCTTCAAAAGCAAATTGACGAAAATTTTAAAGGAAAGGTAAGTACTTTTATTTCTGCCGAACAATGTTTAGATGTTATGCCTCCTAACATTAGTAAAGGTTCAGCTATTTCTGTTTTATTAAAGGAATTTAATATTGGGCCTAATGAAATAGCTTGTATCGGTGATTCTTATAATGATATCCCGATGTTTGCTTTAACACCTCATAGCTTTGCGATGGCGTGTGCAGACGATGAAGTAAAGCAGCATGCATCACATATTGTTCCCTCTGTTAAAAATGCAATCGAATATGTTCTTCGTTATAATCAAGAACAAAAAAATATGACTCACTCCTTATAAGGATGAGTCATATTTTTTTCCTGCATTAACGGACAATAAAGCCCTCATCTTAAGATGGTGAGAAATCTTAAGAAGGTAGATAGAAGATAACTGTCCGTAAAAGCCCGATTCACTCAACTAGCCATGAGCGGGGATCCCCTCGCTAATGGAAGTATCACTTTATTTCACAACATAAAACTTCGCGTTTTACTTATTGCGTGAAATATTCGTAATAAACTTATAACGATCGCCTCTGTAAATACATTTTACATATTCCAGCGGCAACTCGCCTTCTGCATATGACCATTGTCTCATTACAAGCACTGGTGCTTTATTCGGAATATGAAGGTGCTCTGCCTCTTCGTCCGTTGCAATAGCCGCTTCAATAGATTGCGTAGCACGAATTAGCTTAAAGCCTAGTTTTTTTTCTAAGTGCTCATACAATGATTGTTGCAAAATTTCTTCATTAATATCTTTTACAAGAGATGGTGACAAATATGTTGTCTCAAACGCAATTGGTTCTTCATCAGCTAAGCGAATACGCCTTACCTCGTAAACCGATTCTCCCTCTTGAATTCTAAGCTTCTCTGCTATTTTAGCAGTAGCTGGAACAAGGTGAAAGCTTAATAGCACGCTACTTGGTTGCATTCCACGAGAGAGCATATCCTCTGTAAATCCTGTCATGCCTTGCAACTTTTGTTCAACCTTTGGAAGTTGCACAAAAGTACCAATTCCACGTTTTCGATGTAAATACCCTTGTTCAACTAAGTTATTAATGGCCTGTCTGATTGTCATTCGACTTACTTCAAACTTATCACATAATTCATTTTCAGATGGAATTTTATCTCCCGGCTTCCATTCACCGTCTTCAATTAGTTGCTTCACCCACTCCTGAATCTGATAATAGATCGGAAATGGTGAATACTTGTCGATATTCATCAGCAATCGCCTCACTGCATAAAGATAGAGCTTCTTGATCTGCGATTATGGTTACATTTGGATGATGTTGTAAAACTGTAGCCGGACACCCCTCGCTTACTTTCCCTTGTAGCATTTCCTTAATCGCTTCTGCTTTTTTCACTCCAGAAGCGACAAGTAAAATTTGCTTTGCCTTCATAATGCTACCGATCCCCATTGTAATAGCATGCGTTGGCACATCTTCTTCTTTTTCGAAGAAACGACGGTTTGCTTGACGGGTAGATTCTGTTAACTTCACAATGCTAGTTACAGAATCAAATGGTGTTCCCGGCTCATTAAATCCGATGTGACCGTTTTCACCGATTCCAAGAATTTGTAAATCAACTGGATTGGCATCAATAATACTTTCATAACGCTTACATTCTTCTTGTAAATCGCCTGCCATTCCATTTGGTACATACGTTTCTTTAAACGGAAGATGGTTAAACAACTGTTCTTGCATAAAATAATGATAGCTGTTTTTGTCTTCGGGTGGTAAATTTACGTACTCATCTAAGTTTACAGTGGTTACACGGCTTGTATCAAGTTTATTTTTTCTCATTAATGCATAAACCCCTAATGGAGAGCTGCCTGTAGCCATTCCTAATACTGGATTTTCTTTTGATTTTACAAGGTGTTCAATTAATTTATAGCCCGCTTCTGCTAATTCTTCTGGAGTTTTTGCAACAACGATATTCATTTATTTCCCTTCTTTCATATGAATCCCTAATCGAACTGTATCTTGTACATATAAATCTTCAGACATAATAACAAAATCCGCATCTTTTCCTGTTTCTAAAACGCCCTTGTTTACTAATCCAAATTCCTCAGCTTGGTTAACTGATGTCATAAGAACAGCTTCTTCGATCGAGCATCCAGTAAACGCTATCACGTTACGCAATGCTTCATCCATTTTCAAAATACTTCCTGCTAATGTGCCATCTTCTAATCGTGCACTACCATCTTTTACAATAACCGGTTGTCCGCCAAGTTCATATAATCCATCTGCTAAGCCTTTTGCACGCATCGCATCCGTAATGACACTCACTTTTTTAGCGCCTTTTAATTTATATGCCAATTTCACCATATCCGGATGAATATGGATACCATCTGTAATTACTTCGACCATTACATCTGGATTTAATAACACATGACCAACTACACCTGGCTCACGGTGATGCAAACCACGCATTTGATTATAAAGGTGCGTTGCATGTATAATATTTCTCCCTATTAATTGCTCATTCGTTGCATCTGTATGTCCAATTGTACCGATGACACCCGTTTCTATGAGATATTCTTCAAACTCACGCGCACCTTCTTCTTCTGGAGCATATGTTACGAGTTTAATTAAATTTCCACTTGCTGCTTGCCATTGCTTAAATTGCTTAATATTTGCAGGGACAATATATTCAAGCGGCTGTGCACCTGCACGTTTTTTTGAAACGTACGGACCTTCTAAATGAATATATTCGAAATGCGCACCTTTTTCCTTCGCTTCCTTTGCAGCACCCAAAGCCGCTTCAATCGCTTCAGAAGACTGCGTCATTGTTGTTGGAAAGAACGTTGTAACTCCTTCTTGTAACATCTGTTTACCAAGAGTTACTAATCCGTCGCTATTTGCATCCATTGCATCAATATCGTATCCACCGTGAATATGAACATCAATCATACCTGGAATCATAATATTCCCTTTTATATCATGAACCGTTTCATTTTCTTGTGGTACATATTGAGCCATCAATCCAAGTTCTTGAATTTGATCCGTGTAACGAATAAAACCGCTTTCTAACACTTCATGACCTGTATAAATTTTGGCATTGATGACGACTTGCGTTTTCATTTTCATCGATCCTTTCCCATATAATCCCTACTTCTCTTATTACCTATCCTTATCATAATATATACACGAGTAGTTGTCTATACATTATGGATGGGTTTTGATATAAGAAAAAAGTAATTTTGTTTTTCTTCTCTCATTATAATATAGAACTTTCATTTTATTCAAAAGGACTTTCAAAATATTTCCTCGTATAAGAAACAAAAAAGCGACTACACTTGTAGAAATACATCATATTATGTATGACTTAAATATTTTATTAAACAAATATCAAGAAATGCTCTAGAACGCTACTGTATATAAACAAATTTAACTATACTTATCATTTCAGCAGCTTTGATTTCTTTCATATGCTGCTGAAATGAATGATACATACACTATTTTAACAACGGCAAAGGTAACTGATGCTCAAAAGTAATACACTCACCATCTGTTTCAATTTCAACATCATTTTTCACGGTAGTATGCACAATCACCCCGTGCCGATATAATCGTTTCACCACACTTCGATGCGGATGGCCATACGGATTTTTTTTATCATACGAAATAATAGCAAACTGCGGTGCAACAGCCGTTATAAACTGTTCGCTCGTTGATGTATATGAACCGTGATGGCCAACTTTTAACACATCTGCATGTACATCGTACTTCTTCACAATTTCTTCCTCCGTATGTGTATCAGCATCCCCCATGAATAAAAAATCAGCCTTACCATAACGAATTTTCAATACAATAGATGACTCATTATTTTCTCGTTTTGTTTTTCCATCATTTAATACTTGAACAGAAATATGAGGATCTAAGGGAATATATTGCCCTTCCTTTACACGTAAAAATGGAACTCCTCTTTTTTTAATACTTCTTATATACGAATGATATGTAAATGAACTATATAATTTCCCACTATCTAACACAAGTGAAACCGGCATTTGTTCAATAATTGGAATTAACCCTCCGATATGGTCCATATCAGGATGTGTACCGATAACAACATCTAAGCGTTTAATTCCCTTTTTAATTAATTTATCTATAATAGGCTCCCCAGCCTCATACGGACCACCATCAATTAAAATTGTTTTCCCGTTTGGTAAGGAAATAATTGTTGCGTCACCTTGCCCAACTCTTAAAAAATTTACAGTCATCTTACCTAAATGCGTACGCTGACTTGAAAAGGAGGAAACCATATGTATAGAACCATACTGACGTATAGGAGTTGCACTATTTAAAGTTATACATAATACTGCTGAAAATAGAAAAAGAGCGATACGCACATCTTTCATACACCTTCTCCTTTTTCTATTTAGTATGACGCAGCTTTGATTTCATATACAAAAAAGCTTGGCAAAATGCCAAGCTTTCACTTCGAAATTTCTTGTAAAGAACCAAAGAATAAATCCGCTTCATTCATTCCTTCGCCTTCTTCTGACAGAGCAGGTAATTCATCTAATGTTTGCAATGCAAATGTATCTAAAAACTCTTTTGTTGTGCCGTATAAAATAGGGCGTCCCGGCCCTTCTACACGTCCTACTTCTTTAATTAATAAATGGGATACAAGCGTTTGAAGAGCGCGATCTGTTTTTACACCGCGAATCTCTTCGATTTCGGTTCTTGTAATTGGCTGGCGATAGGCGATAATCGCTAATGTTTCTAATGCTGCTTGTGATAAAGATGCAGTTGTTGGCGCATCCATCAATTTTTGATAATACAGTGCGTGCTCTTTTTTCGTTGCAAAACGATACACTTTTGCAAATTGAACAATCTGCAAGCCGCGTTGCAATTGATCATATTCTTCCTGTAGCTCTTCTACAAGCTTTATTGCAGCTTTCACTTCTACCTCTAATACTTTTGCAATTTGTTCTGGGTAAATCCCTTCATCTCCTGCTACAAACAGCAGCCCCTCTATAACTGCCTTTTGTTCTTGTCTTTCCAACGTTAAAAGCTCCTTTCTCACATTCTTTGTATCCATATACGTCATAAAGACCGAACAACAATTTACGGTCGGTCGAACATTACAGCTATTGTTTCATTAAAAAGATTTCATCAAAATTATGCTCTTGCTCAATAACAATTTTCTGATGTTTCATAAGTTCCAAAATTGCTAAAAATGTAACAACAATTACATCTCGGTCATCATCTACAAATAAATCGTAAAAACTTTGACGACCTCCTGCAAGTTCCAATTGTTTTAAAACATCGACCATTCGTTGTTCGATTGGGATTTCCTGCCTAGTAACTGTAGCTGTTACCGGCCGCTGTATTTTCTTTCGACGCATGAGCTTTTGGAACGCTGCTAACATATCATATAACGTAACATCAATCGGCAGCTTTTCAGCCTCCTCTTTTTGAAACATCATAAAATCAAGAGGAGGCCGTGTATATAACTGCGCTCGTTCTTGTTCTTTTTCTTTTAATTGAGTAGCAACTTGCTTATATTTCTTATACTCAATTAGACGTTCCATTAATTCTTGCCGAGGATCTTCCATAAATTCTTCACTGCTATCCTGTACATCTTCTTCATACTTTGGAAGCAACATTTTACTTTTAATTTGCAATAGCGTCGCTGCCATAACTAAATATTCACTTGCAACATCAAGCTGTAATTCTTTCATCGCATGGATATATGATAAATATTGTTCTGTAATTTCCGCTACAGGAATGTTATATATATCAATTTCATAACGATTAATTAAATGTAATAGTAAATCTAAAGGGCCTTCAAATGCCTCAACTTTAAAATTATATTGCACAAATCATCCCACCACATTTTTTCTGTAACACCATAAGTATAGTGTATACTTATGGACTATCCAACCTTTTTCAAAAAATTAATTAAAAATAGACGTATACCTAGGCCACAATGCCCATCCCATTCATATGATGACAGTGTAATGAGTACATTGTAGGAGGTTACAAACTATGGGTCATGTTTCTGGAGGTTTCCACGGCGGATTCGCTTTACTGGTTGTGTTATTTATTTTATTAATTATTGTCGGCGCAGCTTGTTTTTGCTAACTGACATAAAGCGACTAGAGCACTCTCTAGTCGTTTTATATTTATCCCGCTATTCGTGGGCAGTAAGACCCCCACTGATGGAAGTTTCACTTTATGCTACACTATATACAACACTGCTTAGAATTGGAGTGAAAAGCATGTATCATGAAGCATACATACAATTTTTAATTCATTTTCATAGTGATTACGACTACTTTGAATGTCACGAAGTTTTAGAAGAACATTGGAAAACAAAGCCACGCGGAGAGCGAGAACAGCATTGGGTTGGACTCATTCAAATTGCTGTCGCTTTATACCACCATAGACGCTCTAATTGGAACGGTGCTGAGCGAATGATGAAGAGTGCCCTATTCATTTTACAGAATGAAAAACAACATATAGAAGCATTAGGTTTAGAGTATTTGAAACTACTATTGCTTCTTAAGGAACGACTGCACATCATTCAAAATCATGATTCTTATACAACATTATTTCTTCCTTTTGCTGATTCGAATTTAGAAAACATATGTATACAATTATGCAAAACGAAAAGATTGCCGTGGAAAGAGACTTCTTCTACTCCAAGCGAGGATATTATTCATAAACATTCTCGTCGTAATCGTGAAGATGTGATTAGTGAACGAAATATTCAATTACAAAAGAGAAAGCAGAGATAAGGTTATCTCTGCTTTTACTAATGCACATTATGTTCAACTTCTTTACACTTCTCACAAAAACTAGATGTTTGTTCGTTTCCGCATACCGTAATATTCGGCAGAATTGTTTGTAATTCTTGTACCATTTTTGTTCCAATTCCCGCTTGACGATGCGAAGGATTCACACTAATATGTTGAATTTCTAGCACACCAGTATCGTGCTTTACCGTCCCAATAATCCCAACAATCGCATCGTCTTCCTTCCATAAGTATAGCTGCCAATCGTCATTTTGTTCATAATCCTTCATCGTTGCTTGTAATCGTTTTATGTCTTTTTCCATTGGCATAAATGAAAGAAGTCCCATTGCAATTTTTTCATAACTTTTTTTAAAACGAATTAACATGGAATTTATCCCTTCTTACAAAAGTTACAAATCATATCCCCTTAATCAGCATGTTCATATCATGTCTATTTTACAACATTTCTAACCTACTGAGAAGGCTTGCCTAAAAACAACTTTATAATCATACAAAGAGGGAGAGTGGAAGTCAAATGTTGATATTCTGTTTATATTATGCTAGTAGCATTATATTGTTCGTACCTAATATAAATAAAAAAACGATATAAAAAAACTCTTTCTTTTAGGTAAGCGAGAGCATCTGACCATGCATAGAATCGGTCAGATCCTTTTCCTGCCACATGCGAGGTTTAAAACAAAGGGAGGAAGCGAGTCCAGATCACACTTTTGCATAGTAGCAACTTATATGTTGAAAAAGTTTAAATGACACAAATGATATGCAAAGTCTCCTATACGTATCTTTTACTTGTCTTACCTTACAAATTCTTTTTTTAATAAAAAAAGAGAGAGCATTTTGCTCCCTCTTAATATTTTACTCTTCCCAAACCTTAACTTCTTTCATAACATCGCCTTGACGCATATTTAGTACTGTTTCGATGCCATTTGTTACTTGACCAAACACAGTATGAACGCCATCTAAATGCGGTTGTGGCTCATGTACGATAAAGAACTGGCTTCCTCCAGTATTTCTTCCAGCGTGCGCCATAGAAAGTGCCCCTACTTTATGTTTGTGAGGATTTCCATCAGTTTCACAAGGAATGGAGTAACCAGGACCACCTGCTCCTGTTCCTGTTGGATCGCCACCTTGGCTTACAAAACCAGGAATTACTCTGTGGAAAGTAACTCCATTATAAAAACCTTCATTAGCTAATTTTCTAAAGTTTTCTACTGTTTTTGGTGCTTCTTCTGTGAAAAATTCTAATTCGATTTTTTCACCGTTTTCCATTAATATGTATCCTAAAGTTCTCATGTATAATAAGCTCCTTTCAACAATCTCAGCCTTATATTACCACAATCGCTGTAATAAACAAAAATATTATTGTGAAAACCTTTATAAAATCCGACAATCCTGCTATTTCTTTCTAAAATCAATCTAAAGGCGGATGACAAATACAAAAAATATACTATAATTACTTTGTTGCCCGAAAATTTCAGAAAGAGAAAGGGAGCGATTTTTCGTGAAAACGAAATTGTTAGCACTGCTATTAGCTGTTATGGTCTTTTTGATTCCAGCAGCTTCATATGCAGACGTGATTGAGGGAGAGTCTATTGTTACATTAGGAGAAAATTTAACAGAACAGCAAAAACAACAACTTCTCCAAGAAATGAAAGCGCCAAAAGATGCACAAATTATTACGGTGTCAAACGCGGAAGAACATAAATATTTAGATGGAGTTGTACCAAGCGCTCAAATCGGCACAAAAGCAATTTCTTCTTCTATGATTACGTATACAAAAAAAGGATCTGGTCTTGTTGTACAAGCGCATAATATCAATTGGGTAACAGATGCAATGTATACAAACGCATTAATTACAGCAGGTGTAAAAGATGCGAATATTTACATTACAGCACCATTTAAAGTATCAGGGACTGCCGCTTTAACAGGCTTAATGAAAGCATACGAGACAACAGCAAAAAAAGAAATTCCAGAAGAAGTTAAAAAAGTCGCTAATGAAGAAATGGTTCAAACTGCAAAACTTGGTGACCAAATCGGAAATGATAAAGCTGTACAACTCGTTGCAAAAGTTAAAGAAGAAATCGCAAAAGAACAACCAAAAACAACAGAAGATTTACGTTCACTCATTAAAAAGATTGCGGATCAGCTCGGAATTACATTAACTGATGAACAACTTGATAATTTAGTAGCACTCTTTGACAAAATGAAAAACTTAAATATTGATTGGAATCAAGTTAGTAACCAATTAAATAAAGCAAAAGAACACGTTTCAGCGTTTCTAGGCTCTGAAGAAGGTCAAGGCTTTTTAGAAAAGTTAAAAGGCGTATTCGCTAGCTTTATTGACTTTATTAAATCGCTATTCAAGTAATAAAAAGCTCGTTATTGACGAGCTTTTTTTATGCTAACAATGGTAGTTTCATAATGGCTTCTTCTACAGAACGAACAACATGACTCGCTTTTTCTTTCACATATGGATGAGCATGATGTAATGTAAAGGAATGCGGCGTCACAGAAAACATGGAAATATCATTAAAAGAATCCCCAATACATGCTACTTCATGTGCTTCTACTTGTAAATGTTCCATTAAAAGCTGCAGTGCACTTCCTTTACTAATCCCAATTGGCATAATATCCACATATCGCTTTCCTGAAATCACGACTTCCGCCTTGCCTTGAAATTCGTTTCGCAGCTCTTGATCTAACATTGTAATTTCCTCTTCTTCTCCATAAACAAATAATTTTGCCGGATGAATAGTTTGTCCGAAGTCTTCCTCTAATGTCTCTACTTCTGCGATTTCTCCTTTAATATATTCTTCAAACATACGATGATGTTCATTTTTCTTTTTTGTATATCGATGCTCCTTCGCACATACAATATCCGCCATCTTTTTTTCATGTATATATTTATATATTTCCCGGGCAACCTCACCATCAAAAGTTGATTCGTTTAACATTTCTCCTTCTTTCGTTAATAAAACGGCACCATTTAATCCTGTTGTATAATAAGGGAAAGCGAATTGTTTCACAACAGCATGAATACGGTGAGTAAAACGACCAGAAGCAAAACAAATATTCGTACCTTTCTCTGCTAACCAGCATAATGCTTTTTCATCGTCACGATGGATCCGATTCACGTTATAAACGAGTGTGTCATCTAAATCGCTAACAAATAACTTAATCATGTAATCTCCCCTTCCATACATCATATTTACTTCTAGTGTACAAAAGAAATGTTATGTTTTTGTTAAAAACAAATAAATTTATAACAAAAATGAGCAGAATTTATTCTTCTGCTCATTTTTGCCTCCTTATATTTTGAGGATGGACGATACTAGGACGTACCTTTAAACTAGAAATAGATGGGCGAATTAAAATTTTCACCAATGCTTCCCAATCAAATGGAAGAAACGGCCAAAGATACGGCGTTTGTAAACTTCTAATAGATGCTAAAAATAAAATTAACAATGTCATTCCAACAACAAAGCCTATTTCCTGAAATAAAGCTGTACATATAATAAGGAATAATTTCCCGATTTTATTCCCTAATCCTAATTCATAACTTGGCGTTGCATATGATCCAATCATAGAAATGGCAGTATATAAAATGACTTCTGGTACAAATAGACCGACATTAATTGCAATTTGACCAATTAATATAGCCGAAATTAACCCTGCTGCTGATGACAGCGGTGTTGGTGTATGAATTGATGCCATCCTCAGAAATTCCAGTCCTACTTCTGCTAAAATAATCTGCAAAGCAATCGGTATATTGGTCACTTTATTCGGTCCAATAAACGCTAACTTTTCTGGTAATACAGCAGGATCCATTACAAACACAAGCCAAAGTGGCAATAAGAACAGAGAAAATACAACTCCTAGAAAACGAATCCAGCGTAAAAATGTTCCAACAGCAGGATTTTGCCGAAATTCCTCTGCATGTTGTACATGATGAAAATATGTTGTCGGTGTAATAATTGCACTAGGAGAAGTATCTGTCAGGAGTAAAACATGTCCTTCTAACAAATGATTCGCAGCGACATCTGGTCTTTCTGTATAGCGAATAAGCGGAAAAGGGTTATATCCTTGTTTCACAAGAAACTCCTCAATTGTTTTATCCGCCATTGTTACACCGTCGATTTGAATATTTGCTATCTCCTGCTTTATTATTTTCACTAAATCAGGATTCGCAATATCTTGTATATATGCGATACAAAGATCTGTGCGTGATCGCTCTCCCACCCGGATAATTTCATGTCGCAAACGCGGATCACGAATACGTCTCCGAATAAGAGCTGTGTTTACAATAATATTTTCAACAAATCCATCACGTGCCCCCCTAACAACTTTCTCTGTATCCGGCTCTGTCGGAGTGCGTCCTGGATAACTACGAACATCAATTACAAATGCTTCTGTCTCTCCCTCAACAAAAATAACGATTAAGCCTGATAAAACTTGTAATATGACATCATCCATCGTCTTTATTTTACTTACTTGCTGATGAATCAGACGATTTTCTAACAACTTTACTGTACCTTCTCCATACCTTTGGATTTCATTCGTATCAATAGCCTCTTCGAGAATGTGTATGATATAGTTTGTATCACATAAACCATTCACAAACAAAACACCAATTTCTTTATCTAAAATATGAAATTTACGAATTCCCACATCAAAGGTAACGCCAAGTCCAACTGTTTGCTTCAAATAATTTTCATTGTCACTTAAAAATGAAGAAATTGGTATATTAATCTTTTTTGTATTGGTCATAAAACCCACTCCTTTCTAAAATCAATTGAATTGCTTGTTTTGTAATTGGCGACCCGCGTTTCCAGTCATCATTGCCGTACATTTTCCCAATATCACCGATTCCAACAATAATAGGAACATGCAATTCGTCTAAACAGTAAACGGTATCACCGTTAATTCTTCCTATTTCAACATCCGCCAATCCAAATTTATCAACACCATACTCAGTTAATCGTCCTTCTCGATCAACACTTACATCAACACGTGCCCATTCCCAATGATGCGTATTCGAAGCAACCGCTAACACGCCAAGCACATCAATTTGTTTGTTCGTTGCCACATATTTTAATGCTTTTTCTCCTGATCCTTCCCCAATATATCCACTATCATCAAACATAACAAAAACAGGGTCATGTGGTGTTTGCATGATAAGCTCAACAATCTTTCTCCCTGTTAATTTCGTTGGATTACTTTGCGATGCCGAAATACATCGTCCCCCAAACTCCTTTGCCAGTAACTCGATTGTTCGCTGCGCATATTCATCTCCGTCTGTCACCAAAATAACCCTTCTTCTCATCTTATTTATCCTTTCGGTTTAAAAATAAGTGCTGCTAAAAATGCAAATAAAATTGCTGCTGAAATTCCAACAGATGTTAACTTAAACATTCCCATTCCAATCCCAAGATAACCATACTTTTCTGCTGCTTCCATCGCTCCATGCAATAAAGAATGGCCAAAACTTGAAATCGGAACAGTCGCTCCCGCTCCTGCAAACTGAATCAGTTTATCATAAATGCCAAAACCATCTAAAATAGCACCCATTACTACGAAAATTGCCATAACATGTGCAGGTGTTAATTTCGCAAAATCTAACAGGAGTTGTCCGATAACACAAATCGCCCCTCCAACTAAAAACGCATATATAAATTCCACATATTACACCCCTTTTATTCTTTCAAATACAATACCGTGTGCAATTGTTGGAATCGATTCTTTTTGTTGAATCATAATCGGACTTAATAAAGCACCTGTTGCGACGACAAAAATCCGCCTGAGATTCCCCTTTTTCATTTCTTTCATTAAATGTCCATATGTTACAACTGCGGAACAAGCACAGCCACTTCCTCCCGCAAATACTTGCTGGTCATCTCTATAAATCATTAAACCGCAATCATTATAGACATTCCCTAGATCATAGCCTTCATCTAACAAAAGCTGTCGTGCAATCGGCGTTCCTACTGCCGACAAATCTCCTGTCACAATCAAATCGTAATCAGCAGCACTTCTGTTTAAATCCTCAAAATGCTGTCCGATTGTATGAGCTGCAGCAGGGGCCATCGCAGATCCCATATCAAACGGATCTGTTATACCTAAATCTTGCACTTTTCCAATGGTTGCTGCTGTGACTTTAATTGCACTTCTTTCCCGACTAATTAAAGCTGTACCGGCTCCTGTAACAGTAAATGTCGCTGTAGTTGGCTTTTGTCCTCCGTACTCTGTTGGATAACGAAATTGCCGCTCGGCCGTAGCATTATGACTGCTGACTGTTGCTAATACTCGATTTGCAAATCCCCCATCAATAAATGCTGCGCCAACAGCTAACGTCTCCATCGAAGTGGAACACGCTCCAAACATACCTAAAAATGGGATTGAAAGTTCTCTTGCAACATAATTTGCCGTAACTGTTTGATTTAACAAATCTCCAGCTAAAAAAAAATCAATATCAGATGCTTGTATCTTTTCTTTTCGCAATGCTTGTTGAATCGACTCTCGCATTAACCGTCTTTCTGCTAGCTCCCAATTCTCTTCTTTGCAATGTAAATCATCATATGTAATATCAAAACTATCTCCAAGCGGTCCCTTTGCCTCTTCCGGTCCAACGGCCGTCCCCGTTGCATTCACATATACATCATTTTGAAATAGCCACGTTTGCTTCCCAGTTAATCTCATCTGCCTTCTCCTTTACTTACATTAACTGAAACTTCCATCATTGGAGGAGCTTCCATGTATACCGAATGAGACCTACAACATACGCTCCAACAACGCCAAATACAATTACACTTCCAGCAATTTTGAACATATTTGTGGCAATCCCAAGAACAATTCCTTCACTGCGGTGTTCCATTGCTGCGCTCACCATTGAATTTGCAAATCCAGTAACCGGAATTGCTGAGCCTGCTCCTGCAAATTGTCCAAGTTTATCATATACACCAAGCCCCGTTAAAATTGCTGATAGTAATATTAATGTTGTAATTGTTGGATTCCCTGCATTTTTCTCCGTAAAATCGAAATAATGTATATACATCTTTGTCAAGACCTCACCTAATGTGCAAATAAGTCCACCCACAACAAAAGCCTTGATGCAATTCATCATATAGTTAGGTTTTGGATGATACTCTTTCACTTTATTCGTATAGTCGTCTTTTAATCTATGCAGTGCCACTAACATGCCTCCTATTTCACAAAATAAATCCAATGAAATAAAGATCCTACTACCTTACCAAGAACAAGTGCAATAAGAAGAATAACAATTTTCCCATCAACCCCAACACGTTTTGCTAATATTGGAAGTACATTCAGCACTTCTGTTAAAGCAGCAGCAAGCATTCCGATAAATGTGCCGCATAACAGTCCAAGTAACAAAAGCCAATACGGTGAAGCAAGCAATGTAACATCGCGTAAACTGCACCACGCACCGCTTAGTGCACCACTCACAACAGCCCATTCATAATATTGAACTCGATGTCCACTTTTCGTTAACTGAGCGAGCCTTGGAATCATACCCAATACAGTTAAAAATGCAACGTATCCTCCTCCAACCGCAATTCCACCAGCAAATCCAATAAAGATAACCTCAATATATTCAATCATTTCGAATTTTCTTTATCATTTCTTTATTTTCATTCATCATCACATATTGATCGAGAGATTGCTGATATTGAAACATTTCAACTTCTAATGGGCTTGGCTCTTCATTAATGCGCTTTTGAAAAACGTGATTAAAAAAAAGAATCATTCCAAGTCCAAGCCCTAACGAATATGGGATTTGAAATAAAAGTGGCTTTCTGTTACTTTCTCCTGTAACCATGTAATATAAACGTTGATGC
Source organism: Bacillus bruguierae (assembly GCF_037104725.1). Taxonomy (NCBI): domain Bacteria; kingdom Bacillati; phylum Bacillota; class Bacilli; order Caryophanales; family Bacillaceae; genus Bacillus; species Bacillus bruguierae. The sequence goes on along the minus strand of NZ_JBAWSX010000001.1, from coordinate 775,919 downwards.
ACTTGCTGCATACTAACGTCTTCATGAAAATAAATAATCGCAAGAGCCGCTCCCACAAATAGCAATAACCATACCATCCCAAAGAGAAATGGATTTACTTCTTTTTTTTCATATACAATTTCAACAATCGTTTGCGCCGAACCGAGCAAATTAATTTCTAAACTGCTGGAATACTGCCTAATACTCTGAATAACTTTCATCACATCAATTACAACATGCGTTTTATCTTTCTTTGTAATTTTGTATACAGCCTGTCGTTTTATCTCGTCTACAATATGCGATTCTCCAACCACTTGTGCAACATCACCAATTTTAATCTCATAAGCAGGCGACACTTGTAGACGATTCCTCATCTTTACATATATCGTTTGCTCCACTCCAATCACCTCTTAACTATTCCTCGTAGTTGTAGTATGGATATTGGAAAATTTTCTAATACAACTTTTTTAAAATAAAAAAACGAATAGACTATTCGCCTATTCGTTCCTTCATTTGCTTTAATATTTTCTTTTCTAGCCGTGATACTTGTACTTGAGAAATTCCTAAACGCTCCGCTACTTCCGATTGTGTTTGATCTTTATAGTACCGCAAATATACGATCAATCGTTCACGCTCATCTAATTCACGAATTGCTTCTTTCAACGCAATCTTATCAAACCACTTTGTTTCAGAACGATCCGCTATTTGATCTAAAACAGTAATAGGATCACCATCATTTTCATACACCGTTTCATGTATAGATGATGGTGTCCGGCTTGCTTCTTGCGCCATTACAACTTCTTCCGGCGTTAACTCTAACGCCTCTGCTATTTCGGTAATTGTTGGTGCACGGCCATACTCTTTTGATAATTCGTCTTTCATTTTACGAATTTTATTTCCAGTTTCTTTTAAAGAACGACTTACTTTCACTGTCCCGTCATCCCGTAAAAAACGTTGAATTTCTCCAATAATCATGGGAACTGCATATGTTGAAAACTTTACATCAAAAGATAGATCAAATTTATCGACAGATTTTAGCAAACCAATACAGCCAATTTGAAACAAGTCCTCCGGCTCGTAACCGCGATTTAAAAAACGTTGTACAACCGACCAAACAAGTCTCATATTATTTTGTATAATTAAATCTCTCGCTCCTTGATCACCATCTTGACTTCGCTTAATTAATTCTTTTAACTCATGATCCTTTAACTGACCTTTTCCTTTTTCACTTCTGACCTCTATGTCCATAGGCAATTCTCCTTAATTGCATAGAGCGTTACTTTTTGATAGATGCTTCGTCAAATGGATCGTTGTCCCGAAGGATTTATTAGAAATAACCTCTACTTCGTCCATAAAATTTTCCATAATGGTAAATCCCATTCCGGAACGCTCTAATTCGGGTTTTGTTGTAAAAAGGGGTTGCCTTGCTTCATCTAAATCTAGAATTCCAATCCCTTCATCACGAATCGTTAACTTTACCATACCATCTTCTAAAATAACCGTAATATACACAACGCCATCTGGGTGTCCTTCATATCCATGAATAATAGCATTTGTTACCGCCTCAGACACAACTGTTTTCACTTCCGTTAACTCTTCCATCGTTGGATCAAGCTGCGCAATAAAAGCCGCAACTGTAACCCGAGCAAACGATTCATTTTGACTTAATGCTGAAAATTGAAGGTTCATCTCATTTCTCATCTATGCCACCCCCAATGTCGCAAGCGCATGCGCTTCATCTTCTTCTAATCGAATAATTTTAAATAGCCCTGACATCTCAAATAAGCGCTTTACAGCAGGAGAAATTGCACAAACAACCATTTCGCCGCCTAAGCTTTTGACATGTTTATATCTACCTAATATAACACCAAGACCAGAGCTATCCATAAATGCTAATTGTTCTAAATTTAAAATAATATGATGAACATGATGCGTCTCAATCATATCAGTTACTTTCGCTCGCAACTCTTCGGCAGTATGATGATCTAGTTCGCCCGCTAAACGAACACATAAGACGTCACGCTTTACTTCTAAATGGATGGAAAGACTCACTCTATTTCCTCCTTACATTCAAAATTCGCGTATACACGCAAAACATATAAGAAGTTTTCTCTAAAATAAATGTAGAATCCTTCCACCTGACAAAAGAAGTACTATTTCGTCATAAAATGAACCTTCTATATAAATCCAAATTAAAAAACCGACATAAAACCATTCTTTTTCGGTGGGCGAGAGCATCTGGCCATGTATAGAAGCGGTCAGTTCCCTTTCCTGCCACATACAAGGTTAAAACAAAGGGAGAAAGCAAGTGCAGGTTCCTTTTCTTCTGCATAGCCGCAATCTATATGTCGAAAAATGAAAATGGATTCATATAGAAACATCTCTCACTATCGAAATCATAGCAAAATTACTAAAAGAGAAAGCGGCAACTAAATTGCCGCTATTTCGATGTCGAAAACATCCCAAAACTTCGTTTAAATAATTCCCACCAGCTCGCTGCTGCAACATCTTCTTTTGCAACAATTGTTTGTTTGAGTAACACTTCATTCCCTTTTTTTATAACAAGTGTACCTAAGGCATCTCCTTTTTTAATTGGAGCTTTCACCTTCTCCTCAGCAACTACTTCTTTTTTGAGATTCTTCATTGTTTCTCCTTTTTTCATTAACAGAGAAACATTGTCAGAAGCTACTAAGTCGACAGTTTCTTTTTTTCCTTTTCCTACTTTTACCGTTTGAATTTTTTCTCCCCTTGTATACATCTTTTTCGTCATATATTGACTAAATGCATAATCAAGAAGCTTCGTTACTTCCGCATTTCGTTCCTTTGATGTTGGAGATCCCATAATAACAGAAATGACACGCATGCCATTGCGTTCTGCAGATGCTGTTAAACAATATTTTGCTTCTGTTGTAAAACCTGTTTTTACACCGTCAACACCTGGATAGAAACGAACAAGCTTGTTTGTATTTACAAGCCAAAATTTCTTATCCGTATCTTCTCGTAAATAATCTTCATATTTCCCTGTATATTTACGGATTAACGGGTATTTCATTAATTCCTTTGCCATAACTGCCATGTCATATGCTGTTGAATAATGATTTTCGGCTGGAAGACCTGTTGGATTTTGAAAATGAGTATTTTTAAGTCCTAAATCTTTTGCTTTTTTATTCATCCTATCTACAAATCCTTCTTCTGATCCAGCGATATGTTCTGCAACTGCAACTGATGCATCATTTCCAGATGCAATGGCAATGCCTTTTAACATTTCATCGACTGTCATTTCTTCACCAGGCTCAAGGAAAATTTGTGATCCGCCCATAGAAGCTGCATGTTCACTCGTTCTCACTTTATCTTTCAGTTTTAATTTTCCTTTTTCAATTTGTTCCATAATGAGTAACATGGTCATAATTTTTGTCATACTAGCAGGTGGTAACTTTTCATTTGGACTTTTTTCAAATAAAACTTTCCCTGTATCCTGCTCAATCACAATTGCTGACGATGCTTGTTCTGCTAGTTTCGGTTTTGTTTCTGCTTCTCTTTTCTCAGACTGTGCAAAACCGATTGGAACAGCAGAAAGCAATAACATGAAACACACAAGTATTCCTATTAATCGCTTCATGACTAACCCTCCATTCTATATCACACCTATTTTTTCCAAACGAAGGGGTTTTATACCATAATTTTCTAAAAATATAGTTGACAAATCATTATGCACTATATATTGTATTAAGTGTATTACACCTAATAGTACACTTATACTTTTTTATTAGAAAGGAGACATTGCTCTTGCACATTCAACTAGATCCAAGAAGCAACACTCCGATATGGGAACAAATTGTTCATAATGTTAAAGAGCTAATTTTAAGAGGGATGCTCGAACCTAACGATAAACTCCCTTCCGTTCGTGAACTTGCCTCTTCACTAGTGATTAATCCAAACACAGTGAGTAAGGCTTATCAAGAATTAGAGCGGCAAGGAATTATCGAAACGCTGCGCGGCAAAGGAACATTTGTCTCGCAATCCATTACTCCCGCACAAGATGAAAGGAAAATTGCTATGGTAGAAAAACAATTTCATCAATTGTTACTAGAAGCTTCTTATCTCGGTATTTCAAAAGAAAAAATTCATGATTGGATTGATTCATACTATAAAGAGTTAGGGGGAAATACGCATGTTAAAAGTGACGAACGTAAAGAAAACAATTGATAATCAAACGATATTAGAAGATATTTCATTTACTTTAAAAAAAGGAAGCATTACCGGATTACTCGGAAGAAACGGAGCTGGAAAAACAACGTTATTACGTACACTCGTTGGAATCTTAAATCCAGATGAAGGCACTGTTACCTATAACGAAGTTGACGTGCACAAACACCCTGAAGTGAAACAAACAGTTGTATATGTTCCAGACTCTACAAACGTATTAAGCGGCTATACAGTAAAAGAAATCGTAAAATTCTATAAAGCAGTCTATCAAAATTTCAATGCAGACTATTTTTATGAGTTACTAGAGCGTTTTAACTTACCAGACAAACGTATTCGCAGCTACTCCCGCGGAATGAAAGCATTATTAGCAATGATCTTAGCTTTTTCTACTGGCGTAGAATACATTATTTTAGATGAGCCAACAAACGGACTTGATCCAATCGTAAAAAGACAAATCCTGCAATTTTTAATTGAAGAAGTAGCAGAACGCGAAATTACCATTCTCATTTCTACGCATCACTTAGATGAAATTGAAAAAATCGCAGACACAGTCATCATTTTAAAAGATCATACTATTGCATCGATTACAGCTTTAGACGATACAAAATCACGGTATGCAAAAATTCAAGTCGCTTATGAACGTTCACTACCACAAAAGCTAGAAAACTTAAGTAATGTAAAAGTATTACAACAAACCGGAAAAGTATACACCGTTTTAATCGAAGGCACTGTAGCAACTACGTTAGAAAAATTTCATAAAGAACAGCCGCTCTTATTAGAAGAATTACCAATGTCACTTGAAGATGTATTTGTTACGGCTTTTGAGGAGGGGTCACATGTTTCATAGGGCGTTGTGGATGCGGACGTTTAAACAGGGGAAATATGTACTTTTATTATTTTGGTTAAGTAGTTTATATATGCTTCCTTATCAATATTATAACGGTGCACAATCTGAATTATCTCAATCAACAATGAAATTTGATGGCTATGTATATTACTACGCCTATTCTTTTCAAACAGTAGATCCAGTCATGATACAAGGTATCGCTCTCATTGCACTCGCTTGTCTATTGATTGGCTGGGAACGCAGCAATCAATCTATTGATTTTCTTTTCTCTATGCCTTTTAAGCGAAAAGATATTTTTCTAACAAAATGGTTGTTTGGTATTTTTAATATTATAATCGTAAACATTGTTTGTTGGATTAGTATGTATGGTATTAAAAAAATCTCTTTTCATGATCAATATCAAATATTTAGTCCGTTTCACACTTACTTTTTGTACACTATGATTATACTCATTGCTGTCTATACATTTGCGTTGTTTATTGGCACAATTACAGGAAATCTTCTTTCACAAGGTTTCTTAACAGCAAGTATTTTATATCTTCCATACATTTTAACAGTAGTAATATTTGGATTTTTTCAAGTTCATGTAGGAGATTCAAATGAAAAATTATATAAAACAGAACATAAGATTAGTGAATATATAGAACAGACAAGCGTATTGGCACCATTACACGAATTTTATATTCAATATGATTACCATCCTATTGAAAATTTTGATCAACATGGGAATAAAATATCCGAATCACCAAGGTTAAATCCTATGGAAAAGATATCAATACCATCTCCTTGGAGTCTCCTCAGCACGATTGCTTATATTATCATATTTCTTCCATTAGGAATTACTTTATATAAGTATTCTCCTAACGATCAAAATGGAAAAATCCTTTTGTTTCCACAGTTACAAAAATGGTTCATTGCTTGTACTGTCATTTGTATTGCGCTGTTAGGTGGACGCATATTGGGAATGCGCCTCTCTATATGGGGATATTATTTAAGCGTTTTGGGAACTGGGATTATTAGTTATATCATGTTAACTCGATTGCTGAAATGGAAATTCTCCCTCGGTGGAAGATAACGATATTTTTAATCAAGAAGTAAACACATACAAATAGAGGTGAATTACATGTTCCATAAAGCATTATGGATGCGAAACTGGAAACAAGGGAAATATACCATCTTACTCTTTTGGCTCATTAATTTCTATATACTGTCGTACAAGTATTATGAAGCGGCCGCAAAAGAGTTTGAAAACTTACAAATGATGCGTCGATGGAAATATCATTTCTATTATCACTATATTTTCCCTGAAGAAACTATAGTAATACAAAGTGCACTTGTTATTGTCCTAGGTTGTGTACTCATTGGTTGGGATCGTCATAATCAATCTACCGACTTACTTTGGTCGATGCCATTTAAACGAACACACATCTTTCTTGCAAAATGGATTTTTGGTGTTTCGAATATTATTGGCATGCTTATTGTAAACTGGGGAATTTTCGCTATTTTGAAAAAAACAACTTTTCATAATAAGTATCAAATATTTTCACCGTTTCAGTATTATTTCCTATATGCAACTATCGTACTCATTGCAATCTATACGTTAACACTATGTATTGGAACAATTGCTGGAAATATTGTATCACAAGGCTTTTTAACTGCAATTGTTCTTATTTTACCGTTCGTATTGTCTATTTTAATTGCTGGATTCATTTCTGTTCATACGAATAAATCTTATTCCAACACTTACGAACAAGAAAATACATATATGAATAATGCCGGAACACTTACGGCATTTTCACCGATGATGTATTTTCAAATTTACTTCAATTATAATCCTAACCTTAATTATAAAGACGACAATGGCAAGCATTTAGACGAGCCTAATTTCACTAAGATTCCTTCCGCATGGAAGCTTTTAAGTCCAGTTATATATATACTTTTTCTATTACCATTAAGTACGTACTTATATGCTCGGTCACCTAACGAACAAAACGGAAAAATACTCCTTTTTCCAAAACTACAAAAGCTCTTTATCGTTTGTACCGTAACGTGCTTTGCCTTACTTGGTGCTCGTTTACTAGGAGGAATCAATTCGTTAGTAAGCTATTATATCGGTTTTTTAGGCACAGGAGTTATCACTTATCTCCTTCTATCTCGCCTACTAAAATGGAAATTCTCCTTCAGTGGAAGATAACGATATTGGTTTAACCAATAAAAATACACGTATAAATTGAGGTGAATTACATGTTCCATAAAGCATTATGGTTGCGAAACTGGAAGCAAGGGAAATATGTTATTGCGTTATTCTGGCTCAGTACCTTATATCTCTTACCATATCGATATTATAGTGACGCACTGCACAAAGCTGAGTACTTACGTGAAACGACGGATACGTATTATTCCTATCATTTGAGCGGAGATAGTCCTACATTTTTTCCTGCTCTGCTTTTAATTGGATTAGCTGTCATATTAATAGGCTGGGAGCGTCATAATCAAACAAATGATTTTTTATGGTCTATGCCATTTAAACGCTCACATTTATTTTCATCAAAATGGTTATTTGGTGCGGTTCATATTTTCAGTACACTAAGCGTAAATTGGATTCTTATGTATATTGTCTACAACACAACGATACATGCCGAGTATCAGTCTTTTACGCCATTTCATTTGTATTTCGTGTATACGATTATTACACTGATTGCTGTATACACGTTAGCACTTTTCATTGGAACAATTACCGGAAATGTGATTTCACAAGGGGCACTAAGTTATATTTTAGTAGTTTTCCCTCTCTATATTTTTCAGCTTGCGTTTCCGTTCTTTGCGTTGCATGTTGATTTATCACAAAAAGAATATAATAACATTTATAATAAAAGTTCCATGTATATAGAAAATACAAGTACATTAGCTCCTCTTACCCATTTTAACATTAACTATGATTATCAACCGCAAAGAGAAGCTATACAAGATGAATACGGAGAGCTACATGTAGAGCCTGCTTATCATCATATCCCGTCTGCATGGACACTACTGAGTCCTATAATTTATATACTCATCTGTCTTCCATTAGGAGCTTACTTATATGCTCGCTCGCCTAATGAACAGAATGGAAAGATATTGTTATATCAAAAACTTCATATCTATTTCTCAATATGTACTTCCATTTGTTTTGGACTTCTTGGCAGCGAAGTGTTTACTGATGGCAGTAAATCTATCCTACTTCATTACATGTATTTTATCGGGGTTGGCATTTTGACATACGTCATTTTACAATGGTTGTTAAAACATAAACTTTCTTTATATGCAAAATAGCCTCCTAGTCAGGAGGCTATTTTCAGAGTGTCGAAAAACAAACTTGTCTCTATACACTTGCTTCTCTTCCCTCCTCTTTACAATTAAAAGAGGAGTTTTCATATGTACTTTATAAAACAGAAGCTAAAAAAGTGAGCCACACTTCGTTTCCTACGCGGGCCTGGCCTAGATTTAACCTACCAAAAAACAGAAGAAAAAAAGACTGTCTACAATGCAATCACCCTTTATAGTAAAATATAAAAATAGATAAGACTGAATCTTTAGATACTTAAACATGGACTAAAGAGCGTGAAAAAAACAGATTAGGGGGGAGACTTACGTGAGATACATTGAAAGGGATACATTATGGAAACTTATAGAGGTATCAAGGGGGAAACATCCGGCAACAGTTTGGATTACAGGAGGAATTGTGTTTAATGTATACACAGGAGAGCTAGAAAGAAAAGATATCGTTTTGTATGAAGATCGCATTGCTTATGTAGGAATGCGGGAACCACAAATTGATGAAAAAACACAAATTATAGATGCATCTAGCTTTACGTTAGTTCCAGGATACATCGAACCTCATGCACATCCGTATCAATATTATAATCCTACGTCATTTGGAGAATTCGCTTTAAGCTTAGGCACAACGACTTTAGTGAATGATAATCTAATATTTTATTTAAATGCAGATCAGAAAGGCTTTGAATATTTAATAGACTATAGCAGTCATTTGCCTGTCAAAAATTATTGGTGGGCAAGGATGGATCCGCAAAGCAACCACCCGGATATGTTAGCGAAATTCACGACTGAGCGCTTGGTCAGTTTACTTCGTCATAAGCAGATTATACAAGCCGGTGAATTGACAGCTTGGCCTGCCGCCTTGGCTGGTGATGAAACCATACTAGAAGGAATAGCAGAAGCGCGGAGGCTCGGCAAAAGAATTGAAGGGCATAACCCAGGAGCCTCTAGTGAAACCTTAAATGCTTTGGCAGCACTCGGTGTTACGGCTTGTCATGAAGCTATCAATGGAGAAGAAGTAATCAGAAGACTTCGTTTAGGTATGTATGCAACTTTGCGTCACTCCTCCATACGTCCTGATTTGCCAGGCTTAATTAAAGATTTACAAGAGCTCGACTTTGATTTTTCTTCCGCCTCAAGACTTATGTTAACAACAGATGGCTCTATGCCCCCATTTCTTCAGCATGGGCTAATGGACTATCTTATTAAGATTTCTCTCGATAATGGCGTTCCTTTCCATGCCGCTTATCGGATGGCCACTTTAAACCCAGCAACGTATTATGGATTGGATCAAGAAATCGGCGGAATCGCCCCAGGACGAATCGCAGATATTCTTTTTCTCGAGGATATAAGCAAACCTTCTCCGATCAAGGTGATGGCAAACGGGCAGCTGGTTGCGACAAACAGGCAGCTATTGAACCCGTTTCCTGTATGTGATTGGCAGCAATTGCAATTTGAGCCCATGCACATAGAATGGCGCGTTCAGCCGGAATGGCTTGATATGACCGCTGAGCATCCGGAAGTCCCTGTAATAGAAATGCTGAATGCGGTCATTACGAAATCCAGTCTAGAAGCATTTCCGCTAAAGCAAGGCATTATTGACTTAGAAGCTAGAGAAGGATATTGTTATGTCAGTCTTATTGATCAACAGGGGAAGTGGGTTACTAACGGCATATTAAAAGGGTTTGCTAATCACCTAGATGCTCTAGCGACAACCTACACAGCATCTCAAGATATTGTTGTTATAGGGCAAAAGAAAGAGATTATGATACAGGCTGTAAATCAGCTACTCGCTCAAGGCGGCGGTACCATATTAATGGAGGGAGAGGAAACCTTATTCAATTTGGAATTACCGCTTGGAGGGAAAATGAGCAAGTTACCCATGCATGAACTGATTTCAAAAACGATAAGACTTGTACAACTTCTGAAAGAGAGAGGACATCAGCATATCGATCCACTATATACGATGTTCTTTTTGACATCGACCCATTTACCAGCGGTACGCTTAACAGCTGAAGGAGTATACTCTGTTAAAGAGAATGTGGTTGTTTCTTCGGTTAGGAGAATACAGAGTGACTATCAGATAAACAATGTAAAATAGCCTCCTAGGAGGCTATTTTACATTGTTTCGTTTTTCACTATAATCCTTCTCTTCATCTGTCCCAAATCCATCGCCATTTGTCACAATTTGACCTGTCGGCGCAACAATACTTTCAGCAATTTTCCAATCTCCATACTCTCGTACAAATGCTTGTAAGAAGTAGTTCGTTCCATTCATTTGATAGGTGTTTTCTTTTTTCACATCATACTGCACAGCTAAATAGTACACTTGTACATTTTCTTTTCCGAATTTTGATACATACTGAGCAACTCGCGGCATATAAACCGCAGCTTTCGTTAGTGACATTTGTTTTATATCGACAAGAGATGAATGCTTTATATTATGTAAAGTATCTTGATGATGAATGCGGTCATTATGATGAAATAATACAGACGTCTGCATTGAACGCATCCATAACTTTGAATATAAAACAGGTTTATGGTTTGAGATATATTCCAGTTCTTTTTGGACAATTTGATTGGGAGACGCTGCACTGATCTCAGTTTCGTAACATAATAAACAGATACCGACAATTCCAAAAGAAACAATACGCTTCATTGTCTGCCTCCTATTTCATATACGTAAAGTATAGGAATATAGGTCTATTTTTATGCAATATATAAATCCATTTTAATCTTTCGACATTTTTGTCCAGCTCCAGCGGTTATGCAGAATACAGTATGCCCTGCCCTCACTTTCTCCCTTTGTTTTAAACCTTGCATGTGGCAGAAAAAGGCACTGACCGCTTCTATGCATGGCCAGATGCTCTCGCCCACCTAAAAAGAAAGAGGGTTTTATGCCATTTTTTCAATTTGCACATGTATTTACACATAAAAAAATAGAAAAGCAATCGTTGCTTTTCTATTTTCATAGGACTCTATCAAAGAGCTCTAATGCCATTTCTATTTCCTCGTCGCTCCAGTCTTGAAACTTCTCTCTATAGTATTCTTTTCGAACATTTTCAAGTTTTTCAGCAACTTCTCTCCCACTATCTGTAATTTCTAAATACACGATGCGCCTGTCTGAATTAGATCGCTTTCTCATTACAAGCCCCTTACGAGCAAGGCGATCTGTAACTGCTGTAATATGACTGGATGTAACGTTCACTTCACTTGCAATTTGCGATGCCATTTGCGGGCTTTTCCAATATAACGCACGCAGTACAGAAAACTCATTCCATGGCATATGTTCAGAAAAAAGTTCATTAATATCGCTTTGTAATAACCGAAGCATTCTCCGAAAGGAAGTAGATAAGTTTAAAATAAGCGCTTCTCGTTTTTCGTTCACTGTTCTCGACCCTTTTTTATAATATTTACACATATTATAATGCATGAATACCTTAATTGTATATATTTTCTTTCTACTTAGATTTTCTGCTATCCCGCATTAACAGGCAGTAAGTCCCCCACCTCAAGATTCAGAGAAAAGCGCGAAAGATAGGTGGGGAATAACAGCCTGTAAAAGCCCGATTGGTTCAACTAACCATCAGTGGGGGATGAAGCCCCCCCACTGATGGAAGTTTCACTTTATATTTCTAAATTTAAGGAAAAAATGGACTCCCTTCTTTCATATACATAAAGAAAGGAAGGTGAACAATCATGCAAATGGGCATGCCCCCATATTCATATGAATTACGTAACGGCAAAGAGGCAACGATTACTGTACAAGGTGAAGGTGTCGTGAAAGCAAAACCGGATGTTGTCGTCCTAACAATTGGTGTTCGGACTGAAGATCTAAATGTAAAACAAGCACAAGCAGAAAATGCTGCTCTTTCTACTAATTTACTTGCTTCTTTAAAGCAACTTGGAATTACAGAGCAAAATATTAAAACACTTTCTTACACCATTACACCACAATATGAACACGTGAACGAAAAGCCTACCCTACGAGGTTATCAAGTTGATCATTTATATGAAATTATTGTGCTCAATGTACAAAAAGCAGGCGAAGTATATGAAGCAGCTGTAACAAACGGAGCAAATGTCGCCAGAGGACTTGTATTTCGCGTTTCAGGGCCAAATGCTTACTATAAACAAGCATTAGTACTCGCTGTGCAAAACGCTCAAGAAAAAGCAAGGACAATTGCTAGTACATATAATCTAAATATAAATCCAGTTCCTAATTCTGTCGTTGAAGAGTCTTCTCAGATGCCGCGGGAATTTGTTGCTCATTCTGCTGTTCATGGCGGCGCTCCCCCTATTCAATCAGGCGAAATGGAAATCATTTCAACTGTACGTGCTGTTTTTACTTACATGTAATTGTATATCTAGTAAAAAAGAAACCGTTCTCATTTTATTGTTGTAAAAAACTATTGTTTTGCTATAATAATAGACGGTGGGCCTTACATAGGGATATCACGGGTGGGAGAGGGATATGAAAAAGAAGGTTTAACATGAAAGGAATTCTCGAAAAAACATTTAAATTAAACTTACATCAAACATCACCAAAACAAGAAATACTGGCTGGTGTAACATCATTTTTCACGATTGTTTATATTATGATTGTGAATGCATCGATTTTATCAGATGCTGGCATTCCTCTTGAAGCAGGAATTTTAGCAACAGTATTCAGCTCATTTGTCGGATGTCTATTAATGGCATTTTGGGCAAATGCACCGGCGATTCTTGTACCAGGTATGGGAGTAAATGCGTTCTTTACGTACACGGCTGTGCATACACTTGGTTTAACTTGGCAAGAAGCATTAGCAGCAGTATTTATCGCTGGTATTATTTTTGCAATTGCCGCCTTTACACCAATTGCTCGCACACTTTCTGCCGCAATTCCAACGTCATTAAAAGAAGCCATTACTGTCGGTATCGGACTCTTTTTAGCATTTATCGGCTTACAAAAAGGCGGTCTTGTCGTTGCAAATTCAAATACTGCTGTTGCATTAGGAAAATTAAGTAGTCCAGTTGTTCTAGCAACACTGCTTACTCTTATTGTTGCATTAGTTTTATTTATTCGTAACGTACGTGGAAATTTTTTATGGACAATCGCAATCGGAACCGGTATCTCCTGGTTATTTGGTGTTGTTGATACAAGTCAAGTTGGTAATAGTTCATTCTCCTTTGCTAACTATGGTGATGTTTTTGGAGCAATGTCGTTTGGGAAACTGACTTCTTTACCATTTTTAATCGCAACGTTCTCATTGAGTATGGTACTCATTTTTGAAAACATGGGACTTTTGCACGGTTTATTAGAAGATCAGCGTAAATTCCCTCGTGCTTATCAAGCAAATGCAATTTCAGCGATGACGTGCGGTCTATTCGGCACGAGTCCAACTGTTTCTACAGTGGAAAGTGCTGCTGGTATTACAGCGGGCGGCAAGACAGGTCTGACGTCTATCGTCACTGGTGGATTATTCTTTGCCTCATTATTTGCACTGCCGTTTGTAAAATTGATTCCAGATAGCGCAATCGCTCCAATTTTAATTATTATTGGCGGTTTAATGATTACAAACATTCAACAAATTCCTCTGAACGATTTTTCAGAAGGATTTCCAGCGTTTTTAATCATCGTTATGATTCCGCTCACATATAGCATTGCTGATGGTATCGCTTTTGGATTCATTGCATATCCAATCTTAAAAGTAGCACTTGGTAAACATAAACAAGTTGCAAAACCGCTTTATGTTATCACATGTCTCTTCTTAGCCATGTTTGTGTTACATGCCATTGGCTAAATAAAAACGCCGGGAATTCCCGGCGTTTTTATTATTCCGCCATTCGTGGGCAATAAAACCTCCACTGATGGAAGTTTCACTTTATTTAAACCAGCCCTTCTTATAAAACCAGACCATCATGCCTCCACCAATAAAGGCCATTATGGCTAAACAAATATAATAGCCATACTCCCACTTTAACTCTGGCATATTATCAAAGTTCATTCCATATACACCAACAATAAATGTTAATGGCATAAAAATGGTTGAAAAAACCGTTAATGTTTTCATAATGTTATTCATATGATGAGAGTTGAGCGAAAAGTAGCTATCGCGAATATCAGCTGTCAGCTCTCGGCTTGCTTCAATCATTTCGGCAAGCTTTAAAAGATGATCGTGAATATCTTTAAAATAAATTTCATGTTCATTGACACCATAAAAGCGCGTTGAATTCAAAATACGATACAATAAATCGCGCATCGGTACAATTGTTCGTCGTAATTTTGATAAATCAGAACGAATATCAAATACCTCTTCTAATACAACACCGGCTGTATCTCCCGTTAAATTATCATCAATTGCATTTAAATGATCTTCAATATAATATACAGGAGCAAAATAATCATCGACAATTTGGTCAATAATCATATGGGTCACATGAAGGGTACTTCTCTTTATACGCTGTTTTTCCCCCAGTTTATTCCACGCCCGTTCAATCGCCTTATTATGCGAAAAGTGAAAAGATACAACAAAATGATCACTAACGAATAAATCAATTTCATGCGGCTCTAGTCCCTCTTCACTAAAAGCATGAAGAACTAAAAAATTATACCCTTCATAAAAGTCAACTTTCGGCCTCTGTACGTACTCTAAACAATCTTCAATCGCAAGGGGATGGAATTTAAAATAATCTTGTAAAATGTATGTATACTCTTCTTTCGTCGGTTTACATAAGTCTAACCAAAACCATACGATATCTTCTCGCTTCGTTTCTTCTAATGATACGTCATACAATACTTCATTTTCCTTTGTTACTGCACAAATTCTTATCATAATTTCACCCATTATTATTATATGCAAAAAAAGCTAAGGAGAAAACTCCTTAGCCTTTTTATGTCACAATTTGTGAACAAATTGTCACTTTATTTTTCTACGATGCCGTGTACTAACTTCGGTGCATCTACGTACTTCGAAGACACTGTCACGTTTTCGTAAATTTTTTGTTTTACATCTTCTACATTTTCACGGTTTGCGTAAATCGTTACAAGTGATTCACCCTTCTTCACGCTATCGCCAACTTTTTTACGAAGCATTAGACCAACTGCTAAATCGATTTCAGATTCTTTTGTTGCTCGTCCTGCACCAAGAAGCATCGCTGCTGTACCAATTTCATCTGCTACAATTTCAGATACATAGCCATCTTCTTTTGCTTCTACTTCAATCATATATTGTGCCTGCGGAAGTTTCGCTGGATCATCAACAACAGAAGCATCGCCGCCTTGTGCTGCTAAGAACGTTTTAAACGCTTCTAGTGCCTTGCCATTGTTCATCACTTCAATTAGCTTTTCACGTGCATCCTCTAAAGAAGAAGCTTGTCCAGCTAAGTAGACCATTTGACTTCCAAGTGTTAAACATAACTCTTCTAAATCTTTTGGTCCTTTTCCTTGCAATGTATCAATCGCTTCCTTCACTTCTAGAGCGTTACCGATTGCCTCACCAAGCGGCTGACTCATATCAGAGATAACAGCCATTGTTTTACGTCCAACATTGTTACCAATACGAACCATCGCTTCTGCTAATTGCTTCGCATCCTCATCCGTTTTCATAAATGCACCCGCACCTGTTTTTACATCAAGAACGATTGCATCCGCACCAGCTGCAATTTTTTTACTCATAATAGAGCTGGCAATTAACGGGATAGAGTTTACCGTTGCCGTCACGTCACGAAGTGCATATAACTTTTTGTCAGCAGGTGTTAAATTCCCGCTTTGCCCAATAACAGCAATTTTGTTTTCATTTACAAGACGAATAAATTCCTCGTTTTCAATTTCTACATGGAATCCTGGAACCGCTTCTAGTTTATCAATTGTACCACCTGTATGTCCAAGACCACGACCAGACATTTTCGCAACTGGTACACCCAAAGCAGCTACTAATGGACCTAATACAAGTGTAGTTGTATCACCAACACCACCTGTTGAATGCTTATCTACTTTTACGCCTTCAATCGCTGATAAATCAATTGTATCTCCACTATTTACCATTGCCATCGTTAAATCAGCACGTTCCTGCTCATTCATATCTTGGAAGAAAATTGCCATTGCAAGTGAACTCATTTGGTAATCTGGAATATCACCATTTGTGTACCCTTCAATGATAAAATTAATTTCTTCTGTCGTTAATGCTTTGCCATCACGCTTTTTTGCAATTAGGTCCACCATTCTCATTGTAAACTCATCCCTTCATTTGTTTTACAATTTCTTTTACAAGTGCTAAGAAGTTTGCTTTTACACGCTCTGTTGTTTCAATTACTTCCTCATGATTAAGCGGCTGATCTAAAATACCAGCTGCCATATTTGAAATACAAGAAATACCAAGTACTTTCATACCAGCATGACGCGCTACAATAACTTCTGGTACAGTTGACATTCCAACTGCATCGCCACCAACTGTACGAATCATACGAATTTCTGCTGGTGTTTCATATACAGGACCTGTCATCCCAGCGTATACGCCTTCTTGCACTTTAATATTTAAATCAGCTGCAACTTGTTTCGCCATTGCGCGAAGATCTTTACTATAAGATTCAGACATATCAGGGAAACGTACACCCATTTCAGAAT
This sequence comes from Bacillus bruguierae, assembly GCF_037104725.1. Taxonomy (NCBI): domain Bacteria; kingdom Bacillati; phylum Bacillota; class Bacilli; order Caryophanales; family Bacillaceae; genus Bacillus; species Bacillus bruguierae. The sequence continues at coordinate 758,967 of NZ_JBAWSX010000001.1, read as the reverse complement.
CATTTGGTCCAATTAACGGATTGTAGCCCATGAAGTTAATGTGATCTGAGATTAACATTAAATCGCCTGGCTCATATGATGTATTTACACCACCAGCTGCGTTTGTAACAACAACTGTTTCTACTCCTAATTCTTTCATAACACGAACTGGGAATGTTACTTTTTGCATATCGTATCCTTCATAGTAATGGAAACGACCTTGCATTGCTACAACTGTCACTCCTTGAAGTGTACCGAATACTAATTGACCAGCATGACCTTCAACTGTAGATACAGGAAACTCAGGAATTTCATTATAAGGTACAGCTACTGCATTTTCGATTTCATCAGCTAATACACCTAAACCTGAACCAAGGATTAGTCCTACTGTTGGTGTTTCTGAAAATTTACCTTTTAAATATGATGCAGATTTTGAAATTAATTCACGATTCATTTTATATTCCTCCTATTTACCTAGCTCGTTTAAGAAACTTTTTCCGTATTTTGGCATTGTCACATTGAAGTTTTCGGCAACTGTTGCACCGATATCAGCAAATGTTTGACGAAGTGGCAATTCTTGTCCACCATTTTTCATACTTGGGCTATACGCTAATAATGGTACATATTCACGCGTATGGTCTGTACCGTAGTGAATTGGGTCATTACCATGGTCAGCTGTAATAAGTAATAAGTCGTCCTCTTGTAACTTTTCAAACACTTCAGGAAGGCGTGCATCATATTCCTGCAATGCTTCTCCATATCCTTGAGGATCACGACGATGACCGAATAACGCATCAAAGTCAACTAGATTTAAAAAGCTTAAACCAGTAAAGTCCATGTTTAATGTATCTACAAGTTTATCCATGCCATCCATGTTGGATTTTGTACGAAGAGACTCTGTTACACCTTCTCCATCATAAATGTCAGAAATTTTGCCAATTGCAATTACATCATAGTTAGCATCTTTTAATTCGTTCATAACTGTGCGACCAAATGGTTTTAAAGCGTAGTCATGACGGTTCGGTGTACGTGTAAAGTTTCCTGGCTCCCCAACGAATGGACGAGCAATCACACGGCCAACCATATATTTTTCATCGAGTGTTAACTCACGTGCAATTTTACAAATGTTATATAATTCTTCAAGTGGTACAACTTCTTCATGAGCAGCAATTTGCAGTACACTATCAGCAGATGTATACACAATTAATGCACCTGTCTCCATGTGCTCTTGTCCAAGCTCATCGAGAATTCCTGTTCCAGAAGCTGGTTTATTCCCAATGATTTTGCGTCCTGTTCTCGCTTCTAGCTCATCCAGTAATTCTTTTGGGAATCCTTCTGGGAACACTTGGAACGGCGTATCAATGTAGAGACCCATGATTTCCCAGTGTCCTGTCATTGTATCCTTACCAGTAGATTTTTCTTGCATTTTTGTATAACACGCAAGCGGTTTCTCTACTTTTGAAATCCCTTTCATTTCACGGATATTACCAAGACCTAAATTCATCATGTTTGGCATTTGTAATCCATTCATATGCTCTGCAATATGACCAAGTGTGTCAGATCCTTTATCGCCATATTTCTCAGCATCTGGTGCTTCTCCAATTCCTACGGAGTCCATTACGATAAGGAAAATACGTTTATATTTGCTCACAACTGTAACCTCCTATATATGCTACTAATGTAGTATGTTCAAATTGCTGTAAAAACTTCCTTCTTCTTCTAAGTCAGATGTCAGACATCTCCCACAGCTATCATAACATGTTCACGCTTTCTTTTTAAGGAATTTTTATCACATTTCATATTTTCTACACATTTTCATTGTAATCTATTCTGCACAGAAGTGCTAATAAAACCAATATATAAATCCATTTTGACTTTTTAACATATCAGTCGCTGCTATGCAGAACAAAACGTGATCTGCATTCGTTTTCTCTCTTTGTTTTAATTCTTGCATGTGGCAAGAAAAGGCCCTGACCGCTTCTATGCATGGCCAGATGCTCTCTACTGCCTAAAAGAAAGGCTTTTGTTATTGGTATGTATACCAATAATAAATAAAAACAGCTCTCTCAAAGAGCTGTTCGTTACTTCACTTCAACCGTTTCTTCTTTATGATCATGAAGATCACCTTTTCGTACATGAACCTTCACTTTATACGTGCCTGCTTCTTTAAATGTATGAGCGCTTGCATATTCACCTTTGTTACCTTCTTTTGCTGGAACAAACTCGTGCTTATCTGCACCATCTTTCCAAATTTCAAGTTGAACTTCCGCACCAGTTAATGCTTCTTCTTTTTGTTTTAAGTGTACTTTCATTGTAGATTCTGTATTTGCTTTTACACCATCTGCCATAAGATGAATCATTGTCTCACTTTTATGATCACCATGACCTGCCCCATGACTATCATGAGCTTTCTTTTCTTCTGTTACTTTTGCATTTCCAACAGCTACTTTTACTTCTGGCATCACATGCATATCACGTGCATTTGTATGTGCAATAATATGATAAACACCGTCAGATGGGAATATTTTATCGATTGTATAAACGCCGTTTCCTTTATGCTTCGCATTTACCATTTCTTTTTTCTCTTCGCCATCTTTCCAAATTTCAAATTTCACATCATCTGCATCTGTTACTTTTTCTTTCCCTTGTGTAACAATTGCTTGAACTTCCACTTTTTCATTTGGCTTGATTGTTTCAGGATTTGTTTTTACTTGTACTTTTACTTCTTCAAGCGGCTTATCCTTTTTCGCTTTCTCGTCTGATTTCGTATTACAACCAGCTAATGCTAGTATAGTGATAAATAATGTAATTAAAAGTTTCTTCATTATAACTTCCCCCTTCGTCCTATATAGTATAGAGGAAATATACGTTCAGATTCTAGCCTTCTGCTGAAAACAATGTACGAAATGTTTGTGAAGTTTTTGTGAAGTTTTTTCACCATAATAGCAAAAGGACATGAAATTTCATGCCCTTGGATGGAACTGTTTATATACATCTTTTAATCTAGTTTTTGAAACATGCGTATAAATTTGCGTTGTTGAAATATCAGCATGACCAAGCATCTCTTGTACCGCCCTTAAATCCGCCCCATTCTCTAATAAATGCGTTGCAAAAGAATGACGTAACGTATGTGGAGTAAGTTCTTTTTGAATATTTGCTTCTTTTGCAAGTCTCTTTAAAATTTTCCAAAACCCTTGGCGAGATAAACGATTTCCATGATGATTTAAAAAGAGTGCTTCAGCGGTCTTCTTTCCTAACAGTTCCGGTCTTCCTTTTTCAATATAATGTTGGATCGCTTCAGCCGCTAAGCTGCCAAGAGGGATAATTCTCTCTTTATTTCCCTTTCCAATGCAACGAACAAAACCCATCGTTAAATGTACATCAGCTAAGTTTAATTCAATTAATTCAGAAACACGTAATCCTGTTGCATATAATAACTCCAGCATAGCCTTATCACGAATTCCGAAGGCACTTGTTCCTTTTGGCGTTTGTAATAACGCTTCTACCTCATCAATGGATAACACTTTCGGTAATTTACGCTCAGCTTGAGGCGTTTCAATATGTACAGATGGGTCATGTTCTACAACACGTTCACGTAATAAAAATTGATGAAACGATCGTACAGATGCAATGTGACGCGCCATCGTTTTCGAAGATTTATCATTCTCTTTTAGATGGTGTAAAAAATTAACAATATGCATGCGTGTCACATCATGAAAAGATGTAATCTCCTCTACTTTTTGTAAATACTTCATATAACTTTTTAGATCACGTTCATATGATACAACTGTATTTTTAGCTAATCCTTTTTCAACAACCATATAATGAATAAAGTCTTGTAATTGATCTTCCAATCTTCTCTACTCCCCATTTTCATAGAAAAAAATCATTCTGTTTACGAAAGCATCTTTCGCAGGTTCTTCTGTTCCGGATACTTTTTCTACCATTTCTTCTTTCGGTTTTTCATAACGATGGTAACTTTCATATTCTTCATTTATCCATAGTATAGCGAAATAAAACAAAATGGTACAACTGGTAAACAATAAAAATACTTTCATACCATCAAAAATAAATTTCATTGCTCGGCGCATTGTAAATTCCTCCAAAATATATGTTATTACAACATATGCCAAGCTTTTCATCATTTATACCTAATTATGAACAAAAAACCTCTTCCTAATTAAATAGGAAAAGGTTAATTTTCTTCTGTTAATTTTTCTTGACAATTTTCACAAATACCGTGGAACGTTAAACGATGGTCTTTTACTTTAAAGCGCCACTCTTGTTCTACTCTTTTTTCTACTTCGCCAAGTAAATCTTCTTGAATTTCTTCTACTGCACCGCACTCCGTACAAATTAAATGATGATGAAAACGTGATGCTCCTTCTTGGCGTAAGTCATAGCGCGAAACACCGTCACCGAAATTAATCTTGTCGACAATCTTTAACTCGGATAATAATTCCAAAGTCCGATAGACGGTTGCAAGTCCGATCTCTGGCGACTTTTCTTTTACAAGGAGGTAAACATCTTCTGCGCTTAAATGGTCTTCTTCATTTTCTAGCAGCACGCGAACCGTAGCTTCACGTTGTGGTGTTAATTTATAACTCGCTGCATGTAACTGCTTCTTAATTCGATCAATTCTTTCTTCCATTCGGTACTACTCCCTCCCTCGCCACTCTTACCCCATTATATCAGAAGAAGGGCAACTGTCAAAAGAAAAATAATCAAAATTACTTGATAGTAATTCTCAAAGTATAATTACTTTTTATTAATAGTATCCATGACTTGTTTCATAAAATTTGGCGATAAATATGCCTCAATTCCCGAAGAAGCCGCTAACACCGCACCGATAATAAGAAAAAAGCAAGTGTAGCGCATAAAAAGTGGTAACAATGGCTCATTTACTTTGCGAATAAATTGATGACGAATCATACGCAGCGAAAAACTAGCTGCAATCGTCGTCATAATAAGAAACGTTGGTATGATAATTAAATTTTGGGGAAGTACAGCTACAAATGCTAATAATAAGCCGTTCCATCCAAGTTGACTTACTAAAAAACCTACTGTAAATCCAACAACGACTCCTTTTAAAAATAATAAAATAAAAATAAGTGGTAAACCAATGATGGAAATGCCTAAAATCCAAATAAAGCCAATGTATTTCAGTTGCGATAAGTAACTTTCTCGAAACATCTCACCCGCATTTGCAAATTGTCCTTTGGAAACTTGTCCAAAAAAACGACTCAAATAAAAGTACAAATCTTGCTTTTGACTTACTTGTAAACTATTCACAAGAATTGCTCCAAAAATAACTCCCATTAATAAAAGGACAGCTACAAATACATATAATGAAGCGTGTTCTTGTACATGATATGTTACACGATCTTGCCAAGATGATTTCCTTAGCATATTATGTCCCTCCGTTCTTCCTCTTACTAGAATGTATGAGAGAAAGAAAAAAGTATGACGAATTAGCATTGAAATTCCACGTCACTTTGCTAAACTTAAAAGAAGAGAATAGGAGGGATTTCGTTTGAAACAACTATTATTAGATTTTCCAACATTATTTCAAACTGAGCGCTTACAAGTGCGGAAACCATTCCCAGGTGATGGGGCGGAAGTTTACGAAGCAATTCAATCTTCTTTAGAAGACTTACAGCCATGGATGGCTATTACACATGAAACTGAAGAAAGTGCAGAGTCAGCAGTTAGAGAAGCACATGGAAAGTTTTTACTTCGTGAAACATTACCGTTTCATCTATACGATAAAACATCGGGTACTTTCATCGGTGCACTCACTCTTCACCCAGAAAATTGGGATATCCCAAAGTTTTCGATTAACTTTTGGCTTCATAGCTCTTATACAAAACAAGGATATATGACAGAAGCATTAAAAGGAGCTGTTCAATTCGCTTTCGATAAACTTGGAGCAAAACGTCTTGAAATTCGCTGTGATGCGAATAATACAAATACACGATTAGTTGCAGAACGCCTAGAATTTATTCTAGAAGGTACGCTCGAAAATGATTTCCTTGCTCCTGATGGTAGTTTATGTGATACGTGTGTATATGCAAAAATACAATAAAATGAGTAGCTAGTCATTTTTACATTCTAAAAAAATAAACACTTGCATGAAGCGAGTGTTTATTTTTTTAATTGTAAATATTGAATTGCAAACATTGTCTTTGCGTCATGGATACGTTGTTCTTTTATTAGTTGCAGCGCTTCTTCTAATGATACTTCCATTAACTCGACGAACTCATCCTCATCAAGATCCGCTTTGTTTTCCTTCTTCTTCAATCCAGTCGCTTCATATACGTACACAATTTCATCTGCAAACCCCGGTGAAGTGTAGAATGACGTAATGAGCTCCATGTTCTCACATATGTACCCTGTTTCCTCTTCTAATTCACGAATTGCTGTTACTTCAGGTTTTTCCCCCTGCTCCAACTTTCCAGCAGGAATTTCTACAAGCGCTTTTTCCATCGCTTTACGATACTGTTCAACTAACACAATTTTCTCATCATCTGTAATTGCAATAATTGCTACCGCACCAGGATGCTTCACAATTTCACGTTTACTTGTCTCACCATTTGGCAACACTACTTCATCAACACGAACTTTAATTACTCTTCCATCAAAAATAGGCTCAGTTGCAACCGTTCTTTCTTCAAGATTACTCACAAGACTTCATCTCCCTGTTCTATTTCCTAGTCTTTCTTCATACATTCTATCACATCGAAAGGAGCGAAACGAAAATGAAAGTGTATATTTTACCAAATCGAGTAACGTTAGTCGGAAAAGCTTGGGAAATTCGTCATACGCTAAAACAATATGAACAACGTTATAAAACTGTTCATAACTGGATTACAAATACACAAAAGTAAAGTGTTTGTGTAACTCCTTACGCTTTCGTACAATAAAAGTAAGGAGGAGAATTATGAAAACACGTCAATTGGGAAATTCAGATTTATATGTAAGTGAAATTGGACTTGGATGCATGTCACTTGGAACAAATGAAACAGAGGCCATTCAAATCATTCATGAAGCATTAGATTTAGGCATTAATTTTTTGGATACAGCTGATTTATACAATTACGGATTAAATGAAGAGTTTGTTGGAAAAGCATTGCAAGGAAAACGAGAGCAAGTTATCCTTGCCACAAAAGTTGGGAACCGTTGGACAGAAGAAAAAAATGGTTGGTCCTGGGATCCTTCTAAGACATATATAAAAGAAGAAGTAAAAGAAAGCCTACGCCGATTAAAAACGGATTATATCGATTTATATCAGCTGCACGGCGGAACAATTGAAGATAATGTAGACGAAGTCATTGAAACATTTGAAGAACTAAAACAAGAAGGATTCATTCGTCATTACGGTATTTCTTCCATCCGTCCTAATGTCATTCGCCAATATGCAGAGCACTCTAATATTGTAAGTGTTTTAATGGAATATAACATGTTCAATCGCCGCCCTGAAGAATGGATTCCGCTCTTGCAGGAACACCGTATTAGTGTAATTGCCCGCGGCCCACTTGCAAAAGGCTTATTAACGAATAACAATGAGCAAAAATTAGCTAAAGTGAAAGAAAAAGGCTATCTCTCTTACAACTTTAATGAAGCAAAACACGCTGTATCTCGTATAAAAGAAATAACTGATGAGCGATCTCTAACAGAAACCGCGCTCCAATATTGCCTGCATACGTCAGCAATTGCAGCTCTTATTCCAGGCGCTAGCTCAATTGGCCAATTACGCGAAAATGTAAAAGCAGGTACTACACATGCATTGACAGACGAACAATATAAACACATTCAAGCACTCTTAAAATTGGATACATATGAATCTCATCGTTGAAAAAGCTACCGAAAATCGGTAGCTTTTTACATCGTATCATATTTCTCTGGATTGGTTCCTGAACGCTTATTACAATCTAATTGATCAATTTGGTGCACTTCTTCTTCTGTTAATGAAAAATCAAAAATATGGAAATTTTCTGCAATGCGAGATGGTGTAACAGATTTCGGAATTGTTACAATGCCGCTTTGAATATCCCAGCGCAAAATAATTTGAGCAGGTGTTTTTCCATATTTCTTAGCAATTTCTTGAATAATAGGATGTTCAAACACCTCTCCGCCTCGCATAAGCGGACTCCATGCTTCCATTTGAATTTGTTCTTGCTGACAAAAATTACGAAGCTCAACTTGTGCTAACATTGGATGGAGCTCGACTTGATTCACCATCGGTTTAATGTGACAGTTTGCTAATAAATGTTTTAAATGATGAATATGAAAGTTTGACACACCAATCGCACGCACTTTACCTTCTTCATACAATTTTTCAAGCGCACGATATGTATCTACATACTTCCCACGTATCGGCCAATGAATTAAATATAAATCAACATAATCCATCTGTAATTTCTTTAAACTTGTATCGAAAGCTTTCAGCGTCGTTTCATATCCTTGTTCATCGTTCCATACTTTCGTTGTAATAAACAACTCTTCGCGAGCAATTCCAAATTCACGAATCGCTTCTCCGACACCGCTTTCATTTTCATAAATGGCAGCTGTATCAATAGAACGATATCCGATCTCAAGAGCAGTCTGCACTGCTCGTTTTACTTCCTCTCCTTCTTTCGCTTTATATACGCCTAAACCGAGCATTGGCATTTTCACGCCGTTATGAAGTGTTGTTGTTGGGATATACATAAAAAAATCCTCCTTTCCTTCATTTCAACAAGAAAGAAATAAAAAGTCAAAAGAAAAGCGATTTGTTCACAAAATTTTGTTATGTTAAAAATTAGAAGGAGGTATATAAATTGAAAAAAGATTAATCATTTTCAGCACATATTATTGAACGTTAGCAGAATAACATGTCGCATCACTTATTTTAGTAGACTTCTTTTTTAATCATTCTCTCCTTCTCTTCTTTATACCATTTGCGAAGCTGTTTAACATGAGCCTGGTGATATCTATTATGATCTGCTATATGCCAAATGCCCCATCGGATAGTTGCAGTTGCTCCATCCTCATAATCAACTATTTTATTCAATTGTTTGTCAGTTAACTGAAAGCAAATAGACTTAAACATGTTAAATATCTCATCATAATCAGAAAGAATCCTTTCTAAAGAAACTCCATAAATCAATGGGATTTCATTGTTTTTATCTAACATAGGTCCGTACTTATCTTCAAGAAGTTCCGGTACTGGCTCACCCTTAATTCTAAAAACCCAGTTAAGGTCTACATATGCCAAATGCCTTATTAATTGTGCTGTACTGTTATATTTCTGATTTGGCCCCTTATAATCTAATTCCTCCTGTGACATATCTGCAACAATGGATATTAATCGCTTATAATTACCATCTACAGCAGAATAAAGCATACCTACAATGGGCTCCATTTGGGATTCACCTTTTAAATCTAAAATCATTAATCTCCACCTCACTCAAAATTAAATGAAATCTTTCATCCTACGATAATACAATTCAACTTTGTTTCAAACCAACACCAACGCATCTGCCCATACATAGAAGCAATCCGCACCTTTCCCCACTTTTTCCAAAACGTAATCCCTTGCTTTCCTCGTCCTTTTATCTTACAGTGTAAGCGTAAAACAAAATACACAAAGTAGAGGAAAAAAGATGAAAGCTCTTATATTTAACACATTTGGAGAACCAGAAGTATTACAATATAAAGAAATCCCTAATCCTGTTATCGGACCTAATGAAATTCTTGTAAAAATGAAAGCAATTGGCTTAAATTTTGCCGATGTTTATAGAAGAAAAGGTAATTATCACCTTGCTGGTAAACCACCATACATTTTAGGTTACGAAGGTGCTGGAATTGTAGAAATGGTAGGAAATAATGTTACGGCAATAAAGCAAGGAGACTCTATCGCATTTGCAGATGTTCCTTATGCAAATGCAGAACTTGTAGCAGTTCCAGTAGAGAAGGCAATTCCACTTCCTCATCATATTTCACATGAAACTGCTGCTTCTATTTTACTACAAGGTTTAACAGCTCACTATTTAACCCGCGATAGCTATACGGTAAAAGAAGGAGATATTGTACTCGTACACGCTGCTGCCGGTGGTGTTGGGCAACTTCTTGTACAAATTATAAAGTTATTAGGTGGCAAAGTGATTGCACTTACTTCTTCTATTCAAAAAGCAAAAACTGCTGAAGCAGTTGGTGCAGACTGGACCTTTTTGTATGAGGATGATTGGAAACAGAAAATCATGCATACGACTAACGGAAAAGGTGTAGATGTCGTATATGAATCTGTTGGTTCTACGTTGACGGATAGCTTTGAAGCAACACGCATTGGAGGAACCGTTGTTTTTTACGGAATGGCAGGAGGCGATCCAGCGCCTGTAGACCCGCGCATGCTTATGGATACATCTAAGACGCTAACTGGCGGGGATTTATGGAATGTACTCACTTCTCTGAAAGAACGCGCTATTCGTTCTAACGAGCTATTCACGTGGATTCAACAAGGAAAGATTAAGTTATCTAAACCAACTACATTTCCATTAAGTGAAGGTGCAAAAGCACACCATCATTTAGAAAGTAGAAAAAGCACAGGGAAAATTTTATTACTTCCGTAAAACAATGATAAAAATAACGTGCCACATCTATATGGCACGTTATTTTTTCTTCATCCACTCTATCGCTCTTTGTTCCCTCTCACGAACAAATGCATCTTTTCCTTCAATATACTGCTCGATATCATATGTAAATTGTTTCGCAAGCTCTTGCTTTAACGTTGCATATGCTTCTGCCTCTTCACAATGCTCCATCATATAATCACGAAAAGAGAGATGACGCATAATTTCTTGGTTACCTGTTTCATATACATGTAAATGATAACTTCGCTTTTCTTCTGTACCGTATATGTAGAAACGCCGTCCCGAAATACCATTTTCACCTTTTGATGTATAACCGAGTTTTTGGAAGATATCATTCCAACTATCCACTTTATCAATATTTGCAACTTCCATAATCATATCAATAATCGGTTTTGCCGCTAACCCTGGCACAGATGTACTGCCAATATGGTGAACTTTCACATGTTCTGGCATTGCTTCCTTTAAACGTTTCGCTTCTTTCTGAAACTTTTCTGCCCAATGATTTTCATAGGGTACTACTTCCACTTTTCTCATGCCCATCCCTCTTATACTCGTTTCTTACTTAAAGTCTTTCCATGACAAACTACTTTCACTTAATAATTCTTCAAATGATTTATTTTTTTCCCGTTCACGCTGTTCTTTGCGCTTTCTCTCTAATTCCATTTCTTTTTTCTGTTCTTCTTGCTCTTTTAACTCTTTCTGCTTACCTTTTAGTTGCTTCATTAGAGTTTCATTCAATTGATCTCCAATTGTTATTGCTTCTTTTTCCATCTTCATTGGTGTTTGGTTCTGCGTACGCTTTTGTTTTTTCTTTGCCATAATCAAATCACCTTTTACTTTTTTCTTTATTATAGTAGAAATTGTGAATTAGCAGCAACCAAAAGGATAGTTTCGCTATTTTGCTACACAAATCCTAGCTTTCTCTATATACAAGCGAGGTGAAAAACGACATAAAAACCTCTTTTCGTTTTAGGAGGGGCGAGACCATCTAAAACGAAAAGGGGTTTATGTCAGATTTTTAATTTGGATTTATATATATAAATCCAAATTACTTTCCAACACACAAGTCGCCGCTATGCTGAACAAAAAATAACCTGCCACTTTCTTTCTCTCTTTGTTTGAACTTCGCACGTGGAAGAAAAAGGCCCTGACCGCCTCTACGCATGGCCAGATGCTCTCGACCATCTAAAAAGAAAAAGGGTTTATGTCAGGTTTTTAATTTGGATTTATATATATTGAACACTCCAAATAGGTTTATAGAGTTAACCGCTTTCAATTAATTATTTATTTTCTATATAAAAATAAAAGTTTTTTTTGTGAATTCTTTTAAAACAGCAATTTTTTTATAGATTGTTTTCTCGTAATCTATTAAAATTGTGTCGTATGATGTCAGATTTATATAAAAGGGGGAGAAACAAAAACATGTGGAAAAAAATTATACCTGCAGTTGCTGTTTTAAGCACAGTTACATTCTCAAGCGTCTTTGCAGCACCACCAATTTCTACACCAGCACAAGAAAATCGTTACATTGATGTTCAAATGCTGGGCATTAATGACTTCCACGGTCAATTAAACACAGTAACAAAAATAAACAATAAGGATGCGGGTGGTGTCGATTACTTAGCTACATATTTGCGTGATCGCGAAAAGCAAAACCCAAATACATTACTTGTTCATGCCGGAGATGTAGTTGGAGGAAGTCCACCAATTTCTGCTTTATTACAAGATGAGCCAACAATTGAGATCCTCAATGATCTTGGCTTTGATGTTGGCACACTTGGAAACCATGAATTTGATGAAGGTATAAATGAAATGCGTCGCCTTATTTACGGTGGGTATCACGAGAAAACAGGAAACTTTAAAGGCGCTCAGTTCCCTTACGTTGCAGCTAACGTCTATAATAAGACAACAGGACGCTTATTCTTACCACCATTTACAGTTAAAATGGTACAAGGCGTTCCAGTCGGTTTTATTGGTGTTGTCACAACAGAAACGCCAAACGTCGTTATGCCAAAAATGATTGAAAATGTACAGTTCACAGATGAAGTAGAAGCAATTAACAAATCTGCCGAGCAATTAAAACGATTAGGCGTAAAATCAATTGTTGTACTAGCACACAATCCTGGTACAACGGATGATAAAGGAATTACAGATGGGGATCTCATTCGCTTAGCCCAAAATACCGATTCAGAAGTCGATGTCATTTTTGGCGGGCATAACCACGCATATGTAAATGGAACTGTAAATGGGAAACTTCTTGTACAAGCTTATTCGTACGGTGCTGCTTTCGCAGATGTTGATTTAAAAATTGACAAGAAAACAAAAGATATTGTAGAGAAAAAGGCTGAAATTGTTCCAACATTCCGCGACGGCATACAACCAGATTCACAAATTCAGAAAAAAGTCGAACAATATAAAGAAAAAGTTGCTCCTCTTGTAAATGAAGTTGTCGGCAAATCTGCAACTGCTTTAGACAGAAAACAATCACCTGCTGGAGAATCAACGCTCGGTAACTTAATTGCTGATGCACAGCGCAGTGCGATGAATGGACAAATTGCTCTTATGAATCCTGGTGGCATTCGCAACGATTTAGACGCAGGAGATATTACGTGGGGAGAATTATATGGCATTCAACCTTTTGGCAATCAATTAATAAAGTCAACATTGACTGGAAAAGATATTCGTGACATTTTAAATCAGCAGTGGCAAAAAGATAAAACACGTATGCTCCAAATTTCCGGCATCACATATAAATGGGATGATAATAAAGCAGTTGGTGAAAAAGTCGTTGATGTACGTCTATCAAACGGTGAATCCCTCGTTGATTCGCAAACATATACTGTCGTGGCAAATGCCTTTTTAGCTTCTGGCGGGGACGGTTTTGTTTCATTTAGAAATGGAAAAAATGCAGAGGCAGGCCCGAATGATTTAGATGTACTAGTAAATTATGTGAAACAAGCAAAATCACCAATTGAAGCAAAAATTGATGGTCGTATTCAAAAAATAAATTAGTCATTATAAAATACAGATTTAGAGTCTTTTTCAAACCTTATTACCTATAATATATAAATTTTAAAAAAGCGACATAAAAACCCCTTTCTTTTTAGGGAGGACGAGAGCATCTGGCCGTGCATAGAAGCGGTCAGGACCTTTTCCTGCCACATGCGAGGTTTAAAACAAAGGGAGCATGCATTCTGTATAGCAGCCACTCATATGTCGAAAAATGAAAATGGATTTATATAGTGGAATAAAAGCGGGAAATCCCGCTTTTATTCTTTTTCACGATATCTTTTTAAATATTCTTCCAGCGCAATTTCAACAATTTTTGACTTGTGCACACCATTTCTAACAGAAAAACAATCTAACTGTTCTAATATTTGCTTTGAAAGAGAAAACGTACGTTTTTTTTTCTCTCCTTGTTGGATAGAAGTAATACACATTCCATACTCCTGTTTTTGCAACAACTTATAAATATTTTGCAATTGCTCATAAATGAGACGTTGATAATCTATTTTTTCCTGTTGTATGCTCACAGCTTCTTTTAATTGTAAATGACGAGGCTCTGCTCCCTTCCCAACAAACATCCTTTTTTTCTGTTCATTATCATATTCATATCCGAGCAATCGTAATTTTTTTGATAGTGTATATGGACTCATTTCTAGTCGTTTCGCAACAATTGCTATCGGTTCATGATTATTTAAACGATCAATAATTTCACCAATCTCCACCTCCTCCCTCCTCTCCCTTAAACATAACGTGAAACTTCTATCTTTAAGCATCTTACTGCTCATTCGTGCGGGATAAAGTTATTATGTTATGATACAATGATTTCTTATTAGTATATTTAGTATATGATGAAAAAAACGACACCGTTCACTATATTGCGCTCAAAAGGAGGTCTCTCTCATGTTCAGTCGCAGCAGCACTCCCTCTTTTTACGATAAAAATAAGCAATTGATTTCAAATAGCATTGCTACAATTGAAAATGTTCTTATAAACAATCGCAAACAATCGTTGCTCATTCGTGGGCAAGATCTCAAACAACCGCTTTTATTATGTTTACACGGTGGACCAGGAATGGCTCATATTGGCTTTACACGCCATTTCCAAAAAGAACTTGAGAAACATTTTATTGTTGTCAACTGGGATCAACGCGGAGCAGGAAAATCCTTTTCATGGCGAGATTTCAAAGAACCGCTAACAATTGAGCAATTTATTTTGGATACACATAAACTAATTGACTATCTTCTAAACAAGTTTCAAAAAAAGAAGTTATTTCTTGTTGGGCATTCCTGGGGGAGTATCATTGGATTATCTGCTGCACGGCAATCTCCCCAATCCATCGAAGCCTATATTGGAGTTGGTCAAATTGTGCATATGAAACAAAACGAGAAATTACTTTTTGAACATTTAATTCAATCCGCAAAACAGCACGGACATGACCAGGCACTCGCTTCTTTAAAAAAACTTGGAAAACCACCATTTCTAGATAAAAAACGATTACTTATTCAAAGGAAATGGCTTGGTATCTTTGGGGGTGCTATTCAAAATGGGACATTTTTTTCGTTCATTCGAAAAGGATTTTTTTCATCTGAATACTCATGGATAGATTGGATAAAATTTTTTAGTGGAAATATAAAATCCGGAGAATTATGGAGAGAAATGTTAACAATTGATTTCTTTTCACAAATTCCAAGCGTCTCGTTTCCTGTCTATTTTTGTTCCGGACGCTATGACTATCAAACACCTTATGCACTTGTACAACAATATTGCGATGTTCTGAACGCGCCTATCAAAAAAATGATTTGGTTTCCTAACTCAGCCCATTCTCCACACTTTGAAGAACATGAACGTTTTACGGAAACGTTACTCGAAATTAAACAAGAACACTTCTTACTGCACCCTTGAATACTTCGACTTTTTCTATATTTTATAAAAAGGATTGTGCACTGCATGAAGCATGTTTCTTGTTCAAAGTGAAACTTCTATCAATCGAACTCTTACTGCCTACAAGTAGCGAAATAGAAAAGGTGCGTGTTCTCACGCCCTTTTCATTTGGTTGACTCTCTCTCAATTAGAATGAAATCTAACTTCTCTATATCTTGGTTATATTCCGCTTTTTTTATTTTTGCGATTAATTTATGAATAGCAACTTTCCCTATACTTGTTATCGGCTGCACAATTGTCGTTAAAGACGGCGTAGACCACTCTCCTTGCACAGTTCCGTTCAAACCAATAACCTGTAAACGTTCTGGAATGGAGATATGTAATTTTTGCGCAGCACGGATAAAATCAATTCCGACAGTATCACTACAAGTAACGATTCCATCTATATATGGATGTTTTCTCAATACCTCTGCAGCTATTTGTTCTAAATCTGTCTCTCTTCTATGCGTTTCTATCACTCGATAAGATATCTTTTTCTTCCAAACCGCGTCTAAAAAACCAGTGAAATGTTCTTCTATCGCTTCATTACTTGGTTCTTCATGAATATAAGCAAGAAAGTGACATCCTTTCTCTTCTAGAAACGAAACAGCTCGCATTGCTCCATTATAGTACTGCGAAGCCATTTCCTCGATTGAATCTACAATTACAAATGGAACTGATACTCTTTCTTTTTGTAACCCTTCATATACATCACGTGTCATAAGAATACCAGCAATATTATTTTGTTCCAATATATCCATGTAACCACGCTTACGTTTCACATTACATATCACGATTTGATACCCTTCTTTATAAGCTTCTTCTTCAATAACCGTAAGAAAGGATAAGGATGCTGGGTCTTGTAAGTCAGATACAAGTAAAGCAATCATGGTGGAAGACTTTTTAAATAAAGCTTTGGCTACCGCATTTGGTTTATATTACAACTCCTCAATTGCACTCTTCACTTGTTTTACCGTATCTTCATGGACATATCCTTTTTCATTTAACACTCGTGAAACTGTCGCGACTGAAACTCCTGCCAACTTTGCAACATCACGTATCGTTGCCACATCTTCACCCCTCAGCATGGAAATGGTTTACAATTTTAACGTAAAACAAATTGACCACCACGTCAAGGTTATTGTTTTATATTTCTGAAAATTGTTACATAAAAAAGAAGTGCTTACAGAGCACTTCTTTCCTCTTTCAATTGTTTGTCTTTTATCGCAAATGTTTTCTTCAACATTGGTGGTGTAATCATCGTTGTCAAAATAACAACAATAACGATTGCTGTAAAATAATCTTTTGCTAATAATCCTGACGTAAGACCTTGTCCAGCAATAATCAGCGCTACTTCACCACGCGAAACCATTCCAGAACCAATGATTGTAGAAGACTGTAAATTAAAGCCCGTCATCCGCGCTCCAAGACCACAACCAATTAATTTTGTTAACACAGCAATTACTGTTAAAATGGCAATAAACCAAATTTGATCTCCAATTCCTGCAAACGTAATATTCATCCCAATACTTACAAAGAAAATAGGAACAAACATTGCATATGCAATTGGTTCAACTTTCTTCTCAACTTCATGTTTATAATCTGTTTGAGAGATAGCAATCCCTGCCGCAAACGCTCCGATAATTCCCGCTATTCCTAATAATTCTCCGAAATAAGCAAAAGAAAAACAAATAATAAGGGCTGCGCTAATAATAGATTCTGACACGCGAAGCGGAGAAAGCCAGCGCATAATCATCGGAACGCCTTTCCATCCGATTAAGATTATAGCTGCGAAGAAAACAACCTTTTTCAAAATAACCATTGTTAAATTCACATCATCTGCACCTAAGAAGCTCATTGCAAATGCAAGTAAAATAACAACAAGGATATCATCAAATACAGCGGCGCCAAGCATTGTTGTACTTTCGCGCGTTTTCATTTTCCCTAAATCTCGAAGCGTTTGCACAGAGATGCTAACGCTAGTTGCACAAAGAAGTAAGCCTAAAAATACTGCATTTGCTTGCTCCATTCCCATAATAAGACCGGCAACATAGCCGCCTAGAAACGGCAAAATAATTCCACCAACTGCTACTGCGAAAGAAGAATTGCGATTTTCATTCAGTTCCTTTAAGTCCGTTTCTAATCCAGCCATAAACATGAGGAGAATAACCCCAACCTCACTTAACTGCTTTAGTAAATCCGTATTATCAATTAATCCTAGTACCGCTGGACCAATTATAATACCAACAATAAGCTTACCAAGTACAGATGGTTGCCCTAATCTGACACTTAAGTCACCTGCAAGCTTTGTACTTAGCAAAATTACTGCTAATTGAAAGAAAAATATCATCTCATCTCTCCTTTTCCTATTTTACTCATTTGAATAATTATATATGATTTATACTAGTCTGTGAAATTATCAAATCCATACCTTTACGCAATTATTATGTGTATTTTTTCCCAATAATTTCTTGTTATAAAAAAACTTCCTATTTATAAAACATAGATATTTTTCTTAGTCAGACCCCTTATTAATCTTACAAAAAAAATTTTCAAACTTAATTTTAAGTAAGATTATATCTCTATCATAGTCAATATTTCCTCTTTATATTGTGAATTCCTACCACCCTTGCTGCTCTCACCTTTTCATATGGTTATGATACAATGTAATTATCATATGTACTATATGGAGGATAGAATATGAAAGCGTTTTGGACAGCATTACTATCGATAATCGGTACTCTTATTGGAATTGGCATGTTCTTTACGAATAAAGTCATGTATTTAAAGAAAAAAACAGAAGAAGAAATTTTAGAACGTGAAACAAAACAACATTTTCGCTTGGAGGATTTTGAAGCTCTACAGAAAGAAGAAGTATACCTCTCTTCTCAATTTGGTTATAACATCCATGGTTACTATATTCCTGTTAGCCATTCAAATAAGTTCATGATTTTTTGTCACGGCGTCACCGTCAACAAAATAAATTCTATTAAGTATGCAAATTTATTTTTAAACAGAGGATTCAACGTGTTTATTTATGATCATCGCCGCCACGGCCAAACAGGCGGCAAAACAACAAGTTATGGTTATTACGAAAAACACGATTTAAAAACGGTAGTGGATTGGCTCAAACAACGATTCGGTTCAAATATTACACTTGGTATTCATGGTGAATCTATGGGAGCAGCAACGCTCCTGCAATATGCAGGTATGGTTGAGGACGGTGCTGATTTTTACATTGCTGACTGTCCGTTCTCTGATTTTTACGAACAGCTTCATCACCGTTTAAAAGTTGAGTTTCATTTACCAAAATGGCCACTTTTACCAATGGCTAATGCATTTTTAAAAGTACGTGATGGTTATACGATTCGGGAAGTTTCGCCAATTGAATGTGTGAAAAATATTAAAAATCCTGTATTATTCATCCACAGTAAAGATGATGATTACATTTTATGCAATATGACGCAATCATTGTATGAAGCAAAAGACGGAGCAAAAGAACTCTTTATTGCCGAAAAAGGAGCTCATGCTTGTTCGTATGCAGAAAATAAAGAAGAATATGAAGCTGCAGTTGATCAATTTTTAACAGCATATGTAAACGAAACAAAAAACAGGCTCGCATAAGCCTGTTTTTATTTTAAGGAAATAACAATCGGTTTATCTTTAGCAAAAGAAGGAGCAAATAATAATTCAGATGCCATCTCTTCTTTAGGTATTTCAAATATAATGCTCGATTGCAATGAATCGTATGATTTTAGCTGTCTATCATGCAATACACTTGTATTCCTTTTCGTTTGAACAACTCCATATATTTTTCCGGTTTCCGAAATAACATTAAACTGAGAAGGCTTAACAATAATACTTTTGTTTCTACTGTTCTTTAAAGAAAAGTTTACAACAAGAAGCGTGTAATTATTTTTTGCAGTCCATACATCATAATGCGGTACACGATTTACATTTTTTATAACAAAATCTATTTGATGATCGGATAAAATACCTTTAACACTTGATTTATTAGCCTGCTCTTCCCTATTGCATCCAGCTATGCAAAAGAAAATAATACTACTTATTATAAATAATCGTTTCCACAACAACTTCCACCTTCTTTGCTGTTTCTATCGATTGTATGTTGCACACATTGGATGTTTTTATGCATTAGGAATTAAATATCCATGGTACTGATACAAATTTTATCCCGCATTAACGTGCAGTAAGACCCCCACCTCAAGATTGAGAGAGAAGCGAAGAAGATAGGTGGGGGATAACTGCCCGTAAAAGCCCGATTGGGCGGGCTTTCCATCAGTGGGCGATGAAAAAAACCTCCACTGATGGAAGTTTCACTTTATTTGTACAAATAATAACTTCAGCTTTACTCGTCATTCGAGGTGTTTGGATATGTAAAATTTCATTCCAGAAAAACAAAATTGGTAACACGTGTCATAAAAGGTAATTTTATGATATAATTATATTACAAAAGTTTACAAAATAATTAGACAGACAGAAGGAGCAGTTGAGTTGAAACTCATTAAAAGACTAGGAATTATATTACTAATCATTTTCATTTTCTTTATTGTACATAAACAAAAAGAAAATTATGATCCTGTTATGGAGTATTTAAAGACACATAAGACAGATAAAAATGTATCTTTTATTCTACAAAGAAACGGAAAAAATCTAGTTAATATACATTGTGATGAGGTAATCCCTTTAGCAAGCATGATGAAACTAATGATTGCTGTAGAATTTGCTAAACAATCTGCAGAAGGAACAATTAAAGCTGATCAACAAATTCCTTTAAGTGATTTAGAAGCTTATTATGTGAAAGATACAGATGGCTCTGCTCATCCAGATTGGATTCATTATTTAAAAGAAAAAAACCTTATTCAAAATAATCAAGTAACGTTAGAACAAGTTGCAAAAGGGATGTTGCAGTTTAGTTCTAATGCAAATGCCGACTATTTAATAGACAAATTAGGTCTTGAAAACATTAATCAAACGATAAAAAATTTACAATTGCCTCACCATCAAGAAATATATCCCCTTGTATCTGGTTTATACGTTGCTGGCAATTTAAAAAAAGAAGAGAACTTAACCGAAGACGAAACCTTTAAAAAACTGAAAGCTATGTCACAACAAGAATTTTCTAGGGAATCTATTAAGATTCACCAATGGATGAAAAATCCTACTGAATTTAAGCAGCGTAATATTCCATACCTTGACGATATGAAATTTCAAAGAATTTGGTCAGATAATTTACCAGCCGCATCTGCAAAAGACTATCTACTATTGATAGAACGACTGAATCGTAAAGACTATTTTCCACCAAATATGCAAAAAGAGTTAGACAAAATTGTCGAATCACTAATGGAAAACCCAACTAACAAGGAGTGGTTAATACATGCCGGACAAAAAGGTGGTTCAACAACAGCATTTCTATTGACAAACTCCATTCATGCAAAAGATAAAGATGGAAATATGACGGAAATAGTATTTATGTTTAATAACTTAACCGAAACTGAATATATGAACTTGAGTGAGCATTACAATGAATTCCAATTAAAAATTTTGAAAGACCAAAAATTCAGAGACCGCTTAATTAAAGATTTAAATTAATTAACAGATATACCTTATCGCTATCAATTTAACGAAACTATATAAATACAA
The DNA here is from genome assembly GCF_037104725.1 of Bacillus bruguierae. Lineage (NCBI taxonomy): Bacteria > Bacillati > Bacillota > Bacilli > Caryophanales > Bacillaceae > Bacillus > Bacillus bruguierae. The sequence continues at coordinate 737,767 of NZ_JBAWSX010000001.1, read as the reverse complement.
ATTAAAAAACCTTTTCTTTTTAGATGAGTAAGGGGATCTGGCCATGCATAGAAGCGGTCAGTTCCTTTTCCTACCACGTACACAGGTTAAAACAAAAGAAGAAAGCAATTGCAGGTCATGTTTTGCAGAGCAGAGACTGATATGTCGAAAAACTAAAATGTATTTATATAATTACTCTCAAAATAATAAAAACATACTACATTACTATGACAATATAATTTCAAACGATCCTTTCTGTTTACTCAGGTCGTCTTTGCTGGCTATGAAATCCCCCACATGATTACATACAAAAAGGCTAATTCATCTCCAAATGAATTAGCCTTTTTCTTATCTCAACCAACAGCAAAAATTTTATTACATTCACAATGGCGAGCTTGTATTACGCCAATACATCTGTAACTTGATCCATATTTTCAGAAATCCACTTTACTGCTTCATCAAGTGATGGAAACTCTGTTGTTTGAAATGTCACTTCATCTTGTAATAACCATACATCCTTCACTTCTTGTTGCACACCAGCAATTGACCAATGAAGTAAGCTGTACGGATGATTATCATTTAAAAACGATACCCACGTTCGCTCTGTTGCAATGTTTTGTAATGTACGTAATTGTTTGTTCATATTTATGTTCACCTTAATATATTTTTAGTATATGACTTATTATATCATTTCTATTTTCTCACAAAAAGCATTGTTTCTAAACATTGTCAAGTCATTCTAGTAAGTATATGATAAACATATGCGTTTGGTAAGGGGGTGTAACAATGGGGAAAGTACAAATTAAAGTAAATGATAATGGTTCGTTCCGCATTACAGGGGATGTGGAACTAATCGATGCAGAAGGAAATGTATTTCCAGCAAAGCCGGCATTTTCACTATGCCGTTGCGGGTTATCCAAAAATATGCCGTATTGCGATGGTTCACATAAAGGAAAATTTGAATCTGCTGTACGTGCACCGAAGGAATAAAAAAACACGCGCACAAGAAAATGTGCGCGTGTTTTTACATCCTTCCCATATAAAATCCAGCAAAAGCACTGGCAATACCTATTACATAACTCATAACAAAATATAGTAATGCTTTCTGCCCTTCTCGTTTATGTATAAATTGTACCATTTCAAGTTGGTATGTCGAAAACGTCGTAAATGCTCCCATAAATCCTGTGCCGCATAACAATAGCCACATTTTAGCTACTCCAGCACCGTATAATATACCGAGTAAAAACGAACCAATTATATTTATAAAAAATGTTCCATACGGAAAAGAATCCCCATATTTTTCTTTCGCTATCGTACTAATAAAAAAACGGGCAATTGCACCGAAAAAGCCACCGATACTGACAAGTAAAATATTCATACGTTTCCTTCTTTCCTCACACCTCGTTCATATAGCATATTCCCAACATAAAATCCGCCAAAAGAGAAAAGCAATCCCCCTATCATACTCACACTCACATATAAAAAAGCAATCCTGAACGCTTCATGCTGCAATAGCTTCAGCGTGTCCACACTAAACGTTGAAAACGTTGTATATGAACCAATTATCCCTGTACCAATAGCACTTATCATAAGCGGTGAAACTTGTTTCATCCGAAAGATAGACATCGTTAAAAATGCTAATAAAAAACTGCCACTCATATTAGCTAACCATGTTGCGAATGGAAAACCAGTAAAAGATGTTGTTTCAAAAAGCAATCCTACTCCATAGCGAGCTAAAGCTCCAATAACACCGCCTACTCCTACAGCAATATACTTCATACTTTCACCTCATTTTAGACGCTATATAAAATTTTTCATAACTACTCAGCCATACAGTTCATTTAGAAATTTGGTAAGGAGTATAATTCCAGCGAAAATACGCTTACCTATAATTGCTGCCATGAAGATAAAGTGAAACTTTAATCAGTGGGGGGTTCTCTTCATCCCCCACTGATTATCAGCCCTCACCAATCGGGCACATGCCAGCAGTTTATCTCCCACCTAACTTCTTAAGAAAAGCGGAAGTGGCTCGTTCAGAATGTGAGGGGGATGGAGCTTCTGACGTAGAGGTTTTTTTCCTCGTAGGAAGAAGCGAAGCCACCGAACATTCTAGCCACTGGAGCTGGACAATGGCTTTCGCCAAATTTTGAGATGGGAGTATTACTGCCCACGAATAGCGGGGTAAAAATGGACATACACCTCGCTGCCTTTCTTTGTTTTAAAACTTTGCGCGTGGCAGGAAAAGGCCCTGACCGCTACTATACATAGCCAGTCCCTCTCGACCACTTAAAAAAATGCTTTTCTATCGGTTTTTCATAGAGTGACTGAGTAGTTACAATTTTTCTACACTAGTATAACAAATTTATTCTCTTCGCTAATGCATGATTTAAGCTCCCCTTTATTTTCATACAATTCTTCACATTCAAATATTTTTTTATAGCCTTTTGTCTTTTTTGTGCTATAATGTGAGCAAACAGCATCCTTCGGGGTCGGGTGAAATTCCCAACCGGCGGTGATGAAGTGCACACTTCTAAGTCCGTGACCCGTTTTCAAGTTGAAAACGGTGGATCTAGTGAAACTCTAGGGCCGACAGTATAGTCTGGATGGGAGAAGGATATGTTTTCTAGTACGTATAATAGGATACTATGTTTATTTCAGCATGCACATATATACTGTTTATTTTTAAACATACATATGTTGTCTTTCATATACCATTCTTTTTTTTGCTGAAATCATACAATAACACTAGCATGTAAAAAATAGATGTTTGCTAGGCTTCTTTTCTATGCAAACATCTCGATCAACGCTAGGTTTCTTTCGCATACTCTCGTATCCTTCTTATATTTCTAGAAACATCGTCTCTCTCACCCCAAGGATTATAATCCTTGGGGTTTTTTGATTTTTTTAGGAGAGGTGAGTTTATGACAGATCAAGAATATATGGCACTTGCTTTGCAATTAGCAAAAAATACAGCTGGGCAAACAAGTCCTAATCCAATGGTCGGTGCTGTTGTTGTAAAAGATGGGAATATCATTGGAGTAGGGGCCCATTTACGAGCAGGAACTGAACACGCTGAAGTTCACGCTCTTCGCATGGCTGGTGAAAATGCTCACGGCGCAACAGTATATGTAACGCTAGAGCCGTGCAGTCATCACGGAAAAACACCTCCTTGCTGTGACTTACTCATAGCAAAGAATGTAAAACGAGTTGTTGTTGCGGTACTCGATAGCAACCCACTCGTTTCAGGTCAAGGTGTCAAGCGATTACAGGAAGCTGGAATTGACGTAACAATTGGTGTATTAGAAAAAGAAGCAAAAGAATTAAATTGTTACTTTTTTCACTACATGCAAGCAAAGCGCCCATTTGTAACGCTAAAAACAGCCATGAGTTTAGATGGAAAGATTGCTACTCGTACAGGAGAAAGTAAATGGATTACAGGTGAAGAAGCACGTGCTGATGTACACCGTTATCGCCATACACACGATGCCATTCTCGTCGGTGTAAATACAATTATTACCGATAATCCGCATTTAACAACGCGGATTGTAAATGGCGGAAAAAATCCGATTCGCATCGTGCTTGATACACATTTACGAACCCCGCTTTCATCTCACGTAATTACAGATGGCGAGGCTCCAACATGGCTTATCGTTGGAAATGACGTTTCAAAAGAGAAAATCGCAAAATTCCAATCAGGTATGGTATCTGTATTGCAAATGAAGACGAATCATATTGAAATAAACGAACTGCTCGATCTTCTCGGAGAAAAAAATATTCTTTCTCTCTTTGTCGAAGGCGGACAAACAGTTCATGCAAGTTTCTTAGAAGCAAATTGTTTTCAGGAACTGATTACTTATATTAGTCCAAAGCTAATTGGTGGTAAAGAAGCCCCAACATGCTTTGGCGGAAATGGTTTTACACAACTGGAAGATGCACTCACGCTGCATATTCAATCGATGGAACAAATTGGTGATGATATAAAAGTAGTTGCCACTCCGAGAAAAGAGGTACCTTATGTTTACAGGAATTGTTGAGGAACTTGGAACAATCGCTAATATGCAGCAAACCGGCGAAGCTATGAAACTGACAATTTCAGCACAGATCATTTTAGTAGATGTAAACTTAGGTGACAGCATTGCTGTAAACGGGATATGTTTAACTGTCACTTCTTTTACACCCTATTCTTTTACCGTTGATGTCATGCCCGAGACGATGCGGGCAACGTCGCTACAGTCACTTAGCCGCGGTTCAAAAGTAAATTTAGAGCGTGCTATGAGTGCAAACGGCCGCTTCGGTGGGCATTTTGTTACAGGACACATTGACGGCACTGGAACAATTATCGATAAAAAACGAAGCCATAACGCTGTATATTACAAAATACAATTACCAAATGAATTGCTTCGATATTGTTTACAAAAAGGGTCTGTTGCCATTGATGGTACAAGCCTTACAATTTTCGGAATAGACGAATCTTCCATCATAATCTCTCTCATTCCCCACACATTAAGTCAGTCAGTAATCGGAACAAAAATTGCTGGCGATATCGTGAACATTGAGTGCGATATGATTGGAAAATATATTGAACGTTTTATTACACAACCAACATCAAAAAAGAGCTCAATTACAGAAAGCTTTTTACAAGACAATGGGTTCCTATAAAGGAGGAGATAAAATGTTTCATCGAATTGAAGAAGCACTAGAAGATTTAAAGCAAGGGAAAGCGGTTATCGTATGCGATGATGAAAATAGAGAAAATGAAGGGGATTTTATTTCTTTAGCCGAGTATATTACGCCAGAAACAATCAATTTTATGATTACACATGGGCGCGGTCTTGTATGTGTTCCCGTTACAGAAGAATATGCCCATCGTTTAGAGTTAGAGCCAATGGTTTCACAAAATACAGATTCACATGGTACGGCTTTTACAGTTAGTGTTGATCACATTTCAACGACAACTGGTATTAGCGCTCATGAACGCGCAACAACTGTACGCGAACTATTAAACCCTACAGCGAAAGCAAGTGATTTTAAACGCCCTGGACATATTTTCCCCTTAATCGCAAAAGCAGGGGGTGTTCTTCGCCGCGCTGGGCATACAGAAGCTGCTGTAGATTTAGCAAAATTATGCGGCGCAGAGCCAGCAGGTGTTATTTGTGAAATTATAAATGAAGATGGCACGATGGCACGAGTGCCTGATTTATTAGAAATTGCCAAGCAATTTAATCTAAAAATGATTACAATTGAAGACTTAATTGCGTACCGCCGTCATCATGAAACGTTAGTGCAACGCGAAGTCGAAATTACATTACCAACCGACTTTGGTACATTTAGGGCCATTGGCTATTCTAATTCTCTGGATAATCAAGAACATATTGCTCTTATAAAAGGCGATGTTTCTACAGGTCAACCAGCGCTTGTGCGTGTCCATTCCGAGTGCTTAACTGGCGATGTATTTGGATCTTGCCGCTGCGACTGTGGCCCGCAACTTCATGCAGCGCTCGCTCAAATTGAACGAGAAGGAAAAGGAGTTCTTCTATATATGCGTCAAGAAGGACGAGGCATTGGACTGCTTAATAAATTACGCGCATATAAACTGCAGGAAGAAGGTTACGATACTGTAGAGGCAAATGAAAAACTGGGCTTTGCAGCTGATCTTCGTGATTACGGTATTGGCGCACAAATTTTAAAAGATTTAGGGTTACAACAACTTCGCCTTTTAACAAATAACCCACGGAAAATCGCAGGCTTACAAGGTTATGATTTAGAAGTTGTGGAACGCGTGCCGCTCCAAATGCCAGCAAAAGAAGAAAATAAAGCATATTTACAAACGAAATCAACCAAATTAGGTCATTTATTAAATTTATAATATATAACTACAAATTGAAAAACCGACATAAAAACCCCTTTTTTAGGGGAGGGCGAGAGCGTCTGGCCGCGCATAGGAGCGGTTGGGGCCTTTTTTTAAAACAAGAGGTGCAGACAAGTAGCCAGCATATTATATTCTGCATATGAGCAATTTGTTTGTTAAAAAATCAAAGTGTATTTATATACAATTTGAAAAACGGACATTACAAAACCTTTCTTTTTGGGTGAGCCAGAGCATCTGGTCATGCATAGAAGCGGTCAGGACCTATTCCTGTCACATACAAAGTTTAAAACAAAGGTTGAAAGCGAGAGCAGGTCTTATTTTTCTTTTCACAGCAGTCACTTCTATATTGGAAAAATTAAAATAAATTAAGGGAGAGATACATGATGGTATTTGAAGGTCATTTAGTTGGTACAGGATTAAAAGTAGGTATTGTCGTTGGGCGTTTTAACGAATTTATTACAAGTAAACTATTAGGCGGTGCATTAGATGGTTTAAAGCGTCACGGGGTAGAGGAAAATAACATTGATGTCGCTTGGGTTCCTGGTGCATTTGAAATTCCGTTAATCGCCAAGAAAATGGCAAACAGCGGAAAATACGATGCTGTTATTACGCTTGGAACAGTGATACGCGGCGCAACAACACATTATGATTATGTTTGTAATGAAGTAGCAAAAGGCGTAGCTTCACTTTCATTACAAACAGAAATCCCTGTTATCTTTGGCGTGTTAACAACAGAAACGATTGAACAGGCGATTGAACGTGCTGGTACAAAGGCTGGAAATAAAGGCTGGGAATCTGCAGTTGCAGCGATTGAGATGGCTAACTTATCCCGCCAGTGGGCATGAAGTGAAACTTCCTCTTGTGAGACACTTTCTCTCACAAGGGGTTAGCCCACCCAATCGAGCTCTTATGGCTGGTTAGATTTTCTTCCTGTTCTTACTTTTTACCAGACGTTTGAGCAGAATGAACTGATTGCATTTCAAATACAAAATAAAAGAGGCTTCGGTCTCTTTTTATTTTTCTGTTTTTCCTTCTCTCTGTCCTTCTTGCAAAATTTGAAGTTCTTGACGCACTTCTTTTAATTTTTTACCTTCTGTTTCGATTCCAAAGTACTCAGCTTGGTGTCGAAAATGCTGTTCGACCCTCTTTTGCAAATCTTTCTGTTCAGGATTTTCAGCCGCTTTTACTGGATCTGCACTAACCGCTTTTAATAAAATAAGAAAACTCATAACTGCTAATATATATCTATGCATGCGAATCCTCCAAATCACGATTAAATTCTCTCTTACTATGCACAATTACAGAATGGGAAATTCAAATACATATTATGTAATCTCTTTACAAATCCAGTAATCGCAACACTTATATACGCTTTATTACATTTTATTTACAAAAAAAGAAAGCTCCTTCATGAAGAGCTTTCTTCTCAAGTTATCACTAGGTTTATCCCGCATTAACGGGCAGTAAGACCCCCACCTCAAGATTGAGAGAGAAGCGAAGAAGATAGATGGGGGATAACTGCCCATAAAAGCCCGATTGGTTCAACTAACCATCCGTGGGGATAAAGCCCCCCACGGATGGAAGTTTCACTTTATAATGCACATTCCTCAATTTCAAACCCTAAATCTTCAATCATTCCCCAATCTGCTGTTGGCTCTTGGCCAGCAGTTGTTAAATAATCGCCAACGAAGATTGAGTTTGCCGCAAATAAGCCAAGAGGTTGAACAAATCGTAAATTGATTTCACGTCCGCCAGAAATACGAATTTCTTTTGACGGATTCACAAAACGCATCATTGCTAATACTTTTAAGCACTGCATTGGTGTTAATTCTTTTTGTCCTTCTAACGGTGTTCCTTTTACAGCAACAAGGAAATTACATGGTATAGAATCTGCATCTAAACGATTTAATTCAAATGCAATCTCTACGCGTTGTTCCTTCGTTTCACCCATTCCGAAAATAGCACCAGAACACGGTGATATACCCGCATGCTTCGCTTTTTCAACTGTATCAACACGATCGTCATACGTATGAGTTGAACAAATGCTTTCGTAATTATCTACATGTGTATTTAAATTATGATTGTAACGATGTACACCAGCTTCTGCAAGGCGCTGCGCTTGATCTTCATTTAAAAATCCTAAACAGCAACAAATCTTCAAATCAGTCGTTTCGCGGATTTCTTTTACAGCTCCAATAACATGCTCTACTTCTTTATTAGTTGGGCGACGACCAGAAGCAACGATACAATATGTACCTGCCTTACGCCTGATTGCTTCATGCGCACCTTCTACAATCTTCTCTTGTGTTAACCAAGCATATTTATCAATCGGAGCTTCTGATACGATTGATTGGGAACAATACCCACAATCTTCTGGACATAAGCCTGACTTCGTATTAATAATCATATTTAGTTTTACTTTTTTCCCGAAATAATGATGACGAATCACATACGCCGCATTCATAATTTCTAAAATTTCTTCATCATTTGCTTGCAAAATACTTAGTGCCTCTTCTTTCGTTACCTCTCTGCCCTCTAATACTTCAAATGCGATTTGCTTCCAATCTGTTTTCGTTTGTACATGTTTCATTTCTTCTCTTCCCCTCTTTTTTCATATAAGAAAATAAAGCATGATATGTTGCTGCAATTCGTTCACCTTCTGTAAAATCTTGTTCATATATGCGAAGCATACTGCGAAAGATAGAAGGACTTTGACAATAAGATCCTTCATTACTATTCGTTGCTCCAACTTTACGAATAGATTGTAAAAATTCACGAACTGTAGCAAATGTTTCTATGTAACATGTTTCAGCCACATGTATATCCCCTGTTATTCTTTTACATAATTCTTGTAGTTGTAATCTTGTAAAAAAAGTTTGTCCAACAGTTGTTGTATCTTCTATTGCATACGCTGTTTTCGCACGCTGAAATGATGTATGAAGCTCATGAAACGTTTCATTTCCAAATGTCGAAAACAATAGCACACCATCTTCACGTAAATTTTTATATAGATTCACTAATGTAGCTGATAAATCATTTAACCATTGAAATGTTGCATTAGAGATAATTACATCATATTGTTCATGAAGTATAATTCGTTCAATGTCCTCACATTGAAATGTAACAGACTCTACATCACACCTTGTTTTTGCTTTCGTAATCATGCTTTCTGCAAAATCAACAGCTGTAATCGCTGCCTTGGGAAAAGATGCCGCTAGTTGCTCTGTTACATAACCTGTGCCGCAGCCAAGCTCTAAAATATGAATTTGTGCCGCTTCATCGTAATGTTCTTTCATATGAGTAAGCAGCCGATCTGCCATCTTTTTTTGAATATTTGCATATTGATCATAGGATACAGCAGCTTGATTAAATCGTTTTTGTAACAACGTCTTGTTAATCATTTCGCTCTATCCCCTTTACAAACTGTATCATTTCTTGTGCACATCGCTTTGCTTGTGTGAAACAAAGTGCATGTCCAGCTTCTTCTATAATTATGAGTGATGCGTTTATTTTTTCTTGTATATACTCCGCTGCAGACAGAGGACAAATAGCATCATCTTTTCCATGAAGAAGCAATACTGGCACATCTATTTGCAATAGATGCTCTCTAACATCTGTTTCCATTAAATATTGAAGCCCACATTGCAAAGAATGAATTGAATCACCTTGAAATTGTTCCGCTATGTTCAAAAATGCAACGTCCTGTGCATCTTCCTGTTCCGCCTTGGAAAACATACTCCTATAAAATCGTTTCAACGTATCATCTTTTTGTTTCAAAAGATTTCGATTCATTCGGTCGACAAAGACGTGTTTCCATCCATATATGTAATCAGAATCTGTTGTAAATTTCGCTGTTCCTCCTAGTAACACAATCCCTTTCGTTCGCAATGAACGATGCGCTTGAAGAGCGGCCAGTGCCCCAAGTGACCAACCAACTAAAATTACTTCTTTCCCTTGCGCTCCCTCTATAATTCGACGTTGAAACTCCTGTTTGTCTTCAATATGGCGCCAATGAACAACATGTACAGGAAAATCATGCAAATGCGGAAGGAATGCTTCCCAAACCTGTTCTTCCATGCCCCATCCGGGTATAAGAATAAGAGTAGGCTGCGTCATGAAATCACTCCTTCTTCTTTTCCAATTTGTACAATCCGCTGCGTTGCCCACTGCAAATCATTATTCGTATGCTGCGCTGTTACGGCAAACCGGATGCGGGAACTATGCTGCGGTACAGTAGGCGGCCGAATCGCAATTGCCGCTATCCCTGCTTCTTGCAATTTCATACTAAAACGGAGCGCTGCTTCATTAGAACCTACGATAACAGGAACAATATGGGTCGTGCTGTCTCCAATATGAAATCCAGCTTCTTGCAGAGCTGTTCGAAAATATCGGCCATTTTCTATTAATCTATAACGATCTGTTTCATCTTTTCTCACAATGTCAATTGCTTTCCCAATTGCGCCAAGCGTTCCTGGAGGTAACGCGGTTGTAAAAATAAAACTGCGCATCGTATTGATCAAATACTCGATACAAACAGCGCTTCCAGTAATATACGCACCATAACAGCCCATTGCTTTACTAAATGTGCCCATGTGAATATCGATTGACTTAGCCAGTTGGGGACACTCATGAGCAAGACCCGCGCCATTTCTCCCATATATTCCGCCTGCATGTGCCTCATCAACCATAAGAAGCGCTCCGTACTTTTCTTTCAGCATCACTAAATCTTCTAAGTGAGCCTTATCTCCATCCATGCTAAAAATAGTATCCGTAACAATTAGTTTTCGTTTTTCTATCTTTGCAGATTTCAACAATTTCTCTAAATGTTCTAAATCATTATGACGATAGCGCTTATGCTCGGCACCGCTTAATACGATGCCATCTACAATACTGGCATGATTCAGCTTATCGCTAAACACAATATCATGCCGATTTACAAGTGCAGAAATTGCTCCGACATTTGCTGTGTAACCGCTATTGACAATTAGCGCTTTTTCAGTTTCTTTCCAAGCGCATATACGCTGTTCAATTTCTTCGTGTAACGGATAGTTCCCAACAACAAGACGAGACGCCACCCCTCCGGTCCCATATTTTTTTGTCGCTTCTATTGCAGCTTCTTTTAACTGTTCATCACCAGCTAATCCTAAGTAATTGTTTGAAGCTAAATTTAATAACTTCTTTCCATTTCGAACGAGCCACGCTTGTTCGGCGTGCTCCGTTTCCATCAATTTTCGATGCTGCGACGTTTCTATCAGACTCGATAACTTAGACTGAAAATACGTTTCCCACACTAGATTCATTGCGTAAAAACTCCTCTAACCTTGAGATAGCAATACTCTCTTCTGCCGCTTGTAATAGTTCATTTCTTGTAAAGTCTTCACGCAGCGCTGGCAGCAATCCAATAACCGGTACGCCGCTTAATTCTTCTATCATTTCTTTATTTTCTAGTACTCTTTCTTTTTCATGTTCTCGGCATCCAGATAAAATGATACCTGCGACTGATAGATCGTGTGCTTTTGCATAAGAAACTGTTAAAATCGTATGATTCACTGTCCCAAGTGTTGGCCTTGCTACAATAAGCAACGGTAATTGCAATTGTTTCGCAAAATCAACAACGAGGGCATCGTCTGTGTAAGGGACTACAAGTCCGCCAGCGCCTTCTACAAGAAAAGAGTCGAATTGTTTCGACAATTTTTCATAATGACTTATAATATCTGATAATAATACTTTCCTTCCCGCCCGCTTCATTGCTAGACGAGGCGCGAGCGGTTCTTGAACTGAGTATGGACAAATCTCTTCGCAAGATATTGTTACACCTGCAGCTCCTTTCAACCGAGCAGCATCTCCTTCTGGATGGGAGGAAAGATGACCACTTTGCAATGGTTTATACACACCGATATTATATCCACGCTCGCGAAGCACACCTGCTAATGCACCTGTTACAACCGTTTTTCCTACTTCCGTATCGGTTGCTGTTACAAAGAAACCACTCATCATTCTCCCTCCGTTACCTCTTGAATGGCTTGCTGTAAAATCGCAATCATATCATCAAGTTCTTCTATCGTAGAAGCAAGCGGCGGCATAAAGACAATGACATTCCCAAGCGGACGAAGAATCATTCCTAAATCACGTGCTCTTTTGCAAACCTTCACACCGACTCGTTCCTGCCAAGAATATGCCTCCTTCGTTTCTTTATTTTGCACAAGCTCAATGCCAATCATAAAGCCTCGCTGACGAATATCTCCCACATGCTTAAACTCACGCAAAACTTCTAAGCGTTTTGCGATATATTCTGCTTTATGACTAACAGCTTCTATAAGATTAGTAGTTTCAAATAATTTTAAATTTGCAAGTGCTACTGCACATCCTAGTGGATTTCCTGTATAACTATGACCATGGAAAAACGTTTTTTGTTCCTCATAATCACCTAAAAAAGCACGATAAATTTCTTCTGTGGTTACGGTAATTGCAACCGGTAAATACCCTCCTGTTAATCCTTTTCCAGCAGTTAAAATATCTGGTGTGATTCCCTCATGCTCGCATGCAAACATTTTTCCTGTTCTGCCAAATCCAGTTGCTACTTCATCTGTAATAAGAAGAACATCGTATGCTGTGCAAAGCTCTCTTAATCCTTTTAAATAACCATCTGGCATTGTAATAATCCCGCTCGCTCCTTGGACAATTGGTTCGACAATAACAGCTGCTACTTCTTCGTGATTGCTTTGCAATAAATCTTCCATTTCTTCTAAATGCTTTTTCACAATCATTTGCCCATCTTCCCCATAAGGAGAACGATATGTATACGGATATGGTACTTTTAACGTATCAAATAAAAGCGTACTATACGCTTGGTGAAACATATCAATGGCCCCGACAGATACAGCTCCTATTGTGTCACCATGATACGCTTCTTTCATCGTAATAAATTTTTTCTTTTTAGACTTTCCTTTATGCTGCCAATATTGAAAGGCCATTTTAATTGCAATTTCAACTGATGTTGCACCGGAATCAGAGTAAAAAACTTTCTTCAGTCCATTGGGTACAATTTCAATAATTTTTTCGGCTAATAAAATACTTGGTACATTCGCAATACCTAGCAATGTAGAATGCGCAATTTTATTTAATTGCTCACGAATCGCATCATCTAGCTCTTGAACATGGTGACCATGAACATTGAGCCAAATAGAAGACACACCGTCCCAATAGCCTTTCCCATTCACATCATATAATTTTCTTCCTTCTCCTCGTTCAATAATGACAGGATCATCCTCCAAATAATCTTTCATTTGAGTAAATGGATGCCACACATAATTTTTATTTTTTTGAGCTAGTTCCTCATATGTAAAAGTTTGATCCATGCTCCTTACAGTCATAACTACCACCTCTAATGTTAACTCAATTTAAATTAAAGTTAACATTACAAAACAAATACTGTCAATTCTTTTTCATGGAATCATATTCTCAAAAAAAAGAACGACCTATCCTATGATAAGTCGCCTTATTTACCGTGCTGAATTTTCCCAATCTCTTGAATTAATTGTTCATCCGTTTTACCTTCTATTTCAATTCCGAGCTCTTTTGCATGCTCCCGAAGAAGCTCTTGGCGCTTTTCATAACGCACTGCACCTATTTCTTTTTGGATTTGTTCTTTTGTTTTTCCTTCTGTAGAAACCCCGAATTTATCTGCTGTTTTTTGCATGTTTTCTTCTTCATTTTGCCTTACTGTTTCTTTTGGCTTTTCAACACTTTTCTTTATTGAATTAGGAGATGACGCAAATGCTGTATAAATTCCAGCACCACCAATGACTGTGAACAACATTGAAATAATTATGATTTTTATTTTCATATTTTGTCCTCCTTACATTCATTATAACGAACAAAAATATAATTTGTACTCTTTTTCTCTATCATGCAAATTCAAAAATAACTATTGACATCCTCCTATTTTATATGATAAAAATTTACTAACACGATATGATTCGGCGATGATAGGATTTAGTAGTATTTCGCTTTATGATTTCAGAGAGCTGGTGGTTGGTGCGAATCAGTACAGAACGAAGTATGAATTACTCCCTTGAGCTTCTTTTACGAAACAGTTGGAGTAGTGAAAGACGGTTACAGACCGTTATTTCTGCAAAGTGGTGAAATTTTTTTATTTCACAATTTAGGGTGGTACCGCGATGTTTTCGTCCCTGCATATATTGCAGGGACGTTTTTTATTTTCATCAATCGGTGTATACCTTTAATTGTCATACGTACATTTCACAAGCTAGGGTGGTACCGCGATTATTTTCGTCCCTGCATATATTGCAGGGGCGTTTTTTATTTTCAAAAAAGGAGAGAAGTAATATGCAAGTTTGGGCGGCCGGGGGAATTATTCGATATTGGCGTATTTTTTCAAACCATAGTAAAACATAACATCTAAGGAGAATGTATTATCATGATTACAAAACGAGCATCTATTATACTAACAGCTCTTATTTTTTTCTGTATCGGTTTTAGCGTCATTCGATTACAAGTTATGCCTCATATTCCTATTTTATTTGGGATTGTCATATTACTAGCATTTGGATTCATAAAGAAAATACCATGGTCTGTGATGGAGAATGGGATGAGAAATGGTATTTCAGCAGGATTACCATCTATTTTTATCTTTTTACTTGTCGGTGCATTAATTAGCGTTTGGATCGCTGCTGGTACGATTCCTACATTAATGGTATACGGTTTTCAAATGGTTTCACCTAAAATTTTCTTACCAACAGTCTTTATCGTCTGTTCTATTATCGGTACTAGTATTGGTAGTGCCTTCACAACAGCTGCAACAGTTGGAATTGCTTTCATGGGAATGGGAAGTGCTCTTGGTTACGATGCTGCTTTAGTTGCTGGTGCTGTTATTTCTGGATCTTTCTTTGGAGACAAAATGTCACCTCTTTCTGATACAACAAATTTAGCACCCGCTGTCTCTAAAGTAGATATGTTTGATCATATTCGAAATATGTTATGGACAACTGTACCCGCGTTTATTATTTCACTTGTTATTTTCTATATTCTTGGGAAAGGTACTTCTGGACAACTTCAGTTTGCTTCTTTCACAGAAACATTACAAGAACATGCAACAATTTCTATTATTACTTTACTACCGGTCCTTGTTTTATTTGTATTAGCAGTTAAAAAAGTTCCAGCAGTTCCTACATTACTTGCTGGTATTATCTCAGGTATTATCATTCTATTTATTTTTACTCCAAATACATCTCTTACAAACTTAATTAACATTATGCAAAACGGATATGTATCGCATACAGGTGTAAAAGATATTGATAGTTTATTAACACGCGGCGGGTTACAAAGTATGTTAATGTCTGTTGCTCTTATTTTCCTTTCACTCGGTATGGGAGGATTACTACAAGAAATGGGGATTATCAAACAGCTTATGGCCGCAATCTCAAGCTTCGTCACGACGAGCGGACGTTTAATCTTCTCGACAGCAGCTACTGCAATCGGCGTTAACTTTTTGCTCGGTGAACAATACTTATCAATCATCTTACCAGGTCAAGCATTCGCCGAAAAATACGATGAGCTCGGCTTAAAGCGCCGCAATCTATCACGTGTATTAGAAGATGCCGGCACGGTGATTAATCCGCTCGTACCATGGGGGGTTAGTGGTGTGTTTCTCGCAAGTGTCCTAAACGTACCAACAATGAGTTACCTGCCATATACCGTTTTCTGTTTACTTTGTCCAATCATTACTTTATTTGTTGGATTCACAGGCTTTGGCCTTTCATGGGAGAAAGAACATAAAGAAAAGTCCGCTGCCTAGCAGTGGACTTTTTCTTTATTATTTATTTAATTTCTTTCTTCTAAATAACGCTATCGCACCTGCACCAATAAACGCAAGACCTGCAGCCAATGTCGTAAACACATTTGCTCCTGTATTTGGCAAATCGTTGTCTGATTTTGTTTGCTCTTTACCTGAATCTGTTGCTACCGGCTTCTCTTCGCTGTTTTTATTATCTTCTGTTGTTTTCGGCTGATCTCCGCCATTGTTATTATCTGTTGGCGTTTTCGGTTGATCCGTTCCATTATCGCCGCCATTTGGCTTGTCTCCACCATTTGGTTCATCTTTTTTTGTTAAATCAATTGCATATTTGGCAAATTCGTTTTCTGATGGACCAACATAAGAAATATTTCCGTCTTTCGTTATATATTTTTGGGCATTTGGAGAAGAATCAAACGTAACATTTAGTTTATCGCCAGTGATTGGTTTAAATGTCCAGTTTTTATCTGCTTCCGGGTTAATCGTTTTCTTTTCTTTCATATATTCCACAATAATTTGACGAGTTTCATCAGGAGATTGTAAAAGTACTTCTCCTTTGCTTACGCCTGGGAATGTTTTACTGCTACCACGGTAGTTATTCGTTGCTACAACAAACTCTTGACTATCCGTTACCGGCTTTCCGTCATACGTTAAGTTTACAATACGATTTGCAGTTTCATTTACAACTTTTCCATCTTTGTCATATTTAGCAGGCTGCGTTACATCAATTTCATATTTCACGCCATCTAATACATCAAAATTGTACGTTGGATAGTCAATATTCACTAATTTTTGCTCATCTTTGTTCTTTGGATCAATTTGATTAAATTGACCAGCCGACATTTCTAACCAATCTTTCAACTGAGCGCCATTTACTTTCACTGCATGTAATGTGTTTGGATATACGTATAAGTCCGCAACGTTTTTAATTGCAAGCGTCCCCACTGGAATATCTGTATAATATGTAGCGCCGTTACGTCCACCTGCTTTAAACGGTGCACCTGCTGATAAAATTGGCAGCCCTTCAAATTCCGTACCCTTCATCTTCTTCTCTGTATACCACTTCTGTGCATTCGTTACAATTTGAACAGATGGATCGTCTTGTACAAGCGCAAAGTAACTATTAATTGGCGCTGTCGTTTCGCCAACTGGTGTATTTACATATTTAATTGTTCCTTCATGATCAGCCTTTATCTCGTCTACTAATTTTTGGTCTGATTCTACTAAAGCATTGCCTTTACTATCTGCAATTGGACGAACAGCAGGGTTCGATTTATCTTTTTGTACTTCCCATTTTCCGTTCACTTGCTTTAATTCCATATCAATCATTCCTAAATTATTTCCGAAAACACCTGGCATGACAACGGGAACACCATTATTATACTTTTTCGTTACTACTTTATGAGAGTGCCCCATTAGCACCGCGTCAACATCAGGAACTTCTGTTGCTAAATAATACGATGCATTCTCCATCCCAGGAATGTAGCCGCTTTCATCAACACCCGAATGAGCTAACGCAACGATGATATCTGCGCCTTCCGCTTTCATTTTCGGCACCATTTCTTTCGCTGTTTCTACAATATCCTTCGCTATTACTTTTCCTTCTAAATTCGCTTTATCCCATCCCATAATTTGCGGTGGTACAAAGCCCATGACTCCAATTTTTATTTTCTGCGTTTGTCCAGCTTCATCTTTTACTTCTTTTTCTAAAATATGATAGGGATTCTTGAAATAATTTTTACCAGTTTTTGCATCATATACATTCGAGTTAATTACAGGAAACTGTGCTTTACTAATCACTTGATTTAAGTAATCTAATCCATAGTTAAATTCATGATTTCCAAGAGAGATGACGTCATACTTCATTAAATTCATCATACGATATAACGGATGCACATAGCTTGGATCTAAATTATCTTCTTTTTTTATTTTATTTGCTACATAATCACCAAGCGGCGTTCCTTGCAAAGCATCTCCATCATCAAATAAAACAGAGTTTTTTGCCTCTTTACGTGCTTCATTAACAAGAGTCGCTGTTTGAACTAATCCTACTTTATTATCTGTTTTTGTTTGATAGTAATCATAGTTCATTAAGTTCACGTGAATATCAGATGTTTCTAATATTCTTAGTTTTACAGTACTGTCCTCTCCTTCTGCATATGCAGGTGTAGGCCATACTTGCGGAGCAATAACACCTATTGCAAGTGCAGCACCAGCCAACGTTTTTGTTGATTTTTTCACAAAAAATTCCCCCTATAACATAATCCCTAGTAACAAAATAAACGATGGAATCTGTGTCCCTACTTCTTAATCATCCAGGTTACAAAGAAGTTAGTTGTCCTACTTCCTTTGCGAGTTGGATAAATTTACCCCATCTAAAATTCATCATAACGAACAGTCGTTTATATCGTCAACAAATTTTGACGTGCTTCTACAAATTTTTTGTAAAAACAATGTAAATTTTTCATAAAAACGTAATGTATATTCCATTGCTTCTCATCATGAATATGATACAATAACCATTTATAAGGAGGATAAAACGATGAAAAAACTTCTTTTGTCTACACTTTGTCTCCTCCTTCTTATCATTACATTTTTGTATTATGAAAAGGATCATGAGACAAATATTCAAAAAGAATCTCCAGCAGTAACCGTTTCGCACTGGATTGATACACAAACAGATGCGACGCTTCATCATCTTGTCCTAGGTGATTCTCTTGCAAAAGGTTACGGTTCTACACAAGGTGGATATGTGCAATTTGCTTCTCATACATTAGAAAAACAATTACAAAAACAAATTATAGTCGATAACCTTGCAATAAACGGCTTAACAACAGACCGGTTACTGCAAATGATGCAAACTGAAGAAATGAAGCAAAAAATAAAAGAAGCTCATATGATTACAATTAGTATTGGCGGGAATAACGTTTTACACATAAACCGAAATGTCGGTGTTATAGAAGGAATGAAATTATTAAATGAAGAAAAAGATCATTTTGAACAAGATTTACAAAACATTGTAAAAACGATTCGTGCCTCTAATCCGAATGCACTCATCATTTTATCTGAGCTCCATAACCCATTAAAACTAGAGGATTCTATTGCTTCTTACGCAAATGTTTTCTTAGATAATTGGAACAAAATCATATATTCGATTTCAAAAGAAAATCAACCTTCACTCGTCTTACCGATTCGTAAATTATTACCAAATGATCAAAAAGATTTACTGTATGATCAAGTTCATCCAAATGATAAAGGATATGAAAAAATCGCAGAATCATTTGCACAACAAGTGTTGTCATATAAAGTGAAACTTCCATAAGTAGGCGGAGTTCCTACTTATGGTTAGTTGAACCAATCGGGCCCTTACAGGCGGTTTTTTACCTTAGATTCACAAAAAAATCATTCTATTTTTATAACGTTATGTTTTTTTGTTACAATAAGAACAGAAGGGGGGCCTATTATATGGATTCACGTGAGTGGGAACGCATCATTGATCATCTCCTTTCGCTAGTGCCTCTTTTTTATCGCAAGTTTATGCTTCCTGGAGAGTTCTCTTCTCAGCGACATATGCCGCCATCACATACACAGGTGTTATTGTTATTGCATGAGCGAGATACATTAGCAGTTTCAGAAATCGGCAAACGGTTAGCTATTTCAAGACCGAATATGACACCATTGCTAAATAAACTCATTCAAGAAGAACTTGTAGAGCGCCATTATAGCGAAAAAGATCGGCGTGTTATTTTAATGTCTCTTACAGCTGAAGGAAAATCATTAGTTAATCAATACAAACAATTCCTTTTAGGAAAGCTAAAAGAAAATTTACAAACGTTATCTGCAAGCGACCGGGAACAATTGACCCATTCATTGCAAACAATCCAAAATTTAATTATGAAAGCAAATATATAAAGCTGCTTCTAACTCGAAGCAGCTTTATGTTTCGTAATAATTTCCGTAATATACATTTGAATACGGCCAAGTAGTTAAATACGGTTTACTTTCTTGCGATGGTTGCACAGTCTGCCTTATATACGGGACATGATAATACAAAACACGCGGATAGTATCTTGGATCATAATAAGAAAAAAACATCAGCTTTCCTCCTTTTTAGAAGCATATTCAAAAAGGAAATTTGATGTGCATTCATTACAGTTGTGCAATGGGTCTTTTTATTTGTTTCTTTCTTTTCGTCAATCGTAATTTGCGGTTTTTCTCGTATAAATAGTGCATAACAAAGTAAGCAATTATGCCGAGTCCAATCCCTAAAATCGTCATACCTATTATTACATATACTTCACTTTGTAACAGGCTTCTTAAGATTGTTAACCCATTACTTGAAAAAAAGTCTCTTATTGTATAATGGTGAAGTGGGATTTTTTTTACCTCAAAAGGATAAATGAGTTTTCCTAATGCATGCGCAAAAGGAATTAACAGAACAGGTAAAAATGTTAATTTCCCAATAATATTACCGATAACAGCTGCAGGAAACGAACCTTTCAGTAATCGAACAAGTGGATAAAAAATAAGATATACGAGCGAAGCCGTATGAATAACTAGCATCTCCATTCCAAAACCAACAGCAAATCCTCGTGATACATTTTTCGCGCCTTCTGGTGCCCGTAATAATTTATAATAATTTAACTTCATTCCTCGCCAAATACGTTGAAAGAATGAATATGTTTTCTTATTTACTCGCATCTACATCATCTCTCTTATATTTTTCTGTTCTTACTATTATAAAGTATGTAAAGAGAAAATGCGAAATCTAGATAAGACATTTGGAACAAAAAACAACCTCCTATTATGAAGAAGGTTGTTTTTCTTGTAATAAGCTGGATAATAATGCCTTTTGTACATGCAGGCGATTTCCCGCCTGCTGAAACACAATTGATTGTGGGCCATCAATGATTTCTGAGGTTACTTCTTCTTCGCGATGAGCTGGTAAGCAGTGTAAGAAACGATACGTTGATTTTGCTTCTTGAACCAGTTTCTCGTTTACTTGATATGGCTGAAACAATTTATATTTCTCTTTATTATCTTCTTGCCCCATACTCATCCAAACATCTGTATAAATAAAATCCGCTTCTTTGACAGCCTCTTTTGCATTATATGTAATGTCAATTTTAGCTCCTGTTTTCTGTGCAATTTCGATTGCACGTTTCACAATTTCTTCATTCACTTCATACCCTTGAGGCGTTGCAACTGTAATGTTCATCCCTACTTTCGCACTCGCAATGAGCAGTGAATGACAAACATTATTTCCATCACCAACGTAAGTAAGCTTAATATTTTGAAATGTATTTACTTCTTCATAAATCGTCATTAAATCTGCCAGCGCTTGACACGGATGATGGTCATCTGTTAATCCATTAATAATAGGAATTTTTGCTTCTTTTGCTAATTCTTCTACTTCCTTATGTGAAAATGTTCGTATCATAATTCCATCTATATATTGTGATAGCACTTTTGCAGTATCCGCAATACTTTCCCCTCTTCCAAGTTGAAGTTCCTTACCGTTTAAAAACATACCATGTCCTCCAAGCTGAATCATTCCAGCTTCAAAGGATACACGTGTACGAGTAGAATGTTTGTCAAAGATTAATCCTAAGATTTTACCATTTAAAAGTGGTAATGTTTTTTCTTTTTTTACGTACATCGCAAACTCAATAATTGCAATGATTTCTTCTTGTGTTAATTCTTCTAATGTTAAAATATCCTTTGTTTGCAGTTTTGGTACAGACACTGTTTGCATACAAATTCCTCCTCTATTTTAGTAGTGCTTGTTTGCATACACGACTCATCATATGCACCGCTTCATCTATTTCTGCTTTCGTTACAATAAGCGGCGGTAATATACGCAGTATATTGGGTCCAGCTTGTAAAACGAGAAGGCCTTCTTTCTCTAACGCTCCTACCAGTGCACTAACTTCTCCTTTGCAAACAACTCCAATCATGAGCCCTTTCCCGCGAATATCAATGATCCACTCCATATCCCGAAACGCTTCTTGTAATTTCCGTAAAAAATACGCTCCTTTTTCTTGTACTTCTTGCAAAAAAGAAGGCTGTGAAACAATTTGTAATACTTCTTTTGCAGCTGCCATTGCAATAAAATTCCCGCCAAACGTCGAGCCATGTGTTCCTGGAGAGAAAACGGATCCTAGCTCTTTTTTACCAAGCATCGCTCCAACCGGAATACCATTTCCAAGCGCTTTTGCGACTGTAACAATATCAGGTGAAATTCCCATTTGTTCATATGCAAATAACGTCCCTGTTCTCCCCATTCCGGTCTGCACTTCATCGACGATGAAAAGTGCACCGTATCTATGACATAATTTCTCAATCTCACGTAAAAATGGAACATCTGCTGGAAGAACACCGCCTTCTCCCTGTACAATTTCCACCATAACGGCTGCAATTTCTTCATTCATCGCTTCTTGAAACGCAGTAATATTATTAAAAGGAAGGTGTAGAAAACTTGGAAGAAGTGGTCCAAATCCATCATGAATTTTAGATTGTCCTGTTGCACTCATTGTTGCAAAAGTTCGTCCATGAAATGATTGTCTGCACGTAATCACAACTGATTTCTCTGTATACTTACGTGCTAACTTCAACGCTGCCTCATTCGCTTCCGCTCCGCTATTACAAAAAAATGCATAGCATAACTCTCGTCCCTTTGTTAATAACTTAGCAACTTCTTCTTGTACTGTATGAGGAAATAAATTTGAAATGTGCCATATTGTTTGTAATTGCTCTTCAACAGCATTTACTACCGCTGGATGACAATGCCCTAAATTGCATACCGCAATTCCAGAAGTAAAATCTAAATATTGCTTTCCTTGTTTATCTGTAACCTTTGTGCCGCTTCCGTTCACAATTTCAATATTCCGTCTACTGTATGTTGGAAAAACATGCTGCTCCACCACCTCTCCCCCCTTTTGTTACTGTTGTGCCAATCCACTCTCCTTTATTTGTCAAAAAACATTGTGTACCGTTCACAATTACAACATCCTTTACACCTAGTTCCAATGATGTCAATGCAGCTTTCACTTTCGGAATCATTCCACCGGTAATCGTTTCCTTATCTATAAGCTCGAGAAGCTGCTGTTCATCTACTTTCTCAAGAAGCTGATCCTTGTACATAACGCCATCTACATTTGTAATAAAAATTAATTTTTCCGCATTGATTGCTGTCGCAATTGCCGCTGCTGCTGCATCTGCATTCACGTTATATAACTGTCCATCCATTACTCCAACAGGTGCAACAACAGGAATAAACTGATTTGCTAACAAACATTGTAATAGCGCCTTTCGAACAAATTTCACTTCACCGACAAAACCAAATTCTGCTTCTAGCGGAGCAACTTGCAATAACATTCCATCACAGCCAGATAATCCAATCGCTTCAAGTTTTTGTTCATTTAATTTTGAAACAAATGTCTTATTCGCACTGCCGCATAATACCATTTGTACAATTTTCATTACCTCTGCTGTTGTCACACGTAATCCATCTTTCTTTTCAATCGGAATACTTAATTTGTTTAGCATCCCATCAATTTCAGGCCCACCACCATGAACAACAATCACATCATACATTTGCGCAATTTGTTTCATACATTGAAAAAATGTTTCACCTAAACGAGCCAACATACTGCCGCCGCATTTTATTACAATACGTTCTCTCATCTCTTCTCTCCTTATGTGCGATAACAAGCGTTAATTTTTATATATTCATAACTTAAATCGCATCCCCATGCTCTTCCGCTTGCCTTACCTATATGAAGGTATACATCGATAACAAGCTCTTCTTGTTGCAGCATTTGTTTCATCTCCTCTTCTGAAAAACATTGAGGTTCACTATTCTTTAACACTGCAATTGACTGAATAGAAATATCAACCGCATGTGGTTCAATCACAATGCCGCTTTGTCCAATTGCACTAATAATCCGCCCCCAGTTTGCATCCTCACCGTATACAGCAGCTTTCACAAGATTGGAGCCGACAATTTGCTTCGCAATCCTATTTGCTTCTTCTACAGTTCGCAAGCCATGCACATTTACTTCAATTAACTTTGTTGCCCCTTCTCCATCTTTCGCAATTTGCTTTGCTAAATCTTCACATACCTTTCCAAATGCGAGTAAAAACTTCTCCCATTCTGGATGTTCTTCGCATATTTCGGTTGTATTGGATAACCCACTTGCCATAACAAGTACCATGTCATTTGTAGACGTATCTCCATCGACTGTAATTTGATTAAATGTATGATTTATAACTTGAGATAAAGCTCTTTGTAATGTTTCACTTTCTATATTCACATCAGTCGTAATAAACCCGAGCATCGTTGCCATATTTGGATGAATCATTCCTGATCCTTTTGCAGCTCCGGCAATCACAACCTCTTTCCCTTCAATTGAAAACTTGTAACATGATTGTTTCGCAACTAAATCTGTCGTCAAAATTGCTTCATAAAATGATGTCGCAATCTCTACTTCTGTTGATGGTTGTAACGAAGAAATACCACTTCGTACTTTCTCCATTGGTAGAGGCTCTCCGATGACGCCTGTAGACGCTACCGCAACGTAATTCTCATCTATATGAAACTGCTTAGCTGCTAATGCACGCATTTCATATGCATCCTGCAGTCCTTTTACACCTGTACAAGAATTCGCATTTGCACTATTCACAACAATAGCCTGTAATTTTTGCTTAGCAGCAATACCTTCTTTCGTCACGATAATAGGAGCTGCTTGGAATTGATTTTGCGTATAAACAGCCCCGCAACTCGCCGGTATTTCACATACGATGGCTCCCATATCTTTTTTCTCTTTTCTTAATCCCGCATGAATTCCAATTGCTGCAAATCCTTTTGGTGTTACAATTGAACCGTTTTCTATCTTCGTACATAATACTGTTTCAATCATGCTTTATCCCCCTTACGGATACAACGGCATAAAGTGTAAATTCTCCGTCTCTTCTACCCCTGCTAATATATTTGCATTTTGCATTGCCTGCCCCGCCGCCCCCTTCATTACATTATCAATGACTGCAACAATCGTAATTCGTCCGGTTCGTTTATCATAAGCCGTTCCGATGTCACAAAAGTTAGATCCCCTTACTTCTTTCGGACTTGGAAAAACTCCCTTTTCTCGTATTCTTACAAACGGTGAATGACAATAGCTTTCCTCATAAACCTGCTGAAGCACATCATCTGTTATCTCTTGCTTCGCCTTTGCATAGAGCGTAACCATAATCCCTCTCGTAATCGGAATCAGATGTGTACTAAACGTAATTGGTTTCATGTTCTCATCCCATTCCCCCAACATTTGCTCAATTTCTGGGATATGCTGATGTTCATTTACTTTATAAATGTATAAATTATCGTGAATTTCTGGGAAGTGTGTCATATTTGTCGGCGTCTTTCCTGCTCCAGAAACTCCTGATTTCGCATCAATAATAAGGGAATCCACTTCAATAATTTCGTTTTTTACTAATGGAGCTGCCGCAAGCAAAGTAGCAGTTGCATAACATCCTGGATTCGCAATTAAGTTTGCTGTTGCGATTTCGCTTTTTTTCCACTCCGTTAATCCGTACACCGCTTGTTGCAATACTTCTTCTTTTGCAGCTGTTTTTTTATACCACTCTTCATATATAAAAGGCTTTTGAATTCGAAAATCTCCTGATAAATCAATAACTCTTACACCAGCCTCTAGTAAACTCGGGGTCAAATTCGCTGACACTCCAGCAGGCGTTGCTAAAAATACAATATCTGTTTCTTTCGCAATCTCTTCAACATCTACCTCTGCTAATGTATGAGAAACAAAAGTAGATAAATGAGGATATGGTGTTGTCATGAATTCTCCAATTTGCGAAAAAGAATGTACCGATGTCACTGTAAAGCTTGGATGATGTGTTAATAACCGCAAAAGCTCAAGTCCTCCATATCCGGTTGCTCCAATAATCGCCGTTTTCATAATTCCTCCTCATTACCTTTTTGATTTAAATATGATTATAATGTTGTATATTTATAGAGTCAATTAAATATTTATAAATTTATGAACAATAAAAATCAGCGTTAAAAAGTCATTTTACTAATAAAACTTTTACAACGAGTGAATTTTTATACACAAATAAAGATATAGAGATTTTCTTTTGAAATTCAAGTACAATAAAGTGAAACTTCCATCAGTGGAGAGTTTTTTCATCTCCCACTGATGGAAAGCCCGTCCAATCGGGCACATGCCAGCAGTTATCCCCCACCTATCTTCTTTAGAAAAGCGGAAGCGGCTCGCTCAGAAGCGCAGGACGCCCACGCCCCTGACAAAGAGGCGCTTTTTGCCTCGTCGGAGGGGGCGAAACGACCGGAGGTTCTAGCCGCTAGAGCTGGACAATGAAGAAAAGTGGAAGTGGCTCGTCCAGAATGTGAGGGGGATGGAGCTTCTGATGTAGAGGTGTATTTTACCTCGTAGGAAGAAGCGAAGCCACCGAACATTCTAGCCACTGGAACTGGACAATACTCTCTCTGAATCTTGAGGTAGGGGTCTTACTGCCCACAAATAGCGGGATAAAAACAATACATATATACATGTAGGTGGGAAAAATCATGAATGAAAAATTAATAAAAAAAATGGTTACTAAAAGTTTTCAACAATATCAATGTACGCCAACTTCACAAGAAGACTATGAAACGCTCATAGTACGTATTCAAAATATTATTTCTAACAATACGGAAATTGATTTATATGAGGCTGTAGAAGATGCCGTGTATGAGTATATTACGTTATCGTAAAAAAACGAGAAACTTATAACATGTTAAAGGATTATGAAGCATGAAAAGGAGGTTATAAAAAATGAAAAGAATTTTTATTCTTCTCGGATTACTTACGTTCTTTTTAGCAGCTTGCCAAAATAATACCATGAACTTCACAGACATTTATCCTCATATTCATGTAACAAAAATAGAAATAACGAAAGGAAATGGAGAAAATACGATTATTACAAATCAAACACATATCGACGAATGGATCAATCACATGCAGTCTATTACATTCGCACTTGAAAAAAACCAAGAAAAAAAAGTCGGATATTTATATTCCGTAAAGATGTATAACAAAGACGAAGAAGTAGGCAGTTTCACGACTTCTAAAATTAACGAATATTATTACAAAGAAAATACTGAATTAGTATCAGCCATAGAAGATTTAATCAATAAAAAATAGGAGATTCTCAAATAGAGAATCTCCTATTTTTTACTTAATGATTTTCCAGCAACACGTTCGAATAAACCAGGAAACAAGGAAAAGACAATTGGTCCTAAACTCATCCATTTCGGTAAATTCACTTCACGTTTTTTTGTTTCAATCGCTTTTACAATTTGCTGTGCTACATAGTTTGGTTTTAATATGTAACGTTCGACACTTTTTACGTATGTACCAGATTCATCAGCTATCGTATGAAAGTCTGTATCAATTGGACCTGGATTAATTGCTGTTACAGTAACGTTTGTATTTGCAAGTTCCATGCGCAAGCTATTTGTAAACCCTAACACCGCATGTTTCGTTGCTGCATATGCACTTGATTTCGGCGTTGCAATTTTCCCTGCTAGTGAAGCGATATTCACAATATGTCCGCTATTTCGTTCAATCATATAAGGTAAAACTGCTTTCGTACACGCTACTAAACCGAATACATTTACATCAAACATATCCTTTACTTCTTGCACAGATGCATCGACAAACGTTTTAAACACACCAAAACCAGCATTATTGACTAATATATCAATACTCCCTATATCTTGAAGCACTTGTGTAAAAACAAGTTCCACTTCTTCTTCATTACTTATATCCAAAACATAATAATGACAAGAAATATGATATGTTGTTTCGATTTTTTGTTTGAGCGCTCGTAATTTTTCTTCTGTACGAGCGATTAGTACAGGAATTGCACCGCGCTCCGCTGCTTGCATTGCTAACTCTTCCCCAATTCCACTTGAAGCTCCTGTTATGACGATTACTTTATCTTGTAAGCGCCTATTCATGGCTGTCACCTACTTTGCATAGTAAATCCATTGCTCTGATGACTTATCAATCATCACCTGTTGATTATATGCTAAAAAGTCTAATTGTCCAACTGTTTCAGAGATTGTAAGCGGCAACTGCTTTTCATATAGCACAGGAAATAGTTTAACGCACACTTCAAATGCTGTCATCGGTTGTTTCTTTAATAAATTTAACACTTTAAATGCACGCGCCTCTTGTTTTTGTAGACGCTCATTTACCAATCTTTTCACATCAATAATATCATCCCCATGCCCAGGTAAAACACGTGAAATATTCATACGAGCTAAGCGTTTTAATGTTTCATTGTACTGCAGCATCGGCTTTGCTCGCTCTGTTTCTCCTTCATATGGCGGTTCTAAAATCGGATTAGAGGAAATATGTCCAATCAAGGCATCACCACCAATTAGCAATCCATCCCTTTCACGATATAAAGAAATATGGGTAGAAGCATGCCCTGGTGTTTCAATCACTGTAAATTCCGGCACCGAAGCAATGCGATCCCCTTCTCTTACAGTATGTGTAAGAGAACGTTTACAGGAGTATATCATTGTTTTCGTTAGCGATGCACTTTGTTTTAAAAATGTTTCTGGAACTCCAAATTGTCTAGATGATTCTAAAAAGAATTGCTGATATCGCTTTAGAAATTGCGGATCTTGCGTAATCCACGGTTCATTCCATGGATGGCCCACAATATTTGTTTGATTAGAGAATATATCCAATAATCCGCAATGATCTGCATGGTGGTGCGTCAGTACAACTGTTTCAATATCTTCTACCTTATATCCTAGTGCATTTAGTTGCTTCTCTAATGCTAATCTCGCTTCTTCTGTATTCGTTCCTGTATCAATTAATGTAAGTGTTTCTCCCTCTACTAAAAAAACGTTAACTATTTCTACCGCAAATGGAACAGGAATTTCCATTCTATGAATAACTGTCATACCTTTATGCCTCCCCTATTTCACCGTTTCAAAAAAATGAATCTTCCTTCAGTTTACATCTAACATAAAAATTTGTCATTATTTTCAGATAAAAAGAAGGGATTTTCTACGAAGAGCCGAATGTATGTAAATTTAACAAGTTATTCTTATATACATAAAGGGGGACACATCATGTCATTACAAAGAATTGCTTTTGTCGGTGCAGGCTCAATTGCCGAAGCGATGATTGCTGGATTATTACAAGCCCAAGTTGTAAAAGGAGAACAGATTACTGTTAGTAATCACTCTAATAAAAGAAGACTACAAGAGTTGCATCACCGTTACGGTGTACATGGTACACATAATAAAAAAGAGCTGATCGCTAACGCTGATATTATATTTTTAGCAATGAAACCAAAAGATGTTGCGGAAGCTCTTACTCCATTACGAGATTACATTACGAAGAATAAATTAATTATTTCATTGCTAGCAGGCGTATCCACGGCCTCTATTGTCAATTTACTGAAAAAAAATGTTCCTATTATTAGGGCAATGCCAAATACATCATCAGCAATTTTAAAATCAGCTACTGCCATTTCTCCTTCTGTTCATGCAAAAGAAGAGCATATATTGCTTGCAAAAACGCTTTTTGAAACAATTGGTCTTGTGTCTGTTGTAGAAGAAAAGCATATGCATGCTGTCACCGCTTTATCAGGAAGTGGCCCAGCTTATATTTATTACGTTATAGAAGCAATGGAAAATGCAGCAAAGCAAATTGGCTTAGAGGAAACTGTAGCAAAATCACTTATTCTCCAAACAATGATTGGTGCCGCAGAGATGTTAAAAACAAATGAAAAGCACCCTTCTATATTAAGAAAAGAAATTACATCGCCAGGAGGAACGACAGAAGCTGGCATTGAAGTGTTGAAAAGCTTTCAATTTCAAGAAGCACTTATTCAATGTATTACAGAAGCAACAAAACGTTCTCACGAGCTTGGTGAAACATTAGAGAAGTTTGTAAATGAATAATAAAAAACCCTTGCTGAGTAAGCAAGGGTTTTTTATTATTCACTTTTCTTCCCAAAAATTTCTTCCTGTAAACGACGTCCTGTCGGCGTTGCTGCAAGACCGCCTTCTGCTGTTTCACGAAGCGCACTTGGCATCGTTTGTCCGATGCGATACATTGCTTCAATTACTTCATCACACGGAATGATACTCGTTACACCAGCTAATGATAAATCAGCTGCAATCATGGCATTTGATGCACCAGCTGCGTTACGTTTTACACACGGTACTTCTACAAGTCCTGCAACAGGATCACATACTAATCCAAGCATATTTTTAAGTGCAATACTCATTGCTGTTGCTGCCTGTTCCGGTGTACCTCCAGCCATTTCAACAGCAGCTGCAGCCGCCATTCCACTTGCTGAACCAACTTCCGCCTGACACCCACCAGCTGCCCCGGCAATGCAAGCGTTGTTCGCTACAACCATACCAAATGCACCAGCTGTAAATAGAAATTCAATCATCTCTTCACGCGTTGGGTTTAATTTTTCTTTTAATGCAAATAGCACACCTGGTACCGTTCCCGCTGAACCAGCTGTTGGCGTTGCACAAATAATCCCCATTGCAGCATTTACTTCATTCGTTGCAACAGCTTTACTTACTGCATCTAAAATTGTATCCCCAGACAAACCTTTTCCACTTTTCATATACGCCTGTACTTTCACTGCATCTCCACCAGTAAGTCCAGTCGGAGATTTCACACCTTGAATTCCGCGTTCAACTGCTTTTTCCATTACAACTAAATTTTTTTCCATACCAGCGATTACTACTTCACGAGAAAGGTTTCTTGTTTCCATTTCACATTGAATCATAATCTCTGCAATTTTTACATTTTGCTCTTCTGCTTGTGCAACTAGTTCCGCTACATTCCGAAACATGTTGTGTCCCCCCTGCTATTAATCCATAATTGTTACTTGACAAACATTTTTCTGCGCTTTAATTTCATCAATGATTTCATCTGCTAACAACTCATCTGTTTCAATAACCATTAGCGCTTTTCTTCCTTTTTCCTTACGTGAAACACTCATCATACTAATATTAATTTCATGCTTTGCAAGAATAGATGTAACAGAAGCAATTGTTCCGAAACGATCATTATTTACAATTAGAAGTGCTGGACTTGTACCTGTTAATTGCAAGTCAAATCCATTGAGCTCTACAACTTCAATTTTCCCGCCGCCGATTGAACAAGCAACAACTTCAATTTCATCTTCACCTTTATACAAACGAATTTTCGCTGTATTTGGATGGATTGCTTGTGCTTCCTCTTCAATAAATGTGACGTCAATTCCGCGTTCCTGTGCAATTTCAAGTGCTTGAGGAATCCGAGGATCATCCGTTTCAAATCCTAATATTCCCCCCACAAGTGCTACATCAGTACCATGACCTCGATATGTTTTTGCGAACGAACCGTATAACGAAATGATAATTTTCTCAGGTTCATAGCGAAACAACTGACTAGCAACTTGCCCCATTCTTGCTGCACCTGCTGTATGCGAACTAGATGGTCCAATCATAACTGGGCCAATAATATCAAAAACTGAACGATACTTCATAACAGTACCCCCTAAATCTTCATTATGAAAAAGTTACTTACTAATAATCTATTAAGTTGCTGCTTTCTTTGCTTTTTTATATAAATACAAATTAAAAAATCGACATAAAAGTCCTCTTTCTTTTTAGACGGGCAAGAGCATCTTGGCCATGCATAGAAACGGTCAGGGCTTTTTTCTGCCACATGCAAGATTGAAAACAAAAGGAGAAAGCAAGTAGCGGTCATGTTGTATTCTACATAGCAGCAACTTATATGCTGGAAATTTAAAATGGATATGTATATTTGTACTAATAAATTTATAGAATCCATTTAATAAACTGATACACACCATCAGCTATCATAATATATAAGAGCTCTCTTGTCACTTTTTGATTTACTACATTTTTTTACAAAAACAAATAAAATATAAACTTATACTGCACAGATATAATGAACACGCTTTCATTATATCTCTTTTTTGGCAGAATTGAAGTTTTTTAATATTTCAAATTAAGGACGTACTTTTTCACATATGCTACTGTTAAAGTTTTTCTCCGTTTTGCGAGAATAACAAAAAACAATGACAGATGTAGTGGATACCTCTGTCATTGTTTTTTCATTATCTTGATATGAGAAAATGTTTCAAATCCGCTGCAATTTCCGTATTTGGAAATACTCGCTTCGCTTCTTCAAGAAGTATTTTACATGCTTCCCCTTGATAGCGAGAACTAATATGAGTTAAAATCATTTGTTTTACATTTGCTTGCAGCGCAATATTTGCCGCTTGTTCTGTTGTAGAATGATAATAATCGTGAGCCTGCTGTGAATCTTCTGCGCCGAACGTTGCTTCATGTACAAGTACATCAGCATCTTGTGCTAATTGAATACTCGCTTCGCAATAACGTGTATCTCCTAAAATTGTAATAATTCGGCCTTTTTGTGGTGGTCCGATGAAATTCTGCCCGCAAAGTACACGTCCATCCTCAAGTTCTACTGTTTCTCCATCTTTTAAACGCTTAAAGATTGGCCCTGGTTTAATTCCTTCTTCTAATAATTTATCTACAAGAAGATGCCCTGGAATATCTTTTTCGACAATGCGATAGCCAAAACATTCAATACCGTGTGATAATCGCTTCGTTTCCACAAGAAATTGTTTATCTTCATATACAATACCTTCTTCGGTAATTTCGATAATCTCTAGTGGATATTTCACATGTGTTGTACTTACTGCCAATGCGACTTCAACAAACTGTTTAATTCCTTTTGGACCATATACAGTTAACGGCGTTGTCCCTCCTTGAAAAGAACGGCTTCCTAACAAACCTGGCAGTCCAAAAATATGATCCCCATGTAAATGAGTAATAAATATTTTCTCAATGCGACGCGGGCGCACTGATGTATGTAAAATTTGATGCTGCGTTGCCTCACCGCAGTCAAATAGCCACGTTTCACCTCTCTCTTCCAATAATTGCAAAGCTATTGCTGATACGTTTCTTCCTTTTGCAGGAACGCCAGCTCCTGTTCCTAAAAACACAAATTCCACGTTGCATCCTCCAAGCATTTCATAATCTCTATCATTATCTTACGGAATATATACAAAAATGGCAAATCAACTTTGTACGAATCGCTCATATAGACAACTATATAAAACGAACGTTAACAACAAAAAAATCACATTCATTCGTGTTTTGTAGTAAAATAATATCATCATTTATAGAAGGTGGCTAAAACAATGAAAGAAGCATTTCGTTTACAAACTGACTTTTCTTCTTCTTTTGATCGTTGGGTAAGTTTATTTATTTCTGAAACACCAGCAGAATTACAATGGTCTACGTTAAAAGAGTTAATTCATGAATATATAGCATTGCATACAGTTCAAACCGTACCAGAATACATCCCTTCTTCCATCACATATTATGCACAACGAATTTCTACTCCAACCAATACAGACATTGTAATTTACGAAATCCCTTCTATATAAAACATAAAAAGGTATCGGCTTCCGATACCTTTTTATGTTGGGATAAACAAAACGCTTTGTTTAAACAAAAAGTGAAGTACCTAAACAGGCACCATTTTTGAATTATAATGCATACAAATCACAGATCTATCATTTTGAAAAATCCTTAAAAGTTAACCTAACATAAACGTTATAATTATATATCCCGTTAATATATTAAAAAATATAGAAGGTAAGGAGCATATGAGTGATACATACAAAATGCCTATCAATTGTCATGTATTGTTGCAAATTGCTTAATCATTTCATTTAAATCCTTCGCTGCTTTTGTAGGAATTTGATGCTTTACATTATCAATGAAATTTAATTTATTACATGGCAATTTTTCATACAATAGCTTCGCATAACCGTAAAATGGTTTATCTTCCTTACCATAAACTAACAAAACAGGAAGCTTAATCTTTCTAAGTTGATTTGTACAATTATAATACAGACTATAACGGTAATATTGTTCGATATTTTTCGCATTTCCTTTTCGCGCTTCTGTAAACATCTTTATGAATAATTTCTGTGTATTCGAATTGCTCCATGCAATGGACAACGCTAAAACATGAATAGCTCGTGCTTTTGCAAGTGTCATACCTAAAGAAATTTTATTCTTTAGATAGTTATCCTTTACCTCTGACATCCCTCCGATTAGAATACCCCCTAAGGCCCTTTCGGCATAATTCAACAAAAATTCCAATGCAATCGAACTTCCAGTTGAATACCCGCATATGAATGCTCTCTTGATGTTCAAATGATCCAATAAACACCTAATATCTTCAACAATCAATGGATAAGTTAGCGATTGTTTTGAATACTGACTTCTTCCGTGACCTCTAATATCAAAAGTAATAACTTGAAACTTTTGAGCTAACTCTTCTACTTGGTACTCAAAATTTACAGAAGTGAGAACAGGAGGATGAATAAAAACAATAGGAATCCCGTTTCCCTTTACAGTATAGTATAGACTGCTACCGTCCACACCCAACATTGGCATATATGTAATCACCTCATTGCCTTTTGTTTTTTAGACATTAGCTAAAAGTATAATGCCGTTTTTAACGTTATCCTTTCATTAGCAATTCTTTTATAATTTGTGAAAGCTCTTACGGGATGAAAATTTTACTGTCGATTAATGTGTGATGAATATATTTTGCATATTTCAATAAAAAATATTTAAAAAAGAAGAAGAAAATATATTAACATAAGTTTCCATCATAAATCCCCATAAATATCGCAATATAAATTATGCGGAATGGGGCTAATTATCTATTCCTAAATTTTTCTACAAGGAGTCGAACATGAATATTCTAAATTGGTTTATATCATTATTCACTTTTGGAAGAGGAACACAGCGAGTGTTTCAATTATTTAGAAATAGACGAAATAATAGAAATTGGATTTGGATTTCTTTACTAAGTATAGGAACAATTTTTGGTTTAGCAGCAAGCCGAAACACCAATATGATGCGACCGTTTCAGCGGTTCTTTCGAGGCCTGCAAAATAGAACAGTTATGCCGATGAATTTAAATTTAACAAATATGGAAATTGCTAATGAAATAACTCCCGATAAGCCAAAAAACTACTAGTATAACTGATATTAACCAAACACGGTTAATAAATTTATTACGTTTCTTAAGAAGAACAATTATACTAAAAACCTCGCAGGAGATACCACCTGCGAGGTTTTGCCTTATATAAATACATTTTAATTTTTCGACAGATAAGTCACGGTTATGCAAAATACAACATGACCTTCACTTGCTTCCTCCATTTGTTTTAAACCTCGCATGTGGCAGAAAAAGGACCTGACCGCTTCTACGCACGGCCAGATGCTCTTGTCCTCCCCTAAAAGGAAAGGGGGCTTTCATGTGAATTTATTCTCTAATTTTTGTTGAAATGTTCTCTCTTGCTGCCGAAACAATTGACTACCGTGCTGAATAACCTTCGCTCCATATTTATTATTTAATTGCTCTATCACTGTCAAAAGCGGTTCTGCCTTCGCATCTTCTTCAAATGAAAATAAATCAAGCTGCTTAATCGCTTCTGTTTTCCATTCTAATTCACAAGCAGTAATTCCAAGTAATCGAACAGGATCACCATCCCAATGTTTTTTCCATAGCCGTATTGTCGCCTGAAAAATATCCGACCATTCCCAAATTGCATTTTCTAACATTTTACTGCGGGTAATCGTTCGGCGATTATAGGATTTAATCGTGATTTGAATATTATATGTAACAAGAGTACGTTTTTGTAATCTTCGGCTGACAGATTGAGACAAGCGCTCTAACGTACTTAACAACTCCTTCTCTTCATCTACATCTTTTGGCAGCGTTATAGAATTTCCGATCGTTTTATATTGCCCCATTTGACTTGGATCAACATCTCTATTATCGATACCGTTTGCACGTTTTTGTAAATCCAATCCATGATTTCCAATGACAGAACGAATAATAGGGGCTTTTCCAGTAGCTAAATCTCCAATCGTATGTATATGTACATCTTTTAATTTTTCTGCTGTTTTCTTTCCGATTCCATGCATTTTTTCAACTGGAAGCGGCCAAAGCTTCTTTTGTATATCACGTTTACGCAATACTGTAATACCTAGCGGCTTTTTCATATCAGAGGCTGTTTTGGCTAGAAATAAGTTCGGAGCAATCCCAATGCTGCACGGAAGCTGTAATTCCGTTAGTAATGTTTGTTGAATCATTTGAGCAATTTCTAACGGCGCCCCAAGCCCGTAGCAATCTGTAATATCTAAATACCCTTCATCAATTGAGACCGGTTGAATTTTTTCTGTAAACCGTGCCAAAATTTGAAATAACGCAAAAGAAGCCTCCCGATATAACTCAAAGTTTGGATGTTTTATAATGAGTTCCGGGCATAGCCGCTTTGCTTCCCAAACAGGCATCGTTGCACGAACTCCCTTCGCTCTTGCCTCATAACTACACGTTACAATAATGCCTTTTCGTTCTTTCGCATTACCAGCTATCGCTAATGGTTTTCCTTGTAACGATACATCGCGAGCAATTTCAACAGATGCATAAAAACAATTCATATCAACATGCAAAATGACACGACCATTTTTCGGATACATTTCACGCATCTTTCTCACCACCAAAGGAACGTTTGTTCTCATTTTATCAAAAGACTTGTAAAAAAATCAATATTTGAAAGGATGGAATCGTTACTATGCGGACATTCACTTTGCGATGCTATGCTGTATATTCCAGAAGATAAAGTGATATTCATGGGTGACTTGTTATTTGTTGATTGCCATCCTACATTTTTCGAAGAATCAAATCCACAAAAATGGATTCATATTTTAAAAGAGGTTGAAAGGATGGATATTGATATAGCTATACCAGGTCATGGCTCGGTAGGTACAAAGATTAATTTCTTACAAGTAATCGATTATATACATAACTTAACTACAATTGCACAAAAAAACAACGAGATTGAAACGATTCCATTACCTAACGACTACAAAAATTGGCCTTCCCCGCAAATCTATCATCAAAATGTAAAAACACTAAAAGAACTATTGCATTGTTAAGCTATACGAATCCATTTTAATTTTTCGACGTAAAAGTCGCTGCTATGGAGAAAAAATTGACCTGTACCCGTTTTCTCTCTTTATTTTAGCTCTTTCCCGTGACAGGAAAAGGCCCTGACCGCTACTATGCATGTTCAGATGCTCTTGCTCAGCTAAAAAGAAAAGGGTTTTTATATATCGTTTTTTCAATTTATGTTTATATAGTTGAAAAACATTTACGTAAAGTAATAAGAAAACGCATGGGTCATTTACCCATGCGTTTCAACTTGACCAATTTTTTGATTACTTCGCTACTTCCTCAATAATCGCAACAACCATCTCTGCTGTTTTCACTAATTCTTCAACAGGAATTTTTTCGTTTGTTGTATGAATTTCTTCATAACCAACTGCTAAGTTTACTGTTGGAATACCGTGACCCGCAATTACGTTTGCATCGCTACCGCCACCGCTTTGGTGAAGAGATGGTGTACGACCGATTTTTTCAGCAGCACGTTTCGCAACTTCTACAACGTGATCGCCATCAGCAAATTTAAATCCTGGGTACATTACTTTTACTTCTACTTCTGCTTCTCCGCCCATTTCTTTAGCTGTTGATTCAAATGCTTCTTTCATTTTACGAACTTGCTCTTGCATTTTTTCGTCTACTAAAGAACGTGCTTCAGCAAAGATTTCTACATAGTCACAAACGATATTTGTTTGTGTACCACCTTCAAAACGACCGATATTCGCAGTTGTTTCAGAATCAATGCGGCCAAGTGGCATTTTTGCAATGGATTTTGCTGCAATTGTAATTGCAGATACACCTTTTTCTGGTGCTACACCAGCGTGAGCTGTTTTACCGCGAATAATTGCATTTACTTTCGCTTGCGTTGGTGCTGCAACAACGATTTCCCCAACTTTTCCATCGCTGTCTAATGCATAACCATATTTTGCTGTAATGCGTTCACGATCTAATGCTTTTGCACCAACAAGACCAGATTCTTCACCAACTGTAATGATGAATTCTATTTTTCCGTGCGCAATGTTTTTCTCTTTTAACACTCGAATTGCTTCAAACATAGATGCAAGCCCAGCTTTATCATCAGCACCTAAAATTGTTGTACCGTCAGATACGATATAACCATCTTGAATAGAAGGCTTAATTCCTTTACCAGGAACAACTGTATCCATATGAGAAGTAAAGTAGATTGTATCTACTCCTTCTTTTGTTGCTGGTAATGTACAAACTAAGTTACCAGCACCGTGACCAGTCTCACCCATTGTATCATCTTCAAATACTTCAACGCCTAAAGAAGAGAATTTTTCTTTTAACACTTTGCAAATCTCAGCTTCGTATTTTGTTTCAGAGTCTACTTGCACAAGTTCCATAAATTCATTCACTAAACGTTCTTGATTAATCATGAGAATGCGCCTCCTGTTATGTATGTAACAATGACTATTATAACAGAATTCTGGAAAAGTTTCGAAGGAGAAATAGTGAAACTTTAATCAGTGGAAGCTTTCTTTATCTGCCACATGCAAAAATTAAAACAAAAGGAGAAAGCGAATGCAGCTCATGTTTTATTGTTACATAGCAACAAATTAAAATGGATTTATGCAGAAAATGTCTCTTAATAGACCCTTGTACCAAATTTCGTTTGTATATACAATAGGATTGAGGAGATTCGCAAGGAGGATCGATCATGATGAGTAAAAAAATGCAAAAAATTATGGTTTATGTCATGTTAATTTCCATGCTTGTCACAACATTACTTACTGGCATAAGTATGTTTTGGTAAAAAAAAGGGGGGATATTCTCCCCTTTTTATGTTGCCATAATAATAAGTCCTGTAATACTAAACGCAATTCCCATTCCAAGCGAAAGAACAAAGTTTGCATATTGCTGCTCATAAAAAGCACTTAATGCAAAAGTAAAATTAAGAAGGGAAATAGAAAAAACAGATAATGAAAATGGACATATATTAAAAGTTGCCAATATGAAAGTAATAATTGCAAGAGCACCAATTAAGAACTGAATGTATGGTAGTCTATTATTCGTATACATAACAGCAACTCCTTTTCACATAACCTTTATTTATACTGTATCCACGAGCAGTACTAGTTCTCCTGATGGAAGTTTAACTTTATGTTATCATCATTAACGCATGTTATATGTAAACATGTCAAGACAAGATATAATATGACAAAAAGCCAACATATACTGTTGGCTTTCTTCGTAAGCAATTGCACCCTTTTCTTTCGCAAGTTGCTCAAATGATTTTTTTGATTTCACAATCCATACTTTTGTTCCAATGGGAATACGATCGTACAAATACTCTACATCTTTTTTGTGCATTCGAATGCACCCTTGCGAAACGTATTTGCCAATGGAGCTTGGCTGATTTGTTCCGTGTATCCCATATTTACTACCATCTGTACCTCGGGCATTAAAACCTATCCATCTTGAACCGAGCGGATTTTCCGGTGAACCACCGGGAATATTCTTCGCAATATAATACGGATTTTTCGCCTTCATCACAACATCAAATGTACCTTCCGGCGTTAAATCATTCGTTTTACCTGTTGCAACTGGAAATGTATTTTGTATCTTTCCATCTTGAATATATGCAAGTCGGTTCGTTTGTTTATTAACGATAATAAGCGGATCGCCAACACGCGGATTATCACCGAGCGGCCAAAGAGGCGATAGGGAAATAAATAATATGAATGAAAGAAGATATGGCATACCTCATTCCGTCCTTCTTATATTAATTCTTTAATGTTATATTTCCCTATAAATCGACTTTTAATGAGTAAAAATTGCTCTATTTCATAGACGAGCTGAACGAGCTTAGCACGTGTTTCAAATTCTTCTCGTGTTTCTGGAAGCGGCATTTCTCGAAAGATTTCTCGCATCTCTTGAAGCTGTCTTAATGATATAACCCCTGTACTTTTGGGGCGAATTGCATTCCCGACATTTTCAATTACATCCGCCACCATACCCGCTTGTTCATATGACCAAGATAACGAAGCAACTAGCGGCATAACTCTTTCTAAAATTTCATACTGTTGCTGGCGCATTTGAAAATAACGATAGTAATAATCATCTTCACGCATAAACCTATTTTCCAGCTTTATAAAGGATACTTCTTTTGCCCTCTCAAGTAATGTTTCCGTTTCAATTAGCTCTTTTCCATTCCACACACTATCACGGTTTCTTAAATAGGCAGCCATTTCAAATAGAATCGTCTTAAAATTAGATTCTACTTTTTGTTGATACTCTTTTAACTCACTTTCAACGCTCGGCATGTACAAATTAATTAGCAAAGCAACACTAATTCCAACCGTTAAAATCGCAATCTCATTTCCAACAATGGGCCATGTAATTTTTTGCAGTGAATATAAATGAAAAACAATAACAGAGCTTGTAACAATCCCCTCTTGAATCTTAAGCATAACCGCACTAGGAATAAACAGAAGTAATAAAACCCCAATTGCTAACGGTGTATATCCTATTGATTCAAAAATAAAAAATGCAAATACCATAGAAAGTAAACAAGCTAAAAAGCGATGAATAGATACTTCTAATGATTTTCTTTTTGTATTTTGTACACATAAAATGACAAGAATGCCGGCTGAGCTATAAAACTCCAAATGAAGTAATTGAGCAATCCACACAGCCAAGGCAGTTCCAGCTGCTGTTTTCACTGTTCGATATCCAATTTTAAACATGTTAACGCTCCTATTATGTACGATCTACTTTCAACTTAAGTATAAAGAAAAGGATGATACAATGTCATCCTTTTTCCCTTATTATTCACGTAACGTTTACATGTTACAACATTTTTTGCAAAAACTCTTGAGCACGTTTGCTTTCCGGCACTGTAAAAAATTGCTCTGGCTTCGCGTCTTCTACAAGTTTTCCACCATCTAAAAAGAGAACACGATCTGCTACTTCCTTTGCAAACCCCATTTCGTGCGTAACGATTGCCATCGTCATTCCTGTCGTTGCAAGAGATTTCATAACTTCTAATACTTCTTTCACCATCTCCGGATCCAGCGCTGAAGTCGGCTCATCAAATAGCATAACATCCGGTTCCATTGCTAATGCCCTTGCAATTGCAACACGCTGTTTTTGTCCACCAGAAAGACGATTTGGATAGGCATCCTTTTTCTCAAGTAATCCCACTTTTTCTAATAATTCTTCAGCCTTTTTCACCGCCTCTTCCTTTGCAGTACCTTTTACCGTAAGAGGAGCATACGTAATATTTTCTAACACTGTCATATGAGGGAATAAATGAAAATGTTGAAATACCATTCCAACATGCTGACGAACTTCCATAATCTTTGTGTTCGGATTTGTTACCTCCTGATCACCAATCCAAATTTGCCCGCTCGATGGTGCTTCTAATAGGTTCATGCAACGTAAAAATGTTGATTTCCCTGAACCAGATGGTCCAATAATTGCTACGACTTCGCCTTGTCCAATTGTTGTTGTAATACCTTTTAATACTTCGTTATTTCCAAATGATTTGTGAAGGTCTTTAATTTTAATCACTTTTCTTCATTCTCCCTTCAACTGCTTTCCCAACGAATGTAAGAATCATAACAAGAATGTAATAAATCATCCCGACAAATAAAAGCGGTTCAAAATAAGACAATGTCTCGCCGCCAACAATATACGCACGGCGCATTAAATCTGTTGCACCTATAACAGTAACGACCGCGGACTCTTTCGTTAATGTAACAAATTCGTTTACTAATGCAGGTAATATATTTTTTAATGCTTGCGGTAAAATAATATTTCGCATCATTTTTCCATATGGAATACCAAGTGCCATTGCCGCTTCTGTTTGTCCTTTATCAACTGCTTGAATTCCAGCACGAATCACTTCTGACATGTATGCGCCTGAATTTAAGCTAAATGCTAACACAGCTGCTAAAAATGCTGAAATATCATATCCTGTAATTTGCGGAAGACCGTAATAAATAAGCATTAATTGTAGTACAAGCGGTGTACCGCGGAAAAGAGATGTATAAAAATCAGCAATTATACTTAAAACTTTTATTCTAGCAATTTTACAAAGCGCTAATAACGTCCCTAGCGCAAAGCCAAGCAAAGAAGCGACAGCTACAATCTTTAATGTTACTTCTAAACCTTTTAATATATATGGTATTGAAGGCGTTATTTGCGAAAAATCCAAGTTCATCCTAAGTCAGTCCTCCCTAGAAGATGGAAAGGCGGCTTATTTCTCGCCGCCAAACCATTTCTTCACTAATTTATCCATTTCTCCATTTTCTTTCATTTTCTTAATTACTTTATTAAACTCCGCTGTCTTATCACTATTTTTCGGAAGCGCAATTGCTGAACCAGCTTCATCTGCAGCTTCTGGAATTTCCACACTCCTTAACTCTTTATTTTTTTCTAAATATCCTTTTGCTACTGTATCTTCTAAAATAATTGCATCAAAACGCCCTGCTTGAATTTCTTGAATTAGTTCTGGTACACGATCACGTCCTTCAGATTGGAACGATACTTGTTTTTGTAAATCTTTCGCCTTTTCTTCTTGGATAGATCCTGTTTGTACTCCTACTTTTTTTCCTTGTAGATCTTGCAATGTTGTAATATTTGAACCTTCTTTAGAAATGATTACATTTTTAGCGACAAAATAAATATCTGTAAAATCTGCATTTTTCTTACGCTCTGCTGTCGGTGTCATTCCAGCCATGATAAAGTCAACTTTCCCAGCCTCTAATGAGGCTAACAATCCACCAAAATCCATATCTTTAATTTTAACTTTGTAACCTAATTCTTTACTAATATAGTTCATAACATCGATATCAAAACCGATAATGTCTTCACTCTTCTTTGCATCTACATATTCATACGGTTTGTAATCTGCAGACGTTCCCATAACTAACACTTTCTTTTTATTATCACTTCCTGCATTTCCACCCTTACTACAAGCAGTGAATATACTCATGATTAAAATAAGTGCAACTGAAATTGATAAAAACTTCTTCATTACTTTCCCTCCTAGTTAATGTATATTTATATGTTTTATAGAATTTTTATTCGATGAATGTATTGTAACAACAAATTTATTTTTATGCAATAAATAAAATAAAAATAAATTAATTTTCTTTTTATAGCGTAAATAAACCGGCATATACTGTATAATTCAATGCATAAACAACTTGAATTATGTATAAAAAAGAACCGTTAAGATCACATTCTTAACGGTTCTAAAAACGTATATTACATTTCATCACAATGTTCTTCAAAGTACGATTGTAATTTAGCAATAACTTGCATTGGCTCATGGCCTTCAATCTCATGACGCTCAACCATCGTTACAATCTTTCCATCTTTCAATAGTGCAAACGATGGCGAAGATGGTGGATATCCTTCAAAATATTCACGAGCACGTGCTGTTGCCTCTTTATCTTGACCTGCAAACACAGTAACAAGATGATCTGGACGTTTATCATAATGAATAGAATGAGCTGCTGCTGGACGAGCAATTCCCCCTGCACAGCCGCATACAGAGTTTACCATTACAAGTGTTGTACCTTTCTTTTGCAATGCTTCATCTACAGCTTCTGGCGTTGTTAATTCTGCATAACCAGCTGCTACGATTTCTTCTCGCGCTTGACGAACAACGTCATTCATAAAAAAGTTGAAGTTAATCAAAGCTTTCCCTCCTCACATATCTCTATCTGTATCTTACCAATAACCATTTCGAAAATACAAGTAAACTTACTT
Organism: Bacillus bruguierae; assembly: GCF_037104725.1. NCBI lineage: Bacteria > Bacillati > Bacillota > Bacilli > Caryophanales > Bacillaceae > Bacillus > Bacillus bruguierae. The sequence goes on along the minus strand of NZ_JBAWSX010000001.1, from coordinate 694,227 downwards.
TCTTTGTAGCCATGATTCACTAAAAAACGTCTTCAAGACCTTGCTCGAAGACGTTTTTCTTAATGACCACGATGCTTCTGTTTCGCTTTTTGCACTTTTAAGGCACGTTTTTTCCGCTTTTCTATTTCTCGTATTTCTTTCGATTGCACTTGCTTCTCTCTTTTATGCACTTCATACGATAATTGAATAGCTTCTTGTGCTTTCGTAAATTTTGAAGTTTTTAATTCCCTTGCTGCTTGCCGAATCATGCGTTTTACATTTTTCGGACGCTTTTGCTGTTTCATCTCTACTCCGCATTTAGCAAAGCGATTAAAATACGGTAACAACGTATCATTTACAAACAAAAGCACTTCTTCATCAGACGGTTCAGTACCAAAAATATGCCGTACTGCATACAACTTCCCATTTTCTTCTCGTTCAATCATTCCTACAAAATACTGACCGTCATGATATACTGTCAATTTCACTGACAGCCCCTCCTTTACAAACTTATTCAGAAATGCTGGACATCCCGGAGGGGAAGGTTACTGACATAAAAAAATTATGCGTCTGGACTACCAACCAGAACTGTGTTTTTGTATCTCTATCACCATTATATTACAATTTTCACTTATTTTGTATCATTTCTGTATATACTTCAATCATTCTTTTATGTGATCCTACAATATACTCTGGCAATTCTGTAACCGGAAAAAACTTTAATTGTATTGCCTCCTCTTTATTTACAGTAGGTTCTCCTTCATAGTCATGCGTATAATATGCAGTCGTTACTGCTTGAAACTCGTCACCGTTTGCTAGTTTCACAAAATGTTTTGCACCTGAGAACACATTAATGAGCTGCAAATTCTTCACATGAATACCGGTCTCTTCATACACTTCACGGTATGCAGTTTCTTCTGGTGATTCTCGCAGCTCCATTAATCCACCAGGAAGTCCCCATTTTCCATGCGGTTCTTGTCTTTGTTGTAATAACACTTCCTCATTTTTATTCAATACAAGAACAACTGAACCGACTAAAATTAACGGACGATGACCAACTACTTTTCGTAATTCCTCCACATATCCCATTTTCACAAACCTTTCTTTTTATTTCCTTGTCCACACCATTGTATCATATGTATAAAATGGAAAAATGATCATTATTTTACTTTTTAAGCAAAATATTTATTTGCCCCTTTTCATCTACTGTTGCTAATTGAATGGATTGAATCGGTACTTTCTGCTTTAACTCGTTTTTTACCCACTCTTCTGTTTTTTCTAATAAAGAGAGAACATCCTTTTGGATATTCCCGTTCTTTATTAAGATAAATGTAATAGGTGATTGTTCTGCGTATATTTTCATATCTTTTCGAGAAACTTTTTCATATGCTGCGTACTGAAATACAGAAACGACTCCACTCGCTTCCCATAAGGCTAGTTTGACTGTTTGAATATCTGTAATCCCTTGCAATCTTAGCTCCGAAAATACATACTCTACTGTAATCCGCGCTTTCTTTAAATTATTAAACTGAACGGAACCATTATGTATAAGAATAATGGGTGCAGGCTCTAAAAATCGTCTCCACCGATCCCACTTTAATGTCAAAATAGAACTTACTATATGAAGTACGACAAGAATAAACGATGTAATCATAGAACCAAAAAGACCTATTTTTTCATCAGACAATGCATTCGATAGATTTCCCTCTAATAATAGCACGAGAATAAGATCTAAAAAACGAAGCTGAGCAATAGAGCGTTGTCCCATCGCTTTTGCCACAATAATTAAAAACAGATATGCCAATATAGCACGGAGCATCCACTCGAAACTCGAAAGATGCTTTGCTCCTTCAAATATGTGCATATGCATAATAGATGGCACCCCTTACTAAAAGTCATCCTTTTAGTTTGCGTTTATCTATATTGTCTATGTAAAAAAACATTATAAAGTTTCAACTGCGCCTCAGTATATATAAGTAGAAAAAACGACATATAAACTTCTTTTTTTAGAGGGGCAAGCGCATCTAGCTATGCATAGACGCGGTCAGGGCCTTTTTCTGTCACGTCCAAAGTAGAAAATAAAGGGAGAATACGATTGCAGGGTATATTGTATTCTGTATGCAGCGACTTATATGGCGAAAAATTAAAGTAAATTTGTATACGCAAAAAAAGCCCGCCAATTGGCGAGCTTTTTTTATTAATATACAGAAGTATTATCTGCAGATGTATTTTCAAGAATTTCTTTTACGCGTCCTAAGAACTTACCGCAAATGAATCCGTCTAATACGCGGTGGTCAAGAGATAGGCATAGGTTAACCATATCACGTGCACCGAACATACCGTTATCCATAATTACTGGACGTTTCACAATAGATTCTACTTGTAAAATTGCTGCTTGTGGATAGTTAATAATACCCATAGATTGAACCGAACCAAATGATCCTGTGTTATTAATCGTAAATGTTCCACCTTGCATTTCGTCAGCTTTTAATGATTTCGTACGTACTTTCGTTGCAAGCTCAGTAATTTCACGAGCGATACCTTTAATTGTTTTTTCATCAGCATGTTTAATAACTGGAACGAATAATTCATCGTCAGTTGCAACTGCGATAGAAAGGTTAATATCTTTCTTCTGAACAATTTTATCGCCAGCCCACATAGAATTAATTTGTGGGTATTCTTTTAAAGCCTGTGCAACAGCTTTTACGAAGAATGCAAAGAATGTTAAATTAAAGCCTTCACGCTTTTTAAATTCACCTTTAATTGAATTGCGGTATGAAACAAGATCTGTTACATCCACTTCAATCATCATCCAAGCATGTGGTGCTTCATGTTTACTGCGCAGCATGTTTGCAGCAATTGCTTTACGTACGCCAGTCACTGGGATTTCAATATCTCCAGGCATTGTTGGTACAGATACCGGTTTTGCCGCTTCTGCTTTAGGAGCTGTTGGTGTTGGCGCAACTGTTGGTGCAGCTGGAGCTTCTTGTGCAATTGGTGCAGCTTCTTTCTTCGCACCTGCTTGTGGAATATTTCCAGATTCAACTAATTTCAAAATATCTTTGCGTGTAATACGACCATTTGCTCCCGTGCCTACTACTGCATCTAGGTCAATATTATGTTCACCTGCAAGTTTTAATACAGCTGGTGAAAAACGCGGTTTACCATCAGTTGGTTGCTTTACTTTCGGTGCCGGTGCGGATAGCGGTGCAACTGCCTCTGCTTTTGGCGCCTCTTCAGTTTTCTCTTCTACAGCTGTTGCGGCTACTTCATCTGCACCCTCAACTTGAATCATACAAATCACTTCACCGACAGCTAATGTATCACCTTCGCCAGCGATTAATTCTGTAACAACCCCGCTAAAAGAGGAAGGTACTTCTGCGTTTACTTTATCTGTCATTACTTCTGCAAGCGGATCATATTTATTTACGTGATCACCAACAGAAACAAGCCATTTACTAATTGTACCTTCTGTTACACTCTCCCCAAGCTGAGGCATTGTAATTTTTTCTACAGCCATGTATAGTCCCCCCGATTAAAATTCCGCAAGTTCGCGCATTGCTTTTTCAACTTTATCTGGATTCACCATAAAGAATTTTTCCATTGTTGGTGCATATGGCATTGCTGGAACGTCTGGACCTGCAAGACGAGCAATTGGTGCATCAAGATCAAATAAGCAATTTTCAGCGATAATTGCCGCTACTTCACTCATAATGCTTCCTTCTTTATTATCTTCCGTTACAAGAAGAACTTTACCTGTTTTTGAAGCCGCTTCAATAATTGCTTCCTTATCTAATGGATATACAGTACGTAAATCAAGAACGTGAGCAGAAATGCCATCTTGTGCTAATTTTTCAGCAGCTTGAAGAGCAAAGTGAACACATAATCCATATGTGATAACAGTAATGTCATCACCTTCACGTTTTACGTCTGCTTTTCCAATTGGTAATACATAATCATCTTCCGGCACTTCACCTTTAATTAAGCGATATGCACGTTTATGTTCAAAGAACAATACTGGATCTTCATCACGAATTGCTGCTTTTAATAAACCTTTTGCATCATATGGTGTAGAAGGAATTACAATTTTTAAACCAGGTTGGTTTGCAAAAAGTGCTTCTACAGATTGAGAATGATACAATGCACCGTGAACACCGCCGCCAAATGGTGCACGGATTGTTACCGGGCAAGTCCAATCATTGTTAGAGCGGTAACGAATTTTTGCTGCTTCGGAAACAATTTGGTTAACCGCTGGCATAATGAAGTCAGCAAATTGCATTTCTGCAATTGGGCGCATTCCATACATTGCTGCACCGATTGCTACCCCAGCAATTGCAGATTCTGCAAGTGGTGTATCAAGCGCGCGCATTTCACCAAATTGATCATATAATCCATTTGTTGCTTTAAATACGCCGCCTTTTTTACCAACGTCTTCTCCTAATACAAATACTTTTTCATCGCGTTCCATTTCCTCGCGCATTGCTAATGTAATCGCGTCAATATAAGACATTACAGCCATGAAACGTTCCCCCTTATTCCGCGTATACGTGCTTTAATGCAGACTCTGCATCTGCATACGGAGCATTTTCTGCATATTCTGTTGCTTCGTTTACGATATGCATTACATCATCTAACATTTGTTTTTCAGATTCCTCTGTTAAAATGCCTACTTCTTGTAAGTAATTTGCAAATGTATAGATTGGATCTTTTTTCTTTGCTTCTTCTACTTCTTCTCGGTCACGGTAAACACGATCATCGTCATCACTAGAGTGTGCTGTTAAACGATAAGATACCGTTTCAATTAATGTTGGACCTTCACCACGGCGTCCGCGATCTGCTGCTTCTTTTACAGCTTTATATACTTCAAGCGGGTCATTTCCGTCTACTGTATATCCTGGCATACCATAACCAATTGCACGGTCAGATACATTTTTACATGCTAATTGTTTTTCAACAGGGATAGAGATTGCATATTTATTATTTTCACACATGAAAATAACAGGTAATTTGTGTACCCCAGCAAAGTTTGCACCCTCATGGAAATCACCTTGGTTGGAAGAACCTTCACCAAATGTAACAAATGTTACTAAGTCTTTTCCTTCCATCTTTCCTGCTAACGCAATACCTACTGCATGTGGTACTTGTGTTGTAACTGGTGAAGAACCTGTTACGATGCGATTTTTCTTTTGTCCAAAGTGCCCAGGCATTTGACGTCCGCCAGAGTTTGGATCTTCTGCTTTTGCAAATCCGGATAACATAAGCTCTCTCGCTGTCATACCAAATGCTAACACGACACCCATATCACGATAATACGGCAGTGCGTAGTCTTTTTCACGATCAAGTGCAAACGCTGCTCCTACCTGTGCAGCTTCTTGTCCTTGACAAGAAATTACAAACGGAATTTTCCCTGCACGGTTTAATAACCACATACGCTCGTCAATTTTACGTGCGAGTAACATCGTGCGATACATTTCTAATACTTGCTCGTCGCTTAACCCAAGCTCTTCATGGCGTTTTGCTTTTACTTCAGCCATTTTAACACCCTCCTAAATCCTTTTTACCCCGCTCTATTATAAAGCAAGAACGATACACTATCCATTTCTAATGGTTCACTTTTACCCGTGTAACGCTTTTCCATCAACTGCTAACGCAGCTTCACCAATCGCTTCTGATAATGATGGATGTGGATGAATTGTATGTGCAACTTCCCAAGGCGTTGCATCCAATACTCTTGCAAGACCTGCTTCTGAGATCATATCTGTTACGTGTGGTCCAATCATATGAACACCAAGAATATCATTTGTTTCTTCATCAACAACAAGTTTTACAAAACCATCAGATTCTCCATATACAAGCGCTTTACCGATTGCACGGAATGAGAATTTACCTACTTTTAATTTATAACCTTTTTCTTTCGCTTCTTGCTCTGTTAAACCGACAGAAGCAACTTCTGGGCTGCTATATACACATTTAGACACCATAGAGTAATCAATTGGCATTGGTTCTTTTCTAGCAATGTGTTCAACCGCTACAATTCCTTCGTGAGAAGCAACATGCGCAAGCTGCAGGCCACCAATTACATCTCCAATCGCATAAATGTGCGATTCTTTCGTTTGATAATATTCATTGGTTTGAATATAACCTTTTTCAACAACGATATCTGTATTTTCTAAGCCGATATTTTGTGTGTTTGCTTGTCTTCCAACAGATACAAGCATTTTTTCAGCTTTAAACTCTTTATTTTCACCATTCAATTCAGCTTGAATCGTTACACCGTTATCTTTTACTAAAGTTTCTGGTAACACTTTTGCACCAGTTACAACTTTAATGCCTTTTTTCTTAAGTAAACGTTGCATTTCCTTAGAAACATCTTGATCTTCAAGCGGTAAAACGTGTTTTGCATATTCAAGTACAGTTACTTCCACGCCAAAATCAGCAAGCATAGATGCCCACTCAATACCAATTACGCCGCCACCAACAATAATGATAGATTCAGGAAGCGTTTCCATTTTTAGGGCGTGATCAGATGACATGACATATTCACCATCAAGTTCAAGTCCTGGTAAAGAATTTGGACGTGATCCTGTTGCGACGATTACATTTTTCGGAATAAGCATTTCATTCTCTTCTCCGCTCGTCAATTCAACAGAAATCGTACCTGGCATCGGCGAGAAAATAGATGGGCCAAGAATACGACCAATTCCTTCGTATACATCGATTTTTCCTTGCTTCATTAAATGCTGAACACCTTTATGAAGTTGGCTAACGATTTTTTCTTTACGTTCTTGTACTTTTGCAAAATTTAATTCTACATTGCTCGTTACAACGCCGAATTCTTCACCTTTTTTCGCAGTTGCAAAAACTTCAGCACTGCGAAGTAACGCTTTACTAGGAATACATCCTTTGTGTAAGCAAGTACCACCTAGGTTCTCTTTTTCAACAAGCGCTGTTCTTAATCCTAATTGTGATGCACGAATAGCAGCGACATATCCGCCTGTACCACCGCCAACGATGACTAAATCGTATTCTTTTGCCATATTACTCAACCCCTAGCTACTGTTTCTTTTTCCCTTACAGCATACTCTTTTGCAGTTTCTTCATCACGAAGTACACGAAGTGCACCTTCTGCTAATGCTTGTAATTCATCTTCACCTGGATGCACAATAACATCTGCAATCCAATGAACACGTTCTTTAATTTCATCAACGAGAATTTTACTATATGCAAGACCGCCCGTTAAAACAATGGCATCTACTTTACCATGAAGAACTGCACTTGCTCCGCCGATCTCTTTTGCAACTTGATATGCCATCGCTGTATAAACAAGCGTTGCTTCCGGATCGCCTTGTTCTACCATTTTTTCTACTTTAATTGCATCATTTGTACCAAGTAAGCTTACTAAGCCTCCTTGTCCAACGATTTTTTTCATCATTTCATCACGGTAATAGTCACCAGAGAAACACATTTCTACAAGCTGGCCTACCGGAACCGTTCCTGCACGCTCTGGGCTGAATGGTCCTTCTCCATTTAAACCGTTATTTACATCAATAACTTTTCCTTTTTTATGAGCACCAACTGAAATACCGCCGCCCATATGTGCAATTAATAAATTTAAATCTTCATATTTACGATCAAGTTCTTTTGCAACTTTACGAGCTACTGCTTTTTGGTTTAGCGCATGAAAAATACTTCTTCGCTCCATGCCAGCTATCCCGCTAATACGAGCAATATCTTCCATTTCATCTACAACTACTGGATCAACAATAAACGCTGGAATGTTAAGTCCAGAAGCAATTTCATATGCTAAAATTCCACCTAGATTAGAAGCATGATGACCACTATAACCATTCTTCAAATCTTCTAGCATTGCTTCGTTTACCGTATACGTACCGCCTTCAATCGGACGAAGTAGTCCGCCGCGACCACATACAGCATTTAACTTAGAAATATTAATGCCATGAGAATGAAGCACCTCTAAAATAGTTTGTTTACGAAATTCATATTGATCAATAATACGCTTATATTTCCCAATCTGTTCTTCGTCATGACGAATTGTTTCTTCTAAAACAGGTCTTTCATTATCAAAAACACCAATCTTCGTAGATGTGCTACCAGGATTAATGACAAGAATTCGATTCACGGACAAGACTGCTCCCTCCACCATTTATTTAGAAAGACAGTAGCAACGGCTTAATGAAGTTGCTACTGCTTTCGCATTTATTTTTTCTATGAATTAGCGACGGCTTAAAATGTTATGGCCGTTACTTAAAAATGTGCTACGTGTATTTTTTAAGCTTGCGATGCGCTCTTCAGCAAGACGATCTGCTGCTACATATGTTGGCACACCATCACGTTTTGAAATTGCGATTACTTTTTCAATTGTGTCATAAATTGCTTCTACACGTTTTAATGCACGCTCTCTATTGTATCCGTATAACTCGTCCGCTACGTTAATTACGCCGCCTGCATTAATAACATAGTCTGGTGCATATACGATACCCATTTCATCAACGATATCACCGTGACGATCTTCTTTTAGTTGGTTATTTGCAGAACCAGCAATTACTTTTGCTTTTAATTGTGGAATTGTTTCGTCGTTTACTGTTGCTCCTAGTGCACATGGTGCATAAATGTCACATTCTACACCGTAAATTTCATTTGGCTCAACAGCAGTTGCACCAAACTCTTCTACAGCACGTTGTACCGCTTCTTTATTAATATCTGTAACGATTAATTTTGCACCTTCTGCATGTAGGTGTTTGCATAGGTGATAAGCTACATTCCCTACACCTTGAACAGCAATTACTTTACCTTCTAAGCTATCTGTACCGAACGCTTCTTTTGCAGCTGCTTTCATACCAACGTATACGCCGTAAGCAGTTACTGGAGATGGGTTACCAGAAGAACCGAATGAAGGTGAAATACCTGTTACGAAATCTGTTTCTTCATGAATAATATCCATATCATCTACAGTTGTACCAACATCTTCAGCTGTGATGTAACGACCATTTAATCCTTGAATGTAACGTCCTAACGCGCGGAACATTGCTTCGCTCTTATCTTTGCGTGGATCGCCGATAATAACTGTTTTTGCACCACCTAAGTTTAAACCAGCTGCTGCGTTTTTATATGTCATACCTTTTGCAAGACGAAGAGCATCTTCAATTGCAGCTTCTTCAGAATCGTATGTCCACATTCTTGTTCCGCCAAGAGCTGGTCCAAGAGTTGTGTCATGAATTGCAATGATTGCTTTTAATCCTGATTCTTTATCTTGACAGAACACCACTTGCTCGTAATCGTAAGTTTCTAAGTATTTGAAGATTTCTAATGTCATTGTAATTTCCCCCTTGATATGTTTACCATTTTCAATTTTAGTCCGTTATATCGGACGCATTTCCTTAATCATGAATGAAAATAAAACATGCATTGCAAGAAAGTTTATTTAGAAGCAGTCGCAACTGCCAATGCTAATGAATACACTTTTGTTTCTGCTGAATCAGCACGAGATGTTAACACAATCGGTGCTTTCGCTCCAGCGATAATCGCTCCTACTTTTGCATCCGCAAAATATACAAGCGATTTATATAATACATTTCCAGCTTCAATTGTTGGGACGAGTAAAATATCTGCTTTACCAGCGACATCGCTTTGAATTCCTTTATGCTCTGCTGCAATTTGTGAAACAGCATTATCTAAAGCAAGTGGTCCGTCAATGATACAATTTTTAATTTGACCCCGGCGATTCATTTGCGTTAACATTGCTGCATCAATCGTTGCTTGCATTGCAGGATTTACAACTTCCACAGCAGCAATCGGAGCTACTTTCGGTACTTCTATTCCTATTGCCCGGGCAACTTCAACTGCATTTTGTGCAATCGCTGCTTTTTGCTGTACGTCTGGAGCGATATTCATCGCTGCATCTGTTACGATGATAAAGCGATCGTAATTCGGTACTTCAAAAGCTGCAACGTGTGATAACACACCGCCTTTACGAAGACCCCACTCTTTATTTAATACTGCTTTTAAAATGTTAGCTGTTGGAATATTGCCCTTCATAAGTACATCCGCTTCTCCGCCTCTTACAGCTTTTACTGCCAATTCAGCAGCTTCTGCACTAGATGTAGTAGAAATTACTTCAATATGTTCTGAAGGCGTTAATCCATGCTCTTGTAACATACTCACAATTGTTTCTTGATTTCCATATAGACGAAATTGAGCTAACTGTAATTGTACAGCCTTTGTTACGGCCTCAATTACTTCATGATCTTCAGCTACTGCGACAGCAACTGTTTTTTTCGGTTGCTTTGCTGCTTGATCAATTAAAGTTTGTAACTTCATATTTTGTAATCAACCCTTCCTCGTCGTCCCTCGCTTATATATTAAAGCAAATACCGTGCCAACTTTTTAATTTTGTTCAAATATTTTTGAAAACGCATTCAAATCATAGAAAAATCAACATTTTGTAACTAAATAAAAAATTCTGTCTAATTTTGTCAGATTATATATACCGTGCAAATTATTGCACGGTATGAAAATTATTGCATGCTATTTTTTGCACACTCATATTTCTCTAGCTTATAATATAAATTCCGAACCGAAATCCCTAACGCTTGTGCTGTTTTTGTTTTGTTTCCATTAAATCTAGACAAATACTCATGAATAATATTCCCCTCAAATTCAGCCACTAAATCCTCAAGAGGTCTTTCTTCTAATTCAGGAAGTAAATTACTCCCTATAAGTTCATGGTGGTCCTCATGATGTAACGGCGGTAAATGCTGTACATCAATATACATCTCGTTATAATTCATAAAAATAATCGCTCGGCCTAAAATATTTTCAAGCTCACGAACATTTCCCGGCCAATCATATGATTGTAAATACTTCACCGCGGATTCCGTTAACCCCTCAACATTACGCCCATAATCTTGATTAATTTTTTGAATTAATCGATCAGCAATTTCACCAATATCTTCTTTACGCTGACCAAGTGATGGAATATGGATCGGAATTTTATTTAACCGATAATATAAGTCTTCCCGAAAATCACCATCTAAAATTGCCTTTTCTAAATTCACATGCGTTGCAGCAATGACTCGAACATTAATCGGAATCGGCTTCGTACCCCCGACTCTCACGATTTCCTTCTCTTGCAAAACACGAAGTAACTTCGCTTGTGTATTCGCAGACAATTCTCCTATTTCATCTAAGAAAATACTTCCATTGTTCGCTTCTTCAAAAAAACCACGTTTCCCCCCGCGACGCGCTCCCGAAAAAGCGCCTTCTTCATAACCAAACAGTTCACTTTCTAATAACGATTCAGAAATTGCCGCACAATTTACCCGAACAAACTTATTGTACTTCCGATTGCTACCATTATGGATGGCGTGCGCAAACAATTCCTTTCCAGTTCCTGACTCCCCTCGGAGCAGTACCGTCGCCGGTGTATTCGCTCCTAGTTTCGCCTGCTCAATCGCCGCCACAATCCCTTCTGACGTTCCAACAATATCGTCGAATGAATACTTCGCTTCTAACGTACGAATAATTTGTCTTGCCCTATTTAATTCATTTGTTAATTTTTGAATCTCGGATACATCGCGAATTACACCGACACTCCCCTTTAAAATCCCATCAACAATAACCGGAGCTACGTTTACAATAACATCTCTCTTTTTTTGCCCAATTTTCATATGAATACCACGCACTGCCCTGCGTGTCCGCAGCACCTTCATATGCATACTTTCTCCTTCTACAATATCCGTTGTCGCTGGCTTACCAATAATATCTTCTTCAGATAGACCAGTTAATTTTGTATAAGCCGGGTTAATAACAAGTCCTCGCCCTTGTTCATCGACAACAGAAATTGCTTCTTCGGAAGAATAGATAATCGCTTCTAGCAATGTTTGAATTTCTTTTAAATCCGTTACTTCTTCAGCCAAATTTACAATTTCAGTAATATCTTTAAAAACCGCAAACGCCCCTTGCACGTCTCCAATTTCATTTAAAATCGGAATGCGCGTTGAAATAATTTTCTTTCCATTATCTAATGTTAATTCTTGATTAATCTCAATTTGTTTCGTACGGATAATACGAAGCAACTTACTCGTTGGAATGACTTCTAAAATATACTTATCAACAACTTCTTCCCTTTTATATCCCGTCATCCGTTCCGCACTTTTATTGAATAATAGTACATGCCCTTCTTTATCAACCACAATCATACCGTCGTGTGTGGAATTTAAAATAAGATCCCGCTGCTGCGTTTGATCTTTTAATTTCCCGATCAACATTTCTTTTTCATGCGCAAGCTTCACAACAATATTCGCAACATCCCCTGGGACCAGAAGTACATCTTCTTTTTTCTGCACTAAAACCTTTTCATACACACTGTAATCACCTGTCATATCAAAAATGACATCAATGTCCTCACGTATAAAAACTTCCCAGTCACTCCCTGTAGAAATATAAAGATTCTTTGCAAGTCGAATCCCCTTTGCTCTTTCATCAATATCCACAATTGCAACCACTTCAAATATATTCGATTTTTGCAATAGTCCTAGAATCGCACTGCCCCCAGCACCCGCTCCAATAATTAATACCTTTTGTTTCATATGCTACCAATCCTCCCGCAGCATCTCTGCAAAATTTTTCATACCTCCATCTTACTTCTTCCAAAACCCCTTGACAAACGAACGTCAATTGTTACATGATTTTGTATATACTAAATTGTCTGAAAAGAGGTCTTCCTTATGCAACGTTATCTCGCTCTCCTATTAGCAGTTATTCCTATTTCACTTGCTGTAGTAGGCATTAAACTGATGAGAGATACGGTCTTCGGTATTCTCTTCTCTCCAATCCCTGTATTATGGTTACAATTTGTAATTGGAGCACTCTGTTTTGCTATTGGCTTTTATATCTTTGGTGGCTTCATTCTATACCGCGACCGAAAACGAAATAAAGTACAAGCTCGATTTCGAAGATAAAGTGAAACTTCCATTCGAAGGTGCTTTTTCTTCGAATGGTTAGTTGAATCAATCGGGCTTTTACGGACAGTTAGCCCACACCTATCTTTTTTAGAAAAGCGGAAGCGGCTCGCTCAGAAGCGCAGGACGCCCACGTCCCTGACAAAGAGGTGCTTTTTGCCTCGTCGGAGGGGGCGAAACGACCGAAGATTCTAGCCGCTAGAGCTGGACAACACTTCTCTCTCCACCTTGAGGTGAGGTCTTACTGCCCGTTAATGTGGGATAAAGTGAAATTTTCATCAGTGGGGGTTTTCATCCCCCTATATTCTTTACACCACTTTAAATCTCAGTCTTGCTGCCCGTAAATGGCGGAATTAAAAAACGAGACCCTTCATAAAGAAAGACCTCATTTTACACCTTGCATTATCCTTTTCACACGCTCTGGATAGTCTGTAATAATAGCCGTCACATTCATCTTTAAAAACTTCCTCATCACTTCTTCATCATTGATTGTATACGGACGTACAGCTACGCCATTTTCCATCGTTAATTCTGCAATTCCATCCGAAATATATCGGTAGTTCGGATGAATAGCACTCGCCCCCATCTTTTTGGCATAAGCCCACGGGCTATGCAATCCTTCCTTATACAAAATCGCCGTCTCAATATCAGGAGCCATCATATGACACTTCTTCATACTATAATGATTAAAAGAAGATAGAATCGTACGCTCCTCCATACTATATTTTCGAATAAGAGTAATTACCTCTTCTTCTAAACCTCTATACGGTACCTTATTATTCTTAAATTCAATATTAAGAAAAAGGTTGTTTGTTTTCAGCCACTCCAACACTTCTTCTAATAAAGGAATAGGCTGCACACCGACCTTATCATAAAATGTATAACTCGCATCTAGCGCGCGCAAATCTTCATATAAATAATTTCGAACAGCCCCTTTTCCATTCGTCGTTCGATTTACCGTCTCATCATGAATGACAACAATTTGGTGATCTTTTGTGAACTGAACATCCAATTCAATTCCATCAGCTCCAAACTTCTCTGCTGCCTGAAAAGAAACCATCGTATTTTCTGGATACGTCCCTGCAGCTCCGCGGTGTCCAAAAATATGCGTCATCTTCTCACCTCAAATTCTATTTCATTAAAAGTTAGCAAAAGATCATTACAAGTTGTAAATCCAACTATATATTTTTCAACATATAAGTCGCTGCTATGTAGAATACAAAATGACTTGCACTCCCTTTATTTTATGGCAAGAAAAGATCCTGACCACTTCTATCCATAGCCAGATGCTCTTGCCTACCAAAATCATTTATGTTGATTTTTCAACTTGTATTTATATAATCTTATAAACCATTATCACCGATGCATCTACACTGATGCTAATTTCTCTTTATGTTATACTATACAAAAAGGAGGTACTTTTATGAAACCATTACAACTTTCACCAGAGACAGCTATTAAGTTATCTAAAGCTCTCGGTGTTCCCCTTGAACAGCTTATGCATATGCCTCAGCATATTTTAATTCAAAAACTCGTTGAATTAGAAAAACAAAATCAAGAGAAAGAATAAAGCGAAACTTCCATCAGTGGGAGTTTTTTTCATTCCCCACTGATGGAAAGCCCGCCCAACCTCGCACATGCCAGCAGTTATCCCCCACCTATCTTCTTTAGAAATACGGAAGCGGCTCGCTCAATCTTAAGGTGGGGGTCTTACTGCCCACGAATAGCGCTATAAGAAAATATGAACATTACTTTCATGATAGTTATTTAAAACTACCAAAAAGAATGTTCATCGGTTTGTATATCAATAATTTATTGGTTAAGCAAGCGTTTGTTGTAGCGCTTATGGGAGAGATTGACTTTCACAGATTTGTCACTAACTGCGACTGTATACTTACCACGTTCTCTTAAATATTTAATATAATGGCGTATATGAGGCGATTTAACTTTATCGAATTTATTTTGCATATACGCCGAAAATAATTTTAACGTCTTAATCTACACTCTGAATCTTGAGGTGGGGGTCTTACTGCCCACAAATAGCGGGATAAAAAACACCGCCTCTCAATAGTTTATAAAAACTATCAAAAGACGGCGTTTATCGCTTTTTGATCGACTTATTTATTGGTCAGAAAAGATACTATCTTTAACGTTAAAACAAACTCAAATCATTACTATATCAACGATTAACTCGCCTTATGTTCAAGCCTTAACTTATCCGCAACCATCGCGATGAATTCTGAATTCGTCGGCTTTGCTTTTGACATGGATACCGTGTAGCCAAAAGCTTTAAACGTTGATATATAGCGGTTTCTAATATTTTCTTTTCATTCAATAAATACGTTAGGTTTTACGTCCTTTATTGGTTTATCTTGTCTTAATTCATTGGTAACCTTACGCCGCTAATGCGTATAGGAATATATTACATAATAACTACAATATACGTCAATAGAATTAAATATCATCCGTATACTATTTCTTGTTACCCTCTATTCAATTTCATCATCTTCTTTATATGGCTTATGTATATATTGAAAACCGTAACCAGCTTCTACAAGAATTTCGTTAGCTTTTTCTAAAAACTCTTTTCCCCATTCGGTACAACGGTACTTTCCGTATATCTTAATGACAAAATTGTAACCTTGTGCTTCAGGACATCTTTCGTACACTTCGCCGCCTTCAATAAAGCCTAAATATAAATTAATTTTTTCTTGTAACAATGTAATGTGTTCTTCTTCGTCTTTCCAGTCTTCTTCATCAGCAATAACTAGATATGCAATTTTTTCTTCGTTGTCATAGCCCACAAAATCGACTTGTTCGAAATCTCTTAATCCCAATTTAAATAGCCCCTTTAGTAACAAGTACATTATAAAAGCTTATGCACGTTTATACATAAGCTTATTGTTACTCATAATTAACTATTCTTCATCGTCATAATCGCGTAAGCTATCAAGTAATTCTGTAAAAGAAGAACAAACAGGATAAACTGCTTTTTCCATCTCTTCTTCCTCATGTTCCCAGAATACGACTGTTGGCGATTGTAGGTCATTTCGGTAATCGAAGCATAAGAAGTTTCCAAATGAATCTCTGCCAAAAGGATATACCTTATCTACTAGTCTATCTTTTATATTTTCATATCTCTGAATAATTGAGTACTGACTTTCTAAATCAAAAGTTAAAAGGTTACTGAATGCACTTCCATCTTGTCCTTGTATATCAAATGCTTTTGGACGGGGGTGTCCGCCGTCATGTAGTTTTACACACTCAACAAAATCATTAGGAAATTTAACACCAAAATATTGTTCTACTTGTTGAATATGTTCATCCGTTATTGTTTTCTTACTTGTTCCAATCCATGTTATATTGTTCATATGTAATCCTCCTTATTTATCGGAATCTTTTCCCCAAATTCTATAGCCGCCCGTATGACCAGTTTTCTCATGTAAATATGAATCTACAAGTTGCATTCTACCTGTATCTTGATGATGATGCCATGTGAATCTATCAGGTACTTCACCGTATTTAAATAGTTCTATCTCTCCTTCAGTAAATTTAGAAGCCAGTTTAGGGTTTTTCATTATTTGTTCATATAATGCCTTGCTACATATTTTATCATGCGTCTGTCTAGACTTTTTGAAATCTGCTTCTTTTAATGTTACTTCGGCTTCAGCTTCAAAAATAGGAAAACCATCCATATCGTACGGTATACCTGTAACTGGATGTTTATCCCCTGCTAACCTACCCATTCTTAATCTAATCGTTTTCGGACCATTCTCACCTTCATAGGTGTAAGTTACGGCTTTTTGTAAATAGTGTTGTGTACCGCCAATCCCTGCAAGTGAAAATTGATTTCCAAAATTAAAATTAAAGTTATTTAGTGCATTCAATGCATTTCTATATGCAACGGAATTAGTTATGACCGATTTTCCTTTTGTAAAACCTGTAACGACTGCTACTTTCCCTACTTGTCCTGCTTTACTAAGACCTTTATCGCCTAAAAGTCCCAGCCCTAATGATGTTATACCATAGGTAGCGTAATGCATTCTACTCTCCATATCTCCATTCCAAAATTTATTTACAAATGAATCAGAGAATGTATTCCACATTGCAGGAAAGGTTTCCTTGTAGTTTACAATTGCATCACGCATATTCAACCAGGTTTCTTTATCGCCTAAAGCTACGAATCCTTCCCATGCATCTTCAACACCATCTAAAAAACCAGTAGAAATGCCAGTCCATGCGGCATTCAAATCCTTTTTTTCTTTATCCCAAGCTTTTTCGAGGTCAGATTTTGGAAGAAGCTTGCCACACATTGCCCCCTCTTCAATTGAATTATCCGCTTTACGTGCCCTCTCTTCTTCTATTGCTTGAATAGACGTTGCCCATTCCATATTCAACCCTTGTGTACTAAATGTACCACTTGCAGGACTAAAACCTTTCCCACTTTGGACTTCTGCAAGACCTGTAGCAATACTAGCGGCTAGTTGGAGTGCAGTATCATAATTACTACTAGAAGTATAATTAAATTCATGTAGATGTTCCAACTTTTCTTGCAGTTTCCGTTTCATCATATCAAAAATACCCATCATAGCGTCCATACCGGGAAGAGGTGCAGCTTGACTAATCCCTTCAATACCTGCTTTTGTTTGGTCAATCCCTTGGATTTGTTCTCGTATTTCTTGTTCGATTACATCTGTTGTAGCTACTTGTGATTGAAAATCGTTTGGAAAGGCATCGTTTTGACGAATCAACTCTTCACACAAGTAAATGATTCCTTGTGCTAAAGGACGAAAGGTTTGTGCAAAGAATGTTTTTGCACTGTCGTAAGTTTGTCCTTGCAAAACTGCATCGAATACAAAAGCATCAATCGAATTGATGACTTGTTCCATTCCTTGAATCGTTAAAGTGCACATAGCATTCATACTTTGTGTTTGAGATTGCACTTCTCCTAAATACATGTTTAAACTCATGAATTCCCCTCCTGTACTAAACGTTCAGGCGTTACATTTACTTAAACCATAACATTCCTTTTTTCCTATTATTAAACAAGTAAAATTATACCATATAGGATTATTTCAATGTGCAAAATACTTGAACTTGCTAATTACGTTAAATTAATAAAATTCCTTTATTTCAAATTCAGCATCTAAGCTACAACCTTCCCTAGCTTTCCTTTGGCTGAATCAAGAATTCGTTTCACTTTTTCAGGATGATTTATACCATGTAAACGACCTATTTTCCGATATGATAAATAAGGATTTTCTAAATAGGTAATTAACAGCTGTTCTTCAAGTTCATCACAATACTGTTTAATTAATAGTTTCGTTATTACGTCACCCTCAATACAAAACGATGAATCAAATTTTTCTAAACTAGCAACTAAGTCAATACTTTGGTGATTAGCCTTTCTTTTATCGGTTCTTAACTTTGACTTGATAAGATTATAGGC
Source organism: Bacillus bruguierae (assembly GCF_037104725.1). NCBI lineage: Bacteria > Bacillati > Bacillota > Bacilli > Caryophanales > Bacillaceae > Bacillus > Bacillus bruguierae. The sequence goes on along the minus strand of NZ_JBAWSX010000001.1, from coordinate 675,819 downwards.
GGCACACTCTAAGGCTTTTTTAATCTTTTCATACAAATAATACTCATCATTCCATGAATGTTCTTGGCAGACACACCATAACTTCTCCCAAAACACACTTTCGAAATCGTCTCTAAAAATCCGTTTATTCTTCCACGCATTTTCAAATTTGTTAAGAGTAACACGTACTATATAACTTACTAAAAAATTATCGTATATAATACGAAATGCGTTCTCTCCTTCTTCTAACCGCTGCCTAGCATATTTTTCCCACGATTTTTCTAAAGTAAGAATTTGCTTCACCTTACCCTCATCATAAATTCGTTGTATACGTTCTAGCTTTGTTTCCTGTTGCAATTCAATGGATGTTTTCTTATCTCTCATATATAAACTCATGCTTTCGTCCCTCACAAAATTTTTTGAGTATTTTGAAATCCCTTGTGACAAATCCTCTTATTTTGTTGTATTTAAGAATGTATAAGACAGGAAAGGAACCTTTACTCACTGTTACTTAGTAACGAAATAGAATAACGTGACATGAGATAATAAATTAAAATAAATATTAAAATAAATTGATAACCTATATCAAAGATGACATATAAATAAAAGAGACGAAGGTATTCCCCTCGTCTCTTTACTCATTTTTTATAATTTAAATATGTTCTTTTGTCCTACAATTCCTATGTATAATAAAGTTCCTTTCTTTAAAAAACAATTAATTTTATGTTATGTTTTTTCATAATTTCATCTATAAATGACTCACCAAATCCCTTCAAAAAATACAAATATTTCTCCATTTCTTCCCTATTCAAATTGACTACAAGTTCTGCTTCATGTATTAATTGATGTCTTTGAGTAATCAATTCATTTAATACATCTGAAATAACAATTTCCTCTCCATTATATGGAAACCGCTTGTTTAACACTGTTTTCTTCAAATTAATATCTAAATAAGAAATGTAGGCACTATTTACTGACTGAAGTCGCTGGAACGAAAATTTATTTATTTCCATATCAACAATTGATTTTTCACCTGACATTAGCTTTTTTATCTCCGAATAAGGTAAAGTTTCTTTTTGGTTATATATCCTATCCCTAGCTTCTTTATTTGTTTCCAGATATTTTTTCAAGAAGGTCTTTAGAAAGTTTTCTAAAACAGATACACAAAATGGTATTAATACATTATTTCTTAATAGATTGTCATCCAAGAGTAAATCAAATGGTTCGCTTTTATTTCTTGCCAATATATTTATTGCAATTTCATCAACTTCTTCTATAAGTTTTCTTACTCTGTTTACATTAATCACAAATTTTGAATATTCAAGACCACAAGCTATTTCTGTTTTTGTAAATTTCGGTAAGTCGTTTTTTATAAAGTCCGTTTGATATTCTTCGATATCAAATAAGGTACCACCAAACTTGTCTTGTATCAATTTAAGAACTTTATTTTGCATTTCCAAATCAGCAAAACTACATCCCGAAAAAGTTTCGGTTCTACACACTGTTTTAAAATTTTTATGTTCCCAAGGTTCATCATTAACACAAATTTCTATATCCCTTTGAATTTCAATTTCACACCCCAATATAGATTCATGTTGTTTGAACCAATAATAGCTAGCTTCATATCTTTTAACAAATTCTAATTTATACAGTATTTCTTCAATATCCTCGATTTCAACATACTCTTCTATCATTAGAGATAAATAATTATCCACTTTCCTTCTCCTTTTTATTTTTTGTATTATATTTAATTTCGATAATACTCTTTTATTAAATCCCCATAACTAAAACACGACACTTAATTTTTAAATAAATTACAGATATAACTATAATATCAAGTTAATATTTCTTTATAAATCCCGAAATTATTCTTCTTAATTAATTCTTTTTAATTAAATCAATTCTTTTTAAAAGATATCAATTCTTTTTAGTGTCACCCTGGGGGGTTACCTATTATTAAAAGCATAAGTAACCCGTATGGTGACCTATTATACAAACAACAAGTAACCGTATGGGTTACCTATACAAAAAAGAAAGGTCACCGATAAGGTAACCTTTTGTTAAATACATACTGAAGAGTTCCAGTCAACTAGCCCTTTCGCTTGTTGACGTTCTTTGAAGGCTAATAAATCAGCGGAAGCCAAAGACACAAACTTTATGACACAGATTTTAAAGAAACTTATTTCTCATAGCCTAAACCAAGAAATACAACATATGTTTATTCAAAAGTTTCTTTATTATATTGGCATTTATTTTTCTAAATAAAATACACGGTTCTCCCTTTTTCATGTCTTAATATCAAAAGTTATACAATACCTACCTTTGTACTACCTTGTATTGCTATATGAATCCTCATATAGCCTCCAATCAAGATAAACGTATTACTTTGTATAGCTTTTACACAATTTTGTACAGCCTTGTCTATGTAATTACGACTGAAACATCTATAACTTCCCCAGTCAGCGGAAAAAATTTTGTTATGTAATTTTTTAACGATTTTCAGAATTTGAGAAGGATGATTCCTGTTCCTGACTTCAAAATATTTTCTGTATTTTAAACAGCCTTACTTTACAGCAAAAGGGTCGGCCTTCCCCCTTGGGTGGGGTTTCAACATGTTTGTAATTATTTTTGTGGGTAAAATTTCTTGTCATGATTCAATTATCGAAAGAGTTATTGTTATAAATATATTTATTCGTTAAATGAAGGTTTAAATGAAAGAAAAAACAAGAAAGGTTTTGATACATTGTTTTGGTACATCTGAAACCATTGATAAATCAACAACTAACAAACGAATAAACTAATGTTCCAAAAACATTTGTTTATGGTACAGATTAATAGATACAAACAATAGGATAATTAGAGAATAAGAAGATAGATAGAAAGGATAAGAGATTAAGGAGATAAGAGGATACTACTCTAATAGATAATAAGAGGATACATTGTAGGTAATAACAATATAATTATTGAATATTAATTTACAAAATAAAGGAGGGCATAAAAAGAGAGGGGGCTTTAAATAACCCCCATTAAAAGAATACCCCCACTTAAAACAACCCACACAATATTAAAGCGACCACACATGAAATGAGATAGGTGGGTACAAAGACACCCCCGCTTTAAATTTATAAAACGTCCATTAGGGCAGGAGAATTTGGACACTGGTCGATTTGTTGATTTCATGGGGGTTATAATGTCCGTTTGACATGTCCGTTTTCTATTGCTAGAATAAGGACATAAATTGATGAGACGGAAGGACGAAACAGAATGATTATTGGATATGCACGCGTAAGCACAGTAGAACAGAATTTGGACGCACAAATTAAAGCATTAGAAGAAGCTGGGACGAAATACATATACCAAGATAAGAAGTCAGGAAAAGATTTAAACCGTGAAGGACTACAAGAAATGCTTTCAAAATTAAATGCTGGAGACACTTTAGTGATTACAAAGATTGATAGAATAGCAAGAACGATAAAAGGCGGAATTGAATTAATAGAGGAACTAACATCGAAAGGAATCAAATTAAACATACTTAATATGGGTGTATTCGATGGTTCTCCAACGTCCAAACTCATTATGAATGTTTTACTATCCGTTGCAGAATTCGAACGTGAGATAATGCTGGAACGTCAACGGGAAGGTATCGCAATTGCAAAGGCAAACGGCAAGTACAAGACGAAGCCGAAAAAGTATCATGATAAGAACCCAGGATTAAATGAAGCATTGGAGAAACTAGCAAACCGCAAAACAAATGGAAAGACGGTTAAACAGATATGTGAAGAAAATAATGTAACGCGGTCATCACTATACGCAATCGCAAAAGAAAGAGGGATTCTATAAAAGGATTCCTCTTTTTGTTGTCCTCTTTTATGGCAGTCTATGACACTCTTATTTACTAAGACATATTCCCAAATACCTAGTTTGGTCGAATAACGATACATCGTACAAATACAGTAATGACAAGGTTTTATGAGGATTTCTACTCAATTTGAAAGTTTTTATATGGGGCATAAAAGGGGCATTTCATGGGATTTATGGTACTACCTTATAGACAAAAAAAGGACTTGCAACGTATTAAACGCTACAAGCCCTTTAAATTATTATTTATTTTGTTGTTTTCGTCGGTTGTATCCATCGACCATTTTTAAGTGTGCAATTTGTGATGAAAACGGATTAGATTCTGCAAGTAACTCATAGAAAGTCTTTCCTGTTTGCTTTGCCTGTTCATTCTCAACAACCTTTTGTTGTTCCGCTTCCAGCGTGGCCGCCTTGTCTTCCCCTTTTGTCATTTCACTCTTCAATTCGTCATAACCTTGTATGATTCGTTGTAATGATGTTAGTTCCATGTTGTACGCCCTCCTAGTTACTAGCCTTAACGTATTGTTCAGCTAGATACGTTAATTCGCCATCATAATATGCTTTATCTACTTCGTTATCTTCAATAAGCGGATAAAATCCTTTGTAATAATAATCATTATGTTTACGGGATAACAAACGGTAGTCCCGTAAGTCAATTGGTTTTAAGCCTAAACGCTGTTCAATTTCGCGGAAATCGTAAAGCTTCACCTGACCATCACGCACAACGTCATGATATTTAATCACTAATTGTAAATACACCAGCTTCGCTTGTTTCAGCTGGTCTGCAAGTTCTTCTTCCTGATTACGGATATCATCACGTACCTGCTGTCGTTCTGCTAATACTTCTTCTCTCATGGATTCCAACGCGTTTTGTAACAAATTATCAAAGTTAGCTAACATATTTGTAACTTGTTCCTTTTCGTGGTGTAGGTTGTTTAAATCGGTTTTTAGCCGTTCATTTGGCTTCGTGCCTTCCATAATTGCACGCTGAAAATCGTCCTCGACCTGACTCTGCATGTAACGGATTTCGCCATCTAATGCCGTCAATCTTTCCTGCAATTCTTCGCGTTTTCCTTCGTACTTTGCTATAAGTATTTCTGCCTTGTGATTAACATTTTTAAATTCCATATGTAGTCCTCCTAAGTAAAAACGAACTACCCTTTTAATAGTTCGTCAATTTCTGCGAATATATCATCAGTAATAGCTTCATTTTGTATAAGTACATCTTGCCTTGTGTGAACTTCTGAAACATCTTTTAATTTCCCGGTTGCTTTCAAATAGAGTTCAATATACTTCGGTGACTTGCCCTCTATCGCTTTTGTAACCAGCGTTTGCATAACTTCAACATATGCGTCATCTATCAAACGTTGTTTCAGTTCTCGTTCAATCTGTTGCCCTTGTTCACTGTTGCGGTATCCATATAGCGTCCTGCGGTCGATTCTCAGGCTTTTCGCAATAGATGTTAAGCTTTCGCCATTTCTTTGACGGCTAAACGCTTCTGTAACAATCTCAACTTGTGCTGGTGTTAACTTACGTTTCTTTTGTTGTATCATTCATACCGCCCCCATTCGTCTTTAAATCAATTAACATATTGAAAGCTACAATTTCTTCAATTGAGAACCCGTATGCCATAAAGCCCTTGGTAATACGATAATTAGTTAACTTCGATATGTTACGCTTACCGCGTTCAATGCTTGTGAGAAGTGAATGTGAAACATGACAAGCTTCTGCGAATTCCTTGCCTGTAACGCCCACAATGTAGCGTAAAACTTTGATTGTTGTTCTATTCAATTCAAGTTTGAAATTGTATGTTTCCATATGAACCACCTACATCTTTGAGATAATTTGAACAAAAAAGAGGACGGGCGGCTTCATCCTCATGCCGCACAGTGCCGCCTAACAAATATAGAAGTCCCACACGTAAGAACTTCCTGTACTATAAGCAAGCTGGCTGGCCGTTTTACAAGTAACTTGTATCAAAAGTCGCACAATGTCATATAAAAAAAGAACCCTGTCTTAACTAGACAGGATTCCCACATAAGATATTGCATGAAAAAGGAGAGTTAAAGTGACTTCGTTTTCAATCCTAATACGGATAGAATACAGCCGCAAATCCACATAATTGTGTTTTTTCCTAGATAAAACGTTAAAACCTTCGCCGAGATTCGCATTTCTGACCTAATAACCTTACGTTTATGCACTAATACCCTACTAATTGTCTCCTGCAACAAAACTACATAAAAAAGAGAATACGAATTATCTTCGTATCCCCTTCTCTAATTGCTATATGTTCAAAAATTGTTTAATAGCTTCAAATACTACTGTCAATGTTGCCGACTTCAATAAAACGGAGATTATCCCTTCAAAATTGCCGTGAAAATGTATCTCTGTTTTATTAGAATCTTTCTTATAGGAGATTTTAAACAAATTAAATCACCACCAGTGCAGGGTATTAGATGTAAAACAAAAACCACAATATCCAATCGGCCCTAATGAATTCCTGCAAATGTGATAATCTTCAACCATAAACGAGATAAGCAATTAATTTAGTAATTACTCACCTGTACATTATCCCTCATTTCTTCTAAACAAACAAGTGTTTCTATGAAATTTATTCCAATATTTTTCGACAAACAATAAATTTATTCCTAATCTTTAATACTTTTCTTCGTTACCGTAACTTACTCTATTATCATACTTACTGTACATTATCTATTTCTACTTAAGGGTAGTTCCTTTCCTGTCTTATACATTCTTTAAATACAATATTTTCCGCTATTTTGTCACAAGAAATTTATATTTTTTATCCAAATAAACAAAAAAGCAAGGACACAATTATGCCCCTACTAAATGGTATTCACTATCTATCTGTTCAGTTCTTTTCGTTCCATTTCGTTATTAATACGTATCACTGTTCTCATTGGTATCAGCTGTACGATAAATTTATATTCCATATTGTTGATATCAAAATTTAAACGACTATTACACAATCCTACTAACAGGCGGATTTACATTCTATATAGTTTCAAACGAAAAGCAATTTAGATTTTATGGTCTTTAACTCTTATTTACATTCCACATAGTTAATATCAAACTTCCCTGTCGCTTCCCTCTATGTGTTGGTTCAAACAATATACATTCCATATTGTTGATGTCAAACCAAGTCTATTATGTTCATGAGATAATAGACTTGTAATTTACATTCCATATTGTTGATATCAAACAATAAAATGTTCTAAAACCTTTCGTGTTGCTTCATTATTTACATTCCATATAGTTGATATCAAACCCTATGTAAATTCGTTTCAAAAAGCTTCAATAACAACCTTTTAGCATAACTAAATTTAACTATTCTGCCGTAAACCTACAATACATTTTTCAACTACCTTTTTTAAAATACGCATAAGTCCGTATGTATCAATACTTCTAACAAATTATTCATAAATCAGCTTTGCGGCAATCCTATGGAATGTTCATTCGATATCAATATAGAATGTCTAGTCGGTAACACAACAAGACTAGAGTTAACCCTTAGTGAGTGGCTTACTGTTCTCCACAATAGAACACCCTCACCCTTTAGACGCTAAATCGCCTAAGCTATACTGTCTTATTTATCAAACAATGATAGCTGTTCATTTATTATATTCTTCTCTTTTTCTACATCTTCTAACACCTTTTGTTTTTGCTTATGATATTCACTCTCTGTACTATCTGATATATAGCTTGTGCTTTTAGCAATATTTTGTGAAGCATTATAATCCGCGTTTACTTCAAAATCACAATTTTTACAAACAAACTTTTCTTGTGTATTTCGTTGTCCTTCCTCATAATGCCCACACTTACTACAAGTTTGGCTTGTATGATAAGCATCAACATATCGTACTACTATTCCTTCTCGTTTTGCTTTATATTCAATCATTGTTTGTAATTGATAATAAGACCAATTTCTTAATAAAGATTTATTCTTCATTTTATCAAATTCTAAGAACTCCATATTAATTTGACCAGCCTGATTTTTCATAGCAAATGTTACAATTTGTGTACTCAAGAAATGATTATAAGTTTTAACAAAGTTAGCTTCTTTTTCTTTCAGACGTTCTAAAGCTTTTAATTTCTTCTCTCTTCCTTTTCCACCTTTTACAGCTGCTAAGGATTTTTGTAATCGACGTCTACGTTCTTGCATTTGTGTTCTCACACGTAAAAAGTCATCTATACTTCCTATTCCTTTTCTAACATAGACTTTATCACTTAATGATACATATGCCGGAATCTTTATTCCCAAATCAACTCCTACAATCCTTCCTGGAATGTAATCTTGCGTTTCTTTATCTGGGATATTTAATGATAAATTCAATATCATTTCTTTATTATCAAAACTGATACTACTATCACAAACTTTATACGTATTTAAAAGGACGTTTTCTAGGACGCTTTTTAACTCTGCTATATTCTTTTTTCTAATATGCAATATGCATTTAAAAACAATCCCCTTATTCCATTTAATAAAGTAATCTTCGTTTTCCTTGTAGAATTTTAAACTTCTTCCTCTAACAAGTAACGGATTATCCTTTCTATAATTCCTTAATGAACGTTTCCCATACAATAAACCAGCTTTACAATCATTTTTATAGTCTTGTGTCACCTTGCTAGTAATACCATCTTTCGTATCACTCATTAAATTACATTCACGATTAATTAAATTTCGTATTCTCGTTTGTTGCGTAAATCCAACAACTTGCTGGTAAGCTTTACGTGCTTCCTCATTACGTTCTTTTTCAAACTTGTATAGTTCCTCTTTCTTTTTATTATACGTATCCCTTAGCTTCTCTTTCTTCTGAGTGTCTTTTGCCTTTTGATATTCCTCATATTTCTTATTAACTTGTTCTTGTAGCTTACTACATTTCTTTTTATAGTCCTCATCATTTTGCTTTAACTTTTGAATAGCATTATGTTCAAAATACAAATGATTGTAAGCTAAGTTAAGTGCCTTATGCTGTTCTCTTATTTCATTACGGATTAATTGATATCCTTCATTCTGATTTTCAGATACAATTACAAGTTTGATTTTTCTTGTTAGAATCATCGCCCTCCCTCCATTCACCTAAATTATTCTATTTAAAGTAAATATATCCTGTTCAAAAATAATATTTTCACTAAAATTATATCTTAACCTTGACTTGAAATATCCGTCCTTCATCATGGGATGAGGGTACAGGACAACGGCTAGGGCAGAGAATGACTACCTTATATCACAAAAACAAAAAGTTAATGCGACATAAAGCAGACGTTCTTTGTCACTTCTCATGGTCTATCGAGTTAAGGAATCCGTGTAGTATACACCTTGTTTGAACGCTAGATTTTCACCTACAACGAACTTTTAACATGTTATGCTTGTCCAACATGCTGAAAAATTTAGGAAAAGAATTGTACTACTGACGTATCCTTAATTACTCGTAACCTAATGTTATTTTTCTTATTCGTTGCTACCCGTACCATAAGTACGCCAAGCAACCTTTACCAAACCGTTTACGGACGTTCTCTCCTAGACTCCTAACAACGCAAACAAGGAAACGTTATATGTTAGGACGCTTAATTTTCTGACGTTGGCTTAGCTAACCTGTTCAAGTTTTACGAGTGTTAGGTCATTCCTCGTTCGGAAATTCCTGTACACATACCTAAAAAAGACAATAGGGAACTAGACCTCTTGCATTATATTTTTGAAAAATTTATAATGGAGGTGCTGAGTATATGGAATGTTCCTATATTCAATTGTCCTTTGATTTTTTGGTCACCTATTGCAGTAGGTGGCTTTTTCTTTATATCCTTAAATGTTTAGGCTATTTAATGGCGAATGCTTTTGATATTTCTTCGCAATTTCTGTATCTGTAAAATCTAAATAAGCTTTTTGAGTTACCTCCACGCTTGAATGTCCTAAAATACGTGATAAAGAAACCCAATCTCCACCGTTTAACAAATAATATTTTGCAAAGTTATTACGCAATTGATGTGGATGTATCGACACTCCCACTTTCTTTCCTGCTTCACGTAAAGACTTTTCAAAGTTACGGACTTCTAATTGTGTTCCACGAATGGTAGGGAACATGTAATCACTATTTGAATAACGGTCACGATACAATAACCAACGCTTCAAGTCGTTTGCCATCTTAAACGAGAAATAGACGTATCGTTGCTGTTTGTTTTTGGGATTCTCGATAAGAATTGCTTTGTGTTTAAAATCAAGTTTTTCGGGAAGTAACTCTAAGCATTCCGATACTCTCATTCCTGTATCTAACAACAAGCGGGTAACAATCCAATTTCGATACCCATGAAATGTTGTAACATCAAAAACACGCAAAACCCGTATGATTTCATCTTCTGTTAATAAAGGCTTCTGTTTACGTATCGGTTTAATGTTTTGAATACTTTCAACCGGATTTGTTTTGATTTCTTTTTCCACTTCAAACAAAAAATTAAAAAACACTTTAATGTTGCGTAAATAATTCGCAATTGTCGTATCACTAATTTGTTTTTTATAATCAGTTCGATTGTGAGGATAATTAATTTCATTAGCTAGCATAGAAGAAGCAACCGTATATTTCCCTCGTTCTCGGAGATATTTAATGTACTGTCTTATATGTACGGACTTTACTTTTGTTGCGTCTTCAATTTGATACGTTTCTCTCATATACAAAACAAACAAGCCTAGTGTCTGTTCGTAACTTTTCAACGTTTTAACCGATAAATTTTTACTTGAACAATACAACATAAAGTTATCAAGCTGTAATTCAAATTCAGTCAAAATAAAAACACCGCCTTCCATTGATTTGTATTTTTACAAACCAATAAAAGACGGTGTTTGTTAAACAATATTAACGTTATTTGTTGGTACGAAAAGAAGTTTATTGGTAACTTTACATTACCGCTAAACATTAAAAAGCCTTATATTATCAACGATTAACTCGCCTTATGTTCAAGCCTTAACTTATCCGCAACCATCGCGATGAATTCTGAATTCGTCGGCTTTGCTTTTGACATGGATACCGTGTAGCCAAATAAAGAAGAAATGGATTCAATATTTCCACGGCTCCACGCAACTTCAATCGCATGACGAATTGCACGTTCCACACGACTTGCTGTTGTATTATATTTCTTTGCGATATCTGGATACAGTACTTTTGTAATTGATCCAAGCAATTCAATGTCGTTGTAGACCATAGAAATTGCTTCACGTAAATACATGTATCCTTTAATATGAGCTGGTACACCGATTTCATGAATGATACTCGTAATGCTTGCATCTAAATTTTTCGGTTTTCCATCAGACGTTGTAACAGAACGAAAAGCTGGTAGCGGTCGTTTAATGGTAGTGCTTGATTTTCCACTAACTTGACGAATATGGCTCGTTAAATTTTCCATATCAAATGGTTTTAAGATAAAATATGACGCACCTAAATCAACAGCCTTTTTCGTTACATCCTCTTGTCCAAATGCTGTTAACATAATAACATTCGGCTGTTTGAAACGATCAATATGACGCATTTTTTCTAGTACTGCGAGACCATCTAAATGTGGCATAATAATATCAAGAACAAGTACATCAGGTTGTCTCTCTTTTAATAAATTTAAGCATTCTTGACCATTATACGCTACACCAATCACTTCCATATCATCCTGCGCAGCAACATAACTCTCTAACATAGATACAAGTTCTTTATTATCATCCACGAGACACACTTTAATTTTCTCCACAGCTTTTCCTCCCTACTAATGGTTTCTCCCGGCATAAAGTATTACCTTCTAGACTACATGAATTGTTCGACAATTATGTGAAAATCCCCTTTAAAACTTTCTTAAATTCCGAAAAAATCACAAAAAAACATTTTTATCGTCTATTTCTTAGTGTTCTTTTACATATTCCATCATGTGGTTATAGCTAAATATGTATGCTCTACTTTTATTTTACAACAAAAAACACCTGTTGCGAAACTTTTGTAACATTTCAGCGGCTTTACAAGAAAAATTTTTCATCAATAAGGAGACCTCTTCTTTTCTCCCTTTATTTAAAAGTAACAAAAAACAAGCTGAATACATTCAGCTTGCTTTTTTCTGATCTGTATAAATATTAATCCCCGCTTCATGTAGCATCCATTCAATATGGACACCATATCCAGATGTTGGATCGTTGACAAATACGTGTGTTACAGCCCCTACTAATTTTCCGTCTTGTACAATAGGACTACCACTCATTCCTTGTACAATCCCACCTGTTTTTTCTAATAAGCGTTTATCTGTAATCTTTACAACCATTCCTTTTGTTGCAGGGAATTTTTGCGGAACTGTACTTACAATTTCTATATCGAACGCTTCTACTTTATCTTGATCAATAACTGTCAAAATTTTCGCAGGCCCTTCTTTTACTTGATGGGAAAGAGCAATCGGAAGTGCTTCATCCATAATTCCATTTTTCATTTCTGTATTTAACTTACCAAAAATACCAAATGGACTATTCGTTGTAATATTACCAATAACTTCATGATCTGGTGAGAATCTCGCTAATTTTTCACCAGGATCTCCATTGCTCCCACGTTCAATAGACGTTACTGTCGAACGAACAATTTGTCCATCTTCAACTTGAATTGGTTTTTTCGTATCATTGTCAGAAATCACGTGACCAAGCGCGCCGTATTTCATTGATTCCGGATGAATAAATGTCATCGTTCCAATGCCTGCAGCTGAATCACGAATGTACAATCCAATTCGATATGACTGTTCTCCGCCATCTTTTTGTGGAGTTAATTTTGTTCGAATATATTTCCCATCTCTTAGCAAGACAAGATTAAGCGATTCTCCTGTTTTCCCGCTATCATGAATAAATGGTGCAATATCACTCATTCGTTCAATTGTCTTACCGTTTATTTCAGTAATCATATCCCCTACTTGCACACCTGCAAGTTCACCTGGGGATACCTTTCCTTTTTCCGTTTGAATTAAATGATGCCCTACAACAAGTACCCCTTTTGCATTTAATTTCACTCCAATTGATTGCCCACCTGGAACTATTTTAAAATCTTTTAATACTTTCACATTTACTTTTTTTACGGGTAATCCTGCAAGCTCATAAACCATAGCAGCTTCTCCGCTTTCATGCGCATTTACCGCAATTGTTTTTTCACTAGCATGCCCAGAAGCAATTGTAAAAATAGTTTCATCAGTTGATTTTGTTTGAAATACAGGTAAAGAAGATACTTGTGAATCTTGATCTTGAAATATAACAAGTTGCTTTGGAAGTAAAATAAACGCGCGAAGCGGTTTATAACACCCAATAAAGACAAGCGAAACAAGGAGACAGATCCCTATGATTTTTCGAAATTTCTCTAATTTCAATCTTTTCACTCTCCTCGCTCCTACCCCACATTCAGCCTAGCGGCTTCATTATTTAATGTCTCCTTGCTATCCTTTCTTTATAACCGGAAGAATTAAGAAATCATTATTGTTAACAAAAAAGCTATCCATTATTGGATAGCCTCTGCTGCTTGTTTAAAACGATGCGCCTGCGAAAGTAACTCTCTTGCATGTTCTGTCGTTAAATCAGTAATTTCCACACCAGAAATCATGCGAGCAATTTCCGTTACTTTTTCATCTTGACTAAGTACAGTAACAGATGTAACAGTGCGTTCATTTACAATTTGTTTCCGAATAAATAAGTGAGAATCTGCCATAGACGCAACTTGTGGCAAATGTGTAATACATAGCACTTGTGAATTAACAGAAACACGATAAATCTTTTCAGCAATCGCCTGTGCAACGCGCCCGCTTACTCCAGTGTCTACCTCATCAAAAATAACAGAGGCAACACCTTGATGTTTAGAAAAAATACTCTTTAACGCTAATATAATACGGGATAATTCCCCTCCTGAAGCTACTTTAGAAAGCGGCTTTAACGGTTCTCCTGGATTCGTAGAAATATAAAATTCTACATCGTCATACCCATCTTGTGTCATTTTGACAGGAGCTCCTTCGACAAGAGGATCGTCAATTGTCCCTTCTTTTTTCTTTATCATCACTTCGAATTTTGTTTTTTCCATGTACAGTTCTTTTAATTCTTGATGAATTGCCGTTGTTAATCGATTCGCAAGGTTACGACGCATATCACTTAGTAGTGTCGCTTCTTTCACTATAAGCTGCTCGATGTCTTTTAGTTTCCTTTTCGTCGTTTCAATGTGTACATCTTTATTTTCAATCGTAAATATCTCTTTTTCGATTTCATCCGCATACGCTAAAATCTCTTCTACAGTATTTCCATATTTACGCTTTAACATACGAATTTCATTTAAACGTGTTTCAATTTCATCTAAACGATTTGGATCGTATTCCATCATATCTAACTTTTCGCGGAGTTGATATGCTACTTCTTCTAATAAATAATAACTATTCGCAATCGCATCGTAGTTTTCTTGATATGCAGTATCTAAATCCGTAATGCTCTCCATCTGGTTCATCGCATTCCGAATATGATCTAAACCAGAATGATCTTCCGTTAAAGAACGATACGAATCACCCAGTGCCTTATAAATCTTTTCGAAGTTCGAAATCTTCAATCGTTCTTCTAATAAATTTTGCTCTTCATCTATTTTCAAATCCGCATTTCGAATCTCTTCATGTTGAAATTGAATTAAATCTAAACGATGTGCCATTTGTTGCTCATTTTCTGTTAAAGAGTGCAATTGTTTTTTTAATTGCTCATATTCCCTATACACATTTTGATACTTTTCTAACTGAACTAAAATATGATCTCCCTCAAAATGATCAAGCATAAATAAATGGCGGTCTTCATTCATTAAATCTTGCGTTTCATGTTGTCCATGAATGTCAACAAGCGTTTTTCCAATTTCCTTTAATGTACTTAATGTAACAAGCTTTCCATTGACGCGGCATACGCTTTTCCCATTCACAGAAATATCCCGTTTTAAAATTATCATGCCATCTTCAATTTCAATATCAAGCTCTTCTGCTTTCATGGCACAAGGATGCTGTTCATCTTCAATATAAAATAACCCTTCAATTTCAGCTTTATCTGTCCCATAACGTACAAATTCCGCTGAGCCGCGTCCTCCAACAAGAAGACTAATCGCATCAATAATGATGGATTTTCCTGCGCCCGTTTCACCACTTAAAACAGTGAGCCCTTTTTGAAAAGAGATATTTAATGATTCAATAATAGCAAAGTTTCTAATCGATAATTCCGATAACAATGCCTCATTCACCTCGTTATTTCATTCACACTCCACACGGGAGGCTTAAACTATTCACACATACATTCTTCTGTTACTTTTTTCATGAAGAATATGTTATGTAACCTGCTTCATTGTAACAAACATTTGTTTTTACGGTCAATGTAACAATACTGATATTCCTATATGGAAATATATATTTTCACATGCTATTTTAGGATTTTTATTTCTCCATAACAAAAATATCTTGTCTACTTTTTTACTCTTCTGAGCAATAAAGCAAACAAGATTCTTTTTGTTACAGCATATTTAAAAAGCGATTTGATACAACCCCTGTATCTTCAGGTGTACGGCAAATAATTAAACACGTATCATCACCGCAAATTGTGCCAATAATTTCATCCCACTCTAAATGATCAATCAGCGCACCGAGAGCATGTGCATTACCTGGCAATGTCTTTAACACAAGCATATGACCAGCTGTATCTAATTTAACAAACGAATCAACAAGATTGCGTTTTAATTTTTGAAGTGGATTAAAACGTTGATCCGCTGGTAAGCTATATTTATACCGCCCATCATGAAGTGGTACCTTTACTAAATGTAATTCTTTAATATCTCGCGATACCGTTGCTTGTGTTACATTAAAACCTTCATTACGTAAAATATCCACTAGTTCGTCTTGCGTTTCAATTTCTTTATTCGCAATAATTTCTCGAATTTTAATATGGCGCTGCCCTTTATTCATATTTTTGCACCTCGCACTATCTCTTACCGTAGTTTTACCATTATTATACTTCACTTATTTATGTTAACGTATAATTGGCTACTTGTACATAATTGTTTTTACAATCATTATACAATTCTAACTTTCTATATGAGTAAAAAGAGGAACAACAATTGTTATTCCTCTTTTCCCTTTTTCTTCAAGGCTTCGTGAGCTTCTGTTACAACTTCCTCTACTCGAATAGGAGATTGATTTTCTCCTTGTTCACGCTCACCATACCATTTTAAATGAATTAAAAATTCAATGTTCCCATCTCCACCTGTAATTGGAGAAAACGTTAAGTTTTGAACATCGTAACCTTCTGCCAGTGCAAAATCGACAATCATTTCTATAACTGCTTCATGTACTTTACGGTCCCGAACAATTCCCTTTTTCCCCACTTGCTCTCGCCCGGCTTCAAATTGCGGCTTAATAAGCGCCGCAACCTCACCACCAGGTGTTAACATCGTTTTTAATACAGGTAAAATTAATTTCAAAGATATAAACGATACATCAATGCTTGCAAATTGCGGTAATCCTTGCTGCAAATCAGCAGGTGTTACATAACGAAAATTCGTCCGTTCCATTACGACAACACGCTCGTCTTGTCTTAGTTTCCATGCAAGTTGGTTATATCCTACATCTAAAGCGTATGATAGCTTTGCACCATTTTGCAAAGCACAATCCGTAAATCCACCCGTTGATGAACCAATATCGAGCATAATTTTATCTTGCAAATCTATATGAAACGTCTCTAACGCCTTCTCTAACTTATATCCACCACGACTTACATAGCGCATTACTTGTCCTTTTACTGTAATTTCTGTATCTTGTGGTATTTTTTCACCTGGTTTATCTAGACGCATTTCATTTGCATATACAAGACCTGCCATAACAGCACGCTTCGCTTTTTCTCTTGTTTCAACAAGTCCTCGTTCTACTAATAGTACATCTACTCGTTCTTTTTTTCCGCTCATTTGTTACGCCCTTTTTTGTTTTAATGGAATCATTGTACAAATGCGTTCAACAACTGCATCTGCTGTTAAGTCAATTTCTTCAAGAAGTTTAGAGACACTGCCGTGTTCAATGAAATGATCTGGGATACCCATACACTCAATTAGCGCATTATGATATCCATGCTCACTAGAAAACTCTAACACACCAGAACCAAACCCTCCAATTAAACATGCCTCTTCAATTGTTAAAATCGGCATATTCTTTCCTAATAGCTCATGCAAGTATGCTTCGTCCATCGGCTTAATAAAGCGAGCATTCACAACCTTTACAGAAATCCCTTTCTTCTCAAGTGATTCTGCCGCTTCCATTGCCATCGGAATTGTCGTACCAAATGTTAGAATTGCTGCTTGTGACCCTTCACGAAGCGTTTCCCATGTACCGATTGGAATTTCTTTAAACTCTTTATCCATCAGTACACCAATTCCATTTCCACGCGCATAACGAAGCGCAATCGGTCCATTTTCGTAATTGATTGCTGTATATACCATATGTTGACCTTCATTTTCATCTTTCGGCATCATCAAAACAATATTCGGAAGATGACGTAAAAATGCAATATCAAATATACCTTGATGCGTTTCTCCATCAGCTCCTACTAATCCCGCTCGATCAATCCCGAAAAAGACATTTAAATTTTGGCGACATACATCGTGAACAACTTGATCATAGGCACGTTGTAAAAATGTAGAATAAATCGCTAAAAACGGCTTCATGCCTTGCGTTGCTAAACCAGCTGCCATTGTTACTGCGTGTTGCTCAGCAATCCCTACATCAAACATACGATTAGGAAATTCTTTTGCAAATTTTTCAAGCTTTGATCCAACTGGCATTGCTGGCGTTACAGCAACGATACGTTGATCATTCTTTGCCAATTTGCGAACTGCTTCACTAACAACGGAACTCCATGCCGGTGCAGCTTCTTTTGGCTTCACAAAATCACCAGACTCAATTTTGTACGGTCCTGTACCATGCCAAGTTCCAATTACATCACTTTCAGCTGGCTTATAGCCTTTTCCTTTTTTCGTAATGACATGAACAAGTACAGGCCCTTTCGTTTTCTTTGCATATTGAAGATTTTCAAATAAACTTTCATAATCATGTCCATCAACAGGCCCTAAATATGTGAAGCCTAACTCTTCAAAAAACACACCCGAAACGAGTAAATATTTCAAGCTATCTTTTACTTTTTCAGCCGTTGCAGCTACTTTACCGCCAACAGCTGGAATTTTCTTCAATAAGTATTCTAGTTCATCTTTTACCCATTGATATTTTCCTGCTGTACGTAAACGTCCAAGTACGTTATGCAATGCACCAACGTTTGGTGCAATCGACATTTCATTATCATTTAAAATAACTGTCATATCTGTTTGTTCATGTCCAATATGATTTAGTGCTTCCAGCGCCATACCACCTGTTAATGCACCATCACCAATAATAGGAACAATATACTCTTTCGTTTTCTTTAAATCACGAGCAAGTGCCATTCCCATGGCAGCAGATAAGGAAGTAGAGCTATGTCCCGTTTCCCATACATCATGTTCACTTTCACAACGCTTTGGAAAACCACACAAACCTTTATATTGTCTTAATGTGCCAAATTCCTTTGCACGCCCCGTTAAGATTTTATGTACATAGGATTGATGTCCTACATCCCATAAAAATTTATCCCTTGGACTATTGAATACTTTATGCAAAGCAATTGTGAGTTCTACTACACCTAGATTTGGAGCAATATGTCCACCTGTTTGAGAAAGCTCTTCAATTAAAAACTTTCGAATATCTTCGCTTAACGCTTCTAGTTCGCTTATAGACATATCCTTCAAAAAACTAGGATTTTGAATTTGCGTCAGATCCACAAGGATCACTCACTTTCGTTTCATAATCTGTCGTCATATCAACTATTATACATCCGTAAAACATGGTTGTACTTAATTGAATTACCAAAATCAAGCATATTCTTTATTTTATACGATGAAAAAAGAGCCGCTAACACAAAGTGATAACGGCAATGTAATCTACGTATATTTTTGCCAATAAAAAGAAAAGAAAAACCTTTGTCTACATTTATACCATAAAATCCTGAATGGCTCAACAAATGAAAACATTCTTATACTAGTGGTTGCGTTTTGCAATTAAATCGCAAATTACTAACAAATATTCATCTTGTAATTGTAAAGAAGAAATTGCATCTTTTGCTTTTATAATTGTTTCTTCCAAAATTTTCTTCGCTTCTTCTACTGTAAATAACGTTGTATATGTACTTTTTTCATTTGTCATATCGCTTCCGACTGGTTTCCCAATCTCTTCTTCCGTTCCTTCTACATCTAGAATATCATCACGAATTTGAAAAGCAAGTCCGACATACTTCGCAAAAGCAAGTAATTTTTCTTGTTGCTCAGCCCTAGCCCCTGATAATAACGCACCAGCTAATACGGCAAATTCTAATAAACGTCCAGTTTTATGCTTATGAATATATTCTAGCTCATGAAGAGTTAATTGCTTCCCTTCTGCTTCCATATCCGCAACTTGCCCACCAACCATTCCTTCTGGCCCTGCTGCTTTGGCAAGTTCCAATGCGATGCGCAGTTTTGTTTCAGAAGTAATTTCTTTATGGTCTTGCTCTGTTACAACTTGGAATGCATACGTTAACAACCCATCACCAGCTAATACGGCCATGGCCTCACCAAACACTTTATGATTTGTTGGTTTCCCGCGGCGTAAGTCATCATCATCCATACAAGGTAAATCATCATGAATTAAAGAATACGTATGAATCATTTCTAGTGCACAAGCTGTACCTATCCCTAATTCTCTATCTTTTCCAAACGCTTGTAGTGTTGCAAATAAAAGTAACGGACGGAGGCGCTTCCCACCCGCTTCTAATGAATACATCATCGCCTCGCGAATTACATCCGGACATTGTAAATCATTTGCATAACGCACAAGATTTTCTTCTACTAACGCTTTACTTTCTCTCATAAAAGCATCAAAAGCTACATGCGTCATTATGCTTCCTCTCCTAAAGTAGAAAATGGACGAAGTTCACCATTTTCACCAAGTATGACTGCCATTTGTTCTTGTACGTCTTTTAATTTTTCATCGCAAAGCTTAGAAAGTTCCATACCTTCTTTAAAATACGAAATCGCTTCCTCAAGCGGAACATCACCTTGTTCGAGCTTGGAAACAATTTGTTCAAGCTTTGCAATAGCTTCTTCAAAGCTCACTTTATTTTCCATCGCCTAGTTCACGCTCCTCTATTCCCCATACATTACAGTCTAGCACACCATCTTGAAGCTGCACTGTAACTTCATCTCCAAGCCCAATTCCTTTTACACTTTTTAAGACCTGTTTCTCATTATTATAAACAAGACCGTAGCCTCGCATCATCACCTTAAGAGGACTTAACGTTTCTAACTTCTCTATCGCTCTTGTAAAAGCAAACTCTTTTCCTCGTAGAAGAGTTTGCATTTCACGTTGCAATTGCTTTTGCAATGTGTCTAACGTCTGCCTTGTTTGTTCGATTTTTTGCGCAGGGTGATGCTTTCCTAAATAAAATGACAACTGCTGAAGTTGATTGGTCTTCTTTTCTATGTAACGCTCTTTCGTTTGCATCAACTTATCAATTGTACGATCCAATTGCTCTTCCTTTTGCTCATACAATTGCTTTGGATAGCGAAATGCATATGATTTTTGTAATGCTTGCAAATGTTCCTGCTTATAGTTCAACATCTCACGCATCGCTCGCGTCAAGCGAAGTGTACGCTGCATCACTTTTTCTTCTAATTCAAGAATGTGAGGAACTGCCAGTTCAGCTGCCGCTGTTGGCGTTGGAGCTCTTAAGTCCGCTACAAAATCTGCAATAGTAAAATCTGTTTCATGTCCCACAGCAGAAATGATTGGAATTTGACTCGCAAAGATTGCTCGGGCCACTGTTTCTTCATTAAATGCCCACAGCTCTTCAATCGACCCTCCGCCGCGCCCAACAATTAACACATCTATACCATTCATTTCATTGGCCTTTTCAATAGCTTGTACAATTGAGGGAGCTGCAAACTCCCCTTGCACAAGAACTGGAAATACAATTACCCTTCCAATCGGATAGCGACGTGCAATTGTCGTTATAATATCACGAATTGCTGCACCCGTTGGCGACGTAATCACACCAATTGTTGTTGGATAAGCAGGTATTGGCTGCTTGTATACTTGTGAAAACAGCCCTTCTTCTTCTAAACGAGCCTTTAACTGCTCATATGCTAAATGAAGATTTCCCACTCCATCTGGCTGCATATCATGAATATAAATCTGGTATGAACCACTTGCTTCATAAACAGAAATTTTCCCTTTTACAAGCACTTTCATCCCGTCTTCTGGTCTGAACTTTACATTGCGATTATGACTCGCAAACATAACCGCAGCAATTCTTGCATTTTCATCTTTTAATGTGAAATACATATGACCGCGGCTATGATATTTAAAATTTGAAATTTCTCCTTTTAACCAAACAGACTGTAGATGAGGGTCATACTCTATTTTAGTTTTCATATAACGAGTTAACGCTGTAACGGTTAAATATTGCTTTTCCATTTCTCTCTCCTCATAGCCGCCATGCAATTATTTACAAAAAACACCTGCGCGCTGTGCAGATAATACTGTATTTTCTAATAGCATTGTAATCGTCATTGGGCCTACGCCTTTTGGTACTGGTGTAATGTGACTTGCAACGTTTAATACATCGTCGAAATCAACATCACCGCATAGTTTTCCTGTTTCTAAACGATTTACTCCGACATCAATTACAACTGCGCCTTCTTTTACGTAATCAGCTGTTACCATTTTCGCTCTTCCAACTGCAACAATTAAAATATCAGCTAACTTCGTTAATTCTTTTATATTCGCTGTTTTGGAATGACAATATGTAACTGTTGCATTTTCATTTAAAAACAGTTGTCCTACTGGTTTTCCAACAATATTGCTTCGTCCAATAACAACAACGTGTTTCCCTGTAATATCAAGATTTGTTTCTTTTACTAATTCTAAAATACCATGCGGCGTACATGGAAGGAACGTATCTTGTCCTGTCATCATACGCCCGATACTAATTGGATGGAAACCATCCACATCTTTCTCAGGAGAAATTTTTTCAATGATAGCTTTCTCTTCAATATGATTTGGCAACGGTAACTGCACTAAAATACCATGAATACGATCATCATTATTTAAACGGTCGATTTCCGCTAATAAACGATCTTGTGTAATTGTATCTGGAAATGTAATTAACTCAGAATAAATACCAACTTGTTCGCAGCCTTTTTCTTTCCCCTTTACATACGAATGAGAAGCTGGATCGTCTCCAACTAAAATAACAGCTAGCCCTGGTACAATTCCTTGTTCTTCTAGTTCTGCAACTTTCTCTTTTAACTGCGCTCGCTTTTTCTCTGCAACTTCATTTCCTTTGATGATTACTGCTACCATTTCAAAATTCCCCCTTTAAAAATTACAAAGCTACTTTTTTCTCCCGCTCTAACGGGCAGTATAGCTTCCACATTAACATTCTAAAAAATGAAAGAATAAAGGTGAAAGATAACTGCCCGTAAAAGTCTGATTGGTAAGAGCTTTCTGAAGCGAGGATGAAGTTCCCCGCCCAAGAAAATTTTACTGTATACTAGATAAAACGCCGTTAATAAAACGCCGAGATTCCTCGTCTCCGTATGCTTTTGCAATTTCAATTGCCTCGTTAATTGATACGCTGTGCGGAATATCTTCCATGTATTTCATTTCATATACAGCAAGTCGTAAAATACTGCGATCAACAATGCTAATGCGTTCTAATTTCCACTTTTTTAAATTTTGACGAATAAGCTCATCAATTACTTCTTTATGCTCTACACATCCGAAGACAAGTGCTTCTAAAAATTCATTTGTATTTTCGCCTTCTTCAAGTGTGTTTTCTACTGCTGCTTTCGGATTGTAGTCTCCGGTAATATCCATTTGATAAAGTGCTTGCATCGCTCTTTCTCTAGCCGTCCTACGTTTCATGATAACTCTCCTTTGTACTTCAAGTCTTTCCTTATGTTTTGTTATATTATTATAATTTATAAGCCATTGAATTACTTACCCTTTATAATTTTTTCTGACCCTTCAATCTTATAATACAATGATAATACCATAATTTATCGTTTCATACACGAGTTCCCTCACGGAAAAATAATAAAAAGATTAACTTCAAGTTCCATATCATACCACAATGTACGTTTTTTTCAAAAACTCGCGTTCACCTTTAAATTTTTTCATTTTTTTAAATAATATAATTTTTTAAGTTTGAATAGAAAGAAACAAAACGATAAAAAAGGTGCCTGAGTAACAAGGCACCTTTTACAGTATTATACTGGCTCGATTTCTGTCTTTGGTGCTTCAAATGTTACACCAACGATATGCACGTTTATTTCTTTCGGTTCAAGGCCTGTCATTGTAAACAACGCTTGACGAATATTATCTTGAATGTTTTGTGCAACAACTGGAATTGCTACACCAAAATACATTAATACGTAAACATCAACAATAATATCATCGTTTGCTAATTCTACTTTTACGCCTTTTCCATGATTTTTCTTTCCTAACTTCTCAACAACATCTGTTGCAAAGTTACCACGCATTGCTGCTACGCCTTCTACTTCAGAAGCAGCAATACCTGCAATTACTTCAATTACTTCCGGTGCGATTTCTACTTTACCAAGAGTTGTATCTTGTCCCATGTCTAACATATGTTCAGCCATGAAAAAAACCTCCTTTAAATGTATCACTGCGCCGTTAAATCATGCTGTTCTAAAAACTTCGTATTAAATTCACCTTGTACAAATTCAGGGTGGTCAAGAAGTTGTAAATGGAACGGAATCGTCGTATGTACACCCTCAATGACGAATTCACTTAACGCTCGTTTCATTTTCGCAATTGCTTCTTCACGTGTTTTTCCATAAACGATGAGCTTTGCAACCATCGAATCGTAATAAGGCGGAATCGTATACCCAGGATATACAGCTGAATCGACGCGAATACCAAATCCCCCTGGCGGTAAATACATTTCTACCTTACCTGGAGATGGCATAAAGTTTTTGGCAGGGTTTTCCGCATTAATTCGGCACTCAATTGCCCAACCGTTAAATTGTACTTCTTCTTGCTGCAGCGATAACTGCTCTCCTGATGCAACGCGAATTTGCTCTTTAATAAGGTCTACTCCCGTCACCATTTCAGTTACAGGATGCTCAACTTGAATTCGCGTATTCATTTCCATGAAATAGAAACTTTTCGTTTTATATTCGTAAATAAATTCAACTGTGCCAGCACCCGTATAATCTACTGCTGCCGCCGCTTTTACTGCTGCTTCTCCCATTCGTTGACGGATAGTAGCATCTAATACTGGAGATGGTGACTCTTCTAGCAGTTTTTGCAAACGACGCTGAATTGTACAATCGCGCTCTCCTAAATGAATGACGTTACCATGGCTATCTGCCATCACTTGAATTTCTACATGACGGAAATCTTCAATATACTTTTCTAAGTATACACCAGGGTTTCCAAAAGCGGTACTTGCCTCTTGCTGTGTAATTTGAATTCCTTTTACAAGCTCTTCTTCCGTGCGCGCAACGCGAATTCCCTTACCGCCGCCGCCCGCTGTTGCTTTAATAATAACAGGATATCCAATTCTCTCTGCAAGTGCTACTGCTTCTTCGATATTTTTAATAATTCCTTGTGAACCCGGTACAATCGGAACCCCTGCTTCCTTCATTGTATCACGTGCAACGTCTTTTGTGCCCATTTTTGAAATAGCTTCCGGGCTTGGACCGATAAAAATCAAATTACATTCACGACAAAGCTCTGCAAAATCAGCATTTTCTGCTAAAAAACCATATCCGGGGTGAATTGCATCACAACCCGTTAATTTTGCAACGCTAATAATGTTAGTTAAGTTTAAATAGCTTTCCTTTGATACAGTTGGTCCAACGCAGTATGCTTCATCGGCAATTTGTACATGAAGTGCTTCTTTATCTGCTTCAGAATAAATTGCAACTGTTTCAATATTCATTTCTTTGCAAGCACGAATAATTCGTACCGCAATTTCCCCGCGGTTCGCAATTAATACTTTTTTAATCATCATTCCAGACTCCCTTATTATGCTTTTACAAGAAATAGCGGTTGTCCATATTCAACAAGCTGACCGTTATTCACAAGAATTTCAACGATTTCCCCATTTACTTCTGCTTCAATTTCATTAAAGAGTTTCATCGCTTCTACAATACAAACAATTTTCCCTTCTGTTACGCGATCTCCAACATTTACATATGCTGGTGCATCTGGTGATGGAGAAGCATAGAACGTTCCAACCATCGGAGAAGTAATTTTTAGTAAGTTCTCATCTTGTAATACTTGTTTCGCTTCCTGCTTTGGAGCTTCACTTTGAGCTGGTGCAGCAACTACTTCTGGCACTACAGCTTGTACAGGTTTCTGCACTGCCAGAGCAGGTTGCACAGCAATTACTTCATTGCCACGCTTTTTCATCTTAATTGTAGTACCATCTTTTTTGTATTCGAATTCATCAATATTAGAATCATCAATTAACTTAATCAATTCACGAACTTCTTGAATTTTAAACATGTAAAATCCACTCCTATATACTTGTTTTTCCTGTTGTAACAGCTCAAACTATCAGTAATAAATACCATTTACTGAATCCAGCTAGAACAGTCAATCATAAATTTCTTCTCGTACTATCAATGAAAAACTACTATGAAGTTTCATACTCTATAAATACAAATTAAAAAATCGACATAAAACCCTCTTTCTTTTTATGCAGGCGAGAGCGTCTGGCCATGCATAGAAGCAGTCAGGGCCTTTTCCTACCACATGCCAGGTTTAAAACAAAAGGAGAAAGCAAGTAGCGGTCATGTTGTATGCTGCATAGCAGCGACCTATATGCCGAAAAATTAAAATGGATATATATAAATCCATATTGAAAACCTGCATAAAAATCACTGTTTTTTAGTAAGTAAGAGCATCTGGCTATGCATAGAAGCGGTCAGATCCCTTTCCTGCCAAGTGCAATTTGAAAACAAAGAAAGACAATCACTTTTTGTTCTGCATAGCAGTGACTTATATGTTGGAAAATCAAAATGTATTTATATATATATTCATCTTACGATAAATATTTTCAACATTCCAATTTTATTTCTTCTGTATGATGTATGAAAATTCCTGTAAAAATAACAGTATGCCATTTTACTACCTAGTAATAATACCAAGTTTCACTCAAAATTGGCAAGACCACTTCCTAAAAAACACTCTCATCCACTTCATTTATATAAATCCATATTGTTTTCTCAACATATAGGTCGTGGCTATGCAGAATAAAACATGACCTTCTCTCGCTTACTCCCTTTGTTTTAAATCTAGCGCGTGTCAGGAAAAGGTCCTGACCGCTTCTATGCACGGCCAGGTGCACTCGCCCCTCGAAAAAGAAAAGGGTTTTTATGTTGTTTTTTCAATTTGCGTTTATTTATGTGAGTTTATATATTTTTTACTAAGTAATTGAAGTTTATTTACATCCACTTCATATTTCCTTCATATAAGAGTAGTATCGTAAAGATAGAATCATATACAGTGAGGTGTGGGACGTGAACATTTGGCTTATTCTCTTTCTACCAGCTGTTATTATTTGGGGTGTATCCCTCTTTATTCAAATGAAATGCGGACAAAGTAATCACCTTCATCAAGAACCAATGATTTTTCACTCACAACGAATTTCTCCTATAAAAACGAAAGAAACTGAACTACGATTGTTAGACAAACTTCTATTAGATAAAAAAAGCTATCGAAAAAATCGATAGCTTTTTACTTTGCTATTTCATATCGAACGTCTGCCATTAAGCCCGTCTCACTTTTTACAAGCTGTATAATTTTATTTGCTTCTTTTGCAGAAAGTTTTGCTGCTTTTACTGTCACTTTAACATCATTTCCATCTGCACGTACAAGCGCATCTTTAAAACCGCCTTCTGTTTTAATTAATGTCTCCAATAACGTTTCTTTTGTCGCTAAATCGCTCAATGCATCAAATTCATTCTTTGCTTTATTTCTCTCTTCGGCAGAAGTGGTTGTTGAGTTCATTACATCTTGCAATTTTTCCTTTGCTTCACTACGCTGATCCTCCATTTTTAAACGCAGTGCTGTGAAACTATCATCACTAGCTGAATGACTCGATACATTTCCTTCTTTCTTACCTGTTTCTTTTTTACTAGTTTCCTTTTCAGAGCCTTGCTTCTCTTTCGCTCCTTCTCCTAATGATGTTGTTACAACCTTTGTTTTATTATCTGGAGTCATTACATAGTATACTGAAAGTACAATAACCAAACTTAACATCGTTAATAACCAAACTGTTTGTTTTTTTAACACTTTATTTCCTCCCTAATTCTTTTTTGGTAAAACAGATACACGGTGACTTGGAACCTCTAACATACGTGTAACAGCTTCTATCACCATCTGTTTCACTTGTAAATTATCCACTCCTTTTGCAACAACAAGAACGCCGCGAACTTTCGGCTTATTTTCTCGAAGTATAATAGGAGCTTCTTTATCACCTTGGCGTACAATCACTGTTTTTTCATCTGTCGATTCATCTTCAACTTTCCGCTTTCCGCCTTCTTTATCTGTTTCGTCCGTCGTTTGCGATCGCTTCACCGTATTTTTATCAAGTATTTTTTCTTCTGATGAATCAAGATTAATTTCAATTGTTACATCTTTAACGCCTGTAACACTTTCTAATGCTTCTTTTAATTGTTGTTCATATTCTTTTTCATATTTATCAATGTTAGATTTGTTGTCACTATTCTTTTGTCCAAATGTTGGTACATCTTTTACTTGCTCTGTTTGCGATTTGAGAACAGGTACTTCTGGCTTTTTTGCTTGGAAAAGGTTACCAGAAAACATAAGGATGATCCCAAGTATGAGTAAAATGATCAAAAACTTAGCTGAAATTTTTTTCTCTTTCTCATCTTTTTCATTTCCTTTAAAAAGATTGCGAAAAAATTGAAATTTATTATTCATTTACTTTCCCTATCCCCCCTTCCACCTGAATCTTAATTTTGTTCTCTTCCAATTGCCATTTGTTTGAGAAGAATTGTTTCATTTCAGCTGTATTTTGTTCTGACGTCTTTCGAGGTTCCTTCGAGTTAATGTCTACCTTTTGAATCGTTTCAATAGCTCCTGCTCGGCTTCGTTCATTTGCCTGAAGCGTTACAATAACAGATTGAATATCTTGCTGAGATTTCACTTCTTTTTTGTCTTCTGGTACTTTTATCTGCAAACTCATAACGGCCATACCATATTGCTTTTCTAGTTCTTTTCCAACTTGTTTTTTCATTTGGACAGCCATCTGTTCTAAAATATATGCACGTTGTGAGGCTTGTATTTCTTTTTTCTTTTCATTAATTTTATTTTCTATTGATCCGTTTGCCATATACTTGTCCTGACTAGCATTTGCAATCACATCTTGAATATCTGTTTGAAACAATTTAAATAAAGGGGTTAAGATCAAAACGACTAGAAGCAAACTTACAACAAACTTGACATACTTTTGTAAATTTGAATTAGGAAGTAACATATGAAGCATCGTTGCTAATAGTAGAAACACAATAATATTCCGAATCCACTCCACGACAAATTGCAACCTTCTCACCTCCTAACGCATCATTAACGTAATATTTCCAGCTGCAATAACAATCGTGATACTTAGAAAAAACATGAACGATACAATGGCCAAACAAGCAAACACGTATATAATGCTTCTTCCGATAATGTCCAGACATTGAATAATTGTTCCTCCACCAACAGGTTGCAGCACTGCTGCCGCAAATTTATAAATGAACGCAATGCAGAAAATTTGAATAGCAGGAAAAGCAACGATAAGTAATAAAATAACAACCCCAACAATCCCCACTGTATTTTTTAATAAAGCCGATGCACTAAGTACAGTGTCTGCTGCTTCAGTAAACATCCGGCCGACAACTGGAATAAAGTTTCCCGTTACAAATTTTGCTGTTTTAACAGCAATCCCATCCGCTACCGCTGTTGCCGTTCCTTGTACAGAGAGCACACCCAAAAAGATTGTTAAAAAAATCCCAATGATGCTAACGCTAACATTTTGCAGCAGTTTGGACAATTTTGTAACTTTATATTGATCGCTCATTGTACTGACAATACTTAAAATTGTAGCAAGGAGAAGAAGCGGTAAAACAATATAATTCATAAGCATTCCGCTCGTATTCATAAGAAAAACGATAATTGGATGAAAGAAAGAAACAGATACAACACCGCCTCCTGTCGCTATGAGCGCTAACAAAATAGGGAGGAGCGCTAAAATGAAATCGATCATTGTTTGAATGGTGTCTTTTGTATACGTCATAACAACATAAAAACTGTTTAAAGCAAAAACGATAAGTACCATATATACAACAGCATCCGCTATTTTCCCAACGCTACTTTTTGCAAAAGCAGATTGAAGCGATTGTAAAAGCGCGCTGAAAATAGTAAGCATAATGAGTGTCCCAAGTAACTTTCCGTTCGCTACTAATTCATGAAATAAATATTTTAGTAATCCAATCACCCACTCTTTAATTGAAAATTCTTTTTCCCCTTTGACAAACTCCATAAAATTCCCCTTCTGGCTTTCCGGCAAATACCCTCCATACTTAGCAACAAGGTCATCCCAATATTTCTTTACACCTTCTATCCCAAGCTTTCCTAGCTGTTCATCTACAACGTTTTGTTCTAGAGGGGAAGCTTGTACGATAATTGGCAAAGAAAAAAAGAGGAAAAAAGCAAACGAAAGCTTTATTCCAAACGAGCGCACAATTCACCCCTCCTTTATCCGGTTGGTAAAAAACCGAGAATCGTTTCAATTACAACAGTTAATATCGGAATCGCCATCACTAAAATTAAAATTTTTCCCGCTAATTCAATTTTTGAAGCAATTGCTCCTTGCCCTGCATCTTTCGTAATTTGTGCACCGAATTCTGCAATGTAAGCAATTCCAATAATTTTCAGCAGTGTTTCCACATACACATTACTCACTTTCGCTTCATTTGCAATACGTTCAATCATCGTTAAAATAGAATGAATTTGATCAATTATAAGTAAAAACATAATGCTACTAACAAACACAATAAATAATGAAGTTACACTCGATTTATGCTGATTCAATACTGCCGCCAAAAAAGTTGCCACAAGTCCAAGTCCTACAATTTGTAATATTTCGATTCGAATCGCCCCCTTTACTGAAAAAGAAAGACGCTTTTAATCTTGTCAAATAAATTGTTAATTAAAAATGCAACCTGAAATAAAATAACGACAAAACCAACGAGAATCACCCAGTTGGCAATATCTTCTCGCTTTAGTTCTTTCAGCACAGTATGAATGAAAGCTAAAATAATACCAATGCCTGCAATTTGAAAGATTAACCCAACGTCGATCGACATCACCTTTCCCCCTTACAACAGTAAAATAACGATAAGTAATCCTGCTAATACTCCTAAACTTTTCATCATCTTTTCGTACTGAATTTGCATTTCCTTTGCTTCTCCTTCTTCTCTCTCTAAATGTGTAATACATAAACGAATATGTTTTTGCTGTGATTCACGATCATGTTGTCCAAGCGTTTCTCCAAATTGCTGTAAAATCTCATATTCCGTTTGCTTCAATGCTGTGAGTTTCCAATTTTCTTGTAAACTATCCATCCATGCTTCCCGAACCGTTTGCTCTCCCGTTTCTAATCGTTCGTGAAAACTATGAAAAAACCAGTTCAAAGGCTTAGGCATTTGTTTTACAAGGCGTGCAGCTGCCTTAGACAAAGGAGTATGTCCATACATAATTTCCGCCTCAAGTGATTGCAAAGCCGCCTTTAACAACCGTAGTTGGCGAGGGCGCTCACTATATTTCTTCGCATATGAAAAACCAAAAAATGTTGATACAGCAACAATAAGTGCAGCGCCAAAAAATTTAATCATACGCTCAGCACCTTCTCTCCGCGGTGAATTGGCTTTCCACTGCCATCTTTCATATTCATAATCGTTCCTGGTCCTTTTATTTTAGAAAGCTCAATAAAACGTTCGAACACGCCCAGCTCTATGATTTTCCTTAGTGAAGGTCGTTTCAGTATATCTTCATGCCCTTGTCCATGCACACTAGTAAATAATTGAACACCAGCATGAACAGCTTCCATAATTGCTTCACTATCTTCTGGACGACCGATTTCGTCAACAATTAATATATCGGGACTCATTGAGCGAATCATCATCATCATACCTTCTGCTTTTGGGCATGCATCTAACACATCCACTCTTGTTCCAAACTCATATTGCGGAACACCTTTCACGCACCCCGCAATTTCTGATCTTTCGTCTACGATACCAACTTTACAAGAAGGAATATGTTGCCTTGGAACACCCGCACTCATGAGGCGCGCTACATCACGCAATAATGTTGTTTTCCCTGTTTGGGGTGGACCGATAATCATTGTATTTAGCCAATGCTTCTCATATAAATATGGTATAAGCGGCTCGGCAATCCCCTTTTTTTGCCGAGCAATTCGAATATTAAATGATGCCACATCCCGAATCATTTTCACTGTACTCTTTTCCATAATGACTTTGCCCGCTAATCCAACGCGATGCCCTCCGCGCAGTGTAACATACCCTCGCTTTAATTCTTCTTCCATCGTATAAAGTGAATATTGACTAAGCTTATTCAGTAAATATGCCGCATCTTCTGTCGTCACAGTATAGTTATAAAAATGCGCTTCCCCGCGCGCAATGCATTCAAGCGGTCGACCAACCCGAACCCGTATTTCTTCCAATCCGTCACATTCCTTATAATCTTGTATAAAACGTTCGATTTGCCTTGGCAACATCTCTAATACTTCTTTCATAGCTCTCTCCCCATCACATCGCTATTTCAGTACTGCAATAAAAATACAACCGATTCCAAGCGCCAAAAAAAATAATTTCAAAAAAGAAATTTCATTCGTAACACTCGCAATTCCAATTGACATCGTTACAATCAAAACAGTTGGGCCAACAAATGCAAGCATACCATTTACGAACAATGCTTTTTTGGCATCATTGAAATACAACATAAGCAAAGCGGCGAAAATTTCCATGCTGCCTGAGAAGATCCTAAGAAGCGCCATTACGAGCACGGACGTTTCAAATGCCGCTAGCCACTGTTTCATCCTCTCACCTTCTTTCGTTATCCTTACACCGTCCTAACAGCACACATATATCCCGCTCAAACAAGATGAAAGAGTACATTTGTACAACCATATGCACAGGTTGTCTATTTCAGAAGTGAAAAAGTAATTTTTTTGATTATCAAATAAAATTAAGAGGATTTTTTGTAAAAATATGTTATATTGAAGCAAAAAGGGAAAATATACGAAAATTCTAAAAAAAAATCCTTACAGTCTTTATAGAGGTGGCTACTATTTTCTTATTTTCCAAATTTGGTAATTGGACATTTATAGAAAGTTTCTTTTTAGGAAGTTTAGCCATTTTTGAAATCACATGGCTGGTTCTTTTGAATATGAACCGAAACACGCATATGGATCGTGTCATCACAAAAAGTTTGACGGGGTTTAACACCGGGGAAGTAACACCTTTTCAAATTCGAATGAACCCTTATATAACAGGGACCCTTCTACTACTTACCATTAGCTTTATTATTACTGTCATCTATTATCTACCTTATTTCACATAAAAAAACACTCGTGGATATTTAATACCACGAGTGTCTTGTTTTATTACGCACGAGAAACGTATTTTGATTCTCCTGTGTTAATAATAAGCATTTCACCTTCATTAATGAAGATTGGTACTTGTACAACTAGACCAGTTTCTAATGTAGCTGGTTTTGTTACGTTAGAAGCTGTGTCACCTTTAATACCTGGTTCTGTTTCAACAACTTTTAACTCAACAGTGTTTGGAAGTTCTACACCAAGTACTTCGCCTTGGTATGTCATGATTGCTATTTCCATGTTTTCTTTCAAGAATTTTAATTCATGTTCGATTTGCTTTTCACCAAGTTCGATTTGCTCGTATGTTCCGTTGTCCATGAATACATGAGCTTCACCGCTTGCATATAAATATTGCATACGACGGTTTTCGATATGCGCTTTTTCTACTTTTTCACCAGCACGGAATGTTTTTTCTTGAACAGAACCTGTGCGAAGGTTACGTAATTTAGAACGAACGAATGCTGCACCTTTACCTGGTTTTACGTGTTGGAAATCGATAACCTGCCATAGGCTGTTGTCCACCGCAATTGTTAATCCTGTACGAAAATCGTTTACTGAAATCATGCAAAAAATCCTCCTGTGTATTACAAAATAATAAGTTCTTTTGGAGATTTAGTTAACACTTCATTACCTTCAGCTGTTACTATAATATCATCTTCAATGCGAACTCCGCCTACATTTGGAATATAAATTCCCGGTTCTACAGTGACTGCCATTCCTGGCTCAAGTACCGTTTCAGAGCGGAATGCTAAACTTGGTGCTTCATGAATTTCAAGACCAATTCCATGACCTGTAGAATGCCCGAAATACTCACCGTATCCTTTTTCAGTTATGTAGTCACGTGTTAATGCATCTGCTTCACGACCAGTTAAACCAGCTTTAATACCGTTTACACCGCGCAATTGTGCTTCTAATACGATATTATAAATTTCCTTTAACTTATCAGACGGCTCACCTACTGCAATTGTGCGAGTAATATCGGAACAATATCCTTTATAGTAAGCACCGAAGTCTAATGTAACAAAATCTCCCTTTTCTATCAATTTTTCAGATGCCACGCCGTGCGGCAATGCTGAACGAAGTCCCGAAGCAACGATAATATCAAACGAAGAAGATGTTGCTCCTTGCTTTCTCATGAAAAATTCAAGTTCATTTGACACTTCAATCTCAGATACTCCCGGGCGAATAAATGATAGAATATGTTCAAAGGCAGCATCTGCAATCTGTGCAGCTTCCTTTAATATCTTAATCTCTGAATCAGTCTTAATCAAGCGTAACTTTTCTACAATACCAGATGTTGCAACAAATTCTGCATCAACTTCTTCTTTGTATGCTGTATAAGAGCTGTATGTAAGGGTATCTTGCTCAAAACCAAGCTTTTGAATTCCTAAGTCTTTTACTTGTTTTGCAACTTCTTCAATAATCGTACCTGTATGCTGTACGATTTCATAACCAACCGCTTGTTTTTGCGCTTGTTCAACGTAGCGGAAATCTGTAATAAATAAAGCGCGTTCGTTTGAAATTAATACAACGCCTGCTGTTCCTGTAAAGTTTGTCATATATCTACGACTATGTTGATTCGTTAATAAAATACCATCAATACCCGCTTCCCCAAATGCACTTCTTAATTTTGTAAGTTTCTCCATGAATTACGCCTCCTGAATTTTCTCCACTAATGCAAGTAACGCTAAATGATAACCATACAAACCGAACCCTACAATTTGTCCCACTGTGACCGGCGCCGTAACAGATACATGGCGAAACGATTCGCGCTGGTGAATATTTGAAATATGTACCTCAATAACAGGAATCGAAACACTCGCAATTGCATCACGAATTGCATAGCTATAATGCGTAAATGCTCCTGGATTTAGAATAATCCCTTTATATGTACCCTCAGCCTCATGAATAATATCAATAATGGCACCTTCATGATTAGATTGGAAACACTCTAGCTCCACTCCCAAACTTTCTGCTTGTTGCTTCATATCTGTTTCTAACGACGCTAACGTCCCTGTACCATATACATTAACCTCTCGCACACCAAGACGGTTTAAATTAGGACCGTTAACGAGGAGCAACTTTTCCATATATCTAACTCCTTAATAAAAAATGTCTATATAATATTCTACCATACCTCTCACTTATTTGAATAGTTTGTCTTCTTCTGCATCTCTTGTACTAGTATTGTTATTCACCTCAAATGAAACGGAGTATGCAATAAAAACACCATATAAAATAAAAATACACGCTGTTGTTACAATCGTTTCCTTAGGCATTCCTATCATGCTTTTTATAACTGGTGCAACAGGTGCAATGACAAAGAATAATAATCCCCACCATACAAGACCGTATATTATACCTGGAATTAGACCTTCAAACTTACTAAAAATTACTTTATATACAAAGGCCACAAGAATTGAAAGTATCCCCATACATATAATACCACCTATATTTCCCCATACCCCTTCTTTCCAATCTCCAAGCGCAAATGGGAGTAACAAATAATTAGGTCCCAGGGCAGTAAAAGAAAAAATATGAAGAAAGTACCAAGCAGCTCCCCAAAACAACCCTCCAAACACACCAATTTGGACAATTTTTTTCGTGACAGATTGTTCTTGTTTCACATCCACACCTCCGTCTACTAGTATGTCCGAAACTTATTTAAAGCATGTTTAAATACTGCGAAATTTGTCTATAAAAAGAATAGGAAATGTCCGCCTATCCTGCTGATTTTCCTTGTCAGAAGTGCACCTTTGTCGATAAAATAAAGGAAACTGTAGTGATGTCATACAATATAATGACATCACCTAGAGTCGCTACCTCTTTTCTGATAAGAGAGAAACAAATACAGGTTGGTGTTGACATGGCAGAAGAGACAAAACAAATCTACGGCGGTCAAGCGGTAGTAGAAGGAGTTATGTTTGGCGGTAGAGAATATACTGTTACAGCGATTCGTCGTAAAGATAAATCTATCGAATTTTATCGATTACCTCGCGTTCGTAATAAAGTATCATCTATGTTTAAAAAAATTCCATTTCTACGCGGAATCGCGGCAATTATTGATGCGAGTGCAAACGGAGCAAAACATTTAAATTTTGCCTCAGAACGCTTTGATGTAGATCCTTCAGAGGATGCACAATTCGCACAAAAAAAAGAAGAACAGTCGAAGTTAACGATGATACTTAGCGTTGCAGCAGTCGGTGTTTTATCCTTTATCTTTGGAAAAGTGATTTTCACGGCAGTTCCTGCAATTTTAGCAGAACTAACAAGACCTGTTTTTCCATCTCATACTGGGCAAATTATCATTGAAAGTGTTATTAAACTCATGCTATTGCTTAGTTACATTTACTTTGTTTCACTGACTCCACTTATTAAACGTGTATTTCAATATCACGGAGCAGAACATAAAGTAATTAATGCCTATGAGAGCAATCTTCCATTGACAGTAAAAAACGTACAAAAGCAAACTCGTCTCCATTATCGGTGCGGTAGCAGCTTCATTTTATTTACTGTTATTATAGGGATGTTTGTATATTTTCTCGTTCCAACCGATCCTCTTTGGGTTCGCGTTTTAAATCGTATTTTGCTCATCCCTGTAGTGCTAGGTATTTCATTTGAAGTGTTGCAATTTACAAACAGCTTACGAAGCGTTCCAGTGCTCCGCGCATTAGGATATCCTGGCCTATGGCTTCAGCTGTTAACAACGAAAGAACCAACAGATGATCAAGTTGAAGTAGCAATTGCATCATTTGAAGAATTACTTCGTCTAGAAGGAAAACAACAATAACTTTTTCGTAATGTTATTCAATTCCTTAACCTTTCGTTAATAAACTAATTAAAATATCTTTCTTTTTTAGGAGGTGTTCCTTATGAACGGTCGCTCATTTATGTTCGCTCTATTTGTTGTAATTGTTGGATTAGCAATATTTAACCTTGTATCATTCACAATTGAAGATCCAATGGGAGTTGTAAAAAACATTGCGATAATGCTTATTGTTGTTGGTGTCTTTTATTTACTTTATAAAATGCTTACAAGTTCGAGCAGTTCAGCTACTAACTCACAATCTTCCTACAAACGTGCTGCGAAACAATCAAACCGAAAATATGGAAAACAAAATGTAACACCCCTAAGTAACAATCTGTTAAAGAAAAATGCTTCCGATCCAAAAGGAAAGAAAGGAAATACTTCCTTCCTAAAACGAAAAAGAAAGCAATCCCATTTAACAGTCATTGAAGGTAAAAAAGGCAAAAAGAAAGACCGCGCTTCTTTTTAAGAAGTGTGGTCTTTCTTTTTTATTGTTGTAATATGTCCAATTACTGCGCTTGCTCTTCATTTGCCTTTTGGACACTACGAAGCTTCTCAATGCGAAGCTCATCTTGCTCAAAGTATTGCACCAAATCACCAATGCGATCGATAGCTTCCCAGCTTAAATGATGTTCAATTCCTTCTACATCATTATAAATTTTACTTTCATCTACACCGATAATACGCATAAACTGTTCTAACAACTCATGACGATAAACAAGGCGCTTACCAATCTTTTTCCCTTTTAATGTTAATACAAGCCCTCTATATTTTTCATAAATTAGATATTCATCTTTATCAAGTTTCTGTACCATTTTTGTTACAGAGGATGGATGTACATTAAGCGCTTCAGCAATATCAGATACACGGGCATATCCCTTTTCTTCAATTAACAAATAAATTTGTTCGATATAATCTTCCATACTAGGAGTAGGCATCGTTTTCCTCCATCCAATTTAGTTTATATATTCCGCACTAAGCAATCAATAAAATGATACAACAGAAAGGATATTGTGACAAGGGATAAACAAGCCCATTTTCCGTAACACATAAAAGAACCCACGTTATATATGCGGGTTCTTTCATGTGAAATATTGGTAAATACTCAGTTACTTTATGAAAAATCAACAGAAAAGCATTTTTTTAAATGGGCGAGAAGGACTGGCAATGCATAGGAGCGGTCAGGGCCTTTTCCTGCCACGTGCAAGGTTTGAAAACAAAAGTAGACAATAAGTGCAGGCCCCTGCCCTGTCTGCATGACAACAGTCTATATGCCAAAAAATGAATTTTCAAGTAATAGAGAGACACATCTTCACTAGAATCATACCCTTTTCTAAATTTCTAAAAGGTATAGCTGAGTAGTTACAAATATTGATAAATATCATATCTAGTTGTTTCTTCTAATTTCGTCACCTCATCTTTTGGATAAACATATTTTCCAATTTCATATCGAGCTTTGTATTTGGATAACGCTGCTGGATTACTTTTTTGCTGGTTTCCTGCTTCAGTAACTTGCAAGGCAAGTTACTAAATGCTATACTCCAAATAACAACTACCTTGCAAGGCAAGTTACCCGGAGGTGGTAAAGTAATGCACAGTCAAATGTTAAAAGGTGTGCTGGAAGGGTGTATTTTATATATCATTTCGCAAGAAGAAGTGTATGGATACGAACTCAGTACGAAATTACATCAACATGGTTTTACATTCGTAAGTGAAGGAAGTATCTATCCTCTATTGTTACGTATGCAAAAAGAAAAACTCATTGAAGGCACATTAAAAGCCTCCAGCCTTGGACCGAAGCGCAAATATTATCACGTTACAAAAAAAGGCTTTGAGCAACTGGAGGAATTTAAAAAAAGTTGGGATATGGTATCAACCACGGTAAATAATTTGTTAAAGGGAGAGTGAAACAAATGAAAGCAAAAGACATGGTTGAATTGAATAATAAAAAACGGGAGCTATTAACAGAAGAAAATGAAGCTGCCTATGGGGATATGCTTGTTTACCTTCGATTAGCTGACGTTCCAGAGCAGCAAGTAGAAGAACTATTATTAGAAATTTTAGATCATCTTCTTGAGGCCCAAAAAGAAGGAAAAAATGCTTACGATGTTTTTGGGAATGATCTACAAAATTATTGTGACGAATTAGTTAGCGCATTACCTCGCCAAACAATGTTAGAAAAGTTTTCACTTGCCGGTTTCATGGTTAGTTTACTACTCGCCATCCAGTTTGGCATAGATACTATAGGTGCATTGGGGTTTTCTTTTGCTAAAAAACAAAACCATCTTTCTGGTGTACCGTTTAGTATTCCGGGAACTTTGTTATCAATTATTATGATTACTGGCGGCATTTTTGTTATTTTATATTTGTTAAAACGTGATTCATTTAACCAAACAATGAATTGGAAGCAAAGAATTACATTTGGTTTAGCTTTTTCGATTCCATTTTGTTCATCTGTATTTTTTAATATTTATTTTAAAAAGCAAAGCTATCTGTCCTATAACTTACCGATTTGGCAAGGTGCCCTATTAACCCTTTTCTTTTACGTTTCATATAAATTTCTATATAAAACTTCAAAATTTTAACAGCTCTTTTGGGGCTGTTTTTTCTTCTGTCTAATTTTACAAATTAAAAAATTTCATAAACAAAAAAGAAAAATGCAAAATAATTAAAGTAAATTGTTGACGTGATGCTTTTATTATCGGTATCATATTTCTTCGTGAGCAATTATTTTTCGTTATATGGATTTTTATTGTTACTACATTTTTGAGAGGGGAAATTTGATGTCACTGAAAAAGAAAACGCAAGTACGCACCGGCAAGATGGTACGTGAACTAATGTTAGCCGACGAAGATGTAAATGCTTCGCTAATTATGGTGTATAGTGAAAACGGTGTAAACGCAGAAATTAAAATCGAGGGCTTAACACCAAAATGTAACGAAGAATTATTTTTGAGCGGAAAAGTAGATTGGAACAAAAGCGTTATTTATAAAATTGTCGATTTTACTGGCAATGCTGAAGTTGGAAAAGTGACATTAAGCGCCATGAACAAAAACAATGTTTCACTGCAAATTGAACGCGTTATGTGGAGCAAAGAAACGAAAGAAGAAGTGGCAGAATTAACAGACAACACACTATCCGTTGTCGAAGCACCAACTCCAAAGAAAGAAGCAATAGTTGAAACTTCAAAAGAAGTGACACCTGTCACAAAACCAGTTGTAAATGTTGCACCTACACAGGCATCAATTTCAAAGCCGGTGCATCCAGATCCTGTAGTGAAAACTACACCAAAACCTGTACAAAAAGAAGTAGTTGCACCAACTACAGCACAAAAAGTAGTAACGGTGTCAACTCCAGTAGAGCCAACACCTCCGGTTAAACAACAACCTGCGACAAATCAACCAAATTCTGAATTACAAGAAAAATACGTTCGTCTTGTAAAACAGGCTGTAGATGTATGTCAAGATTACGAACTTGGTATGGATGTAGACGATTCTATTGAGAACTTAAAAAATGAGTTACAAAAACAAGGAATATCGGTAGCATTCGATGCAGAAATTATGGATGTTGTAAACCGTTTACGTTCATTAAAGCAAAAAGGCATTAAAGTGGAAAAAGTATTAAACTTATTATAATAATTTAGCGCAGCTTTCCCTGCTGGAGAGCTCTCATTCATATAAAAATAAGGAGATGGGTATCCATCTCCTTATTTTTTGTAATTCCATTCATCACTTTCATATTTTTCTTTTGCTAACGTTTCCACTTCATGAAGTTGTTCTTCTGTTAACTCGTACGGAACAAGTTCCACATTTAACCCTTTTTCAAATCCAATATGGAATGCATCGATAAGTTGCTGAATTGTAAAAGTACGATCTGTTAATTCATTAATTGCAATTGCTTTTGAAGAGAACATTTTTTTCATGCGTTCTTTCACACGTTCATTTGGAAACAGGAACAAATCATACAGCATATCTAAGTCGATTTCTAACGGAATGGAACCATGCTGTAAAATAACCCCTTTTTGCCTAGTTTGTGCACTTCCAGCAATTTTGCGCCCTTCTACAACAATTTCATACCATGACGGAGCATCAAAACAAACTGCTGAACGCGGATTTTTCAAATTTTCGCGCTCCTCAGCTGTTTTTGGTACTGCGAAATATGCTTCTAAACCTAACTCTTTAAATCCATCTAACAAACCTTGTGAAATTACGCGATATGCTTCTGTCACTGTTTTTGGCATATTTGGATGCTCTTCAGACACAATGACACTATACGTTAATTCATTATGATGAAGAACGCCTCGTCCACCTGTTTGACGACGCACAAAACCAAAACCATTTCTATGTACTGCATCCATATCAATTTCTTTTGAAACACGCTGAAAATAACCGACTGTTAACGTCGGAACTTCCCATTCATAAAAACGAATTGTTGGCGGCAGTTTCTTTTCGCTTTGCCAATTTAATAAACATTCGTCCAACGCCATATTAAACGCCGGAGAACATTTACCGGAATTTATATAACACCATTTTTCCTTTTCCATCCCACACCTCATATAACTAATTTTTCTCACATTCTCTAGTCTATCAAATTCGACAAAATTTGTGAAAGAATACGAAATTTCTTCTAATACAAAATGAACTTGTTGCATAAATACATATGGGCATTATAATATGGAAAGTAGGATAAGAAAAAGGGAGCGATATAATCGTGTCAACAAATGTTATTATTTTACTAGCCATAGCTGCAGGAATCATCGGCTATTCTGTATGGATGTATTTCTATCAGAAAAAATTAATTAAAACACTTTCAGAAGAAGAATTTCGCGCTGGTTACCGTAAAGCACAGCTTATCGATATTCGTGAAGCGGACGAATATAATGCTGGTCACATTTTAGGAGCGCGTAATATTCCAATTTCACAAATACGTCTTCGTTACAAAGAACTACGTACTGATCAACCAATTTATATGTATTGCCAAAACGGTTTCCGAACAGGCCGTGCAGCACAATTCTTAAAAAAACACGGCTATAAAGAATTTTATCAATTACAAGGCGGCTTTAAAACTTGGTCTGGTAAAGTGAAAAAGAAAAACTCATAATAAAATAGCTAGCTTGTCCTACACAAGCTAGCTATTGCATTTTATTAGCAATATATACCAAATTTCGTTTGACATCTTCACTATTTTGATCACGAACATTTCGATAAAGCAACTGATACTCCACACTCTTTTCTTTCCATGTGAGAGTCGCCATATCTTCTCCGTCCATTTTTTCGTCACTATTTTTAAAATAGGCTGTTATACCATTTGCAAGCTTTACTTTCTCCTGAAAACGATTTTGTTCTACGATAAAAGGAAAATTGTACGAAAAGTTTGCAACTGTTAATTCAATATAATCACGCATGCCTTTTTCTTGACGTTCATATTTAATATCAAGAACAATCCGCTTATCTCCCATTTTCCGAACTACTGCTTTTGGATTATCTGTTGATGCATATGGTAAAAATGATGGTGTGTAAAAAGAAAAAGGTAGAACATTTTTTACAGCCTGTACCGGTATTGGATCAGACATCATATCTTCACTTGCCTCTAAATCTGCTGCAAACTTTTTTTCTTCGACCATTGTTTGCTGAAAAGAACATGCACTTAACACCATACTAGAAAATACGAAACATATCATCCGTTTTTTCAACGTGTATCCGCCCTTTCTCAACATTCTCTTTTCAGGCTTTCGTATGTTATGTTCATATTCTCTATTTCTTACTGTTCCACCTTTGAAAACTTTCCTCGTTTATCTCACACAATTTGACAAAAACGCTTTCCCTATTCTCACGCCGAATAAAATCGTTACGCGAATAGCAAAAGCGTCATTAACAAGATAGAATATGAAACGCTTTTCATGTCAAGAGTTTCACAAGATTTTCTTGTATAATAAAAATAGAGGTGAAACATATGGTAAATATAAAACAAATCGCGAAAACGGCTGGGGTCTCTGTTACGACTGTTTCACGCGTCTTAAATGACCATCCATATGTCAGTGAGGAAAAACGAAAACGCGTCCTAGAAACTGTTGAAGAATTGAATTACGCAAAAAATGTAAATGCCGTTCATCTTCTTAAAGGAAAAACACATACAATTGGTGTCATGCTTCCTTTTATTAATCTACCGTACTTTAGTACAATTATTGAAGGTATTGGAACGAAAGCACTTGAAGCCGGATACCGCATTACTCTTTGTCAAACAAACTATGATAGCATGGAAGAAATGCGTGTCCTCGAAATGATGAAAATGAAACAATTTGATGGCATAATTATTTGCTCCCGGGCGAGCTCATGGGAGACCATTGAACATTACGCGAAATTTGCGCCTATCATTTCGTGTGAAAAACTGCTGCATCCTCTTATATCTTCTGTCTATGTGAATCATTATGACGGCTTTCGGATTGGAACAGAATATTTATTACAAAACGGACACGAACACATTGGATTTTGTTTAGCACGTAAAAAAAGCGTGAGTACAAAGCAGCGTGAGCAAGCATTCTTTGATACGCTTCATGCAGCAGATAAACACTCGCAACCAGACTGGCAGTTTTATCAATGCTACAATATTCAAGACGGTGTGAATGTCATTCAAAGCATACTAGCGATGAAAAATCGCCCTACCGCTCTTTTTGCTGCAAGCGATCAAGTTGCTTCTGGATTATTAACCGAAGCAAAAAAACAAGGCTTGCGAGTACCAGAAGATTTGGCGATTTTAGGATTTGATAACCATCCTATTTCTGAAGCATTAGAGATCACAACGATTGAACATCCAGGCTTAGCAATGGGGAATCATGCTTTTTCACTCTTTTATGAACAAATACAACAAGAACAAATTACAGGAACTTCTGAAGAGTTACCGTTTCGTCTCATTGAACGTGGAACAGTATAAAAGCTCCTATTACTGGAGCTTTTTTATATAAATCCAAATTAAAAACCGACATAAAACCATTCTTTTTCAGTGGTCGAGAGCATCTAGCCATGCATAGAAGCGGTCAGGGCCTTTTTCTGCCACTTGCGAAGTTCAAACAAAAGAAGAAAGCAAGTGCAGGCCCCTTTTGTTTCTGCATAGTTGCAATCTATAAATTAAAATGGATTCATATAGTTCATATAACTGCCCTTCTTGACTATATCCTTTTTTTATCCTATATTTTAACTAACGAACGGTAGGTAGGGGATGAGAATGACAGCAAACCGTATTAAATCTGTAGCACTTTCACACTTTGCACGCTATGGCTATGAAGGAACTTCATTAGCCAACATTGCCGGGGAGGTTGGAATTAAAAAACCATCCATATATGCACACTTTAAAGGAAAAGAAGAGCTATATTTTATTTGCTTAGAAGAATCTTTACAAAAGGATCTTGTATTC
The DNA here is from genome assembly GCF_037104725.1 of Bacillus bruguierae. NCBI lineage: Bacteria > Bacillati > Bacillota > Bacilli > Caryophanales > Bacillaceae > Bacillus > Bacillus bruguierae. The sequence goes on along the minus strand of NZ_JBAWSX010000001.1, from coordinate 631,918 downwards.
TTTAAACAGTATGTGAAGAAGTCAGAAGAAACTCCATTTGGAGACTTTTTATTTCATCTTCTTAAAGATTATGGGCATCGCTTTCAAGAAAGTATTGAAACAATGTTTTGGCTGCGCACTTCGTTTTTTCCACCAGATGCCTTTCGTGAGCAAATTGTCGAAAAAGCAAATGCATACATTGAAAGCATCGGACAGCTTTTAGTACCTATATTTGAACAAGCACAAGAAAAGAAAGAACTTTGTAGTATTGAAGTAACAGAAGCTGTTGCAGCTTATTTATGTTTAATGGATGGATTAATGGTTGAATTTTTATTTGCTGGAATACAACCATTTGAAAATCGATTACACGCATCTTGGAAAGTATTTTGGCGCGGATTGTCAAGCTGACGGATTGCAACACGCAATACGTCATTTTCTTGCTCCGTCCCTAACGACTGGTAGGAAGGAGAATGAATGATGGAATGGATTTATGTTATTATTGCAGGACTCATTGAAATTGTTTGGGTAATTGGTTTAAAGCATGCCACAACACCACTAGAATGGCTTGGCGTTGCACTTGCAATCGCTATTAGCTTTTTCCTTTTATTTAAAGCTTATGCGAAGCTCCCTGTCGGAACTGTGTATGCTGTTTTCACAGGAATTGGAGCCGGAGGTATTGTACTAACAGAAATCTTTATTTTCGGCGAACCATTTTCGATTGTAAAAATCTTATTTATCGCTTTAATTTTCATTGGTGTCATTGGTTTAAAACGAGTAACAGGTGAACAAAAAGAGAAGGAGGCTGCATAAAATGGCATGGGTATATTTAATTATTGCTGGTATATGTGAAGTTACCGGTGTTATCTTTATGAAAATAGCAAATGAAAAAAAAGGCTGGACACCAAAACTTATGTTAATTGCAAACTTCGGTGTGAGTTTCTTCTTCTTATCCCTCGCAATGGATACACTGCCAATGGGAACTGCTTACGCAATCTGGACAGGAATCGGAACCGCAGGAAGCGCACTTCTTGGTATTCTCATTTTCCGCGAATCTGCTGATTGGCGCCGCCTTGCTTTCTTAAGCTGCATCTTATGCGGTGCAGTTGGTTTAAAATTAATGAGTTAATGAGGTGAATGCGGTGTGGAAAAAAAGAGTAGCACAAATTATGATGGGAATCCTAATTGCCATTGTATTCTTATTACAAACTATATTCCATATTGCAGAATGGTTATTTTATAAAGTATTTGCAATCCTCACGTTTCTCCCAAACATGGCTCTTGAGGTCACTTCCGTTATTTGGTCCATTATCGCTTCTATTGGGATTATTATCATTTGGAGTATCGCGAAACTCTGGAATAAGCTCGTTTCAAAAGACAGTTCTTCAAACAAGAAGTAACTGTCTTTTTTTCATATCATTTCCTTCTTTGGACATACTACAAAAAAGGAGCTGATCATATGCAAACTTCTGTACATAAGCAGATTTTACTATTATTTTTCCTCTTTATTGTGTTTGCTGTGTTTTTTAGTTTCGTCTTACATACATACAACGTACCTGTTTACTCACCGAGTGTCGTGTCGGTTTATAAAATTGTTATGCATAGTTTGTTGCATTAAGGAAGGTGTCTCGCGATGAGACACCTTCTATAACGTACGGTTTTCTTTTTTCCTAATTATATTTCCTGTCGTCACGAAAACAGTGCCAAATAGAAGACAAGTAGGAACCGATATATGAGTAGGAATGAAATGAAACGTAACTCCAAGCCCTGCACCAATAATTAGCAGAAGTCCAACTATTACGAAGAAGCTCCCCATGGTTTTCATAATTACATCCCCCTATTTATATATCTTTCTGTTCATATAATTTCACACAAACTAAAATTGATAACAAAACGTTTGACTAGAAAAACACAAAGCTATAGTTGGCGCTTTCAGGTGAACTATAGAAAATAATACCAAGTTAGCGAGTAATTTATTTTCTTTTACAAAACATCGCGCCTTTGAAACAATGCACTTGAAATAACGAGTAAAACAACAAAATGAGCTAAAACAAATAACAATGATGTTAAAAATGTAAACTCTGAAAACATCGGTTTTGCTCCTTGATTGAGAAATTCATTACTATCATACACATTTAAATTCAGATGAAACATTACAACATATTTTGCTACCCCTTGAGCAAATTGGGATACTATCATTTCGAACGTTCCTTCTAGAAAAAAGAAGAAGAGTGTAATAACTAGTGGTAAAATTGATTTTCTAAAAATATTAGCTAATACCAATGTAACTGTTGGATAAAATAATATTGGTAACATATTATATCCAAAACTTTTTAATAAAATCACAAAAGTTACCTCTCCAATGCCTCCGCCAAAGGCAATAAAACCAATTAACATTGCTGTAAGTAAAGAAGTAATACATACAAAGAAAATAGCTAAAAGAACTGTAATGTACTTTGAAAATAGTATTGTCATGCGCTTTCTTGGGCGAATTAATAATTGTTTAATTGTACCCTTTTGAAATTCTTCTGTAATTGTGCGAGATGCTAACGTAATTCCAAAAACCGTCGCAAATTTCGCAATCAATCCAATATTTTGCTCTGCAAACATAATAAACCCTTCCATTTTCATTTCAGGCAGAGTCCATTTTATAATAGCTACCCCTGCGATTTCTAATATCGCTAGGACTCCTAACAAAATATACATACTCTTTTTCGCATGTAACTTTAAAAATTCATTTTGGATTAATTTCATCATTATGCTGTCACTCCCCCTGTGATTGCTAAAAATTCATCTTCTAATGATTTATTTTGAACTGTTACACTGTACACGTGAATATCGGCATACACTAATTTTTTCACAAGCTTCGGAATTTCCTCCTTCATGACAGATGCAATAATTTTGTTTTCTTGTATGTTTCCTTTTATCAGTTCATTCGCTCTCTCTACTTGATCTACTTCAAACACTACCATAATCTTGTCGTCACTTTTTGCCTTTTCACGTAAGCCATACTCTTGCATGAATTGTCCATTTTGAATAATGACTACACGATCACACATCAACTCAATCTCACTTAATAAGTGACTGGATACAATGACTGCAATGTTTTCTTCTTTTGCTAAACGTTGTAAGTAATCGCGAATTTGACGAATTCCTGCTGGATCTAAACCATTTGTCGGTTCATCTAAAATTAAAATTTTAGGATTATGTAATAATGCTTGTGCAATCCCTAAACGTTGTTTCATACCAAGAGAATATGTTTTTACCTTTTTATGAATCGCATGTTCTAATTCCACCAGCTTTACAATTTCAGCAATTCGTTCTTTACGAATTGGCGTAACAGCCATATTAGCAAAATGCTTTAAATTTTGCATTCCCGTCATATATTCATATAATTCCGGGTTCTCTACAATCGCTCCAATGTACTCTAGCGCTTTTTCATGCTCAGTACGTATACTGTGACCACAAATTGTAATATCGCCCTCTGTTACTGAAATCAGTCCTGTCATCATCCGGATTGTCGTCGTCTTTCCGCTCCCGTTTGGTCCCAAAAAGCCGTATACTTCTCCTTCCTGTACTTCAAATGAAAGCCCACGAATAATTTCAGCACTACCTATTTTTTTATGAACATTTTCTAATTTCACTACTACATTCCCCAATAATTCTTCCTCCCTTAGACCTCTAATTTTTTATCAACAAAGTCAAATGTTATTAATACTAATAAAAAGATTAGCAATCATTCGTTAAACTAAACACATTCAGTCCGTAATCTGTCAAAAGGTATTTCAAAATAACCTTGTTTATTCATTAACTCTAAATATTTATTAAAGATTATAGAGTTATCCATCTTATCCTATAATTTATATTGAAAAACTATGCATTATACAGAAAGTGAAGAAAACCAATACCTTTCCTTATTCATCTTCAGCTTAGTCTCTTAAAATTCTCTACCTTGAAAAATCGAAATAGAAAAAAACATAGAAACAAAATACGCGATACATACTCCAATACTTAACATACTTACGATAAATACAAGGTTTGAAGAGTGAAAAAACATTAGCATAAGCCTTTCCTCCGCAAGAACATTGCACATTAACCCCAACAAGCCGATTAGCGGGAACATGAAAACTAGGCTAAAAATAGTAATTATTTGTTTACTACCCCCATATTTCAATGGAAGAAGCATAATTCCATAAAGAGCAGAAAGACAAACGGCTATAAAGATGGCATACCACGGAATATTTATAGCTTTACCTAACAAAATTTTAGGTAATATAACAATGATTAATGTAGCAATTAACCCGCATCCAATAAAGAGAATTGTCGATATATATTTCGCAATGACAATATCCTTTCTAACAAATGGAAAACTAATTAATAGTTTATCTGTTTCAGTTTGCTCTTCCATCTGTAATGATGTTACTATCATTAAACTACAAGTACCGAAACAAAAGATTGCGATTTGATACGGTTCAATAAACTGTTTCAAAGCACAATAAATTGGCAATATAAGATAAAGAAAAAAAACTTTTCGTTGTAAGAAAAAATCCTTCCATACTAACTGTTGCATGATCTCTTCTCCCCTTTATATATCTCTTTTTTCATATAATTTAATTGCAATAAACATAGAAACAATATATATAACTGCCAACCCAGCTATCCCTATTATACTTACCCCTACATGAGACAGATTCATGATCCAATCACCGAATGAATCTTCCACACGATTCTCTCCCTCATCTATAACAAATAACGGTATAAGCGTCGTAGGTATAATTAATCCTATTGCAAATAAACCGCGGATAATTTTTGAATCAGTTCCATAATAAACAGGCAAGAATAATGCAATGTATATAAATGAAACGATAATACCTCCTAGCACTGTATACCACTTGAGCTCGATATAAAAATATGGATGATATACACGAATATCCTCAATTAAAGTCATCCCTCTTATTATCCAAGTGGCTGCTGTTGTTAATACAATCGCTATAATTGTCGATATAATAAAAGTCATATATTTCGCTATAATAATTTCCTTCCGTTCTATCGGTAAACTAGCAATGATTTTTTCACTGTCATTCTTTTCATCCGATCCTACAGACAACAGAATAGATACTATTACTGATAGTAAACAGCTCACAGAAAAAATGTGTGAATTAGATGGATTCGTTATAAATAAGAGAGCCGGAAACCCTAAACAAAATATCCATATAGCGCGTAGAAAATACAAGTCTTTAAACACAAGCTGACGCATTTCTCTTTCTCCCCTTCGCCGTATACACGATAATATCATCGATCGTCGGCTTTTCCAGTACAACCTCTTGACCGAACCAATCTACAACTGCCTGTTTATCACGCGCCAATCCTTCAAATCCATATTTATTTTTTCTTAAACCGATAAACAGTTCTTTCCCTTGTTTGTCTAACAAATCGTTGCTTCCTTTTACGATTGTGTAATTCTCTAGCAGCTCGTCTTTCTCTCCAGTAAAGACGATTTCACCTTCATTGATAAATGTAATATAATCAGCAATGCCTTCTAAATCCGTTGTAATGTGTGTAGAAAATAATACGGATATTTCTTCTTCCATCACAATCTCTTGCAATATATCAAGCAGTTCACTTCGGACAACTGGATCTAACCCTGCTGTTGGTTCATCCATAATGATTAGCTCAGCATGATGTGACAGCGCCATAGCGATGGCATATTTCATTTTCATTCCTTTTGATAACTGTTTAATCTTTTTATTTTTCGGAACTTGTAATCGCTCCATGTATGATTGGTATTGTGCTTCGTCCCACTTTTTATAAAAAGGCGCAATAATGCGCTTCATTTGTTCACATGTTAAATCTTCATAGTAATGATTTTCATCATATACAAAACCGATATTTTGTTTTACTTCTTTTTCATGTTTTTGATTGTCTTTACCGAAAATATAAATTTCACCACTATTTCGTTTTACTAAATTCATTATCATTTTGATTGTCGTACTTTTTCCTGATCCGTTTGCTCCAATAAACCCCATAATATATCCGCGTGGCAGTTTAAAATTTACATTTTGGATAGAAAAACCTTGATAGTCTTTGCAAACATTTTTTAATTCTAGCATGTGTCTTATTCCCCCTTATATAGAAAGGCAATGATGTGCTGTAACTCTTCCAGAGACAGTTGTAGTAGTTTACTTTCATTTACCACTTCTTCAGCCTTACTTTCTAACAGTCGCAACCTTTGTTCTCGTATGAGCTCATTATTTTGCACAGAAACATACGTCCCTTTTCCAGCAACTGTTTCTATATACCCTTCTTTTTCAAGCTCTTCATACGCTCGTTTCGTCGTAATTACACTAATTTGTAATTCCTTCGCCAAACTACGGATAGACGGTAATTGCTCTCCACCTTTTAAATCACCATTTAAAATAAGCTGTCGAAGCTGCTTACTAATCTGTTCATAAATCGGATCTGGTGAAGAGTTTGAAATAATAATATTCATATTTCCCTCCAAGGTGTATATACTGTATATATGTTATATATACAGTATATACACACTTCTCCATTTTTGGCAACAAAAAAAGACCAACAATTTCCTGTTGGTCTTTCCAGGCTGTGAAGAAAGCCTGAAGGACAGTTCTTCAGACAAGAAGTAACTGCCTTTTTTATATCATTTTCTCCCATGTATGTATAAAAAACGAGCTAATATTCATTCAGCTCGTTTTTGTTTCTATCATCTATCAATACCTGTATAGAAAAAGACCTTGACCGCTTCTATGCATGGCCAAATACTCTTATCTGCCTAAAAAGGACGCGGGTTTTTATGTCGATTTTTTTAGTTTGTATTTATATAGATTCTTTTATGGAATCATTCACTACATATTCAGCAGTAATAAAATAATAGTTACAGGCAGTCAACAATGTGAGTAGTGACAGTAAGGGATCCCCCTCCCACAGTAGGAAATGTAGCAGTAACATCTACTGTCCCAGGTCCGTCAATGGCTGTAAAAGTAGTGCTAAAGTTACCCAAAGCATCAGTAGTCGTCGTAGCAGGAGATACCGATGCAAGAAGAGGGTTATCAACTGAAAATTCTACAGGAATTCCCGCAACTGCGAAGCCTAAACCTCCACCAACGAACAATTGACCAGAAACAGTTGTCGTATTAGGTCCTGTTCCGGAAGAGCATACATCTTCAGCAATGCTAAGACTAGCGCCACCGAAAATGCTACAGTCGACAATGTTAGGACCGACAGTGAGAGAACTTCCAAAAGTAGGAAACGAAGCGGTAACACCTACTGTTCCAGTTCCATCAATGGCTGTCAAAGTAGTAGTAAAGTTACCCGAAGCATCAGTAGTAGTATTAACAGGAGATACGGAACCACGAAGAGGATCATCAACTGAAAATTCTACAGGAATCCCCGCGACTGCAACGCCTCCATCAACGAACAATTGACCAGAAACAGTTGTCGTATTGGGTCCTGTTCCACTAGAGCATATATTTACTTCATCAACGCCAAGAGTAGCGCCACCGAAAACACTGCAATCAGCAATGGTAGCAGAGAGAGTAATAGAGAATCCTCCTATAGTAGGCAATGTAGTAGTAACACCTACTGTCCCAGGTCCGTCAATGGCTGTAAGAGTAGCGGTAAAGTTACCCGAAGCATCAGTAGTAGTATTAGTAGGAGATATTGAAGCAAGGAGAGGATTATCAACTGAAAATTCTACAGGAATTCCCGCAACTGCGACGCCTCCGTCCACTAACACTTGACCAGAAACAGTTGTCGTATTAGGTCCTGTTCCACTAGAGCATATATTGGAAGCAATGTTAAGGCTAAGTTCAGATAAAACGTTACAGTTATCAATAATAGTAGTAGTGATTGGATCACTATTTCCTCCTAAAGCAGTAGCGGTAATCATTACTGTACCAGGTCCATCGATAGCTGTGAAAGTAGCAGTAAAGTTGCCAAATGCATCCGTAACAGCAGGATTAGGAGCTACAGTACCAAGAGCAGGGTTATCTACTGTAAAGGAAACCGGCGTACCTGCTGGAGGGGGACTTCCCCCCACCAATACTTGACCAGTAAGAGTCGAAGTATTGGGACCTGTTCCAGAAGTACATATCGTGGTTGGATCAGCATTCAGAGTAATTATTGGAGCAGTAGTTGCTAATAGATCAAGAACATTTTCAAATTTAAACTCTAGTAACATCTCCTTTTTAATGACGTCACGAAGGGTTCTTTGTACACTTGAGTCGACAGCAAGAAGATTAGATATCGTAACTACTGGAGGTGAAAGTGTAGTTCTTCCCGGCGGTAATGTTCCTAAAACAAATTGAAGCTTCTCTGCCTCAGCATTGATAATATGAGCCAAAGCTAATTCTTCTAGGGCAATAGAGCTTAAAAGCAATGGGATCGTTTGTGCAGTCGTAACAGAAATGGTAGGGGTAATATTAGGTATGTTTGGAAAAGACAATATATATTCATCCTTTCTAGCTAGGAAACCATCGAATCACTTTATTCTGTGCATAGATAGGTCTCCTACTTTTTGAATTTAAACGTTCATAATTTGAAAAGGAATATTATGAACAATGAGTGTACTAGGTATTCTCTCTATTCTATGTAACAAGCATCTAGATGGCTGAGCATTTGTCTTGCCGCAAAGGTATATTTTTTAGTGAACGAGCCCTTTTTATCCCCTCGCTATTTGGGACAATAAAAAAAGACCAACATTTTTCTGTTGGTCTTTCATATATGTATCACTTCTCAAAGCGATTTAACATCTCATCTCTCATACCAAAGCTCACAACTGCAATTCCGACATACATAAAAATAAGAAATGCTGGATGTACTGTGTTGTACCAATGGCTATCAATAATTAAATATACAGTTAATGCTGTAACAAGTAAAAATGCAACAATAAACATATAGAAATGTCTTTGACTACCCATAACGAACTCCTCTCTAATTACTCATTTATCCCGCTATTCGTGGGAGTATTACTGCCCGTAAAAGCCCGATTGGTTCAACTAATAATCAGTGGGGGATGAAGAAACCCCCCCACTGATTAAAGTTTCACTTTATTGTAACGAATTATCCTTTATGACTCAAGGCTAACTTTCCTGTAAATGATCTAACTCCACTTTCACAATATCATGACAAGCGATTGGAATCAGTGTTCCTTTACTATCAATTGCAGTTACACTCGTGTTATCTAATACGTGATGTTTCACTCTCTCTAACATTTTTTCTGTATCTTGGTAATAAAATTCTTTAATATCCTTAATCATATCACCATTTTCTAAATGATACACCATCCTACAGCGCTTATAGCCCATCTTTTCCATCCCCTTGTTCATTTCTTCACATATGTATGAAAAATTGACTTTTTTGCTTCTCATTCACTTTAATTTTAATAAAATTCTAACAAAAATACACACTTTTATCAAAGAGACTTTTTCAACAAAAATGTTGAGAAAGTCTGATAAATCTCCAATCTTACATAAAACATGCGATTTTATAACATCTTTTTTAAGTAATAACCTTTTTGGTCATAATATATAAATTTATTTTGATTTTTCAACATATAAGTCGCTGCTACGAAGAAAAAAGAAGCATGCCCTTTGCTTTCTCTCTTTGTTTTCACTTCGCATGTGGCAAAAAAGGCCCTGACCGCTTCTATGCATGGCCAGATGCTCTCGTCCACCTAAAAAGAATGGTTTTATTGTTGGTTTTTCAATTTGTATTGTAACTACTCAGCTATACCTTTTAGAAATTTAGAAAAGGGTATGATTCTAGTGAAGATGTGTCTCTCTATTACTTATAAATTCATTTTTGGGCATATAGACTGCTGTAATGCAAACAGGGCAGGGACCTGCACTTATTGTCTACTTTTGTTTTCAAACCTTGCACGTGGCAGGAAAAGGCCCTGACCGCTCCTATGCATCGCTAGTCCCTCTCGCCCATTTAAAAAAATGCTTTTCTGTCGGTTTTTCAATTTGTATTTATATATAAAAAGAACTCGCATATAGCGAGTTCTCTACAAACTATTATTGATTATTAAACTTGTACCATAGATGGTTTTTGATAGCGTAAAATCGGCTTACGTGCTGCCATTGTTTCATCAAGACGCTTAATTACTGTTGTATGCGGCGCTTCTTGAACCACTTCTGGGTTTTCTTCTGCCTCTTTTGCGATTTGAATCATCGTATCGATGAATCCATCTAATGTTTCTTTTGATTCTGTTTCTGTTGGCTCAATCATAATACATTCTTCCACATTTAACGGGAAGTAAATTGTTGGTGGATGGTAGCCAAAGTCAAGCAGACGTTTTGCAATATCAAGCGTACGTACACCAAGTTTCTTTTGACGACGACCTGATAAAACAAATTCATGCTTACAATGTCTATCAAATGGAAGATCGTAAAATGGAGCTAATCTTCTCATCATATAGTTCGCGTTTAATACTGCATATTCTGTTACTGCACGAAGTCCATCTGGACCCATAGAACGAATATACGTATACGCACGAACGTTAATACCAAAGTTACCATAGAATGGTTTCACGCGTCCAATTGCTTGTGGACGATCGTAATTAAAGTGGTAGCCGCTTTCTGTTTTCTCTAAAACTGGCTTTGGTAAAAACGGAACTAAATCTGCTTTTACACCTACTGGACCAGAACCTGGTCCCCCGCCGCCATGCGGACCTGTAAATGTTTTATGAAGATTTAAATGTACAACGTCAAATCCCATATCTCCTGGGCGTGCTTGACTTAATACTGCATTTAAGTTTGCACCGTCATAGTACAATTTACCACCTGCATCATGGACGATTTGTGCCATTTCTAAAATGTTCTCTTCAAATAATCCAAGTGTATTTGGGTTTGTTAACATAAGCGCTGCTGTTTCTTCGTCCACAACACGTTTTAAATCTTCTAAGTCAACAAGACCATTTTCATTTGATTTTACTGTAATCGTCTCAAATCCTGCTACTGTTGCAGAAGCTGGGTTTGTTCCGTGAGCAGAGTCAGGAACAATTACTTTCGTACGTTTATAATCGCCATTCGCTTCGTGATATGCACGAATTAACATTAATCCTGTCCATTCACCGTGTGCTCCAGCTGCTGGTTGAAGTGTAACAGTATCCATACCTGTAATTTCTTTTAAATGTTCTTGTAAGTCATACATTAATTCCATTGCACCTTGCACTGTCTTTTCATCTTGAAGCGGATGAATATGTGCAAAGCCAGGGAAACGCGCTACATTTTCGTTAATTTTCGGATTGTACTTCATCGTACAAGATCCTAATGGATAAAATCCAGAATCAACGCCGTGGTTACGGTTTGAAAGCGCTGTGTAATGGCGCATAATATCAAGTTCTGATACTTCTGGAAGCTCTGCGTCTTCCGTACGAATATACTCGCTCTCAAACACATCTTCTAATTTTACTTCTTCTACATCTAATTGGGGTAAGCTATATCCTACGCGTCCTTCTCTACTCATTTCAAAAATAAGTGCTTGATCTTGCTTCTTCATTGGATAGCCCCCATTTCGTTCACAAGTGTGTCGATTTCTTCTTTTGTACGTAACTCTGTTACAGCTAGAAGCATACGATTTGTAAGTTCTTTATAATCACGGCCAAGATCGTAACCACCGATGATATTTTTTGCTAATAATGCATCGTTTACTTCTTGTACTGGACGTTTGCAATCTACAACAAATTCATTGAAGAACGGTCCAGCAAATGTTACCGTAAAGCCTTTTGCTTCAAGTTGACGTTTTGCATATTGTGCTTTAGAAACGTTTTGACGTGCCATTTCCTTCACACCTTGTTTTCCAAGTGCTGTCATTGCAACAGAAGCTGCTAATGCATTTAATGCTTGGTTTGAACAAATATTAGATGTCGCTTTATCACGACGAATATGTTGCTCACGCGCTTGCAGCGTTAATACGAAACCACGTTGTCCTTCAGAATCCACTGTTTGTCCAACAAGGCGTCCTGGGATTTTACGCATAAATGCTTTTGTTGTAGCAAAATAACCGCAGTGTGGGCCGCCAAACTGTGTTGGAATACCAAATGGTTGTGCATCACCGATTACAATATCAGCACCAAACTTACCAGGTGGTGTTAACGCTCCTAACGCTAATGGATTAGAAGAAACGATGAATAATGATTTTTGCTGATGAACGATTTTCTCAATATCAGCCAGTTTCTCCACTTGTCCAAAGAAGTTTGGATATTGAACGATTACACAAGCTACTGTATCATCTACTTCGCTTTGTAATACGTCTAGATCTGTTACACCATCTTTATAATCAATTTCAACAACCTCAAGGTGTTGACCTTTTGCATACGTTTCAAGAACTGCTCTTGATTCTGGATGAACTGCTTTAGAAACAAGAATTTTCTTTTTACGAGTATGACCTGCAGCTAGCATTGCCGCTTCTGCTAACGCTGTACCTCCGTCATACATAGAAGAGTTCGCAACATCCATACCTGTTAGTTCACAAATCATTGTTTGGAATTCAAAGATTGCTTGTAATTCCCCTTGTGAAATTTCTGGTTGGTACGGTGTATAAGCTGTATAAAATTCTGAACGAGAAAGAACATGATCTACAATTACTGGCGCATAATGATCATATACACCTGCTCCTAGGAAGGAAGCATAGTCTCTTAAGTTTGCATTTTTACGAGCAAGCTCAGACAGCTCTTTTAAAAGTTCTGGTTCTGATTTTGCTTGTTTAATATTTAAATTTCCTTGAAAACGAACGCTTTCTGGAATATCAGAAAATAATTCATCAATTGTTTGAACGCCAATCGTTTGTAACATTTCTTTTTTGTCTTCTTCTGTCATTGGAAGATAACGATGCAACATGAAATCTACCCCTCTCCCCGTTACTTTGAACGTTTGTAAAATGGTGTTGGAACAACAACTGCTTTGACGCGTTTATTACGAATTTCAATTTCCACTTCTGTATCAACTGCTGCATATTTCACATCAATTAACGCTAAACCGATACTTTTCTTTAACGTTGGAGATTGTGTCCCACTTGTAACTTCCCCGATTTTTTCTTCGCCTACATATACTGGATAATGAGTGCGCGGGATACCACGTTCAATTACTTCGATGCCGACTAATTTACGAGGTGCACCGTTTTCTTTTTGTTCCTTTAACGTTTCTTTTCCAAAGAAATCCATTTCTTTATTTGTTTTTACTGCAAAGCCAATGCCAGCTTCAATTGGTGTAATATCTTTTGATAACTCTTGACCATAAAGAGGAAGTGTTGCTTCAAAACGAAGTGTATCACGCGCTCCTAAACCACATGGTTTTAAGCCGTCTTCTTCCCCTACTTCAAGAAGTTTCTCCCAAAGCTTTGCAGCCTCTTCGCTCTTACAGTAAATTTCAAATCCATCTTCACCTGTATAACCAGTACGAGATACAAGCGCTTCTACACCAGCCACAAGAACATGGTCTTTAAATTTAAAAAACTTAATTTCTTTCAAATCTTCTGATACAACTTTTTGTAAAATGCCCTCTGCTTTTGGTCCTTGAATTGCAAGTTGTGCAATTTCACTAGAAACGTTGACTACTTGCACATCACCGCTTACATGAGAAGCTAACCACTGGTAATCTTTCTCAATATTAGATGCATTGATTACTAATAAATAGTCTTCTTCTCCGCGTTTGTAGATTAATAAGTCATCTACCGTACCACCATCTTCGTAACACATTGCCGTATATTGTGCTCCGCCTACTTTTAAGATAGAAACATCGTTTGTAACTACACGTTGTAAAAATGCTAAACTATCTGCACCTTTTACTTCTACTTCTCCCATGTGAGAAACATCAAAAAGACCTGCTGCTGTACGAACAGCTTCATGTTCTTCTTTAATACTTGAAAATTGAACTGGCAATTCCCAACCACCAAAATCAATTGTTTTCCCACCATACTTCGCGTATACATCAAATAGCGGTGTACGTTGTAACGTAATCATGTTCTCTCCCCTTTGCGCTTTCTATGACAAATTAATAAAAGTTGGCTTCCCATTTCTAAACATTTTCAATTCTGAAAAGACGGGATATACGGAATCTCATTCTATTTTTTTATGAAAGCGTAAATAAAAAAGTGCTTTCTTGGATAAAATACGAAAGATTCCACACATTTCACACCATTATCCTAACATTTTTCGAGCCGTTTCATCAATATTCTAGCTAAAAAAATAATTTAGAATTTATAGAAGGTGAGATATTATCCATGAATGTCGAAATTTCAATAGAACGTTCTTGGCAAGAAAACTTCTTAAAACGAATAGAAGAAGATGGCCCGTGGACAAACTGGGAACTATTTCATCTTGCCTATCAAACTGAACAGTCCCTTCTCATCCCAACATTTGACGGGCTACAGGCACCTAAACATTTACCTAATTTCACGCCACTTCCACATCAGTTAGAGGTAGCGCAAACCGTCATTGAACAAATGAATGGAAAAGCAATCTTAGCAGATGAAGTTGGCCTTGGAAAGACAATTGAAGCTGGGCTTATTTTAAAAGAATATATGGTGCGCGGACTTGTGAAAAAAGTGCTCATCCTTGTACCTGCATCTCTTGTTTCACAATGGGCATATGAACTAAACACAAAATTTTTCATTCCAGCCGTTGCCCAGCGAAAAAGTTACTCATGGGAGCAAGCTGACGTTATTGTATCGTCTATCGATACAGCAAAGCGCTCTCCGCACCGTGATATTGTTTTAAATTTAGAATATGATCTCATTATTATCGATGAAGCACATAAACTAAAAAACAACAAAACGAAAAACTATGAATTTGCGCAACTATTAAAGAAAAAGTTTTGCTTATTACTTACCGCAACACCTGTTCAAAATCGCATTGATGAAATCTTTAATCTTGTTTCGTTATTAAAACCTGGACATCTCGGCAACCAATCCAACTTTGAAGAATATTATGCTTCCAAAAATCGCACCGATGAAACAGATGGACATTTAAAAGAACTCATTAATAAAGTAATGGTACGAAATCGCCGGCATGACACCGGCATTGAATGGCCAAAACGGCACGTTCATACGCTCTTTGTCGACTTCAATGAACAAGAGAAAGCTTTATACGATGCGATTGAGGGATGGAAAAGACAAGATGTATTTACTTCTGCATTTTCCGCTTTAACGTTAAAGCGCGAAGCCTGCAGCAGCCGCGAAGCTGTTTATTTCTCACTCAAAAAACATGTAGAAAAACGGCAAAAGGAAAATGCGCAGTACACAGTAGATCCATACATAGATGTGTTAATGGAGAAAATTAATGGTATTTCCTCTAATTCAAAAGCAAATAAAGCATTAGAAATCATTAAAGAAATTAATGATAAAGTTGTAATTTTCACAGAATACCGTGCTTCTCAAATGTATTTACAATGGTTTTTAAAGCAGCACGGCATCTCGTCTGTACCGTTTCGAGGCGGATTTAAACGTGGTAAAAAAGATTGGATGAAAGAATTGTTTCAAAACCATGCCCAAGTATTAATTGCAACAGAAGCAGGCGGTGAAGGAATTAACCTACAATTTTGTAATTACATGATCAACTACGACCTTCCTTGGAATCCGATGCGTCTTGAACAAAGAATTGGACGGATTCATCGCCTTGGACAAAAACATGATGTTCATATTTATAATTTGGCAACGAAACATACAGTAGAAGAACACATTTTAAAACTGCTGTATGAGAAAATTGACCTATTTGAGCGTGTCATTGGTGATTTAGATGAAATTTTAACAAGAATTAATATGAAAAATATCGATGCACACATTCACGATATTTTTACCCATTCCAAAAGTGAAGGGGAAATCCGAATCAAAATGGAAAATTTAACGTCCATTATTGAATTTGCCAAACGAAATGAAGCTGAGGTGCACGGCTATGCAGCAACATGAAATCCATCATTATTTACATTGTTTTTTTGAGGCAAACGGCTGTGAAATTTTGCAGCGTTTTCCTCATTTATTAGACGTTCAATTAACAATTGAAATGGACAAACTACTGATGAACCGTCCATTCTACTGGCATTATCTTGAAAAAACAGGTGGCATACCAAATCCGATGCGTCTTACATTCATTACCGATGCAAAACATGAGGAGCAAACAGGCGAACTCATTCACTACGGTTCTCCGCGCTTACATCAAATTTTTCAAGCAACAAAGGAATTAGGTGCTTACATTCGTTTATTTGAAGATGTATATTCTAATGGACAAACAAGCACTCCGCTTCATCCTTGGCTTGGCGTCAATATAAAAGTCTCCTATCAATGTGATCGAAAAAAAGATATGCTATATTCCATTGGGATTCACCTTATTTCTGGTGCGATGATTACAAATTTTCATGAGGCATTAACAGCGCTTCGTCTTACACCAAAAATTCCTGATTTTTGTTTTACATTAACGCCGATTATTAAACCGCAAAGCGGGCTATCTAGAATTGAAGAGGCAATGAAACGTATCATTGAATCAGATGATCACGCATGGGCTGAAGAAGCAAAAGTTCGTTGGAATCACGATTTACAACTACTAAACCGTTTTTATGAGGAAAGTGATGAATTACCAGAAAGCTATGAAATAGAAAAACGAGCCTTGCAAGAACAATACGAGCCGCGCATTACTATGCAAATTATAAACGGTGGACTCTTTTATGTGACAGCGAATCATTTTCTAACATAAAAAAACTCCTTCTACAAGGAGCTTTTTTTATGTTAGAAAATATGGGGAAGTATTCTCCCGCTATTTTTGAGCAGTAAAAGCCCGATTGAACGGACTTTCCATAAGCGGAGAATGCCCCCACTTATAAAAGTTTCGCTTTATATTTTCCCATTATATTTTCGGCCATCATTATGTTCTTGTTGGTGAATCTTTGTCATTCTCTTTTGATACTCTCTCTGTTTTGCACTTACATGATTTGCATCCGTTTCTCTATTTTTCTTTGAACCGCCTACTCCGTTACTCATTTTGTTCACCCCACTTGTCTATACTTCAACATTAGTTTTCGCAATCAACATTGCACTTATACAAAAAATAAGGAGAGGCATTTGCCTCTCCTTACACATATTTTTGAAACATATCATGCAGCCCTTGATTGACAAGGTAAGAAATCTGCTCATCTGACTTATCAGGATAGCGATCGCGCAGGCGAATAGATGCCTTTAAAATTAAATTCTCTAATACGGAACGTCCGCCTTTTCCATAAATTGTTTCTGCATATTCTATCAATTTTCCATCTTCAACTGTTGCAGGATTTTGATCGAAGAAAAATTTACTCATTTGTACCACTTCTCCTTTGATAGCGTTTACATTTATATAAACTCAACATGTTATTTATTTCACAATTAATGTATGCATGTATAGATGATTAGTTCCATTATAAAACAACATTGCCATAGTATCAAAGTGTATTTTAGACAATTTTGTGAACAAATCGAAAAATTGAAAGCGTTTTAATTGGTATATAAAGAAGTTTAACATTCAGAATCTTTGTTGTACAATACAAACAGAGGAGGAATTCAATGAAACAAAACAATAAAGTTGTCTACGATATTATTTTTTATCTCATCTTTCCATTTGTTATTTGGAAATTCGGTAAACAATATATGGATACATATTATGCCATGCTCATTTCTTCTGTTCCAGGCATTCTTTATACACTGTATTGTTTCAAAAAAGAACGGCAATTTCATGTAACCGGCTTTTTTATCCTCATCACGATGATTGTAAATACGAGCGTAGACTTACTTTCTGGCTCAGCCGAAAAAATGTTGTGGAACGACGTGTACTATCACATTGCACTTGGTATTGTTGTCATATGTACTATTTTTATAAAACAACCACTCATGTTATATTTCGCAGCCGACTACGCTGCATTGCAAGGAGATGATCGAAAGGAATCACAATTGTTATATCGTGACCCTCGCCTCTTTCCATCGTTCCAATACTTTACTTTCTTTTTTGGCTTACAATTTATTGTGCTTAGTAGCATCAAGATATATATGATTTCTAAATTTGGAGTAGATGGATACGGAGAAATGAAAGCGATTATGACAGGAATTGGTTGGTGCATTTCAATAGGAATTGGAGCTGGGTTCCTTTGGATTGGTAATAAAATTAAACAGGTGACTGAAGCTGAAGTTTAACGCATAGAAAAGAAGTTCCACTGCTTGTAAGCAATGGAACTTCTTTTCTAGTTGTAAATTATCCCCAAAAATACTTAACTTAATTTCTTTTTCTTCATTTGGCGATAAAAGATTGCGGCGCTTACCGGCAACATACCAAACCAACGATTCAAAAATGGTTCTCTCTCTTCACGGCGCTGCTGCCGTTTTTGTTTTCGATCCTCTTTTGGAGCATCCATATATGATACGAATTGTTGTGTGACATATTTTATATAATCATTTGTAGACATATCTATCACCTCTACTAGATTAGTATGTCCACTTTTTTATTTAGTAATCCACCCCTGAATTTCTTGAACAATTGCTTCAATACTTTTATTTGTCGTGTCGATCTTCACTGTTGCTTCTTCATAATAAACTTGACGCTTTTCAAATTTCTCGATAAACGACCTTATATTTTCTTTTTGAAATAACGGTCTTGTTGTATCCCCAGCAATTCGCTCTGCAATCACATATGGATCACAGTACAAATAAATTACAGTACCACGTTCTTTCATCCACTCTCGGTTCTCGGCTTTTTCGACGATTCCGCCTCCAGTTGTAATAATATAATTATTTGTCGGCAGTAATTGCAGCACTTCACTTTCATACTTTCGAAACACATCTTCCCCTTCTTCTGAAAAGATATCCCGAATGATTTTCTTTGTCTTCTCTTCAATACATTGATCTGTATCAATAACCGGCATATGAAGTGCACTGCTTAACGCTTTACCAACTGTTGTTTTCCCCGATCCCATAAAACCTGTTATATATAATGCTTTCATGTTATCCTCTCTCCTCTTGCCAATGCGTAATCGCTTCGTTATTTGTATTATAACGAAAGCTAACTTTACATGTGTGCTTTCGTTTTGTTATACATTGTAAAATAATAAAGGCATTCCCATCTACTATTGTGTAATCTCCCTTTGCTTCTCCTTTTTCATACGCATAAAAAAATTCTCTTTTTTCCATTTTAGCTTGTAATTCTTGTTTCACATCGGCAACAGCTTGGTTCGTTATTTCTTCTAAAATAAACAATTCTTCTGCTTCTGTATAAAATTTTTGATCTGATAGGAATATATTTGTCTCATATACTAAAAAAGACATGAGTAAAAATATGAGGATGATTGTTCCTGGCATTGTAAATCCACTTTCCGATCTCATCCTTTCACCTCAATAACAGAATAACGGGTAACAATACCATCATATACTTTACCGCCTATATCCTGTACACGTATCATTAATGTATGAGCTGCTAATTGATAAGAAATATTCTCTACTTTTTGTAAAAGAACTTCATGTCCCGTCCCATTTACTTTTCGAACAACATTATTTCCAGACATGTCATATGTGATTCGTTCTCCAGCCTTTGTTTTGAAAAATAATTTTCCGTCTCCGTTATTTCCTTCTTCCACTTCGCGAAACTCAATTTGCACTTGCTCTAAAAAAACGTTCCATTCCCAATTCATTATCTGTTTAGGGTACGGAGGTTCTATAAAGAGGACTTGAAGACGCGGGAGAAGAAGAAAAAATACAGATAAAAATAGAAAACATATCATAACTTCTAACAACGTGAACCCAGCTTGTTTATTTTTTAACATAACGACACCGTTCATTCTCACGCTGTTTACTATCTTTCCACATTACACACACCTTTTCGATCTCCCATTGAATTGTATATACCGTATTTTCATATCGCTTTTCTATTACTGGCGAAACTATATGATCATACATATATGCAGCTGCCGCTTCTTTCAAAAGTAGCTGCGCTTTATACCGAAACTGAATATTTTTTCTTTCTTGCATAATGAGAAGCGTTTGCGGAAGTAATAGCGAAACCGTCATCATTAACAAACTAAGAGACACAAGAATTTCTAGCATAACCGAACCTTTGTCACACTTCATAATACGTAAATCTTCCCCTCCCAAGTTGAAATACAACATGGTACGTTTTGGATTTATAAGAAATAATAATTGTTCCGCCTCTATTAATATTACCGTCCGTCCCATAACTCATTGGATTAGGGAATGTGTTTACATTCACCTGTATATCAGATGGATAATAACGAACAAGAACCGGATTTGTTTCTCCTGACGATGTAATGCTGTACGAAGCCTGATTAGGAAACCACCGTAATGTGTGACGATTATGGCGGCTCATCGCTACTTGTTGCATAAAAAGGATATCTTGAGAAAATTGCTGCATAAACTGATTCATCTTTTGTTTTTCATAAATCGACGATAAATTAAAATACGTTACAACACTTAAAATAGAAATAGCACTTAATACGAGGAGCATTTCTAATAATGTAAAACCATTTTTCTTCACGATTTCCCTACAACTTTAACCTCTCCATTTGCAGTATCGATTGTAATACTCTCCCCTTTTGGACAAGTTTTAGATGTAATATACTTACCCGTATACAAATCATCCACCGTTGGAATTTTATTATGTTCTAATTGATAAGCTTGTACTTGTGATTCAACAGATTTTACAAAGGCATCGCATCCCTTTCCTTGTACAGAAGAACGCTGGTTTACGACATTTGGAATAATAAGCAGTAGCAACACAGAAATTACAACCATAACAAGCAACATTTCTAACAACGTAAAGCCTTTTTCATTTTTCACAGAACACGCCTCCTAAATAGAATTCATCATTTGAAACATCGGCATAATCATCGCTAAATACATAAGCACAACCACCATTCCGATACATGCAAACAAAAGGGGTTGTATAACAAACAACATACGATTAATTTTCTCTTCGATTTTTTCTATTGTCATTTCACTATAATCGGCAAGCTCAGTTGCTAAATTGCCATTCGCTTGTCCATGTTTAATAATATAAGCGAGCTCCTGTTCATAGTACGAACGATTCATCATAATAGAATCAAGATGTTCACCTATCGTTAATAATTCCTGTATTTTAAGAGCCTCGCATTGAAAAAACAAATGATGCTTTTGCTCCTTCATTAACGTGAGCGCTTCTAATATAGATAGCCCGCCTTGTAAAAGACCGCTTAATTGAATTGCAAAATAGTGTGAGTTTGTTAATTTAAAAAACATTTTTATAAGAGGCACTCTCATACAAATATCCATTCTCGTAACCGGATGCAACCTTTTCACATACAGCATATATATAAGCGCTAGGGTGCCAATTGCAAAAACGACGCCTCCCATAACATACGGAAGTGCTTGAATAACTGTTAAAATATTGTCTGTAAATGAAGTGGATGATCCATGGAGTGAACGGTATAAAGTAGAGAACTGTGGAAGAAGAACTAGATTAAATACGAGGAGTATGCCTAATAAAAACAAAGAAAGAACGAATGGATAGCGCAGCACCTTCATCATATTTTTTTGATGTTTATCTTTTCTACCGAGGAGTGAGCTCCCTTTCTGCAACGCAAAGGCAATGTCACCATGCTGCTCGGCATAAAATAAATAGCTTAAAATATCGGGATGAAATGCAAGTTTATAAAACACATCATGTAAGCTGCTTCCCTTTTTAAATTCTTCAGCAGCATCTTGAAGCTGTATTTGTTTACTCGGGGTTAAGTGAAAATGCAGAAACTCTAATGCATGTAATAAAGAATATCCTTTCTCTAAAAGTTCGCCAAGCCTTCGGAGCAATAATGCTTGTTCATGTAACCGCCACTTTTCTTGCTTAAACATAAACATCTTCTTCAATAAACCCTAGTGCATATCCTTTTCTTAATTCATCTTGAAGCGTTGTATATTGGTACGTCGCTTGTTTTCCATTTGCTTCATAAATGACTTCTTTCAACTCATCACCATACAATAATTCATAAATGCTCGCTCGGCGTACGTGACGCATTTTTTTGCATAGAGGTGAGCATTTCCCTTTGCAAAATGGACATTTTAATTCCACTAGCCGCTGCGCCGCTACTGCTAATAGCGATTGTTCAATTTCTAGCAGGGTAATACCATAATCCATTAAACGTAACACCGCACTTTTCGCATCATTCGTATGCAATGTCGTCATAACTAAATGACCTGTCAAACTTGCTCGAACCGCCACCTTTGCTGTTTCCTCATCACGAATTTCTCCTACTAAAATAATGTCTGGATCATGACGTAAAATCGCTTTCAATCCCGTTGCATACGTAATACCAGCTTTTTCATTAATTTGAATTTGTAATAGCCCATCCTTTTTCTTTTCAACTGGATCCTCCAGTGTAACAATGCGGCGAGTCTGCGCCTTCTTTGCTACTTCTAAAAGAGCATACATCGTCGTCGTTTTCCCTGACCCTGTCGGTCCTGTAAAAATAATTAATCCGTGCGAATGGTGTAAAAAAGAGAGAAGTGTTTTTGCGGAATTTGGGAATAATGAAAGATGAGAGAGGTTCGGAACCGCAGTTTGTAAGTGCAACCGAATAACGAGACTTTCATGATGCACAGTTGGCAAAGTAGAAAGGCGTAAATATACCTCCTCATCATCAACCTTCATCTGCAATGAACCATTTTGCGGCTTTCTCCTTTCACCAATATCCATAGCTGCTAAAAACTTAAAGTGTGATACAAGTCGTTCACAAAATTCTTTTGAAATATGATGCTTTGTCACCAAATCTTTTCCAATACGTAATTGTACAACAGCATCTTCGTGCCGCGGCACAATATGAAGATCTGATGCGCGCAACCTGCATGCTTCTTTCATAATTGTGTCAGCAAACTGTTCGACAGCATTCACTGTTATCGCCTCCTCACTCTTTATATATCATGGCCATCCTGAAAAGAAAAATAGTGAATTTGCTATTTTTATTGCATTATTTTTGAATTTCACAAATTAAAAAACCAAAACAGTTTGTGAAATTATGAACAATTAATGAATCATTGCCCAAAAACATGATTATACAACATTATCTATATTATAATATTGTTATCCCAGATAAACTGACAAAGGTGGCGATCCTCATGGAACAAGCTTTAAAAATTACAAACGTACTTTCTGACCCAACACGCTATTATATTTATAAATATATTTCCCAAAAACACACTGAGGTTACCGTACAAGAAATTGCTGACGAATTTGATATTCATCCAAATGTTGCGCGTTTACATCTTTCAAAGCTAGAAGATGTAAATATGCTAAAATCGGAAACAAAAAAAACGGGTAAAGGCGGCCGACCAAGTCGATTATATGTCTTATCAGATGATGTAATTCAACTGCAATTTCCGTTTCGTGATTATCAATTGTTAGCACAAATTGCTTGCAATACATTACTTAGCTTAGGCGAAATCGGTGAGAAAGCACTATATGAAACGGGTAAAAAGTTTGGTAAAGAATTAATGGAACAACAGCTAAATCGATTAAGCATTAACGAAAATGAATTGACGGTTGAACAAAAAATACAAATTGCCAAAGAAGCTTTAACAACAGCGGGCTTATCTCCAGAATTTGAATTAAGCACCGATGGATCAAAAATTTTCTATGATGTATACAATTGTCCATTTAAAGAAGTTGCCGTACGTCACCCAAAAGAAATTTGTAACATGCACGTAGATATGATGAAAGGTATCTTTGAAGTTCTATTTCCAAACATGGAATTAACACATAATGATACTATGTTCGAAACAGGTTGTAAGTCTTGTAATTATCATCTTCATCTGTAAAATAAGAAGCCAGATTATACTGGCTTCTTATTATTTTGTAAATGTTTACAATAGTTAGAAAAGTGCATTATAATTAAAAAGAGTATTGAGTTCATATAAAGGGAGGGGAATGGGATGGAGCGCATGTTTCGCGTTCTCGGCTTTTGGACTGGTATTTTTTCCGTAATGTTTTATTTAGGGGATATGTATGGGGCAGCACTATTGTTTTTAGGACAAACAGGTTTTTTTGTACTTTTAAGTTATTTAAAATTAACAGAGCGCATGTACATTTATGTTTTTGGGGCATATTTAACAGTCTTCTTCATTGGGTTTACATACTATACGACATTTCTTCTTACACCAGGAATTGGACATTAAGATGGCATATATGCCATCTTTTTTTATCTTCTTTTAATTACCTAGTTGACTTATTGGTTTTCTTTGAATATATTTATATGTAACAAATTTTAAGGAGGAAAACAGTATGGATACATTGTTAGTTAGCATAAACATCATCATTATGCTTCTATTAGTCGGTGCGCTATATTATATGCAACGTAAACATCTTTCTTTTAATAAACGTGTATTTACTGCGCTCGGACTCGGAATTATATTTGGACTTATTTTACAATTTTTTTATAAACCAACTTCTGAAGTCATTATCCAGTCTAATAATTGGTTTAACTTAATCGGAAGTGGCTATGTTAAATTATTACAAATGATCGTTATGCCACTTATTTTAGTTTCAATTATTTCAGCGTTTACAAAATTAAAGCTAACCAATAATCTTGGCAAAATTAGCGGCCTTATTATCGGCATTTTACTTCTTACAACTGGAATTGCGGCTGCAGTCGGAATTGCAGCAAGTGCTGGTTTTGACTTGCAAGCAACTGGCTTGCAGCAAGGAAGCGCAGAAGCAGCTCGCTTAAAATTAGTACAAGAAAAATTCACTTCCATTGAGCAAACACCCATTCCACAAAAATTGTTGGAACTACTTCCTGCAAATCCATTTCTAGATTTAACAGGTGCTCGTCCAACATCAACAATTTCTGTTGTCATTTTTGCCGCATTAATTGGGATTGCCTTCTTAGGAGTGAAAAAGAAATATCCCGAACAAGCGGAACAATTTAAGAATATGCTAGATGCCGTATATGCGGTCGTCATGCGGATGGTTACATTAATTTTACGTCTTACCCCATACGGCGTACTTGCTCTAATGGCAAAAACAGTTTCAGGAAGTGATGTGCAAGCTATTTTAAAACTTGGTAATTTTGTTTTGGCATCTTACGTAGCACTTATTGTTATGTTTATTATTCACTTATTACTGATTGCTCTTTCTGGTTTAAACCCAATGCAATATTTGAAAAAGGTGTTCCCTGTTTTAACATTTGCGTTTACTTCACGCTCAAGTGCAGGTACAATGCCGTTAAATATTGAAGCGCAAAAAGAAAAACTTGGCGTTTCAGAAGGAATTGCAAACTTTGCTGCTTCCTTTGGTGTATCAATTGGTCAAAACGGATGTGCTGGTATTTATCCTGCAATGCTTGCCATGATGGTCGCGCCAACAGTTGGCATCGACCCATTACAGCCGCAATTTATCTTAACGTTAATCGCTGTTGTTGCAATTAGTTCATTCGGCGTTGCTGGTGTCGGAGGCGGAGCAACATTTGCAGCACTCATCGTACTTTCTACTATGAACTTGCCAATTGAAATTGTTGCTCTATTAATCTCTGTTGAACCATTAATTGATATGGGACGCACAGCTTTAAACGTGAGCGGCTCTATGACAGCTGGTCTTATTTCTAGCAAATGGCTTGGAGAGTTAGATGTACATGCGTACAATGAAGCAGTCAATAAAGCTGAAGAAGTTGCATTATAAGAAAGAAAACACCCTGGATTACCAGGGTGTTTTTCTTTCTTATAATGTTAGTTAAAATGAAAATGATCTGTTTAAGCCTCACTGCATCAACTTATAGAAAAGACTTTTTATCCCGCTATTCGTGGGCAGTAATACTCCCACCTCAAAATTCGGTAAAGCATTGTCCAGCTCCAGTGGCTAGAATGTTCGGTGGGAGATAAACTGCTGGCATGCGCCCGATTGGGAGGGCTAATAATCAGTGGGGGATGAAGAAAACCCCCACTGATTAAAGTTTCACTTTATGACCTTCAATATCATACACAGCTATTGTTTTATAAATAACCTTGCTCTTCACACCAATCATGAAATTGCCGAACATCTACATCAATTAAAACAATATCTTTTAATTCAATATCAATATCCATACCGTCAATTACAATCACATATTTTGCACTGTTCTCCGCACTATCTCGTTTTATGATTCCTATTTGATTTCGATGCGGTCCATCTTTTACATATGCTTTTTGTCCTGTAATATCAAAGTTCAACATCTTCACCTCTTTCATTTGCTCCACTTATCTATGTATATGATGAAACAGTGAAAGAGTACTCTACTTTTTTGCTTTATTACAATTATTTTTCATTTATTTTAATTTTATAAAATATACATAAAAATTCGTGTTAGAAATAAATTGATAGCGCTTTCTTAAATGGACTCATGTTATACTAATACAGTGAAATCGTCATCAAAAGGTGGCTTCACTAATGGTCATTTTCATACATCGTTTTTTACGGGCAGTTATTCTTCACAATCTTTTTGGCTTTCTCACAGTCTTAAGGTGAAGGGCTTACTGTCCGCAAATAGCGGGATAAAGTGAAACTTCCATCAGTGGGGTTTTTCATCCCCCACTGATGGTTAGTTGAACGAATCGGGCTTTTATGGGCAGTTATCCCCCACCTATCTTCCTTGTTTCTCTCAGCATCTTGAGGTGGGGGTCTTACTGCCCGTTAAAGCGGGATAAAGTCGAAATTCTTAAAGAGGAAAAACAATGAATACAGTAATAATTACAAAAATCATCGAAACGTTAAAATCATATGGATTTCAAGATGTAACATATTGTGAAAAAACAAAACAATATCTATTTCAAAATATAACAGATATTATGAGTGGCTATGCGGAAATTACCTATAGTGCTCAATTTGAAAAGTTCAGCGTGCACATTCATCCTATCGAAACGCATCACCTTACAGAATTGCATGAAGTCGAAAAGCATATACAATCTTGCATCCGAAAGGTTGAGTATTTAAATACGATTATTGAAAATAATATATATATAAGTTAAAAACTAACATAAAACCCCTTTCTTTTTATGGGAGAACAAGAGCATCTGGCCGTGCATAGAAGCGGTCAGGGTCTTTTCCTGCCACATACGAGGTTAAAACAAAAGGGAGCAAGTGAGTTCAGGTCATGTTGTATTCTGCATAGCAGCGACTTATATGTGAAAAAATTAAAAAGGATTTATATAAAAACGTAGAACATACAATTATTCTGTAAAAAAGAACGTGCTAAGCACGTTCTTTTTTATACATTCATATTTTCTTTAATCTTAAGACCTGTCACATTCTCTAATAATTCAATCGCTTCTTCTAATGTCATATCAAAAATCGTTTGCTTATCTTCTACATAAGGGAATTGGGGGAAACGCTTCTCTAACTTTTTCACTGCATCAGCTGAAAACATCGCACTATCCACATGAAATTCTGCTTCTAATAACACGATATAGTCTAATGATTGAAACCCTAAGCCATTCAAAAAGGTAATGAATTTCTCTTTTGGCTGCGACGACATAAAAACATTACGCTCAAGTTCATAAAATAATTCTTCACCTAAAATCTCTTCTAGTTCCTCATCATGTTCACGATTGATAATCTCTTCGTACCCATAATCATCGACGAGTTCTTCTACTTCTTCGCCGTCTTCAAATAGTAATTGTGCTAAAGTTGCACCTTTCTTATATTCACTTTGCTGTATAACTGTTAAAAAGTTTGTTTTCCATCCTTGTTCTACATTCATATTTTATAACTCCTTTTATACACTCTTTATTTTTACATATACGTTTTGTTTCAATTGCTTTTTCGCTTTCTCATTACACTGTTTAACAAATGGAGATGCGACAGACGCTCTTTGCATCATATCATTTATATAAATGAGCGGATCAATTAATCGTTCTTTTCCCCCCTTATAACAAATGTCATACTCTGTGTCACTCTCTTCCAATACTACTTTCGAATGTAGCGAACTCAGCATCTTATCAATTTCACAATCTCCGCAATTTCGTAATAGATGTAACACCGTTTCATCATCAGTTGAAAAGTCAGATAGGTGTAAAATATTTCTTTGCAACGCTTCTTTTAATACCTCTGTTAATATATAGTAACCATACGAATTCAACGGATGCAAAAAGAACTCAATCGTTTCTTTGTAATAAGCTTCTGTAAACCATTCTGCTGCCTGTACAGATTGTAAACAGATTTGTCCGTTATGAACGGTTACATCTTCTAAAAAAGAACACACTTCTTGCTTTGAAATCATTCCATATGTATATAAATCCCGTAACGTATAGTCTATACGATCTGCACATAAATTCGGAAGAGGTTGCTCTAACAACGTCCATTGTTCCCATTTCTCAATCATTCTATAATCATAGCCATATCTCTGCAAAATAGATGGGATATCTGAAGCTTCAATAACATTCATAAAAATTTGTTCATGATAATCCTCATCTTGCTCTTCTAATACGTGATCTACAATGTGGGAAAATGCTGTATGAGATACATCATGAAGCAATGCCGCAATTTGTTCTTCTACACTACCACCTAACATTTTCACAAGAATCATAACACCGACAGAGTGCTCATAACGTGTTACGTTCCACTTTGGATTCACAAGAAAGCTTGCACCGCCTTGATGAATCTTCTGTAAACGTTGTACTGCCTTTGATTGTAATAGTTCTGCGAGCACACCATCTATATAATGTTCACCATATATAGGATCATTAATTGTAATCATACCCCTGCTCCCTCTAACACTTGTTCAATAAATCCATCTAGGTTATCTTCAACGATACGCACTTCCGGTAAATGATAAAATGTTGTATCCAAATGACTGTTTCCTCTATACACAAATATTTCCTTTCCCCAAGCAAGTGCCATTCCGAATTCTGTATGACTTCCTTTTCCTCCATTTAATAAAAGCAGAAAAACGTCTGCGTCTCGTACAGCTTGTTTTTCTGCTTGTCCAATACTTTCTAATTCTAATCTATTTGTCGCTTTTTCATTTTTTGTCCAATCATATGTATGAATCCACCCTGCTTGTTTCAGTTTATCCGCTACAAGGTGGACAATGTGTTTATTTGTAAAGGCTGAAGCAATGTAAAATTTCATGCTACCTCTCTCCTTCATATACAAAAATAGGTAGAAAAATCTTAGGGGAAAGGGACATTTACAATTCTCTATTTACTTTTTTATCAATTTTATCATTTAACATATCTAATTCAGCTGTAATTTCTGATTTTTCTAATTTTCGTTCTTGTGAAAAATTCCGTCCCATATAAACTATAATACTACCAATATACAGTACTAAACAAACAACTAGAGCAATATTTTCATAGAGACTTAGCCCCAACGTAGTCACTCCTAATCTCATCCGTATTTACACGCGTCAACAATTAGAATTTCCCTATCAAATCTATGTTATTGTAACATAAAGTGAAACTTCCGTCAGTGGGGGTTTTCTTCATCCCCCACTGACGGTTAGCCCGCCCAATCGGGCTTTTACGGGCAAGTTATTCCTCACCTATCTTCTTTGCTTCTCTCTGAATCTTGAGGCGGGGGTCTTACTGCCCACAAATAGCGGGATAAAGTATGCGGTTATCTCTATCTTAAAAAGCAATCCTAAATGGATTGCTTTTTTTACTACTCACCTTTTTCTTTCGAGAAAAACATTCTAGAAATAACAATCCCTAGCCCACCAATAAGTAAGAATAATACTGCACGAATCATCATTGATACTTCTGGTAAATCTAAGAAGAATAACTTAATCACAGTCACAACTAACACGACTAATCCGGCGTATAATATTTCATTCATCCCTCTATTACGACCAAACCAAACTGAAACTAAAGCATATATCATCCATAAAAAAGAGACAAATACACTAATAATACTTCCGTCTGTTGAAAGAACCTCTCCTATTCTAGTAATCGTAATAAATACGAGCAACATAAAGCCATATAACGTAATCGAATACACATACTTCCCAAAATGTTGCAACATTGGTTTCACTTTCACCATTCCATAATAAAATGTTCCAACTAAAATGAGATGGGCTATAAAAGCTGCTGACATGAATGTCTCAAATGGACTAACAAGCGTTTGCAACATACCGATTATATAAATAACCGCACTAATATAAAATTTGATTCCTTGTTTTAATTTCGCAGAAGTAACGACGCCTAAAAAACCTTGTAGCATCAATACAATTGCTCCATTCACTAAACTAAATTCATATAAAACCGCTAAACTAAACGACCCCATCGCAAAACCAAATAAAAGATCCGTAAATAACGATTTTTTATTTTTCATATAGTCAGCTACAAACATTACAGTGTGTACAATTGTACTAATTACCAATCCCCATGTTGTAAAATCTGGAATCTTCACAATTGCCATAATAAAGAAGATTGCATTAGCACTAAACAAAGCCATTCTAGGTTGATAAATAAAACTTCGATCAATAAACATATGCCAGAAAAGCAGAATATGAATGAATCCATAAACAATCGTTAATTGCACTTGTAAGTGCCCTAATAACACTGTCATAATTACAAAAAAGACAAACGTTACAAGTACAGAAACGGAGTAAGATATCATATATAAATATTGATAGCGATTTTTATACGCATACCATAATAAACTAATCGTTAACACTGTTTCATATCCAAAGAAAATGTAAGGGTTAGGTGTTGTACTATTTAATAAGAACGGTACAAAAAAGGCTCCTACAGATACAAATATAGCGAGATACTCTGATTGATATCGCTTAGCTAAATAGATACCGAGTATAATCCAAATAATGTTAAATATAAATGCAATGCTTGCTGGAAAGAAATGATACAAATAATGCGCAGCGAACGTCGTTAACACAATGCCTGTAATACTTCCTCCAGCTAACACTAAACCTAAGGCTTGACGTTCTTTTTTTATTTGTATATCACCTACATAATACAAAACAACTGATAATGCTACGCCAAATACAATACGAATTGCTGGAGTAAGTAATCCTGCATCTACTCCCGCTTTAAATAGCCAAATTACGCCAAGCAGCATAATGGCAACGAAAATACGCGGCAGCCACGTTTGACAAAATTTTATAATATCAAATGGTTCAGGCTTAAATGCCGATATATCTACCTGCTTTATCTCCGGTTCCTTCACACTTTCTTGGTTAATGACTCTTTCTTCTTGTCGTACATTTTGCACAGGGATACTAACTTCTTGTTTCTTCTCAATAGGTTCCTTTACTTGTTGAACCCTTTCTTCGTCCATTGCCCTTTGCTGTGCTTTTAACTCATAGAGCGTCTCCCGCATTGTATCAATTGCTATTTCTAGAGATTCTATTTTTTTGTTCAAATCTTGTTTCATTTTCTCCCCCCTCTTATCATGTTGTTAAATAGTAACTACTCCGTCATACATTTCATTTAGAAGTTTAATAAGAAGTATGATTCCAACGAAAATACGCTCCTTATTGCCTATAGGAAGTTATTTTCATTTTTGGCATATAGACCACTGTCATGCAAACAGAGCAGAGGCCTGGTCTATTTTTGTTTTCAAACTTTGCACGTGGCAGGAAGAGACCTTGACCACTCCTATGCATCGCCAGTCCCTCCTGGCCATTGTAAAAAAGACTTTTCTCCCTTTTTACATAGTAACTGAGTAGTTACGTTAAATAGAAATACACCTATAATTGGTTTTATTACCAATTAACTACATCATACTATTAGTTTATTCATTTTTTAAGAGAATATCAGAAAAAATTCATAACTACTCCGTTACTTTATGAAAAAAAAGGCGGAAAAGCATGATTTCATAGAAATCATGCTTTCGTTACATAATCAATAATCGTTTGCAAGGCCTCTTGACCGCTATATTGCTGCATCGATCTTTTATACTGCAAACGATTTTTATACAGTTCTTCTACATATTCAATTAGCAAAGTTTCTGTTATGTCTTCTTCAAATAACACACGTCCATATCCCTGTTTTTCAAAAGACTGTCCGTTTAAAATTTGATCCCCTCGGCTCGCAGATTTTGGAAGAGGAATTAATAACATTGGCTTTTGTAATGTTAAAAACTCGAAAATCGCATTGGATCCTGCACGAGAAATGACAATATCAGTTGCCGCTAATATATCAGGAAGTTCATCGTGAACATATTCAAACTGCTTGTATCCCGGTGTATTCTCAAGTTTTTCATCCATATTGCCTTTCCCGCACAAATGAACAATTTGATAGTTTTGCAGGAGGTTCGGTAATGCACCGCGTACTGCTTCATTAATGCGCCGTGCTCCTAAGCTGCCTCCCATAACCGTAATAACTGGTTTTGATGCAGTGAATCGTAAAAATTGCAGTCCTTTGTTTCGACTTCCCTGCAATACCTCTTCTCGCACAGGTGAACCAGTAAATACTGTTTTTTCTTTCGGTAAATGTTTTTTCGCTTCTTCAAACGTAACAAATATTTTCGAAGCAAAGCGAAGAGCAATTTTATTTGCAAGTCCAGGCGTCATATCAGACTCGTGTAAAAAAACAGGAACACGGTTTAGCCACGCTCCAATTACAACTGGTACAGACACAAAGCCGCCTTTTGAAAAAATAACATCCGGTTTTAACTTTCGAATAAGGAAATACGCATCCATAACCCCTTTCATAACAAGAAAGGGGTCTTTTATATTTTTTAAATCAAAATAACGGCGAAGCTTTCCGCTCGCTATTCCATAATAAGGAACCCCTTCTTTTTCAATAATCGTCTTTTCGATTCCATTATGTGAACCAATATAACACACCTTCCAACCGCTCTTTTGAAAATGTGGTATAAGCGCTAAGTTCGGCGTAACGTGACCCGCAGAACCACCGCCTGTAAATATAATCGTCTTCACAGTATGTCTATGTCTCCTTTTAGTAAAAGTTTTACTTTTAATTATAACACACTGAAATAACGCGCTTCTGGATGAGCAAACACCATAGCCGATACAGAAGCCTCTGGTTCCATCATAAACCCTTCCGTTAAGGAAATTCCAATTTCTTCAGGGCGAAGCAACCGGAATAACTTTTCTTGATCAGCAAGTTCTGGACACGCAGGATAACCAAAAGAAACGCGAATTCCTTGATACTTTGTCCGGAACCGCTCTTCCATCGTCATATTTGGTGAATCTGGAAATCCCCAACGATCACGGATGAGCATATGCGTTTTTTCAGCTAGCCCTTCTGCAAGTTCCAGCGCAAGTGATTGAATCGCATGGCTACGCAAATAATCGCCTTGTTCTTTCCACTTTTCTGCTACAGCACGAACACCTTTCCCAACTGTTACAGCTAAAAAAGCAACATAATCCATCTCATCTCCAACCGAGCGCAAGTAATCACCAAGCGTGCAATGCGGTGCTTTTCCTTGTCTTGGAAATGTAAAACGCTCTAACACACGATTTTGATCTTCTGGATCATAAATTAAAATGTCTTGATTTTCACTTTGTGCAGGAAAAAATTGATATACAGCGCTCGGACGTAACCATGATTCTTCCCCGCGAAGCAATTCATCGATTAAGTCGTTCAGTTCATGGGCCCTTCTATCCCCTTCTTGTAGCAACTTTTTCACATTCCCTTTTAAACCTAAGTGATGTCCAATTAACATTTGCCGATTTAAAAACGGAGCAAGATGTGCTACTGAAATATCCCGAAGAACGACACGTTTTGTGGAATGCGGTACAATTACTGGTGCTGGCGGCAATTTTTCAATTGGAATCGGTACCTCTACTACCTTCTTCTCTTCTTGTACAACATGTAAGTGACGCTTCGCTTTTTCCTCAAGCATTTTTTCTCGTTCCTCTTCTTGCTGCAAACGATTGATAAGATCTAATCCTGTCATCGCATCGCTTGCATATAGGACAAGTCCTTGATAAGAAGGAGAAATCCGCGTTTCTGTGAATTTCCGAGTCAGCGCGGCACCTCCTACAACAATAGGAACATCAATATTTGCCGCTTTTAAGTCTTCTGCTGTCGTTACCATTTGCTGCGCAGATTTAACAAGTAAGCCTGATAAGCCAATAATATCTGGTTTTTGTTCTTTTACCTCTTGAATAATACGATCAGATCGCACATTAATACCGAGGTTTACAATGTCATATCCATTATTTGATAAAATAATTTCTACTAAATTTTTACC
The DNA here is from genome assembly GCF_037104725.1 of Bacillus bruguierae. Lineage (NCBI taxonomy): Bacteria > Bacillati > Bacillota > Bacilli > Caryophanales > Bacillaceae > Bacillus > Bacillus bruguierae. Next base: position 597,789 of record NZ_JBAWSX010000001.1, on the reverse strand, counting down.
GATGTCATGCACATCACCTTTTACTGTCGCAAGTAATACTTTCCCTTTCTTCGCACTATCACTTGCCTCCATATACGGCTCTAAATACGAAACGGCCGCTTTCATACTTTCCGCACTTTGCAGCACTTCTGCAACAATAAGCTCATTATTATTAAATAAACGTCCCACTTCATCCATGCCTGCCATAAGTGGTCCGTTAATAATGTCAAGCGGCTTTCTTCCTTCATCTAGTGCCTCTTGTAAATCAACATGTAATCCCTGCTTTGTCCCTTCTACAATATAATGAGATAACCGCTCATCAAGTGTTAACGTTTCAGCTGCTACAACTTCTTTTTGCCTCACATTTCGATAAAAATTTGTAAATTCCTCTAACGTTTCTTTTGTCGTCTCAAACAAAAGTGCATTCGCCAATGCCTTTTCTTCTTCAGAAATAGAAGCATAACGCTCTAGCTTTTCAGTATTCACAATTGCATAATCTAAACCAGCCTTTGTCGCATGATATAAAAAGACGGAATTTAATACTTCGCGCCCTGCTGGCGGTAAACCAAATGAAATATTACTTACACCTAATATCGTTAAACATTCAGGCATCTCTTCTTTTATGAGCCGAATGCCTTCAATTGTCGCGGCAGCTGAACCGATGTATTCTTCATCACCTGTTCCAACAGGAAAGACAAGTGCGTCAAAAATAATATCTGACGGACGCACTCCATATTTTATTGTTAATAGCTCATAACTTCTTTTAGCAATTTCAAGCTTCCGCTCAGCTGTTACCGCCATACCAACTTCATCAATTGTTCCCACAACAATAGCAGCTCCGTATTGTTTAATAAGTGGAATCACTTTTTCAAAACGCTCTTCTCCATTTTCTAAGTTAATAGAGTTAATCACCCCTTTTCCTTGCAAATAAGTAAGAGCTCGATTCATCACTTTCTCATCAGTCGAATCAATCATAATTGGCACCTTTAATACTTTCGTCGCAGCTTGCAGGAAATTCTCCATATCTTCTATTTCATCACGGTCTGGGTCTGCCATACAAATATCAATAATATGGGCATTTTTCTTTACTTGTGCCCTTGCTACTTCTGCTGCCTCTTCAAAATTCCCTTCTGCAACAAGACGTTTAAATTTGCGTGAGCCAATTACATTCGTGCGCTCCCCAACGAATAACGGGCGCATAGAATCTTCATATTGCAGCGCTTCAAGTCCGCTAATTCCATGTCCTTTTCTTTCTCGTTTCACACGCGGTTCAAATGATAATAATGCCTCTTTCATCGCACGAATATGTGCCGGCGTTGTCCCGCAGCAACCGCCAACAATATTCACCCAGCCTTCTTCTGCAAACTGTTTTACTTTATGGGCAAGGGATTGCGGAGATTCATGATAATGACCGTCTTCATCTGGAAGTCCAGCATTTGGATAACAAGAGATATAACACTCAGATAACTCTGCAAGTGAACGAATATGTTCTCTCATAAACTCTGGTCCTGTTGCACAGTTTAACCCAACCGATAATGGATTCATATGCTCTACCGATAAGTAGAATGCTTCAATTGTTTGCCCAGCTAACGTCGTTCCCATCGGTTCAATTGTTCCGGAAATCATAAGCGAAACTTTTTTCTCTGTCTCAATAAATGCTTTTTCAATTCCTAAACAGGCTGCTTTTACATTTCGCATGTCCTGACTTGTTTCTACAAGTAACAGATCTACACCGCCGCGCAGTAAACCGCGCGCCTGTCTCGTGTATGCCTCAATAAGCTCATGAAAAGTAACGCCACCCGTGACACTAATCGCTTTTGTCGTCGGACCCATTGCACCGGCTACATATACTTCTTTGCCGCTCTCCTTGACAGCCTGTTTCGCTAACCTGGCAGCCCGTTCATTCAACTCCTCATCTAAGTGAGAAAGGTTATAATCACTGAGTACAATGTTCGTTGCACCAAATGTGTTCGTTTCAATAATATCTGCTCCTGCTTCAATATACTCTTTATGAATATATAAAATAACGTCTGGCCGAGTTTTTACTAAATATTCATTACAGCCCTCATATTCTTCTCCTCCAAAATCTGCAGCCGAAAGGTTTTCTTGTTGAATCATCGTTCCCATTGCACCATCTAATATTAAAATTTCTTGCTGTAATCTTTCCTCGATTGGTCTCATATATTCATTCCTTCTTTCTGCTCTTTCCTTGCTTGAATATACTGAACGAGCATTTCTGTCACTTCATATTTTAAAAATGGTGTAATTAAATAAATACCATTGAATAACTCCATCGCAGCATCAATTAATTCTTTAGATATACGAATTCCTTCTGCCACTGCTGCTTCTGATGTTTTATGTCCGTCCATACGCCTTCTCACTTCTTCTGGAAGAGTAATGCCTGGCACCTCAAAATGTAAAAAGTCTGCATTTCGTTTACTTACAAGCGGCATAATCCCAATAAAAATTGGCTGTTCGATATGCTTCGTCGCTTCATACACGTTTCGAATGACTGCTGCATCATAAATGGGCTGTGTTAAAAAATACTCAGCACCAGCTGCAATTTTTTTCTCCATACGTTTTACAGCTGCCTCGATATGTCTTACATGTGGATTAAAAGCCCCACCAACCGAAAAACGGGTAGCTGCTCCTATTGTTTTTCCTAAGATAGACCGGCCATTGTTCATTTCTTTAATCATTTTAATGAGTTCTATAGAAGAAAGGTCATATACAGATGTTGCACCAGGAAAATCACCAACCCTCGCAGGATCTCCAGTTAATGCTAATATTTCCTCCATGCCGAGCGCTGCTAATCCTAGTAAATGAGACTGCAGCCCAATCACATTATGATCACGGCACGTTAAATGAATTAATATAGGGATATCGTGCTTTGTTAATAACGCTCCCATTGCCATATTTGATACGCGAGGCGACGCTAAAGAATTATCAGCTAACGTAATGGCATCTGCTCCTGCACGCTTCAACGCCTTAGCTCCTTCAAAAAATCTCTGCGTATCCAACGTTTTGGGTGGATCTAGCTCAACAATCACTGTCGTTTCCTTTTTCGCTTTTTCTGCTAATGTAATTCGATCTACTGTATTTACACGCTGCTTTGCTATTACTTCAGCTCGCTTTACAACTTCTTTAGCTGTTACAGGATGCTCATTTTCAAGTGCTCGCTTCATCGCTTCGATATGAGAAGGAGTTGTACCGCAACACCCCCCAAGCAGCCTAACGCCTTGCTTAATAAATTCCGGCGCCATTTCTTCAAAATAAGCCGGGCTTCCTTCGTATACGTAACGGCCCTCTACATATTTAGGAAGACCAGCATTTGGATACGCAGATAAATAACTATATTTAGGAATTTCTATCGTCTCAAAAGATTCAATCATATGAAGCGGCCCTAACTGACAATTTAATCCGACCACATTTGCACCATACTCTATAAGCTGCTTCAATACATCATCTACACTATTTCCATTTTGTGTTGTACCAGCTTCATGAAGGGCAAGCTGCGCAATAAGAGGGACATTGGTTTGCTTCCGTAATACTTTTACTGCATGAAGTAATTCAAATTCATCGTAAAATGTTTCTAGTAATAACCCATCAACACTTTCTTCTAGCAGGGCATTTGCTTGCTCTAAGAGCATAAATTCACGCTCCATATCCGTGGTTGTAACTGCTCCAATATGTTTCATTCCACCGATTGTTCCTACGATTGCATTCTTTTCTGTCACCGCTTCTTTTGCATGTCTTACAGCAGCGCGGTTAATTTTCCTTACGCGATCCTCAAGACCGTACATACGAAGTTTCCCTTCATTTGCTCCGTATGTATTGGTTTGAATGACATCTGCCCCTGCGGCAACATATTGTTTATGAATCGAAATAATCCGTTCCGGCTCAGATAAATTCAATTCTTCAAAGCAGCTTTGTAAACCATGAGAATACAACAATGTTCCCATCGCTCCGTCCCCAATCACAATTCCTCTTTGCAATAAATCTAGTAGTTTCACATGTCTCCCTCTCTTCTTTTCAATATATATAAAGTGAAACTTTAATCAGTGGGGGTTTTTATGTCGTTTTTTAATTTGTATTTATATAAAAAACCCCCCTCTTCATTGAGAAGAGGGGGACAGCATTTTATCCTCCTCTTATCATTCAGAACAATTTGTTCTGCAGGTCTTAGCACCGTTTCAAACATATTGCTTGAAGGTTGCTGGGTTTCACAGGGCCTTTCCCTCCACCACTCTTAATAAGAGTTTCATTCGATTATAATTACAAAAAGTAAACATTATCCGTTCACTTATTAACAATCTTTGTTAATTTTTTCACTAATTTAGCATGTTAAAATACGAAAGTCAATGAAAATAAAGAAAAATAAAATTATTCAAAATATAGTTGCGTTTCTTTCTAAATTTGTTGTAAAGTAAAAAACATAATCAAAAACTTCATATTTCGAATTCTTATCGAGAGAGGTCGAGGGACTGGCCCAATGACGCCTCAGCAACCATTAACAAGCTTTTTATTTGTTAATAAGGTGCTAATTCCAGCAAATTGAGAAATGATTTGACAGATAAGAAGAAGACTATATTTCCCGTATATAAGCCTTCTTCTTAGAAGGCTTTTTTATTTTGTACTAGGGAGGAATTCTATTATGTCTACAATGGAAACAAAGCTTGCCCAAATTGGAAATCGCAGTGAAACAATAACTGGAGCGGTCAACCCACCCGTTTACTTTTCCACTGCTTATCGCCACGAAGGAATTGGAAAGTCAACAGGGTTTGATTATTCCCGAACTGGAAACCCAACACGCCTTCTATTAGAACGCGCGATCGCTGACTTAGAACATGGCGAGCAAGGCTATGCCTGTAGCTCAGGAATGGCTGCTGTTCTTCTTGTCCTTTCACTATTTCGCTCTGGTGACGAACTAATTGTATCTGAAGATTTATACGGCGGAACATATCGGTTATTTACAGAACACGAGCAAAAATGGGATGTTCGATGTAGATATATAGATACACAACATATAGAAGAAATTGAAAAAGCAATTTCACCGAAAACAAAAGCCATTTTCATAGAAACACCAACAAATCCACTTATGCAAATAATGGACATTGCCGCAGTTGCTGCCATTGCAAAACGTCACGACTTGCTCCTTATTGTCGATAACACATTTTACACACCCTATTTGCAACAACCATTAACAACAGGTGCCGACATTGTCCTGCATAGCGCTACAAAGTATTTAGGCGGTCATAATGATGTATTAAGCGGACTCGTTGTTGCAAAAGGGGCAAAATTATGCGAAGAACTCGCTTACTATCACAATGCATCTGGAGCGGTGTTAAATCCATTTGATTCTTGGCTTTTAATACGCGGCATGAAAACATTAGCGCTGCGCATGAGGCAGCATGAAGAGAACGCAAAAGCAATTGTTTCCTATTTACAAGAAGAAGAAGCCATAACCGATGTGTATTATCCAGGAAAAGGCGGTATGATCTCTTTTAAACTACGAGAAGAAGCGTGGATTGATCCATTCTTACAATCGCTTTCTCTTATTACGTTTGCAGAAAGTCTTGGCGGTGTAGAAAGCTTTATTACATACCCCGCAACACAAACACATGCCGATATACCAGAAGATATTCGCATAGCACGAGGCGTTTGTAATCGTCTGCTGCGCTTCTCCGTAGGAATTGAAAACCAAGATGATTTAATTCAAGACTTACAGCAAACTTTAAAACAAGTAAAAGAAGGAGTGAGAATATGAGTTATTCCCTAGATACGCTTTTACTTCATAATCGTTTTAAGCATGACAAACAAACAGGTGCTGTAAATGTTCCTGTTTACAATACATCTACATTTCATCAATTTGATGTAGATTCATTTGGAAAATATGATTATAGTCGTTCTGGAAATCCAACACGCGAAGCTCTCGAGGAACTAATCGCTTTACTAGAAGGCGGAAGCAAAGGATTTGCCTTTTCATCTGGCATGGCTGCTATTTCAACTGCTTTTCTTCTTTTATCTCAAGGAGACCATGTCCTTATTTCTGAAGACGTGTACGGAGGTACATACCGAATTATAACGGAAGTTCTCTCTCGTTACGGCGTTTCACACACATTCGTTGACATGACAAATTTAGAAGAGGTAGAACAAAATATTCGTCCCAATACAAAAGTTTTTTACGTTGAAACACCGTCAAATCCATTATTAAAAGTAACAAATATTAGAGCCGTTTGTGAACTTGCAAAATCTGCCCATGCACTCACTTTTGTTGATAATACATTTTTAACACCCCTTTACCAAAAACCAATAGAACTTGGGGCTGATATCGTTCTCCATAGCGCAACAAAATTTCTTGCAGGTCATAGTGATGTTACTGCCGGATTAGCAATCGTAAAAGATGAAGAACTCGCACAAAAAGTTGGATTTTTACAAAATTCTTTTGGAGCTATATTAGGACCACAAGATTGCTCCCTTGTCCTTCGCGGTTTAAAAACATTGCACGTTCGCTTAGAGCACTCTTCACGAAACGCTGAAAAAATCGCCTGTTATTTACAGCAGCATCCCAAAATTAAAGATATCTATTATCCTGGGTTACCATCACACCCCGGATATGAAACGCAGCACAATCAAGCAAAATCAGCAGGAGCGGTCCTTTCCTTTACACTAGAATCTGAAAATGCATTACGACAATTTCTAGCACACATTCAACTTCCCGTATTCGCAGTTAGTTTAGGAGCTGTTGAATCGATTCTTTCGTATCCAGCAAAAATGTCACACGCTGCGATGTCACAAGCAGAACGTGAAAAACGAGGAATTTCAAATGCACTGCTGCGCTTATCTGTTGGATTAGAAAACGCAGATGATTTAATTGCGGACTTTGAGCATGCGCTTACGTATGTAGAAGAAGTCGTTATCTCTAAAAAAGGAGTCAACTAGAGAATTATATAAATACAAATTAAAAAACCGACATAAAAACCTTTTTCTTTTTAGGCGGGCGAGGGCATCTAGCCCCGCATAGTAGCGGTCATGTTTTTTTCTGCATAACAGGAATTTACTTGCTAAAAAATGAAAACAGTAAGTATTGGTCTTTTGAAAAAGAATTATCGACTCAAAAGTTCCTTCAGAAGACTGAAGGAACTTTTCTCACATAATTCTCGTTAGTGGAAATAGAAGATGAAAGTTCATCTAGCCTTAAGCAAATTCTCCTTTTTACTTCTTACAAACAAAAATCATCTCTGCCCCATCTTCAATAGAGCTACCATCATAATTCCCATATTGCTCAGCGATTGTAAAGCCAGCAGCCTGAATCATATCCGTTATTTGTTCATAGTAGTAATATTTTAGAGACAACTGTTCTCTTAATTCTTCTTTTGTTCCGTTCTCATGTGTAATCCGAAATATATATTCAGGGTAAATAATTTGATGTTCCACATCAATTGCTTTGGCAATATGAGATTTTTGAATTGTACTTCCTGTTTGCGGATCTATCTTCTCCCATTGAATCTTTTCAGGTTGAATCCAAGTTTCATCTAATTGCTTAAAAGGGCGAAATACATTGAAAATAAATTCTCCATCAGCTTTAAGATGGTGATACACTGTTTTTAAACATTCTATTTGGTCTTCTTTTTTGAGAAGTGCTTGATATGAAATACCCGGAATTAAAATTAAATTATAGCTCTTATTCATAACAAAATTCGTCATACTTGCTTGTTGAAGATGAACATTCTTCTGAATTTCATTAGACAGTGTGTGTAGCTTTTCTTTAAGTAAATGTAGCATATATTCGGATAAATCAATTCCCCATACCGAAAAACCCGCTTGAGCTAAGGGCAAAGTAATTCTTCCTGTCCCACAAGCAATTTCTAAAATATCACCTGATAATTTAGAAGCTCTTTCAAGATAAAATGATAATTCCCCACAATCTTTCCTTTCTTCTAAATCATAAAATCTAGCTGTGTTTCCATATAGATTCCCTTTTGTTACAGCCATGTATTTTTCCCCGCTATACATCGATTTTCATCGTATCGTAAGCAAACGTTATATTCATACCTTTTGCTCGTAATTCAGCTTCAATTTCTTTCAATTCGTCATATCCGAGATTGTCTACTTCTTCAATGTGCGTAATAATTGTATGTTTTGCTCGTAATCGTTTCGCCACTTCTAGCGTATCTTCAAACGTCGCCTCGCGTATGCGTTCAATAAAGGCACGGTCTCTTATTTGCTCTTTCGTCTTCCAATCAAACTCAGCAATTCCCATCGGTAAAATAGCTACATCTAAGTTACCAATTAAATGAGTAGGTGGCTCCCATTTATATAATTCATCCATGGCAATAAGTACTCGCTTTTCTTTTTCTTCTAATAAGAATGCATAGACATATTGTTCATATAAACGAAATGGCGTAACTTTTACTTTATTTTTCACGAAGGATTGCCCATCTCGTAATACAATTAAATCAATCCATCTTTGCTGCTGCATAAATTGCAGATGGTCCCACGATCCTAAAAATTGTTTCATATCTTCCGCTACTTGCTCTGGTACATATACTGCAGTGCCCCAACCTTTGTTCGTTTCAAACGCCATCGTTTCCCAAATTCTCCGGCCCATTGTATGGTCTGGGTGCCAATGAGAGTATATCCCGGCTTCTACTTTCAAAATTTGAGATCGCTCCAATTGCAAGCGTATTTCCTCTGGAGTATCAATTAATAAGCTGAGATCGTGAATAAAAACACTTGGTCCCATTCTACTATATGGTAAACCTTCCTCTCTCGCTTCTTTACTTACTTTGCTATAACTCCCTGGCCTTGGAGTTGGTGTAGCACCGCCTGTTCCTAAAAATTCTATTCTCATGATTATCCCTTCTTTCTATCTCTATTAATTTCCAGATTAAGATATACAACTCCTCTTAAATTATCGAAAAATTTTTTCATTTTCATTATTGAAAGAAAAATAAAATATGGTAAAATTGTAATATAAATGTAAACGTTTTTTTATCGAGAACAAAAATATTCATTATTGCAATCTATAAGCACTGGTTTATCTTAATGGAAATATGTCTAGATTTACCCAATTTATTTACATCACGGTCTCTTTTCTTACAATTTCTTTACTTTAGAGCATTTTTTTTGCAACAACTATTCTCTTTGGTTTAGAATTTTGTTATGTATAGTATGGGTATAATAAGCACACATGGAGGTGGAGAAAAGATGTTAGAAACCTTTCAACAGGAATTAGAATTATATGAAAACAATGCGGAATTATTAAAAGTACTTGCTCATCCAGTTCGTTTATGTATTGTAAAAGGATTGATTGAGCGAGGGCCAAGTAACGTTTCTACAATGTATACAGGCTTAAACATGCCCCAATCTACAATTTCTCAGCATTTAGCGAAGTTAAAAAGCGCTAAAATTGTTTCAAGTGAAAGAAAAGGATTGGAAATTTACTACAAAGTAGAAAATGAAACAATTATCCAATTAGTTCGTGTATTACTAGGTTAGGTGCATTCAAATAAACAAAAGGTGTATTATGTATGTATTTTTCATCTCATATCTTTAATATAAATATATATCATGAGGTGAAATATAAACATACTCCTAAACAAAATGTCGTATTTACCTATAAAATGAGGCGCAGTATTTTATACTGCGCCTTGTTTTATGAAAAGATATGCAAATAATGATCTAAATTAAATTGAGGCAACCCTTTTTGCTGAATGACAACATCAAAAGCATCGCTTATTCCACCTTGTAAAATCATAGAATGAATCGCACGGTTTTTCTTTTGATTATCAGAAAATGGGTTACGATCTTCATGATTAACAAGTTGTTCTAAAATTCCTGCGGCAAGCAAAAATTCTCTTTGTTTCGTATGCCATACTGTTTGTAAGCCTTGTTCTTCGCAGGCAATCTTCAATGAATCCCAATGAATATGAGTTGTTATATCCATCTCTCCTGGAAATTGAAGAGGGTTACGAATCATTTGATGCTCATAATAACTTCGTAAACTTCCTTCACGACGAGCTGGGTGCATCCATTCTTCATTTGTATATCCATAATCGATTGTTATAAGTAAGCCTTCTTGTAACCATCTTGTGAGCTGTTTTACATAAACATTCATTTGTAATGGTACTTCAAATCGCTGTCCTTCATACAATTGAATTTGGTGTCTTTGTAAATAGCTTATAATCTGTTCATCATCTAACGGGCGCAATACTTCAATAAGTCCGCCTTCACTGTTATACTTTATGCGTACTTCATATAACACGCCTTCCCGCTTCTCAATTACTTCAACAGGAAACGCATCAAACAACTCGTTTGAAAAAACAATTCCTGTAAAAGCGGCATCCAATTCATCATAGGATGCATATTGCGAAACGTTTGCAAAAGAAATAAGCTGCTGTTTTTGCAACCTTCTATGAAATGGACTCACTTCTATAATAGAATATTGCATGTTTACAAACGTTTCAGGGGATATCGTTTGCCACTCTTGCAACACATCGTATGCAAACCTCCCTGTTCCACCACCAATTTCACATATATGGGGTGAAATAACTTCTCCTTTTACAAGCCGAATAAAAAAATGAGCAAATGTTTTTGCGTAAACAGAGGACACATTACTACTTGTAAAGAAGTCTCCTTGCCTGCCAATTTTTTCACGTTCTTTCATATAATAGCCGTTATTTACGTCATATAAAGCAAGGCTCATATATGTACTATAAGAAATAGACTGGTCTTTTTCTTTTTCCATCGCTTGTTTTAGAACGTGCTTCATCGCCGTTCCCCTTATTGTAAAAATGGATTATTTTCTTTTTCAAAGCCTATGGTTGTTTCTGAACCATGCCCACATAACACGCTTGTATCATCGGGTAATACAAATAACTTCTCCTCAATACTCATGATTAATTCTTGGAAGCTACCTCCTGGTAAATCAGTGCGCCCAATGCTCATTTGAAATAAAACATCCCCTGAAACTACAGCGTTTGCCTCTTTGCAATAGTACGACATACTTCCTGGTGAATGCCCCGGCGTTTCAAACATATCAAACGTAAACGAACCAATTGTTAATGTTCCTTCTCCCTCAATGATGTGATCCGCAGGTTTTGCCGTAATACTACGATTCATCATAAAAATTTGTGAACCATTAACAGTAGCATCTCCTAACCAATCCGCTTCTTCTTGATGAACATATACTGGAACTTGAAAAGCAGTACGTACTTCATCCACTGCACCAATATGATCGAAATGTGCATGTGTTAATAAAATAGCTAATGGTTTTAATTGTTCTTGTTTTACATAATTTATAAGTTTTTCTCCTTCATTACCTGGGTCAAAAATAATACATTCTTTTTGATCGTTACTTAAAATATATGCATTTGTTTGTAGTGGTCCTAATGGCATTTGAATCCAATTCATCCTTAATCTCCTCCAGTCATGACACTCACTTTCATCATACAACATTTTCTTCTTATAAGAAACGAAACGATACCTCGACAACTATATAGAAAACATGTACAATAAAAAATGAAAAAATATTACAAAAACTCAGACAAAAAACGAGAGAGTAGAGGAGGATATGTATGGGTCTTGTTATTATTTTTGCGTTAGTCACTCTGTTAGCTGTATACTCTTCTCTTAAAACGTTGCGAGACAAGAACCTTCTTGCTGGAGGCTTTTCCCTTGCAACTGTACTTGTTTTCGGGTGGTTTACAGTCATGACAGTGCTAAACAATGGCTATCCACCAACACATTAAGCAATTGTTTACAATCTCTACATACATCATGATTTCTAGCATATGAAAAAGGAAGGGTTTTCCCTTCCTTTTTCTTTTCTTGCTCATCTTCTACAAATATAAAGTGAAACTTCCATCAGTGGAGAGTTTTTTTCATCTCCCACTGATGGAAAGCCCTCACCAATCGGGCTTTTACGGGCAGTTATCCCCCACCTATCTTCTTTAGAAAGGCGGAAGCGGCTCGCTCAGAATCGTAGGACGCCCACGCCCCTGACAAAGAGGTGCTTTTTGCCTCGTCTGAGGGGGCGAAACGACCGGAGATTCTAGCCGCTAGAGCTGGACAATGCTTTCTCTGAATCTTGAGGTGGGGGTCTTACTGCCCGTTAATGCGGGATAAAGCTTTATTTTATTACTTTGCTTCATAAATATACTTTTTCACAAGCCATGCTCCGCCAATTACCCCAGCATCATTACCAAGTGTCGCAATTGCTAGTTTTGTACTTTTAACAGCACGTGAAAATGCATATTGTTCAAAATAACGTTGAATTGGTTGTAACAATGCATCACCTGCTTTTGATACACCACCGCCAATAACAATTTTCTCTGGATTTAATGTACTAGATAAATTTGCTACTGCTAGCCCTAAATACGAAGCAACCTTTTCGACTACCGTTTTTGCTAATGCATCACCTTGTGCAAGTGCGTCAAACACATCTTTAGATGTAATCTGTCCTTCTTGTTCTAACACCCTACGTAATACACTATCCTCATCTGTTTCCTGCATGTTTTGCATTGCAACCCGTACAATACCAGTTGCAGAAGAAACTGTTTCTAAGCATCCTGATTTTCCACAGTTACAAGCAAAACCATTTTCCGTTACAACTGTAATATGACCAATTTCGCCAGCCGCTCCGCTTACACCATGGACAATTTCACCGTTTACGATAACGCCGCCACCAACACCCGTTCCAAGCGTCATACAAATAATATCTTTTGAACCTTCCCCAGCACCCTTCCACATTTCTCCAAGCGCTGCAATATTCGCATCATTATCAACGACAACTGGTAAACCCGTTTCTACTTCTAATAAATCTTTAAGAGGATAGTTTTTCCACCCTAAGTTTACTGCTTCATAAATCATTCCAGAAGCACCGTGAACCGGCCCCGGGGCACCCATCCCAATTCCAGCCAGTTTGCTTTTTAACTCACCTAATTCTTGTAACTTTTTATCAATTGCTTTTGCAATATCAAGTGTAATATGTTTTCCTTGTTCACTTGTATTCGTTGGGATTTCCCATTTATGTATAAACTCACCATAAATATTAATGAATGCTAATTTAATTGTTGTTCCACCAAGATCAACACCAACCAACCATTTCTCTTCCATGTCATTCTCCTTCTTTCCTCTGTTTCTCCAGCCATTCGCTAATCAAACATTTTAATTTCTCAACATATAAACCACTGCTATACAGAACAAAAAGTAATCTACACTCATTTTCTCTCTTTGTTTTCGTATGGCACATGGCAGGAAAGGGATTTGACCGCTTCTATGCATGGCCAGATGCTCTCGCCCGCCTTAAGAAAGTTGTTTTTTCAATTTGTATCTACATGTATTTCTTTTTGAATTTCTTGCTTTAATAAAAACAAGGCAGTTTGATAATCTTTCGGTTCAATAAGCTGTGATTTATATAATTCACGAAGCTCATCGCCCATTAATTGTAAATCTGCAACACGATTTCCTGTATAAATAATCGTTCCAAATTGCTTTAATAATTGTTGAATATCATAAATAGATTTCATTTTTTCACCCTCTAAATGTCTACTTACTATAAAAACATAATAAGAAAACGTTCACATAGTTTATTATAATAAACATAAAAAAGAATCGTCAATTTATAATTTGCCTATATAAGTTATAAAATAGAAAACGTTTCTTTTTCTGTAATAATTTTCTGTACAGTCTTATCAAACGGTTCAACTGGAATATGAGAAACAATTTGAAAATCAAAAACTAATGATAGCGTTTTCCTTTTATAGTTCACAAGATAACGATCATAATATCCTCCGCCATACCCTACACGCTCTCCTTTTCGTGTAAAGGCAACACCTGGTACAAGAAGTAAATCTATCTCCTCTGCTAATACCTCTTCTGTCATAGACGGATCTGGCTCTCGTAAATTCATATAAACGGTTTCTAATTGTTCAAAACTTGTAATTTGATGGAATGTCATTGTTCTCGTTTCACGATTACATTTTGGAACAACAATTGCTTTTCCTTCTTCCCATGCTTTTTCAATAATTGCATATGTATTTACTTCGCGCTCCATAGAAAGTGTAATCCCAATTGTTTTAGCCTCAATCCATTCTCGTTGTTTATATAGAGAATCTGCAATTTTTTCTGATAAAGTCGTATACTGTTCTTCTGATAAAGCATTCATACGCTGTAATATTTCTGTTCGTAATCTTTTTTTCTCTTCTTTCATTTTGAATTCCCCCTATATACAAAAGAAACAGTAGGAAAATATTCCTACTGCTTACTTTGTTTCGCGGTGTAACGTAGACTTCTTGTCACGCTTGCAATATTTTTTAAGCTCAAGACGCTCAGCGTTGTTACGTTTGTTTTTCTTAGAGATATAGTTACGATCTCCGCATTCTGTACATGCTAGAGTAATATTCACACGCATTCTTATTTCCCTCCAGTCACTAATAACTTAAATCAGACTATACCATAATAACACTTTTAAAACAAAAATTCTACACCTTTTGATATTGTCTAATTTTTTCTATAAGATTATCCATATTCTCCTTTGCTATAACTGGATTTCTTGCATGGGAATACACGAGAAATTTCGGTTGATTTACATCCGAAACAATATAAGACCACTCTTCTTCTGCATGTGTAAACTTAATTCCTTCTAATACTTCAAACTCTCGCTGCGCCATATCTCGTAGCAACATTCCTAACACTTTTCCTTTCTCATTCCATGAACAAACTACTTCATCACACAATAAATAAAGTGGTGGGTATTGCTCTAACATCGCTGGCAATGTTTTCCCTTGAAGAACAATTAACTCCAATAATTTACCAACTCGAAATAAAATATCTTGCTGCCACCTCATTTGCAATAACTTCTTATTCTCATTATGCATATAAAAAAGAAGATAACATTCTCCTAATTTCAATGATAATGGATAGAAACATTCGTCTTTTTCAAACAATAAATTAGGAATATCAATCTCTTCACAATTTGTATTTTTGTAAATATTCCCATAAGCATCGTATAATTCAAATTCGTTCCCTTGCTCACGAAAGATAATAGCCATATCCGCTTGGCTCGATTTCATTAATGACTTGATGTGTTCTTTTTGCTCAGTGGCATATATCCACGTTACTGTACAGCCGATTTTCTGTAAAAATGAGAATAGCAAAGGCTGAAACATTTCATCCCACTTATTTATAAGAAGATGAAATTGTTGTTTTTTTATAGCAGGTACATCTATTAATTCCAAAGCAGATTCAATATACATTTCTGAACAAACATGTATGACTTCGTCATTCCCAATTTTTTTACAATCGACATATCGAAATGACTCTGCCATATACAAATTTTCGATTTCTTTTTGCTTTTTATACGTTAATCCCATTCCTTCTCCATTATAAAATTGAATAACAAGTTTCTCATCTTGCCCCTTATAAAAAAACACTCCGCCAACGACATTTGTTTGCTCGGTTGCATATCGGAAGCAAGATTCATTCATTTCTTGGCATTCCATTGTATGCACTCCCACTGTATGAACAGCATGTAAAAAAATATGTTTAAACATTTGTGCTTCTGCATGTGTACTGCTACCAATCAGCAAACTTTCTCCTTCTGCTAATAAAGAACCATATGCCATCGCCAATTTCACGACAACTTGTGGCGTAATATCTAAATTACTTCTACCGCAAATACGACTTTTCTGCAAAAAACACGAAATATTTTCATGTTCTGTAATTCCAGATGAAGCAATAATTGTACTGCTCTCAACTATCTTCTCTGGCCATACTTTCCCTTTCGTCTTAATCACTGCATTCTGACCAATTCGGCACTGATCAGCCACAACACTCTTTTCAAATAAAGTAACTCCATCTTCAATAATTGTACTGGCTCCAATTGTAGTTCCAATCAATTCGCATCGCTTTCCTACATACGTATGAGCAAGTAAAATACTTTTTTTAAGGCGAGTATATGCAGAAATTAAGCTATGCTTACCAATAATAGAATACGGTTCAATAATAACTCCTGTTTTCACTGTTGTTCCCTCACCAATAAAAGCAGGTCCGTGTATCTTTGTTCCCTTTTCAATTGTTACATCTTCTCCAATCCATACCATTGGTAACACTTCTGTATATGAAATAGGTACATGAACTTTCTTCGTAAGCAAGTCAAATTGAGCTTGGCGATATTGAGTAAACGTTCCAATATCAAGCCAATATCCATTCGCTACATATCCATACATTGCTTCTTTGTTTTCTAATAAAGGAAATACATGGTGACTAAAATCAAAAAACGTATGAGGTGTAATATAAGAAAAAATGTCGGGGTCCATGATATAAATACCGGTGTTTACTGTATTAGAAATTACTTCATTCCAACTTGGTTTTTCGATATATTTAATAATTTCATAATGCTGATTTGTAACAACTAATCCATAAGATGATGGATTAACTACTTCTTTCACAAACATCGTAACGATTCCACTATGACTATTATGAAAATCAATTCCTTTAGATAAATGAAAATCTGTTAGTGCATCTCCGCTAATTACAACAAATGGCTCATCTAAAAACTTCTCTGCTTGTTTTACACTTCCCGCCGTACCGAGAGGAGGAGTATCTTCAAAGTAATATAGTTTCACTCCCCACTTACTACCATCACCAAAATAATTTTGAATAACAGAACTCATATATTGAACAGTAATAGCAATTTCGCGAATACCATGCTGTTTCAGTAGTTCAATACTGTATTCCATCACTGGCTTTTGTAGTAGAGGTAACATGGGCTTTGGAAGGTTACATGTTAACGGACGTAAACGCGTCCCTTTCCCTCCAGCTAAAATAACCCCCTTCATCGGCATTCAACCTCCACATTTATGATGTTGAACTGCTTTTTCATACGTATGTGCGGTCGCTCTTGCAATTTCACTCCAATTATAGTGAACAAGAACATCTTCATATCCTTTATTTGCTGCGCACTGAGCAATTTCTGGTTGCTCTATAATACATATTAATTTCTCATTCAAACTTTGCGCACAGCCTGCTTTCATTAGAAATCCATTCACACCCTCTATAATAATCTCTTGCAGGCCGCCCACACGCGAAACTAAAACTGGTTTCTTTGCGAGCATTCCTTCTAACACAACAATTCCAAAAGGCTCATACAAGCTTGGAATCAACAATACATCACATCTTTGGAAAAACGCTCGTTGCTCTTCTTCCGTAATATGACCAAGAAAAAGAATAGAATGTTGCAGTCCTTTTCTCTGAACAACCGCACGGTACTGTTCTAACATAGTTCCTTGACCTGCAATAATAAATAAAACTTGCGGGTACCGCTGGGTAATATGTGGTGCTGCCTCAATAATGGTATAGAAACCCTTCTCATTCACAATACGACCAATTGAAAATACAACCAATCGATCCGATAAATGATAGCGCTTTGTGATTTCTAGTGAAGGCGTAACCGCATGAAAAAAATTACAATCAATTCCATTCGGATGTACTATAACGCCTTCACTATTTATTTCGAAATTCCGCATAACTTCACTCTTCATAAACTGACTACAAACAATTACAACATTAGATTCTTTTACTAGCTCTTTTTCATGCATATGTATTTTCCATTGCAATGATGTATAAATCCCGCTATTCCGTCCATGTTCCGTTGCATGCACTGTCGTAACAAGAGTTAACTGTTGCTTTTTTTGTAAATCCATAGCACAAATAGCAACAAGCCAATCATGAGCATGAATTACATCAAACACATAACCTTTACATAGCTCTTGTGTATAAGCAAGCATAGATTTGTTTAACGCAGCAATCCACTCATAAAAATGATACTTTTCACGATAATCAACTGAAACACGATGTACATGTACACCATGTACCTTTTCATATGTTGTACATTGCTCTTCGTGTACAGTTACTACATGCACGTCATGTCCATAATATGCAAGAGCTCGTGATAATTCATACACATGCCTTCCAAGACCACCTACCATCATCGGGGGATATTCCCATGCCAACATTAAAATACGCAAAGGCTCCATACATCCCTCTTTTCTCTTCATATAGAAGAATAAAGTGAAACTTCCTTTCATGAACGCCCTTCTCATGAAAGGTTAGTTGAACCAATCGGGCTCTTACGGATGGTTTGATTTTCTTCTTGCCTGTACTTCTTACCAGCCGTTTGAGCGGGGTAAAGTGAAACTTCCACGCATCATAAAAGTAAGCGTTTTCTTAAAATTGCATTATAATCCATCTTATCACCGCAACAAGAAAGTAACAATAATACTTTTTTGTAATATTTTGACTAAAAAAAGGGGAACGCTTTCGCATTCCTCTCGTAATAAGTTTTATCTCGCACCAACGGGCAGTAAGCCCCCCACTGACGGAATTTTCACTTTATTCATTTAACAAATAATGCTTTCCTTTTACAAGATAAAAAACATTTTCTGCAATATTTGTACCATGATCTGCTACTCGTTCAATATAACGTGCAATAAACGATAGCTGTGTGATTTGTCCAATCGCCTCTGGCTTATTTGGAATAGAAGAAATAAACTCACGAATTGCTTTCCCATACAGTTCATCGACTTCATCATCCATCTCAGCAATCTTTTTGGCATATGTTAAGTTTTCTTCTCTATAAGCTTGAATTACATTTTGTAACATATCTATTGAAATTTTAAACATACTTTCAAGGTTTTGTAATGAGACTGGTATCTCTTTTTCTCCAAGACGAATTGTTGCCTTAGCGATATTTACCGCGTGATCTGCAATACGTTCCAAATCTGTTGCCGTTTTAATCGAAACAAAAATTCTTCGTAAATCACTAGCAACCGGCTGTTGTTTCGTAATCAACATTAATGCAAAATCATTAACTTCTTCTTCCAAATTATCCATACGGTAATCACCATCGATTACCTCAATCGCCTTCTCTACATCTCTTGTGCGCAACCCTTCCATTGCAATTTCAAGAGCTTGTTTTGCTAATTCACCTAGTTCAATAACCTTTTGCTGTAATGTTTGTAAGTCATATTGAAATTGTTCGCGTACCATGTTGCTTCCTCCTTCAGCTGTTACACATGCACTCTCATATAAAATAAAGCATTAAATAAAGTGAAACTTCCGTCAGTTGGGGGTCTTCATCCCCCACTGACGGAAAGCCCTCACCAATCGGGCTTTTACGGGCAGTTATCCCCTCTCTGCTTCTCTCTGAATCTTGAGGTGGGGGTCTTACTGGCCGTTAATACGGGATAAAAAGACAAATTGGCCCCCCCAAGCAGATACTATTAACCGAAGCGTCCTGTAATGTAATCTTCTGTTCGTTTATCTGTTGGAGTTGTAAATAATTTATTTGTATCCGTATATTCCACAACTTCTCCACTTAAGAAGAAAGCAGTTTTATCAGAAATACGAGCTGCTTGTTGCATATTATGCGTAACTATAACAATACTAAAATCTTTCTTTAACTCCTGAATTAACTCTTCCACTTTTAACGTAGAAATTGGATCTAATGCTGATGTTGGTTCATCCATTAAAATGACATCTGGTTCAATTGCTAAGCAACGCGCAATACATAAACGTTGCTGCTGCCCACCGGATAATCCGTATGCATTATCATGTAATCTATCTTTCAATTCATCCCAAATCGCCGCACCGCGTAAACTTTTCTCAACAATTTCATCCAACGTTTTCTTATCGCGAATACCATGAATTTTCGGACCATATACAACATTTTCATAGATTGATTTTGGGAATGGATTTGGCTTCTGAAATACCATTCCAACATGCGTACGCAGTTCTTCAACAGGATAAGATTTATCAAAAATATTGCGATCGCGATACTCAATTACCCCTGTTGTCCGCACGATTGGTACTAGCTCAACCATACGATTTAATGTTTTTAAATACGTAGATTTTCCGCATCCACTTGGTCCAATAATCGCCGTCACTTCATTTTCATGAATGCTTAAATTAATATCTTTTAATGCATGGTCTTCCCCATACCATAAGTTTAAATTTTTCGTATCAAATACAACTTTTTTTGTTTGAGGTTCTGCCTTTTCTTCATTTTTCACCTGAACTTTTAATACTGTAGATACCATTTTGAAGATCCCCTTTCATCCATTCCTTCTTACTTACGATTTCTCAGCCATATTGCAAAAATATTGATAAGAAATAACAGCACTAATAACACAATAATTCCAGCTGCTGCTACATGTTGAAATTCCTCTTGCGGCCTATTCATCCAATTAAAGATTTGAATTGGTAAAACTGTAAATCTATCCATTACATCAAGCGGTACATAGTTTGCAAAAGCAAGTGCCCCAATGACAAGTAACGGGGCCGCTTCTCCAATCGCTCGTGATAACGCTAAAATACAACCTGTTAAAATCCCTGGCATTGCCGCTCTAATCACAACATGATACATCGTTTGCCACTTCGTTGCTCCTACTCCATAAGAAGCTTCTAGCAACGACTTTGGTACAGAGCGAAGCGCTTCTTGCGCTGCAACAACAACCGTTGGCAAGACGAGAAGACTCATCGTTAATGCGGCTGCCAATATGCTTTCTCCTAACTGTAAGCCATATACAAACATTGTTAATCCTAATAATCCAAAAACAACTGATGGTACTCCTGCCAACGTTTGAATGTTGACCTCAATTATTTTTGTAAACAATGATTGTTTTGCATAGTATTCTAAATATAGGGCTGTTCCTACTCCAAATAAAAAAGAAGTAGGAGCGACAACACTCATAAATAAAATCGTTCCCGATAAAGCTGCTGCAATTCCAGCTTGCTCTGGATTTCGTGATGCAAAACGGATTAAAAAATCAAATGAAATATATGTTATTCCTTGCTGAAAAATTTGATACAGCAAAAAAATTAATATACAAAGTGAAAATAACATCGCTATGCGAAATACAGTTCTATATACACGATCTTTCCAAAACCGAGCAGGCATATGTTCTTCTATGTTTCGCTCGTTTAGCATTCGCATATTATGTCGCCCCCTTAAAACGACGCATAATACGCTGTGCAATCATATTCATAATCAACGTAAAAATAAATAGCGTCGCTCCGACAGCATACATGCTGTAATAGGGCATTGTTCCATAAGGGGCATCTCCTAAGCTAACTTGCACAATATATGCTGTTAGCGTCTGTATAGACTGTGTCGGATTTAACGATAAACTCGGCGTCGATCCCCCCGCAATGACGACAATCATCGTTTCTCCAATCGCTCTTGAAGCAGCTAGCACAATTGCTGCTAAAACTCCAGTAAAAGCAGCTGGTAACACTATATGCTTTGTCGTTTCAAAACGAGTGGCGCCAATCGCAAAAGAAGCCTCTCTCACTTTATGAGGAACAGCACGCATCGCATCTTCACTAAGAGATGCAATCGTTGGAATCATCATAATGCCAATTACAATCCCCGGACTAAGCGCGTTAAAAAACTGTAAATTTGGAACGATGCGTTGCAAAATAGGTGTAACAACTGTTAAAGCAAAAAAACCGTATACAATTGTCGGAATCCCTGCCAATAACTCTAATGCTGGTTTTAACACCTTTCTTGCCGTATTAGACGCATATTCACTTAAAAACACTGCACAGCCTAATCCGATCGGAACGGCAACAATCATAGAGATAACAGTTACAAGCAATGTTCCATATATAAGTGGTAAAATACCAAACTTAGGATTTTCAAAAAAAGGAAGCCATTCTTTTTCTGTAAAAAAGGAAACTATTGATACCCTTTCAAAAAACATAAATGTTTCATTTGCCAAAGTTATAATAATCCCCATCGTTGTAACAATAGAGATACTGGCGATTAGTCGTAACACAAAAGGAACCATTTGATTGATTCGCTGTGCTTTCTTTCGTTTGCCTGTATTTCTTTCAATCAAATGTTGAACAGAAATCGTAACATGACTCTTTTTATTACGAGCCAAAGATGAAAACCCCTTTCCATCTTGACATTATTTTTGCATTTCTGTTAACATTTGTAGCTGTTCATTATATTTATATTGCGGCAACTTCACATATCCAATCTCTTCTACAAGCTCTCCAGCATGCTTCATCATAAAAGAGACATAATTTGCAACACTGTTTTTCTCTCGAATAGAAGAGTTATTTACATATACATAAAGCGGCCGAGACAACGGCTTATATGCTCCGGATTGTATTGTTTCTTTCGCCGGAGAAATACCGTTAATTTTTACGGCCTTTACTTTATCATGATTCGCAGCATAATATGCATATCCAACAAATGCAATTGCGTGCTTATTACTCATAACACCTCGTATTAAAACATTGTCATCTTCAGATAATGTAACTGTTCTTGTGATCTGCTTTTGTTGCAACACTACATTTTGAAAATAATCATACGTACCAGAATCTACCCCTGGTGCGTAAAATTGTATCGTTTCATGCGGCCATTTAGGATGAATTTGCGACCATTTTTTCGTTGTTTCACTATCACTCCATACCGTTTGTAACTCTTCTATTGTAAGATTATCTGCCCACGTATTCTCACGATTCACAATAAGTGTAAGACCGTCATAAGCAATTTGAAGCGGCGTATACGTAATATGATGCTTCTTAGCAAGCCGTTCTTCCTCTCTTTTCATTGACCGAGAAGCATTTGTTATATCTACTTCTCCTTTTCCAAAACGATGAAATCCGCCTCCCGTTCCAGATATACCAATAGAAAGTTTTACATGAGGTTCTCGCTTCGTATACTCTTCTGCTACTGCTTCCATAATCGGAAAAATTGTAGAAGATCCATCAATTTGTACTTCTCCTACAATACTAGCGGCGGAAACAGGTAACGTATGAACAGATAAACAAAACATTGCTATTATAAAAACCATGGTGTATGTTCTATTACGTTTCACGTAATACTTCCTCCTAGGAGCCTCCTGCTAACAGGAGTACATATATAAGAATAATGTTGAACTATTAATACGGTTTTAATAGTTTGTAAAAGTTTTGTAAATATCTATATACAAATGAAAAAACCGAGATAAAAACCCTTGTTTTTTAGATGGGCGAGAGCATCTGGCCATGCATAGAAGCGGTTAGGTCCTGCTCCTGCCATGCGAAACGTTAAAACAAAATGGGTATATATGCTCGCATTTATGAGATATTCTCCATCCCTCCTTTTGAAAGTAAGCAGTGTACATAAATTTTTCTTAGGCTTGTACACTTCTGTCATCACTATATGCAACATGTATAAAAAAAAGCACACTATCTTCACAGATAGTGTGCCAATCTTACACATTTTTATTCTTCTTCATTTGTTTTCTTCGTATCTTCTATTGGTCCAGTATTTCCGTTTACTTCTTGCTTTTTCAAATCAAAATATGCGTCCATAATTCGGCGTCCAATTTTTTTACTTACTGGGTTTTGATCACCAGACAACCACGGAACAACAACAGAAAAGGAAACTTCTGGATCAGACGCCGGTGCGTAACCAACAAGTGTTAAATTATATATGGATCTATCACCTATCTGCGCTCTTACCTCTTTTGCATTTGGACCAGCATAAGCGGCCTGTGCGGTTCCTGTTTTTCCTGCCGGATCATATGTTGCACCAGCAAAACCATTCGTATATCCAGTTCCGTTCGGTGTTTGCATTACCATTTTAAAACCCTCTTGAACGCGGTTAATGTACTCATCTTTCATATCTATTCGATTTAAGACAACCGGCTCCATCGAATCTACTACTTTTCCTAACTCTTCAGGTTTTGAAGTCGGTTTGCGAATTTCTTTTACAATCTGTGGTTTCATCCGATAACCACCATTGGCAATCGTTGATACATATTGCGCCAATTGCAGCGGTGTATACGTATCAAACTGCCCGATTGCTAAATCGAGTAGCTTACCAGGTTGTCCTACTGCGTTTCCTTTTACTCCTGCCATTTCATTTGGTAAATCTATTCCCGTTGGTACTCCAAGCCCAAATTGACTATAGTAATAACGCATTGTATCAAAGTCCTTTTGTTTAACACTTAATGTACCGTTTGGAACATAATCTACACCTGCGATTTTCATCGCTGTTTTAAACATATATACGTTGGAAGATTGTTGCAGGGCTGTTAAATCATTAATCGCCCCCATTGTTTTCCATGATTTTTTCCAATCTGTACTTTTAAACTTCATCGGTTCATCAACAATTACTTCCCCTGGTGCAATGGCTTCTTTTTGATATCCAGTCAACACAGTTGCCCCTTTTACAGTTGAACCCATTTCATATGCACTCGTCATCGTACCAAGTGCATAGTCGTTGATAACTCTTTGTCCATTTTCTTCTCCAAACTGTTTACCAGCCATTGATAAAATTTCTCCGTTTTTTGGATTCATCATCACAACAAACGCACGGTCCATATACTCCGCTCCGCCTGAAGCTTTTGCTGCTTTCATTTCTTCTTCAATAATTTGCTCAACTTTCTTTTGCAGTTCCATATCAATGGTTAACGTTAAATTCTTTCCACTTTCTCCTTTAGAAAGATATACAGTTTCAAGAATATTTCCCTTTTGATCCGTAATATTTTTCACTTGTGCTTTCGTGCCATGCAATACATCTTCGTATTGCTGCTCAATGTAACTTTTTCCGACGCGGTCATTGCGGTTATAATCACGAACTAAGTAATAGTCTTGATTCTCTTTCGGTAATCCTTGATCAGAAGTTGTTACGCCGCCAAGTACAGTGCGGAACATATCCCCATAAGCATAGTGACGGTCCCAATCAACTGTAGTGTCTACCCCTGGAAGCTTCGCTAAATTCTCACTAACTATAGCATATTCTTCAGGCGTCACATCTTTTTTAATAATTTGCGGCGTCATCGCATAGCCGCCTTCCATCTTACTCTTAATTGCCAACACTTCTAAGTCGTCAGCAGTTAATTCATTCAACTCTTCTTCTGTAATGCGATCAAGCTGACGTTGTGCCAGTTGTTTATCATCAATTTTTTTTGCTTTCAAATCAGCATCATCTTGTTTCGTAATTTTTGCTTTTGCCCGGTCTTTATTTAACAGAATCCAAAAATCTTTTTTATCTCGCTCTGTTAATTTATCAGTCGGTACATCAAGCAGCTTTGCGAGTTGCTTTGCTGTTTCTAAACGTTCTTCAGGTTTTGACCCCTTTACTCTTGTATACGTAATCGTTCGAAGTGGTGTATTATCCACCACCGCACGGTGATACCTATCAAAAATCTTCCCGCGCGGAACAGGGTTGCTTACCGTTAAGTTTTCCTTTCTGTTTACTTCATTTTTATAATCTTCACCATGGACAATCTGTACCATACCCAATCGAACAATTATTGATGAAAACAGTAAAAATACACAGAAAAACAACACGTTTAACCGAAGTGGAACGTGGGTTTTCTTTTTTTTCTTTTTCTTACTCATACGAACCCCCTCTACCAACAGCTATGTAAGCGGAAAGGGACACCTTCTTCAGGTGTCCTCGCTACTGTTATATACGTTCTATTATTTTAACATAAAATACAACAGAAGTTAACCTTCTCCTTCTGTTGTATTTTGCGTCGTTTGTACAGCTGCAAGCCCCGCATGGCATGCTTTTTCATCATCATATTTGACATTTCGAATCGCAAAATAGATAAGTAAATGTCCAGCACCTAATATTAATAATAAAATAGGCAAGCTCTTTTCTGCCGGAAATAATGAAACAGCTAGTAAAAAACTTAAAACCGAACAGATTCTTCCTCCGTTTAGCCATAGTTCACGAACAACAATATACTCTACTCGCCGCTCCTTTGCTTGTTTGGCTCTTCCTATTATATCATATGTCATTGAACCATATGGAACAAGAAGAATCGGATATGCTACGGCAATACAAGCTGCATAAATAAGTAATTTCGTATATGTGACATGAAAGACAACTAAAAATACAACTGCATATAAAATAATTCCACCGAGTAAAATGGCTTTTTTTCGCCATTCCTTTTTCAATACACGTGCTACTACATAATAGCAAATAAAAGAAACAGCGGAATTTACAAGCCCATATTTCCCCAGCGCTAATTCGCTGCCAGAAGCCATATACACATATACAGAAATAACAAATATAAACGTACCTTCTCTAAGTCCTTGAAAGAAATGAGCGAGTGTAATTCTTCCCCAGTTTTTATTATTTTCCCTTTCTTTCATTACTTCAACAAGTTCGTAACGCCCTTCACATTCACGTTTTGTCAGAAAAAAACTGACAACTACCGCAATGGTAAATAAGGTTAAAGATAGGAAAAAAACAACTGTATATCCACTCCACTTTTCCATACGTGAAATGATAAATCCGGATGCAATTGGACCAATCATGCCTGAAAATGAGGTAAGGAGTCCGAGAAATCCGTTAAAAAAATCACGTGTTTCTGGCTCTGTAATTTCAAATGTTAACAAATTAAATGCGAGCCAGTAGAACCCATATCCTATCCCAAGTAAACCACCGATAAGTAAAATATACTGGGAAGCATTCGTTCCTGTCAGTAAGACAACAATAAAAAAAACAGCTAATGTTGTTACACCGATGCGGAGCAAAATCGTACGATCTACTCGTTTCGCAAGTTTTCCGGCAACAAGAAAAGTGAGCGGCTGTAAAACAACGCTTGCTAAATTATAGAAGCCAATATTCATAAAATCCTTCGTTTGTTTCCATAAATAAATATTAACAAACGTATTGGACAACGAAATGGCCAACGTATATAATCCGCCAATTATGAGTAATAAAACTAAATCACGATTCACCTCAACATCGCCAACTAAATGTTTCCACTTCATATAAACTCTCCTTTACTTCATGTTCTAGTCTTCCAAAGAAGGTTACAATTATGTAAAGAAGAAAAATGAAAAGTGAAACTTTCATTAGTTAGCACTTTTCTCACTGATAGCCAGGTGAACTGATCGGTTCTCTATAGAAGAGAAAACAAAAAAACTAGGAGAAGCATCTCCTAGTTTTTACAATTATCATTATTTTGCGTCTTGGTAACGTTTTTCAATTGCGTTCCAATCTACAACGCTCCAGAAAGCATTGATGTAGTCAGGACGACGGTTTTGGTAGTGTAAGTAGTATGCATGCTCCCAAACGTCTAATCCTAAAACTGGCGTTTTGCCTTCCATTAATGGAGTATCTTGGTTTGGTGTACTTGTTACTTCTAATTCACCATTGTTTACAACAAGCCATGCCCAGCCAGAACCGAAGCGAGTTGCGCCTGCTTTTGCAAACTCTTCTTTAAATGCGTCGAAGCTACCGAATTTCGCTTCAATTGCGCCTGCAAGTTCACCTACTGGTTGTCCGCCGCCATTTGGAGAAAGGATTGTCCAGAATAAAGAGTGGTTTGCATGTCCACCACCGTTATTACGTACTGCTGTGCGAATTGCTTCTGGCACTTCGTTTAAGTTTGCAACTAACTCTTCAATGCTTTTTTCTGCTAATTCCGCATGTCCTTCTAATGCAGCATTTAAGTTTGTTACGTATGTGTTGTGATGTTTTGTATGATGGATGTTCATTGTTTCTTTGTCAAAATGAGGTTCTAACGCATCATACGCATAAGGTAAATTTGGTAATTCATGTTTCGCCATTGTTATATTCCTCCCATTGTATGTATTGCCGATAATAACTTGGCATACAAATTCATTTTACCCTAATTACATAAGGGTGAAAACAAATTTAGCGTATTGCCTCGCTAACATTAAAGTAGCAAATTTCCCATTTCTTTTCAAACGAAATGCTCATACATTTCGTAAAAAAAGCTCCCTTCTATAAGGAAGCTTATCCGCTATGTATCAATATGCGAAATGGATATGGACCCTGTAGGACTCGAACCTACGACCGGACGGTTATGAGCCGTCTGCTCTAACCAGCTGAGCTAAGGGTCCGCAATACATGAATAACTGCTACGACATCGCAGTTATAAACCATATACTCTAGCCAGTTAAACTACGATGGAACGTATGATTATATGTAAAAATGTAAGATAAATTTACCATATTAAAAAGAAATGTGTCAATTATATTTTCACATGCGACATGATATATCTTGTGATTCCTAAAAAAAATACGTTACAATGAGACTGTAAATCAATATATTTAAAGAAGGAAGTGAATGCATGTCCATATTTACACAACTATTTAAAAGCTTATATACAACAAAAGAGATGGCACTCTTTCGTTTTCAAAAAATCGGAAAAACGATTCTTTACATAATGTTACTATGTCTACTTGCTACTGTTCCAAAAACGATTTTATTTGGAGATTTTATTCAGGAAGGCATTAGTCTAATTGATCGCTCTATCGAAAAAGATGTGCCTGATTTTAAAATTGAAAATAGCGAGCTTCACGCAGACATTAGCAAACCAATTATAAAAGATGAATTAGACTTTATTTTTGTATTTGATCCAAATGCAACAGACATAAAAAATTATCCAAATCGCGATGGTATATTCATTTTAAAAGATAAAATGATTTCAATAGCAGGACAACAACCGCAATCCTTTCCATATAGCGATTTAGGTAATACAACTTTTGAAAAGAAAGATATCCAAAAAATCGTTTCATACATTGATAGCATCTATGCAGTTGTTATATTCTTTATCGGGATATTTATTTACTTATTCCAGCTATTTATTACATTTCTTGGTGTTACGCTATTAGCATTTATCGGCTCTGCAATGAGCGGAGAACGTAAATTATCTTACAAACAAGTTTGGACATTAACCGCTTATAGTTATACAATCCCAACTATATTCTTTATGATTATGGACTTGTTAAAAGTGCATGTCATATTCTCGTTATTTACATTTATCGGTATCGTTCTTGTCGTTCTTTATTTAACAATAAAAGAAGTACCAAAACCAAAAGAAAAAAATTCACTATAAAAAATGCCTTCAAGGCATTTTTTTTTTGGACAAGCATATATTTTTCTACAAAGGAGTGGAAAAATATGAAAAGGCTTGGCGGTATCTTGTTACTACTTGTTCTCGGTTATGTCTTGTACTATGATATGACAATTGGCACATTACCGTTGCTTCATACATATTCCAAAACAAAAGAAACTTCGGCTAAAGTTACAAATAATAAACAAAAAGGAAATACATCACTGGCAAAATATAAGGTCATTGAAGTAAAGACAGGCGAGACCGTTCTCTCTATTACAGAAGAAATTAATAAGAAAAAAGTCCCTTCTATTGAAAAAGTTGTTACGGACTTCAAAGACTTAAATCAAAACGACTCTCCAGCAAAATTACAAGTCGGGAAAAAATACAAATTCCCCCTCTATCAGGAATAACATCACATAATTCTTGTCAACTGCAGTAAGGCGCTGATACAATAGAAAAAGTGAAACTATATAAATACAAATAAAAAAACAACATAAAAGCTCCTTTTTTAGTTGGTTGAGAGCATCTGGCCATGCATAGAAGCGGTCAGGGCCTTTCCCTGCCACTTTCAATGGTTAAAACAAAGGGAGAAAGCAAGTAGCGATCATGTTTTTTCTGCATAGCAGTGACTTGTATGTTGAAAAATCAAAGTGGATTTATATAGACATTTGGCTTCACTAGACAAATACTGCATACAATATAAATGTGTTTGTCTACAAAATAAGAAACTTCTTTTATAAGGAGAGCGATCTATTCGTGAATGAAATAACTCATCGTACAAAAACACGTCCTGTTAAAGTTGGAAATTTAACAATTGGCGGTAATAATGAATTAATTATACAAAGTATGACAACAACTAAAACACATGATGTGGAAGCAACAGTTGCCGAAATTAAACGTTTAGAAGAGGCAGGTTGTCAAATTGTTCGTGTAGCCGTTCCCGATGAGCGTGCTGCAAATGCAATTGCTGATATTAAAAAACAAATTAATATCCCTCTTGTTGCTGATATCCACTTTGACTATCGCCTAGCATTAAAAGCAATTGAAGGCGGCATTGACAAAGTTCGTATTAATCCAGGAAACATCGGTCGTCGTCATAAAGTTGAAGCAGTTGTAAATGCTGCAAAAGAACGCGGCATTCCAATCCGTATCGGTGTAAACGCAGGTTCATTAGAACGTCATATTCTAGAAAAATATGGATACCCAACCGCTGATGGTATGGTAGAAAGTGCATTGCATCACATTAAAATTTTAGAAGATCTAGATTTTCATGATATCATCGTATCGATGAAAGCCTCTGATGTGAATTTGGCAATTGAAGCGTATGAAAAAGCATCTCGTGCTTTCAATTATCCATTACATCTTGGTATTACAGAGTCCGGAACTTTATTTGCCGGAACTGTAAAAAGTGCAGCTGGTCTTGGTGCAATCTTAAGTAAAGGTATCGGTAACACATTGCGTATCTCATTAAGTGCAGACCCAGTTGAAGAAGTAAAAGTAGCGCGCGAACTATTAAAGTCATTCGGACTTGCTTCTAATGCTGCTACATTGATTTCTTGTCCAACTTGCGGACGTATTGAAATTGACTTAATTAGCATCGCAAATGAAGTAGAAGAATATATTTCAAAAATTAAGGCACCGATTAAAGTTGCCGTACTCGGCTGCGCAGTAAACGGCCCTGGCGAAGCGCGTGAAGCAGATATCGGGATTGCTGGAGCACGTGGAGAAGGTCTTCTCTTCCGCAAAGGTGAAATTGTACGTAAAGTACCAGAAGAAACAATGGTGGAAGAATTAAAGAAAGAAATTGATAAAATTGCAGAAGAATATGCGGCAAAACAAGAAAAATAAGTTGAAAACTTCTAGATAAAAAAAGCTTGTCAGTTTCGAAACTGACAAGCTTTTTTATTGTACACATTTCGGACAGCGTCCATATATTTCAAATTTATGCCCCGTTACTTCATATCCTTTAAAGTCTTTATTCATGCGTTCCATTGGACAAGATGTGATTTCCTTCGTCCCTCCGCAATCTAAACAAATGAAATGGTGATGATGCTCTGTAGTAGAACATTTGAAGCGAAAATGTTTTTCACCATTTAACTCTGTCTGTTCTAAAATACCGATTTCTGCAAACAGAGTTAAGTTACGATAAATAGTATCAAAACTGAGCCCTGGATAATCACCCTTCATATTGGCTAAAACATCTCTTGCTGTTAAATATTTATTATGATTAGCAAATAAACGCAGCATCTCTTCTCTTTTTCCAGTATGTTTATAGCCCTTCTCCTTCATAAGGTGTAAAGCTTCTGTAAGATTCATAGTCATCCCTACTTTACGCAGTTTTTTTCTTCTTCCATAAGATTGCACCGATTAAAATAAGAACTGATAACACAACAATTGTCCCACCAGGAGCAAGGTCGAGCTGATAAGAAGCTAACATGCCTCCAACTACTGCAATTTCACCAAATATAACGGAGAAAAAGATCGTTTGCTTAAAACCTTTCGCAATTCGAATACTTGCTGCAACCGGTAATGTCATTAATGATGAAACGAGAAGAATACCAACAACACGCATTGAAACCGCAATCACAAGTGCAACTAAAATAATAAAAATAAAGTGAATCCACTTCGCACCCAAACCTGTTGCTACAGCATATTCTTCATCAAAAGATAATAAAAACAGTTCTTTATATAATAAAATGATGACAGCAACCACAATCACAGCAACGAATCCAATAATAACTAAATCACTACTTGTCACTGCACTCACGCTACCAAACAAATAACTAAATAAATCTGTATTAAATCCATTGGCAAGAGAAATGAAAATTACACCAATCCCAATACCAGCTGATAAAATAATAGGAATTGCTAGTTCTTGATAATGTTTATATACCGTTCTCAATTTTTCAATAAGCAGAGCGCCGCCAATAGAAAATATCATCCCCATATATAATGGATTTAAAAAACCACCCGTAAATACGGTTTTTTCTAGTAATAAACTCGCTGCAATACCTGATAACGTGACGTGACTTAATGCATCAGCAATCAACGATAAACGACGAATGACAACAAAGACACCAAGCATCGGGGCGACAAGTCCAATTAAAACTCCAGCATATAAAGAATTTCGTAAAAAATCATATTGCAAAAAATCCTGTATCATCGTATCCCCCCATGATGCTCGTGATCATGCTCTAAACGATGAACATGATAACCGTATAATAATGACATTTCGGCATCTTCTAACTTTTGGAACGCATCAACATTTCCATGGAAATGTAAACGTTGATTTAAGCAAGCAACATGTGTAACCTTCTCTGTCACAGCTCCCATATCATGAGTGACCAGAATAAGTGTAATCCCTAAATGCTTATTTAAATGCTCTAGCATTTCATAAAAGCTTTCAACATTTTTCACATCAATACCGACAGTAGGCTCGTCCAAAATTAATAATTCCGGATCACTTACAAGTGCGCGCGCAATAAAAACACGTTGTTGCTGTCCACCAGAAAGTTCACCAATATTCCGATTCATAAACTCACTCATTCCAACATCAGCAATCGCTTTTGCTACTTTCGATTTATCCGTCTTTGTTAAGAACCGAAACAAACCTTTTTTAGAAACAAGTCCCATCGAAACAACTTCAAATACAGTTGCAGGAAATCCA
The DNA here is from genome assembly GCF_037104725.1 of Bacillus bruguierae. Lineage (NCBI taxonomy): Bacteria > Bacillati > Bacillota > Bacilli > Caryophanales > Bacillaceae > Bacillus > Bacillus bruguierae. The sequence goes on along the minus strand of NZ_JBAWSX010000001.1, from coordinate 565,251 downwards.
GAGTTGAAACTATTCGCCTTTTGGGAGACATATCCAACTTTATTCCAATCTTTAAATTTTTTACTGTCCACACCAAACAACCGAATCGTTCCTTGTTTCGGTTTTAAAATCCCTAATATACATTTCAATAATGTAGATTTTCCTGATCCATTCGGTCCTACTAACCCTAAAAAAGCTCCTTTAGGAACTTGCAATTGAATATCCTCTAACACATTTCGCTCTTCATAACGGAAGGTTAAATTTTCGATTTCTAATATATACTTCATCATATCTCACCTATTTTAATTCAGAATGATTCCGATTTATCTCTATTTAAATTATATTATAGTTCATTACAAGTTGTAAACCAATCTGCCCTAAAATATATATACCATTTTAGACAACCTATCCATTATAACAAAAAGCAGAGAAAATCTCTCCGCTTTTAGTGAATTGCTGATTTAAATTTTGCACCTTTTGTTTCTTGTGTATTCATAATAGTAATAAAAGCATTTTCATCTACTTCATGAACAATCGATTTTAGCTTCGTTACCTCTAAACGAGTAATAACTGCATAGATGACTTCTTTTTCTTTATCCGTATAGCCACCTTTCCCAACTAACTTCGTTGTTCCGCGGCCAAGTCGATGTAAAATTGCGTTTGATACCTCTTCATAATGGTCCGAAACAATAATCACTGCTTTCGTTTCATCTAATCCCTGGATAACAGTATCAATCGTTTTAAATGCAATATAGTATGTCATGACAGAATACATTGCTTGTTCTACGCCAAATACAACTGCCGCCCAGGCAAAGACGAAAATATTCATAAACATAACAAATTCACCGACAGAAAATGGTAATTTCTTCGTTAGCAAAATACCTAAAATTTCCGCTCCATCTAATGAACCACCATGCCTAATTACAAGCCCAACACCAACACCTAAAATTAAACCTCCAAAGACAGTCGCTAAAATCGGCTCTGTCGTAAAAGGCTGAATAGAATGTAATGTGGACTCAATCAAAGCTAAACATATTACTGCAAAAACAGAAGATAGCATAAATGTTTTTCCGATTTGCTTATAACCTGAGTACATAAATGGTAAGTTGAGGATTACAACTAAAGTGGAAAAGCTTAGCCACCAAATATTTGGTGTAAGGTAATCTAATATGAGGGAAACACCGATAATACCACCATCAATAATCTTGTTTGGAATTAAAAATAGTTCGAGTGCAACTGCTGCACAGCCCGCACCTATGACAATCATAACAAGACGATACACAAGATGAATTATACTTTCTTTTTTATGCTGTTTTTTTTCCATACTACCTCCTCAAGTATCTTTATATAATTTCCTCCTTTTATTGTAACATATTCTACTTTTTCTGATAAGAAAACGACCTGTTCTGGAATATACACAAGCATATTCCACATATATTCGGATATGAGGACAAAACAAAGGGGGTAGCAACATGAACCTCATTCAACAATTTGTAAATAAAAAAATAAACAATATGACTTCTAAGGAATTATTAAAATACAGTAAAGAATATGGGGTGTCTATAACAAGCGAACAAGCAGATAAAATTGTCACTTTAATTCAAGGAAAACATATTAATATTTATGATGTCCAAGAAAGATTACAACTTTTAAAACAAATTGCACAGGTTACTTCTCCTGCTACCGCACAACAAATCAACACTCTATTCCAAAAATTAATAAAGTGAAACTTCCATCAATGGGGTTTTACTGCCCGCGAATAGCGGGGTAAAATAAAAAAGGGGCTTTCCCCTTTTTTATTGACCTTTAATTTTCTGAAGAATCTCTTCATCAAACACACCGTTTTTCAGCATTTCAATTTCAAATTTATACGGTGGTTTTTTATCCTGTTTATCTTCACCTACATATGGTGTTTCAAGAATTTTTGGTACATGCTGTAATTGTGGATGATGTACAATGTGGCGCAATGTTTCATAGCCGATATGACCGAAACCGATATTTTCATGACGGTCTTTTCTAGCACCGCGCTCATTCTTGCTATCATTAATGTGTAATACTTGTAAACGATCAATACCTATAATTTTATCAAATTCGTTTAAAACACCGTCAAAATCATTAACGATATCATAACCAGCATCATGCGTATGACATGTATCAAAACAAACAGATAATTTCTCATTATGTGTTACACCATCAATAATTCTCGCAAGCTCTTCAAAGCTGCGTCCACACTCTGTTCCTTTTCCAGCCATTGTTTCTAGCGCAATGTTCACTGTTTGGTCAACTGTTAATACTTCATTTAAACCTTCAATAATTTTTTGAATGCCTGCATCCGCACCTGCTCCAACATGCGCTCCTGGATGGAGCACAATTTGCTTGGCAACGCCTAATGCTGATGTTCTTTCAATTTCCAGGCGAAGAAAATCAACACCTAGTTGGAATGTTTCAGGTTTCGTTGTGTTACCAATATTAATAATATACGGTGCATGAACAACGATTTCTTCAATCCCGTTCAGTTCCATATGTTTACGACCAGCTTCTATATTTAACTCTTCAATCGGTTTTCTTCTCGTATTTTGCGGTGCCCCTGTATAGACCATAAACGTTGTTGCACCATATGATACAGCTTCTTCACTTGCTGCTAATAACATTTTCTTTCCACTCATCGAAACGTGAGATCCAATTTTCAACATGTAATCACCTCTTATAAATGCAATAGCTATAATGATAGCATAATTTGCAGAAATCTGACACTGTTAACTTCCCCGCAAAAAAAAGATAAGGAAAATCCTTATCTTTTCTTTTTGTTATATTTTTTCTTAATTTTTTCGCGTTCCCATTCAAGCTTTTTCTTGTAGTTCGGCTTTACTTTTTTCGGTTTTTTCACAACTTTTTGCGCCATAGCATCTAATCCGTCATTTGGCTTCTTACGGCTTTGACGGCGACGACGAGGTCCTAATTCAATCAACTCACCTGCACGTAAGTCCACGTGTTTGAATTCAATATGACGTTGCTTTTCTAACGTATCTAATGCTTCTTCATCCGATTGGTCATAAATTGTTGCCGCAATACCAGAATATCCTGCACGAGCTGTTCGGCCCACACGATGAATAAAGAAATCTAAATCAGATGGAATTTCGTAGTTAATAACATGACTAATTCCCTCGATATCAATGCCACGTGCAGCTAAATCTGTCGCTACAATGTATTGAAATTCTAAATCACGAACTTGTTTCATCATTTTCTTACGATCACGTGGTGATAAATCACCGTGAATACGACCAACTTTTAAACCACGTTCTGTTAAACCATTCGCTACTTCATCCGCCATTTTCTTTGTATTCGTAAAGACGATCGCTAAATACGGCTGATATTGTAGTAACAGATTTTTCACAAGTTCAATTTTATTACGATGTCTTGATGGAATAAGGTGATGCTCCAGATTAACCGCTGCTATTTGCTTCGGATTAATATGAATATGCTCTGGATTCTCCATATATTTCTTCATAAATGGTTTTAACTTTTGTGGAATTGTCGCTGAGAAAACGAGCATTTGTAAATTTTTAGGCATACGTGCTGCAATTTTATCTACATCATGAATAAAGCCCATATCAAGCATTAAATCTGCTTCATCGACAATAATTGCAGAAGCCGTATGTACAAATAGCGCTTGCTCTTCCACCAAATCCTTAATACGCCCTGGTGTTCCCACAACAACATGCGGTTGTTTCTTCAATTTTTCAATTGAACGTTGTTTATCTGTTCCACCGATAAAACAACGCGCTGTTATCATGTTGTCTTCCTCACAAAACTTTGTTATCTTTACAATTTCTTCATAAATTTGCTGCGCCAACTCACGAGTTGGAGCTGTAATTACAAGTTGTACTTCTTCTTTGTTTGCATCAATCCGATTTAATGTTGGAAGTAAATACGCATGCGTTTTTCCAGATCCTGTTTGTGATTGTCCAATAATACTAACTCCCTTTTTCACAACCGGAAAAATCTTTTGTTGAATTTCTGTTGGTTCTGAAAAACGTAATTCACGAATTGCATCTATTAAAAATGGTTGAAAATCATACTGTGTAAATGTTTGCACTGTCATACATTCCACCTTCTTTCTTATTTCTACTGCGTTCATTAATCAGTCAAGTTAACATTATATCGAAATCTATCAGTAAAATCTATCTTTATATATATCCATTTTCATTTTTCGGCATCTTTGTCTAGCTCTGCCTCCTAAGCCCTCATGTCTAAGAACCTTCCACACGAGAAGGTAAAAAACACCTTCTGTGTGAAAGAACCTTAGCCAACGGGCCTAAACAGCCGCTTCCGCTTTTCTTTATGATCCAGCTCCAGCGGCTAGAACAGTCGGTGGCTTCGCGTCTTCCGCCGAGGCAAAAAGCGCCTCTATGTTAGAAGCTCCATCCCCCTCTTGTTCTAAGCGAGCCGCTTCCGCTTTTCTTTATAAGTCGTTGCCGTGCAGAATACAATATGACCTGCGCTCGCTTTCTTCTTTTGTTTTAAACTTTGCATGTGGCAGAAAAAAGGCCCTGACCGCTTCTATGCATGGCCAGATGCTCTCGCCCACCTAAAAAGAAAGAAGGTTTTTATGCCGATTTTTAATTTGTATTTATATAGTTTAGCATTTCAACGGAAAAACTAACCTTCTTTCTCTCTATTGCATATTGTAGTGTATATTACCTAATTGAAGAAAGGAGGATTTCCTAATGTATATGAAATCCCCTCCCTATCAACAAATGTACACGCAGTCTCCATATTCTCATACAATGTACCCAACACCAGGCATGCAGCCGATGATGCCTAAGAAAAAAGGATTTCTTGCAAAATTGTTTCAAAAACGCAATCCTGCTGCAGATATGTATATGATGCCCCCTTATAGACAATTAGAAACATACTCAAATACACCGTACCAGCAAAACCATCCATATATGTACCCTCCAAAACAGCAACGAATGGCGCAACCTCAAATGATGGCAGAAGGTGAAACACGAGGAACAGTAGGAACAGCAGGAACAGCAGGAGGCGCATCTAGTGGAATTGGCAGTTTTTTCACGAACTTTATTTCAAATCCCACCGGAATGCTAAACAACGTTGAAAAAGTTGTTCAAATGGCACAATCCTTTGGACCTGTCGTGCAGCAATACGGTCCGATTGTTCGCAATATTCCTAGCATCATGAAAATACTTTCATCCGGAAAAAGCACTGAGGAAAAACAAACAGAGGTAGCCGAAAAACAAACAGAAGTAGTCGAAGTCTCCCCTTCCACTCCATCTAAAGAAATACCTATTACAAGAAAACCACTCGCTCCTAAAATCATAATTGAAGATGAGATAGCAGTAGAAAACGTACAGTCTACCACTCCTAAACCAAAGCTATACGTGTAACATTTCTTTGTCATCTGCTTTCATCTCCTTTATAATGAAAAGGATTAGCTTTATAAAACAAATCCTTTTTTAAAGGAGCGGATTAATTACATGAAAATCGTTAAAATTTCCCCTCGCGGCTATTGCTACGGTGTTGTAGACGCGATGGTCATTGCGCGCAATGCAGCGCTTGATAAAACATTACCAAGACCAATTTATATCTTAGGCATGATTGTCCACAATAAACACGTAACAGATGCGTTTGAAGAAGACGGCATTATTACGCTTGATGGCCCAAGCCGTTTAGATATTTTAGAGAAAATTGAGTCTGGGACTGTTATTTTTACAGCTCACGGTGTATCTCCCGAAGTGAAACAACGCGCGAAAGAGAAAGGCTTAACAACAATTGATGCAACATGTCCTGATGTTACAAAAACACATGATTTAATTGAGACAAAAAAAGAAGAAGGCTACCATATTATTTATATCGGCAAAAAAGGACACCCTGAGCCTGAAGGTGCAGTCGGGATTGCCCCGGATATTGTCCATCTTATCGAGAAAGAAGCAGATCTTGAAACACTTACCATTCCAACGGAAAAAATTCTAGTTACAAACCAAACGACGATGAGCCAATGGGATGTTCAACATATTATGGAGAAAATTCAAGAAAAGTTTCCAACAGCAGAATTTCATAAAGAGATTTGTCTTGCTACGCAAGTACGTCAAGAAGCTGTTGCAAAACAAGCAACTGCTGCTGATTTAACAATTGTTGTTGGCGATCCAAAAAGTAATAACTCTAACCGCCTTGCACAAGTATCTGAAGAAATTGCTAGCACCAAAGCATACCGTGTTGCCGATGTCAGTGAAATCCAATTAGAATGGTTACAAGGAGTAGAAACAGTCGCTATTACAGCAGGCGCTTCTACTCCAACACCTATTACAAAAGAAGTAATTGCATTTTTTGAACAGTACGATCCAACAAATCCTGCAACATGGGACCGTAAGCGAAACGTACCGCTACAAAAAATCTTACCAAAAGTAAAAGCAAAATAAAGAGAAACTTCCATCAGTGGGGGTCTTACTGCCCGCAAATGGCAAGATAGTACAAAAAAATCCGTTATCTCAGGAGATAACGGATTTTTTCATTCTATACAAATGTAAATGGATCTGTATGTAATTCTGAAGCATGAATACGTGCAGTAAATTTTCTCTCATCCACTTTTGCTTGGAGTTGTTTTTGTACACCTTTTTTCATTACTTTTTCCACGTTATGCCCTGGGTCTACGATATTTAATCCGAGCATCATCGCATCATGTGCAACGTGATAATACATATCTCCCGTTACGTATACGTCTGCCCCTTTAAACTTCGCTTGTTTTATATACTTATTCCCGTCTCCTCCAAGTACTGCTACTTTTTTCACCGTATCCTGTAAGTTGCCAACAACGCGAGCTCCCTTCACCTCAAGAGATTGCTTCACATGCTCTGCAAATTGTTGTAAAGTCATTTCTTGCGGCAAATATCCAATTTTCCCAAGACCCAACGTTTCACCTTTGTTTTCTAACGGATAAATATCGTATGCCACTTCTTCATACGGGTGTGCGCCAAGCATTGCCTTCATAACTTTACGTTGCAACGACGCCGGGATAATTGTTTCAATGCGAACTTCTTCTACCTGTTCTAAACGCCCTGTCTCTCCGATATACGGATTCGTTCCTTCTTGTGGTAAAAATGTACCCGCACCCTCGCTATTAAACGTACAGTGGCTATAATTCCCGATATAACCTGCTCCTGCATCACCAATCGCTCGACGTACCACTTCTGCATGCGAAGAAGGAACAAATACAACTAGCTTTTTCATTTCTTCTGTATAAGTGGGAACAAGCACCTCTGTTTCCTGCAATCCTAAAGCAGCTGCCAATAAATCGTTCACGCCGCCTTTTGCAATGTCCACATTTGTATGAGCAGCATAAACTGCAATATCGTTTTTTATACACATTTCAATAATACGCCCATACGCTTGCTCTGTATGAATCGCTTTGAGCGGATTAAAGATAAGCGGATGATGGGCAATAATTAAATTTACCCCTTTTTCAATTGCTTCTTGTACAACTTCTTCTGTTACATCAAGCACAATTAACACATTCTCTACCGGTTTATTTAATGCCCCAATTTGCAATCCAACTTTGTCGCCCTCGACTGCTAAATGTTTCGGGTACATACTTTCAAATAAAGAAATGATTTCATATCCATTAGGCGTTTTACTCACGATAAAACCTCCTCAATCATACGGATCTTCTCTAACACTTCTGCACGCTTCGTTTTTGTCTCTTCTGTTTCTGTTGCACGTTCTAATTGCTTAAAAATATTTTTAAAGTTTTTTCGTTCACTTTCCCATTTCTCTACAAACACTTTATTTTTCTCTTTTATTAAAAATGGTCCCATGAATAAAGCTTCTTCTTTTTTCTCATTATAGGGCGCTAGAGCATTGCCCTGTTCTCCTACTAAAATTTCGTAAATCTTTCCGTCTTCTTTTACGATTTTTTCTTTTATCAATTCCCAACCATTCTCAATAAACCATTCACGAATATGATGTGCAGCAATGTTAGGTTGTAAAATTAAACGAGTTACACCCTTCAGCTTCTCTTTTCCATTTTCTAAAATATCACAAATTAACGCACCACCCATACCTGCGATTGTAATTACATCTACTTCGCCTGGCGCGATTACTTCTAAACCATTCCCTTTACGTACACTCACTTTATCTTGCAATCCGCACTCTGCTACTGTAGCTTGTGCAGAACGAAACGGACCTTCTACAACCTCTCCCGCTACCGCCTGCACGGCAATATGATGTAAGATTGTATAGCAAGGTAAATAGGCATGATCCGAACCAATATCTGCAACAGTGGAACCCACGGGAATTTCAAGTGCAACTTCTTCTAATCGTTTTGAAAGCTTTACTTCATTCATTTATTTCAATTACTCCTTCTCTTTCAGTCTGTCTCCATGATAAAGAATTTATAGTTATTATTGCAAGTAGATAAATCATTTTACTTCGCTTACAAACCATTTATTTTTAAATTTGGCGTTTTAACTAATAAAAAAAAGCCCTTTACTTAGATGTAAAGAGCCATTATGTAATCAACTATTATTTTTTCTTTGATAACCAATCTGCTACTTTAGACGCTTGATCTGCCGGAATAAGACCTGGTGGCATATTTCCTTTTCCTTTTACAATTACTTCTTGAATTTGATCCTTCGAAAGCTTACCGCCAACTTTTTGCAAATTAGGACCAACTGCCCCTTGCAATTGATCACCATGACAACTTGCACAACTTTGTTTTACAATCTCTTCTGGTTTTGCTGCTGTTTGTGTCGTTTTTCCCCCGTTTTTCTTCGCGTCAGCTAGTTCCTTTGATTTATGCATGCCTTGAAATGAAAATACAAACATAATAATAATTCCCAATACAGCAATAAGAGCAAATGGAATTAACGGATTACGCTTCATTTTTTCTTTTTCCCCCTCTATATCCCCCAATAGTTTGATGATTTAGTCATTTCTATTGTACTTGAAAACAATCTACCAGAAAAGACCAAACTGTAATAAGTTAAAAATATTCCATATATTCAATTAATTATTCCGCTACAAAATCACGTAATTTTTTGCTAAATATCCACTTTTCTCATCACAAACATTTATATTCTCCATATATTTTTGTTAAGAATACACGAAATTAATCGAAAAATCGAAAAATGACTATTTGCAAATCAAAAGACAATTCTGTAAAATAAATTACAAGAATTGTAATTGCTACTGACATGTAGATTTTAACAAAAATTAACAAAAAAAGTTTACTTCATATTAATGAAGTAAACTTTACACAAAGCTCTATTCTAAGAAATCTTTCAAGCGTTTGCTACGGCTTGGGTGTCTTAATTTACGAAGCGCTTTTGCTTCAATTTGACGAATACGCTCTCTCGTAACGCCGAATACTTTTCCAACTTCTTCAAGCGTACGAGTTCGTCCATCGTCTAAACCAAAGCGAAGACGAAGAACATTTTCTTCACGATCTGTCAATGTATCTAATACATCTTCTAATTGTTCTTTTAATAATTCATACGCTGCATGATCTGCAGGAGATGTTGCTTCTTGGTCTTCGATAAAATCACCTAAATGAGAGTCATCCTCTTCACCAATCGGTGTTTCAAGAGATACTGGCTCTTGGGCAATCTTTAAGATTTCGCGTACTTTTTCAGGAGCAAGATCCATTTCTTCACCAATCTCTTCTGGAGATGGCTCACGACCTAAATCTTGTAATAATTGACGTTGAACACGAATCAACTTATTAATTGTTTCAACCATATGAACTGGTATACGAATTGTTCTTGCTTGGTCCGCAATTGCACGTGTAATTGCTTGACGAATCCACCACGTTGCATACGTACTAAATTTATACCCTTTGCGGTAATCAAACTTTTCAACAGCTTTAATTAGACCCATATTCCCTTCTTGAATTAAGTCTAAGAAAAGCATACCGCGGCCAACATAACGTTTTGCAATACTTACAACTAGACGTAAGTTTGCTTCTGCAAGGCGGCGTTTCGCTTCTTCATCGCCTTCTTCAATACGTTTTGCAAGAGCAATTTCTTCTTCAGCAGATAATAAGTCAACACGACCGATTTCTTTTAAGTACATACGGACAGGATCATTAATTTTTACACCTGGCGGTACACTTAAATCGTTTAAGTCAAACTCTTCTTCAGCTTTGGCTAATTGACGAGTATTTGGATCTTCATCACTGTCGCCAACTAAATCGATTCCTTGTTCACCTAAATATTCATAATATTCATCCATTTGATCGGATTCAATATCAAATCCGCTCATGCGTTCTGCAATCTCTTCATATGTAAGAACGCCACGTTTTTTTCCGAGCTCTGTGAGTTGCTCTTTCACTTGCTCAAGTGTCATATCAGTTTCAATTTGTTTAGAACGAGCTGGTTTATCAGCCATTTGTTCCCCTCCTTACGCGAGATACAAACAATGATTATAGTAAGTTTTTATACAAAAAGCTATTTTCTTGCTTTTCGTTTTTGCAAATATTCTTGGAAAAATCGTGCTGCTGCTAAATGATCTTCTTTTTCCATTTGCTTCAGCGTAAAAATATTTTCCATTTTCTTTAACTTTTGCTTATGCCGACGCAGCGCGTCTACATTGCCATGAAGCAATTCTTCTGAGAACTCAGGATTAATCATTTCATCTGTTGAAATATTAGTTACAATATTTTTCAGCTTTTCATCAGAAAGCCAACTTAGAAAGTTTGCGACTGACGGTTCATTTCCCTTTTCATAATATGCGTATAGCTCATATAAAATCCCTTTATGTTCTTCTGTATGAAAATCTTCTATATGAGGTTCGATACGAAAAGCGATATCTTCACTCTGCAACATGTGATAAATAAGCTCTCTTTCAGCTCTTTCAAAACCAGAAAATTTCGGTTTCACATGAACAATTTGAGAAGGCTGTGCAATTGGCTTTGCCTGTTTTTGCTGTACCTTTTGTTCTTTGCGATATTGGTGCAATTGCCCCAGCAGTGTTTCCATTGAGTAAGCAAATTCCTGTGACAATGCCTTCAAATACGATTCCGCTTGCATTGCATCTTGCAATGACGCTAACTCTTTTAAAACACTTTTCACATAAGTTTCTTTTCCAGACTCATCTTGCAAATTTTTCCCTAAACGAAGATAATTTATTTTAAATCCAACAAAACTTATACTCGCTTGTACAAGTTTTTGAAACGCTGTTGTTCCATAACGCTGTACATACTCGTCAGGGTCTAATTTATCTGGCATAGAGACAACTTTCACTTCACAACCGGTTTGCAATAACAATTGTCCTGCTTTCATTGTTGCTTCTTGTCCTGCTTTATCACCATCATAGCAAAGAACAACAGTTTCAACATTACGCCGCAAAAGCTTTGCCTGTTCCTCAGTTAAAGCAGTTCCCATCGTAGCAACCGATTCTTCGATCCCACTTTTCACAGCAGCTAAAACATCCGCATATCCTTCAAAGAGAAGAACTTGTCCTCGTTTTCGAATAAATGACCTTGCTTGATGAAAGTTATATACCAGCTTGCTTTTATGAAAAATAGGTGTCTCTGGACTATTTAAATACTTAGGCGTATCATCCCCTAATGCCCGTCCACTAAAAGCAGCTACTTTCCCTTGCAGTGTATGAATTGGAAACATCACTCGTCCGCGAAAACGATCATGATAACTGCCATCCTTCTCACTGCGAACAAGTAATCCAGCTTGCTCCATAACAGCAGGTGAAAAACCTCGTTTTTGTAAGATTTTTGCCGCTGCATCCCAAGCAGGAGTGGCGTATCCAATTTCAAACTTTACAATCATTTCTTTTGTAATACCTCGCTCTAGTAAATACGCAAGCGGCTGTTTTCCTTCTTCTGTATTTACTAAGAGATGATGATAATACTTTTTCAAAAGCTCGTGGGCTTGCAACATAATCGTGCTATCATCAGATATATTTTGTGTTTGCTCTAGTTCTGATGTAAAGTTAGCAACAGGAATACCATTTCGCTCACCTAATTTTTGCGCAGCTTCCACAAAAGACAGTCCATCTATTTTCATTAAGAAAGAAAAAACATTTCCCCCTTCTCCACATCCAAAGCAATGAAAAATTTGCTTATCAGCAGAAACAGAAAACGACGGTGAGTTTTCGCCATGGAAAGGACAAAGCCCAAAATAATTTCGACCTTGTTTTTTAAGCTGTACATATTCACCAATCACTTCAACAATATCAGATGATGTACGAATTTGTTCTACAACTTCTTCGGGAATTCTGTTCCCCATAACTCCATCTCCGTGTCGTATTTTGTATTCGATACAAATTAAAGGATTCCTTTATAATTCGACAATATTTTTTCTAAATTTGCCAAAAAATATTGCCGATCACGTTTAGAAAACGCTTTTGGCCCTTTTGTAAAGGTTCCTTGTCTGCGTAACTTCGCAGATACGTATCGATTATATAAAATTGTATCCATATGCTCATCGGTCACAATTGTGCCGCGCGGAGATAATACATATACTCCTTTTTTGACAAGAAGACCAGCAAGTCCCATATCCTGTGTGATAACGAGATTTCCTACTTCTGCACGCTGATAGATATAAAAATCCACCTCGTCTTGCGCAGAATCTACATATACCCAATTTCCCTTCTGACTTCTTGACTGATGGGCGTAGGATGCGATAAACCAAATATCGACATGAAATTTTGCACCGACGCGCATAATTTCTTCCTTCACTGGACATGCATCTGCATCAACATAAATTCGAGTGATGTTTTGCATATTTCTCTATTCTACATCCCTTCTGTGAATCCTTCCATAATGTGCGTTTTCTTGTTCAGATTTTTGTCGATTTTACGTAAAAGCATGTCCTTTACAAAACCTATCACTAGTTTATTCTGAAAAATTGAAGTCTAAACGTAAAATGAATGTTTTTATCACAATTTTTTATTATAATACATTTTTCTAAACTTAGCTACATGTCCTTTTAATTTTTATAGTTAGTGAAAAAAGCACATTCACCTTTGGTAAATGTGCTAAAACATTTTTTGGTTTTGCACTGCATTCACAATAATATTTGCCGTTTCTTCAATCGCCTTATTCGATACATCGATAACCTGGCAACCTATTCTACTTACAATCTGTTCAAAGTGTTTAATCTCTTCTTTAATACGTTCAATGTTTGCATAATTTGCTCCATCACTTAATCCAAGAGATTTTAAACGTTCTTTGCGAATATGATTTAATTTATCAGGCGTTATTTTTAACCCAAAACATTTTTCTTTCGGCACATGGTATAATTCTTCTGGCGGATCCACTTCTGGTACGAGCGGAACGTTAGCAACCTTTAATCGCTTATTATGTGCTAAATATTGCGAAAGCGGTGTTTTCGATGTACGAGAAATTCCAATTAATACAATATCTGCTTTTAAAAGACCTCTTGAATCTCTACCATCATCATATTTCACAGCAAATTCAATTGCCTCAATTTTTTTGAAATACTCTTCATCCAGCTTTCGCACAACCCCCGGTTCATATCTTGGAGTTTGTTTTGTTATATCTTCAATTTGATCGATAAGAGGACCGATAATATCATACACTTCTACGCCTTCTTTTGCCGCTTCTTCTCGTAAATATTTTCTCATATCAGGCTTTACTAATGTAAAACAAATAAGAGCATTATTACTTTTGGCAATAGAAATAACTTCTTTTAGCGTCCCTGTATCTTCTACATACGGCACACGTCTAATATCCGGCGCAAATGGAAATTGTCCCATAGCTGCTCGAACAACTAAATCAGCTGTTTCTCCAACTGAATCAGACACGACATATACAATTTTACTATTCATTGCATTACCTCACTTTAAACGAATTGCCTTTACTCATGATTCACTAAATCAACGAAAGCACGCGTAATATTGGTTTTTGTAATTCGACCAACAACTTCTAATCCCTGTTTCGTCTCTTTTACAACCGGAACAGAGTCAATCTGCTTTTCTATTAAATCCATTGCAACATCATACAAGTTATCTTCCTTGCGACACATCGTAACATTCGGCATTCTTGTCATAATAATATTTACCGGTAATGACGCTAATTCCTGCTTTCCTAAGCTCGCTCTTAACAAATCTTTTCGAGAAACAACACCGACTAACAATGTATTTTGATCAACGATAAATAAAGTACCGACATCTTCTAAAAACATTGTACAAATCGCATCATATACCGAAACATTTTTATCAACCACAACTGGTCTAGATTGATAATCTTGTACGACAATCTTTTTAACTGCTTCTGAAAGCAGTTGCCCACCTGTTTTTCCAGTGTAAAAATACCCAACACGAGGACGCGCTTCTAAATAGCCGGCCATCGTTAAAATAGCCAAATCTGGTCTAAGCGTTGCTCTCGTTAAATTTAATTGCTCAGCAATCGCTTCCCCTGTAATTGGACCGTTGTCTTTTACAATCTGAATGATATGTTCTTGGCGCTTATTCAGTTCTATGATAATCACCACCTTCATTACAAAACGAAAAAAGTTATACTATCTCTTAAATATTATATACTAAATATATCATTCGAAAAAGAAAGTATGTAAAAAGGACCCGAATCCGGTCCCTTATATTTGAAATTTATCAAGTTGATCTAAAAAACGTCTTGATTTCAAATATATCCCACAGTATTCATCATAATACATATTCAATACTGTGCGCATTTGTTTTTTTGTTTCTGCTTTCACAGAGACATTTCCAAGACGGGCTAAGTCGAAATGATAAAATAACCTAAGCAGCTTGTGAATAGCTTCGCTAATTGAAATACGGTACGGATCCTGCTCAGCGTGATGTTTACACAGAAAGCCGCCTTCCCTAACAGAGAAGGCGACAAAATCTGTTGACTGGTGACAAATTGCACATGTATCAAAGTATGGATTAAGCCCTAGAACTGGCAGCATCTTCGTTTGATAGATTAGCGCTAAAATTTCCGGGTCAACCCCTTCGCCCATATAATGCAACGTTTGATATAACATTTCGAATAAATACGGATTATGTTTTTTATCTTCTGTCGCTTTATCAGTCAACTCAACAATAAATGACGCATAAGCAGTTAAAAATAAATCTTCACGAATTTCTCTCATAGAAGAAATAATCTCACCTTGCTGCAATGTTCCTAAACCAGAACCCATTTGAATAAGAAAATGGCCATGAGTTAGTAATTGAGAAACGGATGACAATCTGCTTTTAGGCTTTTTAGCACCTCTCGCCATCGCACTAACTTTCCCTAATTCACGAGAAAATATAGTTACAATTTTGTTTGTTTCTCCATAATCAATCGTTCGAATGACTATTCCCTCAATTTTTTGAAACATGTTCGTCACCATCCAAGGTTCGAACAAAATGGGTTAGGAAATTGGAGAATCTAGCTCTACTTGTATTTCTTCATGCTGTTGCATTTCATCTTCTACATTTTTTTCCATTTCCTTCAAAAGAAGATATGTTTCAATGCTTCCTGTTTTCGAGAAAACTTTCCAGGTAAAATCTAACATAAGAATCCACCTTTCTCAGTGAGCGTTCATGTAATCCAATTTCTTTCTTTGCTATTAAAATGACCCATTTTGTTCATTTTCATGTGAGAAAAATTTTGCTAAATTATACAGCTTTTATCCCGCAATTTGCGAGCAGTAAAAACGTTTCACTTTATAGATATTCATCTTCACGGAAGCCAAGATCACGTAACTGGGACATTTTGTTGCGCCAATCTTTCTGCACTTTTACCCACAGTTCTAAAAATACTCTTGAACCAAGAAGCGACTCCACATCAAGGCGCGCTCTTTTCCCAATTTCTTTTAACATCTTACCTTGTTTTCCGATTACAATTCCTTTTTGCGATGGACGTTCTACAATAATTGTGGCATTAACGTAAATCGCTCCACCTTCACGCTTTTGAATTGCATCAATAACTACGGCAACAGAATGCGGCACTTCCTCACGTGTTAAATGCAATACTTTTTCACGAATAAGTTCCGCAATAATAAAGCGTTCCGGATGATCCGTTACTTGATTTTCCGGATAATACTGAGGGCCTTCTGGTAAATACTTTTTAATTGCGCCGATTAACGCATCAATATTATTTCCTTGTAATGCTGAGATTGGCACAATTTCAGCAAAATTATATAACGTACGATATCGATCAATCAGTCCGAGGAGCTCTTCTGGATGGACTTGATCAATTTTATTAATAACTAAAAATACCGGTTGCTTCGTTTCTTGTAATTTTTCGATGATAAACTCTTCACCACGTCCAAAGCCTTCCTCTGCGTTGACCATAAATAAAACAATATCTACTTCTTTTATTGTTGTTTGAGCCATTTTAACCATAAAATCGCCAAGCTTATGCTTTGGTTTATGTATACCTGGTGTATCAATAAATACGACTTGCGCATCATTTTCTGTGTACACACCCTGAATTTTATTACGTGTTGTTTGTGGTTTATCACTCATAATCGCAATTTTTTGACCGATAATTCGATTTAAAAATGTTGATTTCCCAACGTTTGGTCTCCCAATAATAGAGACAAAACCTGATTTAAAACCTTCTCTATTCATGTAAATCCTCCGCTACAAATGCTCCTGGCAACAATTCTCCTACTGTTGTTTCTTGTATGTCACCTTGTAAATTTGTCAAGTATACTTTTGTATTTGACTTACACAATTCTACCATAACTTGACGACACGCTCCACATGGAGGTACCGGACGTCTTGTATCTGCTACAACTGCAATTGCAGTAAATTCTGTGCTTCCTTCAGAAATCGCTTTAAATAGCGCTGTTCTTTCCGCACAGTTACATAACCCATACGATGCATTCTCAACATTACAACCACGGTATACTTTCCCGTCTGTCGTTAATAAGGCAGCACCTACTTGAAATTTAGAATATGGTACATATGCTTGTTTACGCGCTTCAATCGCTTCTTGAATTAATTCATTGTTGTTCATCGTTTCTCTTCCTTTCCATTCACAATATGAAAAGATAAAAATCTTTGGAATGCAACTATATCATATACGGTCCAAAGATAATAGCACCAATTACAACAGCAATAATCGAGAAAACTAATACGGCGCCTGCTGCTGTATCTTTTGCTATTTTAGCAAGAGGCTTCACATCCATGGTTACTAAATCAACGGTTTTCTCCACCGCTGTATTCACGATTTCTAGCGCAAATACAACACCAATAGTCAAAATTAAAATGAGCCATTCTGTTTTTGTAACATGAAAATAAAGACCAAGCAAACTAACAATACACGCTGCTAAACAATGAATTTGCACATTTCGTTCATAGCGAAAACAAAAGAAAATACCAGCAAACGCATAGCGAAAACTGTTTATAAGTTTTCCTTTTTTCATCTAGCTAATCCAAATGCATCAAGAATTTCTTTTTGCTTCCCAAACATAACCTTCTCCTCTTCTTCTGTCATGTGATCATAACCAAGCAAATGTAAAAAACCATGCACCGCTAAAAAACCAAGTTCACGATCAAAAGAATGACCATATTCTTCAGCCTGCTCTTTCGCTCTCGGAATAGAAATAATAATATCACCTAACATACGAGGCATTTCCACCCCGACAATTTCCATTTCTCCTTCCCCCATATCTTCCATCGCAAAAGAAATTACGTCTGTTGGCTGATCTTTATCACGATATTCACGGTTAATTTCTTGAATACGTTCATTATTAACAAATGTGATTGAAAGCTCTGCTCCACCTTCTACAGATTCTATCTCTGCAGCTTTTTCAACTAATTGTTGAATCATCTCAACATACTCTTCTTTTACTTCTTCTGTTTCATCAATAAAGTCAATTATTAATCCCATTTAGTTCACCTTTTCTTCTGTTAATTTTGGATACTTAATTCGAGAATGGAAAATTCCATTTAATGTTTCACATAATGTTTTCCCGACAATTTGCAGTTCTTTAAATGTTAAATTACATTCACTGAATTGGCCATCTTGTAAACGATCTTTAATAATACTGCGAACAAGATGATCAATTTGCTCCGGTGTTGGTGCATTCATCGAACGAACTGCCGCTTCTACACTATCAGCAATCCCAACAATTGCCGATTCTTTAGATGTTGCTTTTGGCCCTGGATAACGAAACATTTCTTCTGTATATTTCTCTTTATCTTCTTGCATTGCTTTGTAGTAGAAATATTTTAACAGAGTCGTTCCATGATGCTCGGCCGCAATATCAATAATCTCTTGTGGAATATGATGTTCTTCTAACATTTTCACTCCATTTGTAACATGAGAGATAATAATATCTCTACTTGTTTCAGGGTCTAACCGATCATGGGGATTTGATATACCCATTTGATTTTCAATAAAGAAATGCGGCTGCACTGTTTTTCCGATGTCATGATAATATGCTCCTACACGTGCTAATACTCCATTCGCCCCAATAGCTTCACATGCAGCTTCTGATAAATTGGCAACCATAACGCTATGATGATACGTTCCGGGTGCTTCTAACAGAATTTTGCGAATCAACGGATGGTTCGGACTTGCTAATTCTATTAATTTCATGCTAGAGACAAGACCAAGACCGCTCTCTAAATACGGCAATATCCCCATCGCTAAAATAGATGAAATAATCCCAGACGCCGCTGCCATTACTAAATGTGTTCCAATCTCAATTGCCGAAAAGTTTCCGTTACGCAATAGCAATAAAGCTGCTAATACGACAACATTTAAAATCGATACAAGTATCCCAACTTGCAATAGCATTGTACGACGATGCTTTTCCCGTAAGAAAATACTAACAGAAAGCGAGCTAAGCAATACATAAATTCCGACTGCATAATTAAGTGTACTCGTCACACCTTCATTAAATAAAATGCTGCCGCACACCGAAAAAATTACGCTTGTTATAAAAACAAATCGATCACCAATCATTAATTTTACTAATATAGTCCCCATTGCAACTGGAGCAATATAAGCAATACCGACATATTCTAACTTTTGAAACAAACTAATAATTTTCATTAAAACAACTGTAATAGCGACAATTGTTGTATAAGCTAAAATATATGGCTTGTCCTCTCTTCTCGGCTTCAAAAATGCTACAAATTGCTTATGCATGAAAAATAAAAGAACACCAATAAAAATAGCTAGACCCAAATACGGCTGAAACGAATTACTTTGATCCAATAACCCCACTAACTTTAACTGTTCATACGCTTCTCTTGTAATTGTGTCTCCTTCTTTCACAAGAATTTGACCTTGCAAAATATAAACAGGAGCTACTTGATCTATTGCCATTTGCTTTCTTTCTTTCGTTGCATTCGAATCATAAAAATAGTTCGGTACAATCGCATACTGTCCAAGCGCAGTAATTGCTTGCTTCAATTCATTGCTGACAGATACATTTTTTAACTCGTTAGTAATACGGTCTTTAAACTGATCTACTTCATTCATTTTAATATGAGAACTCATTAAACTATTCACAGCTGTGACAGTTGATTCCCTCGCTATAAGAAGCTGATCATCTGTCGCACCTAGAAATTGTAATAACACTTGATCAGACAAACTTTTTGTTAACTCCCTTGGGAGTTTCTCCTTTAACTTATCCAATCTTTCTGCCGCCGACAATTTATTTTGTCCTGCCGGCGCCGAAGCGGCTGCATTTGACTCTGCATTCACTTCCTTAATTGCATCAAAAACTGAGTTCACAACATCAATCCGATTTTGCTTATATTCACTTCGATATGTATACTGATCTTCAATCTTTTGAGCTGCTTCTCTCTTTTTCTTTTCTGTCGTTACTTTATCTTCAATTTTGATGGGAGAATGGATTGTCTTTTTAGAAATAGACAACATTTTGACATCGAGTTGTTCTGGTTTTACATTATTCATCAGTGCAAAAAATAACACTGCTCCTATTAAAATATAAGAAATCCAGCTCAGTTTTTTCGAATGCTGTAAATTACGAAACCACTTAGCAACTTCTTGCAACCTTAACATAATTACAATACCTTCTCCTCTCCAAATATTAAGTGAAACAGAACAAATACCATTTCCTTTATTTATGATAATAAAAAATAAAGCATTAGCCAACCTGTTCACAAAATCTATATACATGCAAGTTAAAAAAACGACATAAAACCACTTTCTTTTAGAGGAGGACGAGAGCATCTGGCCGTGCACAGAAACGGTCAGGGCCTTTTCCTGCCACATGCGAGGTTTACAAACAAAAGGAGCAAACAAGTAGCGGTCATGTTGTATTCTGCATAGCAGTGACTTGTATGTCGAAAAATCAAAATGGATTTATATATAAAAAATATACAGTGAAACTTCCTTTTAGAGTGTTCTTCTCTAGAAGGTTAGAACCAATTGAGATAAAAAGAAATGATCCTTATAAGTAGGATCATTCCATTTTATCATATGCTTCAATAATACGCTGTACGAGCGGATGACGAACAACATCCGACTGCTCAAGTTTAATAAACGAAAGACCAGGCACACGGTCTAATACATTCGCTGCAATTGAAAGACCAGATTTCACACCTTTCGGTAGATCAATCTGAGATGGATCTCCTGTTACAACCATTTTTGAGCCAAATCCAAGACGTGTTAAAAACATTTTAATTTGCGCTCCCGTTGTATTTTGCGCCTCATCTAAAATCACAAATGCATCATCGAGTGTTCGTCCTCTCATGTACGCTAATGGAGCAACTTCAATGATACCGCGTTCCATCATTCTTTGCGTATGTTCTTGCCCAAGTACATCATGAAGAGCATCATAAAGAGGTCGTAAATATGGATCCACTTTTTCTTTCAAATCTCCAGGTAAAAAACCAAGACTCTCTCCCGCTTCCACGGCAGGTCTTGTTAAAATAATTTTTTTCACATAACCATTTTTTAATGCTCGAACAGCCATTACTACAGCTAAATATGTTTTACCAGTACCTGCTGGCCCCATTCCAAACACAATGTCATTTTTCTTAATGGCATAAATATATTGCCTTTGTCCCATCGTTTTTACACGGATAGACTTACCTTTTGCTGTTTTAAAAATTTCTTCTTCGTATAACTCTTCAAAATGAGCCAGTTTCCCTTGACGACCAAGTTGAATAGCATAGGTTACATCACGCTCAGAAATCGATACATCCTTGCGAATAACAACTAAAAGCTGTTGTAATATACCTTCAACAAGCGCTACCGCTTCGTCTGTTCCAGATACACGAACAGATTCCCCTCTTGTAACAATCGATACTTCAAGTTCGTTCTCAATTATTTTTAAATGTGCATCATTTACTCCAAACAAAGCAATTGCTTCATTATGGTTTTCCAATTGTTGATTCATCTCTACTAATTGTTCAGCCATTAATTACTCAATCTCCTTGAATATCGGATTCAGATAGCGGTTGAGCCTCTGCAATATTCTCAATTACTGTATAATGCAGCAATAATTTTAAATTCCCATTCTCAACCTGTTTATGCAAAACTTTCTTCCCTATAATCATAGCACGTTCATCCAATTTTTTCTTTAATTCTTTTTGTCCCATTTCCTCGGCCACCGCCAGTGCCTGTTTTTCTGTATATTCACGGTTTGCTTCTTCTTCTTCACGTACAATCGCTTTTTCATAAGCAATCGGCAGTGTAAAACCGAGCAATTTCACATCATGTCTTACTGTCTCCGTTTTAGACTGCTTATACTTATCATGCTGAAATCCCCATATTTTTATTTTCATGTTTCCAAAAGTAAGATAATGTTCTTTATACGAATCCCCTGTATAAACTTGAAATGTCGTCTTTAGAGGCACCTCCACTTCAGACTTGTACCAAGTTTCACCAAATACAACACCTTTAGCTGATACAATCGTGGGGCTCTCCTCTTTCCCATACATCCCTGACACAAGAAGTTGTCCTTTTTGTACATAATCATTTTTCATAACTATTGGTTTTCCTATTTCTACAAACATTTTTGTAACAATCGCTTCTTTTTTTGCGACTAAATGTTGTGGCAGCTGTTCTTTTTCTTTTTCTGGTTCATTTTTTTCAACTATTTTAAAATGATACGTTGTTCCTTTCACTTCCAAACCAACCCATGTAATGGCGTTAATATTATCAGTCAAATAACGCTGTACCTTCTCTACACTCGGCATTTGAAATTGAAGCTTTCCTTTTTTAATACCCATTTTGTCCAATTCTTTCATCATGATATATTCCGTCTCCGGCTTTGCTCCTGTTATCTCTATTTTCCATACCATATTTGATAAAACAATGACACCTAGGAAAAATAAAAGAAAACCAACAAAAAAACCACTATTCCGAAGTAAGCGCTTATTCCAAAATGGAACCCCGTAACGTCCAATGAAGTATAGATTGCATTCATTTTTACGGTAAATCGGGCGTAATCGTTTCACATCACGAAGTAGCATACAAAATACAAGTGTATCGTCTGCAACTTTCTTGACGTCCCAAACTAGGATATCTCGTCGTACACATTCGTTAATAAATCGTTCTGCTCCTCTTCCTTGAATTCGCACTTTTACATACCCAATCCAATTTGTAAACCACTTATTTTTCATAGCTCGCCTCCATCAGCTTTCTAAAAAAGGCGCAGTCCCTTAAGAGATCTGCACCACATCTATGACTGTACCCTACTCAAACGGTTAGCAGCGAAAGAACTAAGAAGTAAATACTGTCTGCTTATGCCCGATTCGTTCGATAAAACCTCTCACAAATGGAAGTTTCACTTTATTTACCTTTTTTTTCGTCTTCTAAAAACAAGACTTGTTCAATGGTTCCCTCAAGTAAAAGCTCTTCTGGAAGAATCGTCTTAATTACAAAAGAGTCTCCTTTTATTAATAATTGTCCTTGTTTTAATAAAAGCCGCACCTCTTTATCACTAAATACCAATAATCCACGATGATTTTCTATATAAATATGTACCTGCCCAACAAGTGTAATTCTCGGCAGATCCATGAACACATCTGCAGGTAGGTCTATCTGCTTAGTAATCCAGTTTTTCATTTGCTGCAACTTTCTCATCGAAGACCCCCCTCTCATCCCATATGTATGAAAAAAAAGCTTGTAATATCACGTCCAAATTGAAAAAAAACATAAAAAAGCGTCTCATTATAAATGAGACGCTTTTTTATGCTAATAGTTGTGAAACAAGCCTATTCACTTGTGAGCCATCCGCTTTACCTTTTACTTTCGGCAAAACAGCACTCATCACTTTGCCCATATCAGCTTTAGAAGCTGCACCAACTTCAGAGATAGATTGCTGAATAACAGCAAGCAATTCTTCTTCTGTCAATTGCTCTGGCAAATATGTTTCTAAAATCTGAATTTCGCTTTTCAGTTTATCGACAAGGTCTTCACGACCCGCTTTTTCAAACTCAAGGAGGGAGTCTTTATACTGTTTTACTTCACGAGTTAAAACTGTTAGTTCCTCTTCTTCTGTAAGAGGGTTCTGCAGTTTAATTTCTTCATTTTGTAAAGCAGCCTTAACCATACGAATAACGGTTAATTTATTTTTTTCTTTATTCTTCATCGCTTGTTTCATATCATCGTTTAAACGACCGAGAAGACTCATAAATTACACCCTCTCTTAGAATTTACGCTTTCTTGCCGCTTCAGATTTCTTCTTACGTTTTACACTTGGCTTTTCATAGAACTCGCGTTTTCTTGCTTCAGCAAGCGTACCAGCTTTAGAAGTTGATCTTTTAAAACGGCGAAGTGCATCCTCCAAAGACTCGTTTTTACGAACGACTGTTTTTGACATTCTCTTTCCCTCCCTCCGAAACATCCACTTACATCCTAATTTCAGCATGCAAAAAGTAAACACTTTCTCAGCATGTCTTTTACGATTATAATACATTTTATACTTTTTGGTCAACTATCTGATAAAAGAAAAGAAGAGTACTTGCTCTTCTTTTTTCATGAAACGCACATTTTCGATATATATTTCTATATCAATTCAACATGATTCTATCCAAATGTTCACTTCTGCTTTGTCACCCTTTAAGTACTGCACCGTAACCTGCCAAACGAGATCAAAAGCGCCTCTACGTCAAGGGCTCCAACGCCTTCATGTTCTAAACGAGTCGGCTTCCGCTTTTATTTTATCCAGCTACAACCGCTAGAACAATCGATCGTTTCACTCTTTCCTACGAGGCAAATAACGCCTCTACGTCAAGGGCTCCAGCGCCCTCATGTTCTAAACGAGCGGCTTCCGCTTTTATTTTTATCCAGCTACACCTCCTAGTCCCTCACGTCTAAGAACCTTCCACGCGAGAAGGTAAAGAACACCTTCTGCGTGAAAGAACCTTAGCCGACGAGACTGAACAGTCGGCTCCGCTTTTAAATTAATAATCAGTTGTTGCTGTTTTTCCGCTTATTAATGCTACGCCAGAGCTTGTTCCGATACGTGTTGCACCTGCTTCTACCATTGCATCCATGCCTTTTTCGTCACGAACACCGCCTGATGCTTTTACACCGATATTTGGTCCTACTGTTTTTCTCATCAACGCAACATCTTCTACTGTTGCACCACCTGTTGAAAATCCTGTTGATGTTTTTACAAAATGGGCGCCTGCTTTTACAGACAATTCACAAGCACGAACTTTTTCTTCTTCTGTAAGTAAGCATGTTTCAATAATTACTTTTACAAGCGCTTTTTCTTTTGCAGCCTCTACAACAGCGCGAATATCACGCTCTACTAACGCATCGTTTTTATCTTGTAAAGCTCCGATGTTAATTACCATATCAACCTCTGTTGCACCTTTTGCAATCGCATCTGTTGTTTCAAATGCTTTTGTTTCTGGTGTATTTGCTCCAAGAGGGAAACCAATTACTGTACAAACTTTTACATCTGTTCCTTTTAACAGTTCCGCTGCCGTTTCAACCCATGTTGGATTTACACATACAGAAGCAAAATCATGTTGTTTTGCCTCTTCACATAAAGTCACGATTGCCTCTTTTTTTGTATCTGGTTTTAATGCTGTATGATCAATTAATTTTGCATAGTTCATATTAAATTTACCCCTTCCTCAACTTATACTTAGTGAATTCGTTGCTCACAAGTTGTCTGACAACCTTAATCTTCAGCATTATATCATAAAGTATAGCGGTTTCATATTTTAACTTCTCCAGCAAATAAAAAAGCATACAAACAAAACCGTTTGCATGCTTTTCTGTTACGCACTTGCTGATTCTTTTGGAGATGCATCTTCTAGCACACGAACAAATTGTGCTTCATTGTAAGGATAACCAGCTTTCGTAATTTTTACTTTAATTAATTTACCGATTAATTCTTCAGAGCCTTCAAAGACAACTTTTAAGTAATTATCCGTGTAGCCTACATATAATCCTTCACGACCAGCTTCTTTAAATGGTTCTTCCGGAATAATTTCAAGCACTTCACCCTCAAACTGAGATGCATATTCTTTCGCTAATTGATCAGATAATGCAATCAAGCGGTGTACACGCTCGTTCTTGATTTCTTCTAGCACTTGATCCTCCATACGTGCTGCTGGTGTCCCCGTACGTTTTGAATACGGGAATACATGAAGTTCAGAGAAACGATTATTTTTGATGAAATTGAACGTTTCCATAAATTCTTCTTCTGTTTCACCTGGGAAACCAACGATAACATCAGATGTAATTGCAAGTCCTGGCAGCGCTTCTTTTAAGCGGTCTAAACGCTCTTGGAAAAACTCCATTGTATATTTACGACGCATACGTTTCAATACTGTATTAGATCCAGATTGAAGCGGTATGTGTAAATGACGGACAACAACTTTAGAATCACGCAGTACTTCAATCACTTCATCTGTAATTTGACTTGCCTCAATAGAAGAAATACGAAGACGTTTTAAACCTGTTACTTGCGCTTCCATATCACGAAGTAATCCCGCTAAGTTATAATCTTTCATATCTTCACCGTATCCACCTGTATGAATACCTGTTAAAACAATTTCTTTATAACCAGCATCTACTAATTGCTGCGCTTGGCGAATGACTTCTTTCCCATCACGAGAACGCATTAAACCACGAGCCCACGGAATAATACAGAACGTACAGAAGTTGTTACATCCTTCTTGAATTTTTAAAGATGCACGCGTACGATCTGTAAAATATGGTACGTCTAACTCTTCGTATACACGTGTTTTCATAATGTTACGTACAGCATTAATCGGCTGACGTTCATTACGGTATTCTTCAATATAGCCAAGCATTTTCTCACGATCTTGCGTTCCGACTACAATATCTACACCTGGAATTGCCATAATTTCCGCTGGAGATGTTTGTGCATAACATCCCGTTACACAAATTACCGCATCAGGATTTTGACGAACGGCACGACGAATAACTTGACGACTTTTTTTATCCCCTGTATTTGTTACTGTACATGTATTAATTACATACACATCAGCTGTTTTTTCAAATTCAGTTCGTTCATAACCACCCTGTTTAAACAGTTGCCAAATTGCTTCTGTCTCGTAGTGGTTTACTTTACAACCTAACGTATGAAACGCAACAGTTGCCATATAACTCACCCCATTAATTCAAAATGATAAGAAGCGGCACTTAGCGCGTATAAAGGCGCCGTTTCTGTCCGCAATATTCTTGGTCCTAAACTACAAGGTACAAAGGCATACTCAGAAAGAGAAGATACTTCTTCTTCCGTTAAACCACCTTCTGGCCCAAATACAATGAGCACCTTTTGTCCTGGCCTTAATTTTGTTAAAGCCTTAGCGAAATTTGATTTTTCACCTTGTTTCGCTTCCTCTTCATACGCAACGAGACAGTTATCATAATCTTTGCTCATCGCGAGAAGCTCTTTAAAAGAAACAGGCGCATACACAGTCGGAATCTCACTGCGATGAGACTGCTCAGCTGCCTCTTTGACAATTTTATTAAAACGCTCTACTTTTTTCCCAGCTTTTTTCGCATCCCATTTCACAATAGATCGAGATGCTTGGAACGGTAAAAAGCCTGCTGCTCCAAGCTCAGTTCCTTTTTGTAAAATCAACTCAAGCTTATCACCTTTAGGCAATCCGCTTGCAATTGTCACAAAAACAGGTAGCTCAGTTGACATCTCTACCCATTCTACAATAGTCGCATTTACAAATTCATTGGTAATTTCAGCAATTGTACAAATTGCCGTCTTCCCATTTGTACAACAATAAATTTGATCACCAGGCGTCATACGCATTACTCTTCCGATGTGATGCACATCATCTCCTACAATACGAATCGCCATTTCATTTACATTTTGTTCTTCTACAAAATAACGTTGCATTCTATCACCTTAGTAAAGTTTGGCTCTTTTCGTAAACGAGTGCTTACGAAAAGAGCCAAACGGTATGATTTGTATGAAACAAACGGTAAGTCCCTCGCTACTTTCAACGAGAGACTTTCCGCTTACCTTTCCCTGAAAACACTTGATTAAGGAAACTTTATCTTACCCTCTACGCGCAATAATTGCTACCCAATCTTCCATTGTTAACACTTCTTCTACTGTAAAACCAGCATCTACTAACGCTTCTGTTACCACTTTTTCTTTTGCAGCAATAATACCAGATGTAATGAACAATCCACCTTGTTTTACAACTTTCGCTGCGTCTTCTGGGAATAGTAAAATAATTTCCGCTAGTAAATTTGCGACAATTAAATCAACAGGCCCTTCAATGCCCTCTAGTAAGCTGTTTTGTCCAACAGTTACAACATGTTCTGTATGATTTAATCGTACATTCATTTCCGCACTTTCTACTGCAACCGGATCTAAATCGTATGCTTGAATAGAAGCAGCACCTAATTTAGCCGCTGCAATACTTAATACACCAGAACCCGTTCCAACGTCAATGACAGTATCTCCTGGCTGGACAGTTTTCTCTAAAGCACGGATGCACATCGTTGTTGTCGGATGCGTTCCCGTACCAAATGCCATTCCTGGATCTAATTCAATAATTTTTTCTTCAGGTGAGGAAGGAGTATACTCTTCCCATGTTGGCACAATTGTAAATGTATCAGAAATTTTCACCGGATGGTAATATTTTTTCCAAGCAGTTGCCCAATCCTCTTCATCTACTTCATTAACAGATACAGTCGCTGCTCCAATCTCGATTCCATAAGAAGGTAATAGATCAATGGACGACTTTACATTTGTAATTGTTTCTTGTAAAGCATCATTCTTTGGGAAATACGCTTTTACAAGCACACCTTCTGCTGGATATTCAGCTGGATTTAATGCATAAATCTCGCCAAATTGTTGTTCACGCTCTTTCGTTAATTCAGCAGGATCTTCAATCGCAACGCCACTTGCACCTGCTTCGTGTAAAATATGCGAGATTGCTTCTACTGCTTCCTCTGTTGTATGAATACTAATTTCTGACCATTTCACAATTTACCAACTCCATCTTTTATTTCCATTATTCCCCTTTAAAAGCTCTCTTAAGCTTTCCAAATAGGCTATCATCATGATCTTCTTGACCTGCAAATTCTCTTAATAAATCTTTTTGGTGCGATGTTAATTTCGTTGGCGTAACAACACGTACTACTACGTATTGATCACCTTGCCCATATCCACGTACGTTTGGCGCACCCTTTCCTTTTAAACGGAATTCTGTTCCTGTTTGTGTTCCTGCTGGAATTTTTAATTTTACTTTCCCCTGCACTGTCGGAACTTCCACTTCATCCCCAAGCGCTACTTGTGCGAATGTTAATGGCATTTCGCAAATAATATCATCACCTTCGCGATGGAAGAATTCATGATCTTTCACACGAACTACTACATATAAGTCTCCTGCCGGGCCGCCGTTAATACCAGCTTCTCCCTTACCAGTAACGCGAATTTGTTGACCGTTATCAATACCCGCTGGAATTTTAACATTAATTTTTTTGCGCTTACGTACTTTTCCAGATCCATGACATGTTGTACATTTCTCTTTAATAATTTGGCCTGTTCCAGAGCATTGTCTACAAGCTTGACGATTCACAATGCGACCAAATGGTGTGTTTTGCTCCACGCTAACTTGACCTGTTCCAGAACAATGTGAACATGTTTCCTTTGAAGTTCCAGGTTTTGCTCCGCTACCGCTACATGTATTACAAGGATCTTCAGCTGGAATTTCAATATCCATCTCTTTACCAGAAATTGCCTCTTCAAAATTTAAAGAAACTTGATATTGAAGGTCTGCCCCTTGACGCGGTGCATTTGGATCACGACGTCTACCGCCTCCACCACCAAAGAATGAACTGAAAATGTCTTCAAAGCCAAAGCCTCCACCGAAGTCGCCTCCGCCAAAACCTTGATTTGGATCAGCATGACCAAATTGATCGTACTGCGCACGTTTTGAATCATCACTTAATACTTCGTATGCTTCTTGCACTTCTTTAAATTTTTCAATTGCATTTTCTTCAGTACTTACATCTGGATGATACTTTTTCGCCAAACGACGATATGCTTTTTTAATCTCATCTTTTGAAGCACCCTTGCTAACGCCAAGCACCTCATAGTAATCTCGTTTATTCATAAGTTTGTACCCCCCGAATCCTTTCACATAAACGTAATTTTAACATCGAAAGAAAGTGCTTTGCAACACTGTTTCCTCACTTACAGTATGCAAAAAGAAAAAGATTGGACTCTCACACAAAAGACTCCATGTATACCCAGTCTTTTCTTCACTCGTGAAAAAAGCCAAAGCCAAGGCACGCTTGACTTTGACTTTTTGTCATCTTACTTATTTGATTATTTATCTTCTTTTACTTCTTCAAACTCAGCATCTACTACATTATCGTTTTTTGCGCCTGCATTTCCTTGTGCGCCTTCTGCTTGCTGTGCTCCTGCAGCAGCTTGAGCTTGTTCATATAATTTTACAGTTAATTGTTGTACGATTTCTTGAAGTGCATCTTTTTTCGCACGGATTTCATCAAGATCATTTTTCTCGATTGCCGCTTGTAATGCATCTTTTGCTTCTGTTGCTTTCGCTACTTCAGCTGCATCTACTTTGCCTTCTAAGTCTTTTACAACTTTATCTGTTTGGAATACAAGTTGATCCGCTTCGTTACGAAGTTCAACTTCTTCTTTACGTTTTTGGTCAGCATCAGCATTTGCTTCCGCTTCTTTTACCATACGATCTACTTCCTCATCAGAAAGACCTGAAGAAGATTGGATTGTAATTGTTTGTTCTTTACTTGTTCCTAAATCTTTCGCACGTACGTTTACGATACCGTTCGCATCAATATCGAATGTTACTTCGATTTGCGGAATGCCGCGTGGTGCTGGCGGAATGTCTGTTAATTGGAAACGACCTAACGTTTTGTTATCCGCTGCCATTGGACGCTCACCTTGTAGTACATGAATGTCTACTGCCGGTTGGTTATCAGCAGCTGTTGAGAACACTTGTGATTTACTTGTTGGGATTGTTGTGTTACGCTCAATTAATTTTGTAAACACGCCGCCCATTGTTTCAATACCTAAAGAAAGCGGAGTTACGTCTAATAATAGAACGCCTTTTACGTCACCAGTAAGTACACCACCCTGTACTGCAGCACCTAATGCTACAACTTCATCAGGGTTAACACCTTTATATGGTTCTTTACCCGTTTCACGTTTAATTGCTTCTTGTACAGCTGGGATACGAGTAGAACCACCAACAAGAATAACTTTATCCAATTCACTTGGAGAAAGACCAGCATCTTTTAACGCACGACGAGTTGGTTCTAATGTTCTTTCAACAAGGTTAGCTGAAAGCTCTTCGAATTTCGCTCTTGTTAAAGTTAATTCTAAGTGTAATGGACCAGCAGCTCCAGCACTAATGAATGGTAATGAAATTTGTGTTTGCGTTACACCAGAAAGATCTTTTTTCGCTTTTTCAGCTGCATCTTTCAAACGTTGAAGTGCCATTTTATCTTGGCTTAAATCAATGTTATTTTCTTTTTTGAATTCAGCTACTAAATGATCAATGATCACTTGGTCAAAGTCGTCACCACCAAGACGGTTGTCACCAGCAGTTGAAATAACTTCAAATGTTCCATCTGCTAATTCAAGGATAGATACGTCAAACGTACCGCCGCCTAAGTCATATACTAAGATTTTTTGTTCTTCGTCTTGTTTTTCTAAACCGTAAGCAAGCGCTGCTGCTGTTGGTTCGTTAATAATACGTTCTACTTCTAAACCAGCAATGCGGCCTGCATCTTTTGTTGCTTGGCGTTCTGCATCGTTGAAGTATGCTGGTACTGTGATAACAGCTTTTGTTACTGTTTCACCTAAGTACGCTTCAGCAGAAGCTTTTAAGTTTTGTAAAATGATTGCAGAAATTTCTTGAGGTGTGTAGTTTTTACCTTCAACTTCTACTTTGTAGTCTGTACCCATATGACGTTTAACAGACATGATTGTATTTGGGTTCGTAATTGCTTGACGCTTCGCTACTTCCCCTACTTGACGCTCTTCATTTTTGAAAGCTACAACAGAAGGAGTTGTACGGTTACCTTCTGGATTTGGAATAACTTTTGGCTCTCCGCCTTCCATAACAGCTACACAAGAGTTTGTTGTACCTAAGTCAATACCGATAATTTTACTCATGACTAAACCTCCTACATTTATGTAATTATTGATTTACTTTTACCATTGATGGTCGAATCACACGATCTTTTAGCTTATAGCCTTTTTGGAATTCTTCCACAACCGCATTTGATTCAAATTCACTGTCTTCTACTTGCATAACAGCTTGATGTTCATGCGGATCAAACTGATTTCCAACAGCTTCAATCGCTTCAACACCTTCTTTTGCTAATGCTTCTTGCAACTGACGATATACCATTTCCATCCCTTGTAATAAGGATTTCATCTGCTCATCATTTGCTTCTACTTGCATTGCTCTTTCAAAGTTATCAAGAGCCGGCAAAATATCTGACACAAGGCTTTGTGATCTATATTTTTCAGCCGCTTGCTTCTCTAGTTGAACGCGGCGCTTATAGTTTTCAAAATCAGCTTGTAGACGAAGCATGCGACCTTCCGTTTCCGTCAATTTCGCTTGTAATTCATCTACTTTTTCTTGTAAAAGAGCAGCTTCACTTTTTTCTTCAACAGTTTCTTCGCTATTTTCTGGTGCTACAGCTTCTTCTGTTTGCGCTTCTTTTACTTCTTCTATCACTTGTTCATTACGCTCTTCCACAACTTTCACCTCCTTAAAAAGGCAGGGCAGGCACAACTCCGCACGAACCCAGCTATCTATTTTTTTATATTCAACTAATCATCAGTAGCGGAATCTATCTCCGCCACAAATGAAAGTTTCTTATTATTTCGGTTTATACAAACCGTTCAGTCCATCTGTAAATTGTTTTGTAAACAATTGCAACAAACTAATGACACGAGAATATTGCATTCTTGTTGGTCCTAAAATCGCAATTGTTCCAAGCTGCTCATCTCCAATCGAGTATGTCGCAGAAATCAAACTACAATTTTCCATTACAGCAGAAGAATTCTCACGGCCAATTTTCACTTGAATGCCAATTTGTTTACTCTTTAAGATGTCATAAAAGGCATCTTCATTTTCAATCATATTAAATAATGATCGGACCTTTTGAATATCATGGAATTCTGGCTGCGCAAGCATATTTGTTTTTCCACCAAAATATATTTTTTCAGATAATGGAAATTGAAATGTACCATCTAACATTTTCATAACACTATCATAATTATGAACGTACTGACGCAAAACCATTACAATTTCTTTAAAGATTTTATTATGCAGTTCTGACACCGGTACACCAGACAACTTGTCATTCAAAATGTTAACCATTTTTTCCAAATCTTGCAAATCAACAGATTCCGGAACTGTGATTGTTTTACTTTGCACATGTCCTGTATCAGTTACAATAATTGCAACCGCTGTTTGATGACCGAGTGGAAGAATTTGTACATTTCTCAGCTTATTCGCACTTACTTTTGGCCCAAGAACAATTGCCGTATAATTCGTGAGTTCTGATAAAATTTGCGCGGATTGCTGCGCAAGCTTTTCTGCTTCAAAAACTCTTTGAGCGAACAAGTCTTTAATTTGTACAACATCCTCACTTGGCAAATGTTGCGGTGCAAGAAGATGATCTACATAAAAGCGATACCCTTTTTCAGAAGGAACGCGCCCTGAAGAACTATGTGTTTTTTCAATAAATCCAAATTCTTCTAAGTCAGCCATTTCATTTCGAATTGTTGCTGAGCTAAATGTAATTTCTTCTTTCTTAGCTAATGTTCTTGATCCAACAGGTTGTGCTGATCCGATAAAATCGTCAATTATCGCCTGTAAAATTAAGAGCTGACGTTCCGTAAGCATTTCATCATCACCTCTGTTAGCACTCTTATGTTTCGAGTGCTAAATCTATTACTAACTTACCAAAATTGATATTGAATTGTCAACGGAAACGTGATGAGATAAAGTGAAACTTTTAGCTGAACGGGTTTTTTCTGCTAATTAGTTGAACCAATCGGGCTCTTACAGACAGTTTCCCTTCTTGAGTCATCTTCATATACTGTCTGTTTGAGCGGGATAAAGTGAAACTTTTAGCTGAACGGGTTTTTCCTGCTAATTAGCCCTGCCAATCAGGCTCTTACAGACGGTTCTTCTTCTCAATTCACCTTTCTGCACCTACTGTTATTTATTCATTTTATTTTTCTGACATATAAGTTGCTGCTATACAAAATACAATATGACCTCTACTTGCGTTCTCCTTCTGTTTTAAACCTTGCATATGATAGGAAAAGGCCCTGACCGTTTCTATGCGCGGCTAGATGCTCTCGCCCCCCCTAAAAAAGAAAGGGGTTTTTCTGTCGGTTTTTAATTTATATAGAACGGGATACAGTAAAATTTCATATTAGGTTAATCCACTAAAAATGATTGAAAGACTTCATTTCCTAATAACTTCCCTTTTCTTGTTAAACAGACATGATTATTTGTTTCTTGCAGCAATTCATGTTCTTTATTATGATGTAATTGTTTCGCAAAGATGTCGTTCATCTCTACGCCGAATTTTTTGCTAAATTCTATTTTTGAAACACCTGCTGTTTTTCGAAGCCCTAAAAATAACTCTTCTTCCATTTTTTCTTGCCCTGTTACTGTATGAACATCTAAATACGGCAAACCTGCCTCATCGATTTTCGCGAAATATTGTTTTAATGGACCCACATTTTGAATTCGCTCACCCTTTACATAACTATGAGCGCCAGCTCCGAAACCATAGTATTCTTCATTATTCCAGTATGTGAGGTTATGTCTACTTTCATAGCCTTCTTTCGAAAAATTACTAATTTCATACTGCTGGTAACCATGCTTTTCCATCTCATCCATCACAATTTCATACATCTTTGCTTCATGGTCTTCTCCTGGAAGTCTCAGTTTTCCTTTATTCATTAAATTATAAAAGACCGTTTTCGGTTCAACAATTAAAGAATACGCAGAGAAATGTTGAACTCCAAGTGTAAACGCAATATCTAACGTTTCTCTTACATCCTCTATCGTTTGCCTCGGCAGTGCATAAATTAAATCAACATTAATATTTGTAAAACCAACTTCCTGCGCCTCCCGAATCGCTACGAATGCATCTTCTCTCGTATGTCTGCGCCCAATCTTTTCTAGCAATTCATCGCGAAACGTTTGAACACCAAAACTAATCCGGTTTACACCGCCTTCTAATAAAAGATTTAATTTTTCTTTAGGTAAATCTCCAGGATTCGCTTCAAAAGTTAGTTCACAATTTGGCGCAAACGGACGTAAACGACGATTAATAATATCTAGCAATTGCTTTGTCTGTTCCATATTTAACGCTGTTGGCGTTCCTCCACCAACAAAAATCGTTTTCATTTCTTTAAAAGGCGTTTTGTTGATTGTATTCGCAATTTCTTTCTCTAAATATTGCAAGTACTGTTCAACTGGCTGACGTTCAATAAACACTTTATTAAAATCACAATAGTGACAAATATGCTGACAAAACGGAATATGAATATATGCAGCTTGTATCAAGTTCTGCTCCTACCTTTCTAAAAAGAAAACCTCCGCATTTCGGAGGTTTATTTACTTCTGTAATCCTATGCGAACTTTCTCTATTCGCATTCTTCCCCAAATAACTTTTCTCCTTACAATCAAAAGCTTCACCACTATTGTAAAGGAGAGATACAAAGATGTCTAAATATTAACCGAAACTTTAAATACTTTGGTTTTTGCTTCCTAAATAAAAAGAAGCCGTTTGTACGGCTTCTTTTTATTAGTTATCATCCATTTTCAGTACAGCCATGAATGCTTCTTGCGGTACTTCTACAGAACCAACAGACTTCATACGCTTCTTACCTTCTTTTTGTTTTTCAAGAAGTTTACGTTTACGCGAAATGTCACCGCCGTAACATTTTGCTAATACGTTTTTACGCATCGCTTTAATTGTAGAACGCGCCACAACTTTATTTCCAATTGTCGCTTGTATAGGCACTTCAAACTGCTGTCTTGGAATTAACTCTTTTAATTTTTCTACAATTACTTTTCCGCGGTCATATGCTGAGTCACGATGCACAATGAAAGATAGCGCATCGACTTGCTCACCATTCAATAAAATATCCATCTTCACAAGCTTAGACGGTTTATAACCAATTAGCTCGTAATCAAACGATGCATATCCTTTCGTATTCGACTTCAATTGATCAAAGAAGTCATATACGATTTCAGACAATGGAATTTCGTATGTCAAAGTAACGCGCGTTTCATCTAAATATTGCATATCAATAAATGTTCCGCGTTTTCCTTGGCAAATTTCCATAACTGCGCCAACATAATCGTTTGGAACCATAATAGATGCTTTTACATAAGGTTCTTCCACACGATCAATAGATTGTGGATCCGGCATGTTAGATGGGTTATCAACTATCATGTCTTCACCGTTTGTTAAATATACTTTATAAATAACACTTGGTGCTGTTGTAATTAAATCAATTTTAAATTCGCGCTCAATACGTTCTTGAATGATTTCCATATGAAGTAATCCTAAGAATCCACAGCGGAAACCAAATCCAAGTGCTTGAGACGTTTCTGGTTCAAATTCAAGAGCAGAATCATTTAATTCTAGCTTTTCTAATGCATCACGTAAATCATTATAGCGTGCAGAATCGATTGGATATAAACCACAGAATACCATTGGATTTAATTTACGATATCCTGGTAAAGGTTCTGCCGCTGGACGTTTTGCATGTGTAATCGTATCACCTACACGCGTATCACCTACGTTTTTAATAGATGCTGCCAAGAATCCTACATCACCTACTGTTAACTCTTGACGTTGCGTTGTTTTCGGTGTAAATACACCCACTTCTGTTACTTCAAACTCTTTACCCGTTGCCATCATACGTACTTTATCGCCAACTTTTACTGTACCGTTTACGACACGAATATATGCGATTACACCGCGGTACGGATCGTATAAGGAATCGAAGATCATACATTGTAATGGTTCTTCCGAATCACCTGCTGGAGCTGGTACTTTCTCAACGATTTGCTCTAAAATCTCTTCAATACCAATGCCTGCTTTTGCAGAAGCAAGAACAGCTTCAGATGCATCTAATCCAATTACATCTTCTACCTCTTGGCGAACACGCTCTGGGTCAGCGCTTGGCAAGTCGATTTTGTTAATAACCGGTAAAATCTCTAAGTTGTTATCAAGTGCTAAATATACGTTTGCTAATGTTTGCGCCTCAATCCCTTGCGCCGCATCTACAACAAGTATCGCACCTTCACAAGCCGCTAAACTACGAGATACTTCATACGTAAAATCGACGTGTCCTGGTGTATCAATTAAGTGAAGAATATATTCTTCTCCGTCTTTCGCTTTATACGTTAATTGTACTGCATTTAATTTAATTGTAATCCCGCGCTCACGCTCTAAATCCATGGAGTCAAGCAACTGTGCTTTCATCTCGCGTTGTGTTAACGCATTTGTTTTCTCCAAAATACGGTCTGCCAACGTTGACTTCCCGTGATCAATGTGAGCAATAATGGAAAAGTTACGAATTTTAGACTGCCTTTTTGCTCTTTCTTCTTTGTTCATCTATTTATCACTCCTATTAATCTCGCCAATATACACTAGCACTGA
The DNA here is from genome assembly GCF_037104725.1 of Bacillus bruguierae. NCBI lineage: Bacteria > Bacillati > Bacillota > Bacilli > Caryophanales > Bacillaceae > Bacillus > Bacillus bruguierae. The sequence continues at coordinate 528,170 of NZ_JBAWSX010000001.1, read as the reverse complement.
TTATATCAATACAAGGAAAAAGATTCAATGAAAACTGGTGTTACGTTATAAGCAAGTACTCTTACTTTTATCATATGCAATTCGTAAACAATAGACAAACCTTTCCTAAAAATACAATAAGCTATCCTACTCGTACGTAGGATAGCCCTTTTTTTACACTTTACATTAATGAAATGCACCTTTTATTTTATCAACAATGGTATATGTTATGCTGCGAGTGACATTTTGCACCAAAGAAGCCAAACCTTTCCCCACACTCTCAAATATATTAAAGCTTTTTAATTCTTCTAGTTGTTTTTGTTTTTCTTCAATGGAAAATGCATTTCCAATAATTGTTTTTTCTATCTCTCCGTAGTTTGTTCCTGTTATGTGAGCAATTTGCTCATATGTCGGATCGTTATAGCCTTTCATTCGTTTCAATCCGCTATTGGCAACTTGTATACCCGCTAACGTTATAAGAAATGCACTAACAACGACAATGATGCATTTGCGTGTAAACTGCTCCACTTCTTATTTCTCCTTTTCCAATCAATGCGTATATGCCCCTGTGTTGTCTTGATCAACTTGATGATGAAGAGCTGCGTTCAAACCACTCGCAATTAGATTCGCCATATCTTCAATAAACGCATCCACTTCTTTAGGTGTTACCATTAAATTATGTCCTAGCGGCGCTAGCACTTCATAAATTAACTTTCTCTTCTCTTCTTCTTCAAGCGTACCAACAACTCCCAAAAACATATTGCGGCTTTTTTCATCCGGCATATCTTCTTCTGTTAACTTCTTCTTCTCTCCAAATGTAAAACCAGCTGGAAGTAAAGAACGAGCTGGTTTTCCCCCTTCACGTATCTCACGTCCAAAATGCTTTAAAATATAATCAATTGTATCACTTGTAATCGAAACCGCATCTACAACAGTCGGAACACCAATTGCAATCACCGGTATACCTAGCGTATCTTTACTCAATTCTTTTCGTTTATTCCCAACACCAGAACCAGGGTGAATACCAGTATCCGAAATTTGGATGGTACTATTTACTCGTTCAATAGAACGAGCAGCAAGCGCATCAATCGCAATTACAAAGTCTGGTTTTGTCTTTTCAATGACACCATAAATCATATCGCTCGTTTCAATCCCTGTAATTCCCATAACCCCCGGTCGAATTGCACTGACAGGCCGAAACCCTTCCTCAACACTTTCCGGCTGCAGCTTAAACAAATGGCGCGTAACAAGGACATTCTCTACAACAATTGGCCCTAAGGCATCCGGCGTTACATTCCAATTACCAAGACCAACAATTAAGCAACTCGCTTCTTCACTTATGCCAATTTCTTTTAGAAAGTGCGCAAATTCCTTTGCAAAAATCCCTTCTACTTTTTGTTGCAATGCGGTATCTTGCTGACGAATTCCTTGTACTTCTAAAGTTAAATAATTTCCAGGTTTCTTTCCCATCGCCGGAGCGGCACTTTCATCAATCGTCACCTTTGTAATTGTAATCCCTTCTTCTTCGCGCTCTTTTACAATTACACCTTGAATAGCAGTTTTTTCTTCTTGCTTCTCTTGCAGCATTTGGTGAGCTTCTAATGCAAGATCTGTTCGAATCCCGTATTTACTTAAATCAAGCGGTTCGCTCATACAATCTCCTCCACTATTTATAATCAATATTCATTAGAATTCCCCAATTTATTTTCAGACATTCTTTTCCTATATTGAAATTTCATCGTTCTCACTATTGCAATTCTCTTCTTCGTTTGATAGAATATCACTTGTTCTATGTAAGAATCGAGTCACTCGATCGCACCAGGGAGGTGAAATATATGGCAAACATTAAATCTGCTATCAAACGCGCTAAACTTAGCGAAGAGCGTCGTGCACATAACGCTTCTATCAAGTCTGACATGCGTACAGCTGTTAAAACTGTAGAGGCTTTAGTTAACAATAACGATCTTGAAACAGCAAAAGAAGCATACAAAGTAGCTTCTAAAAAACTTGACAAAGCAGCTCGTAAAGGTCTTATCCACCAAAACGTTGCATCTCGTCAAAAATCTCGCTTAGCGAAACAAGTAAACGCGTAAGGCGTTTAAAAACGATCCGTATGGGTCGTTTTTTATTTACAAAAAAATGTTCATGTAGTTGTCTACATGAACATTTTTCCACTATTCAATATGATTTAAACGCATGAGAAAAAATTCTAGCACAAGACGTTTATCCATTCTTCCTGTCTTCATATTATAATCTGCCTCAGCAAGTTCGTGAATTACTCGTTTTAACGCTTCAAAGGAAAAAGAATTTGTTTGATTCATAGCCAACTTCACACGATATGGATGCACACCAATATGCGATGCAATTTGATTTTGCCCATAACCACGCTGCTGAAGTTCTTTCACTTGATATAATAAACGAAATTGACTTACAAGAAGCGCAAGCAGTTTAATCGGCTCTTCTTGCTGTGTAAATAAGCCTTCTAAAATACGCATCGCACCTGTGATATCTTTTTTTACTACCTTTTCTGTTAAAGAAAATACATTTTGTTCAACAGACTTTGGAACGAGTTCTGCGACAAGCTTTGCCGTAATTTCACCGCCTGTTCCAACATATAATGTCAGTTTATCCATTTCCTTAGCAAGCATCGTTACATTGCTTCCAACAAGCTCTAATAGTAAACTAACTGCCGCCTCTTCTATTTGAATATGCATTTCTTCCGTGCGGCTTATAATCCATTTACGTACATCTTGCACTTGCATAGCATTTGCTTCTACTACATCCGCTGTTTTTTTCAAGAGCTTCGTGACTTTTTTACGCTCGTCCAATTTTTCAAACGGAGCAATAAACACAAGGATAGAAAACGGTGAAGGTTCAGCAATATATTCTTCTAGCACTTTGACGTTTTGCTCAATTTTTGCTTTTTGCGATGTTAAAAACAACGGTGATTTGACAACAATAATTTTACGTTCTCCAAAAAAAGGAAGCGTCCTTGCGTCCTCAATAACTTCCTCTATGTACACTTCTTCCAAGTCATACGTAACGACATTGAACTCACGATCCTCTTCAACTAACGCTGCTGATGTTAAAAGCCGAAGCGTTTCATTGATAAAATACGCCTCCGTTCCATATAACAAATACAACGAAGCGAATTGCTTTTTCTTTATTTTTTTATGTATATCACTCATGTAACTTCCTACTCCCTAACACTTTATATACTTATAGTAATGTGACAGCTACCGTTTTACAAGTCCAAAGGAACAGGTAGCTACCCGTTCCTTGATCTATATAAAACGTTACAAAATAAGCCCCGGGAATCTTATTTCATAACGATGACCACCTTGACCTTATTGTTTGCACCTACCTTACGGGCTATGAATGACAACTGTTAACACACTTGGAAAAGCATTGCACCAATCAAGCTTTTATGAACAGTTGTCCCCCGCTCTCAAAATCTTGAAAAAGGATCTTACTGCCCACGAATAACGGGATAAATTGTAGATTTTTTTCTGACAATATTTTATACTAAAGTGGAATGTTGGGAGGGATTCAAAGATGAATGAATTTGAAAAAAACGTTCAAAGTAAGCGTAATGACGCTGTCGACTCAGGGGTAGGCTTTATCGTTTCATTCGGATTTTTTACCACTTTATTTATCATCGCAACAGTCGTTAAATTTATCGGTTCTTAAAGACTGCACGTGGCAGTCTTCTTTTTTTCTGTGTTTCATCATATGTTAACTTACTGTGAAACGTTCCCGTTTCTCCTCGGAAAACATAAGAAATTGCCCCTTGTTCATCCGTTCTCCACACTTCAATTCCACGCTCCGTTAGACGTTCTAATACTTCAATATACGGATGACCATAACGGTTTTTCTCTCCAACAGAAATAATGGCTTTTGTCGGCTGAACAGTATCTAAAAACTGTCCAGAAGATGACGTTTTACTACCGTGATGCCCAACTTTTAAAACGTCTGCACGCAGCTCTGGATACCATTGTATGAAGCGTTTCTCACCTACTTCTTCTAAATCGCCTGTAAACAACCATGTTAATCCCCCTATTTTTGTCCAAAGTACAATAGATTGATTATTATCTTCTTTTTCTTCTCCTTCCGGCGATAATACTGAAAACACTGCTTCTCCCACCTTCCAGCTATCTCCCTTTTCTACAATTCGAACAGGTACATTCTTTCGCGCAGCAAGCTGCTGTATTTGTTGTTCAAGTAAGGAGAATTTTATCTTTTTCCCTAACACAACCTCTTTTACCGCAATAGATTGTATTATTTCTTGCACTGCTCCCGTGTGATCCATATCTCCATGTGTCACAATTAACTTATCAATCATCCGCACGCCCTCTTTTTGTAAAAAAGGAACGAGAATATCATGTCCAACAGAAAATTCATGTTTTTTCTGCTGCCATTCTTCCTTCTTTACCGGAAGCGTTCCACCCGTATCAATTAAATACGTCCCTTGGTTGTATGGAAGGCGAATCAAAATGGCATCCCCTTGTCCGACATCAATATAAGTAACACTTCCGTTTGCATTTACATATGGAAATGCATAGTGGCATGTACTAAGAAAGAAAAAGCTCGATAGAAACAACAGGCGATATTTTCTCCAAATAAGCCCTTCCCATGATAAAAGAACAGTTACAATACTGATACAATATAAAGCAACGAGAAATGGCTGGGTTTGTCCAAAGGTAAGACGTACAAACGGTAAAGCTTCGCACATTTGAAGCATTACATTCGAAACATGTATGCATAGGGATAACAGATTAGCTAACCATTGAGACACAATTGGAAGACATATAAGACATACAAGAATGACAATACAAACCGGTAAAACAAGTAAAGATAAAAACGGGACATAAATCATATTAAGAAGGATACTGTAAGGAGAAACATAGCCGAAGTGATAAAGCAAAATAGGTGTACTTGTTAATTGAGAAATAACGGAAAGGTATATAGAATTTTTCACTATACCGTTTTCGTTAGCTAGCAAACGTGATGAAGATAACAAAAGAGAAAAGCTTCCAACAAATGAAAACTGGAATCCAATGTTAAATAATACATACGGATCATAAAAAAGCATGATGATTAATGTCATACTTAAAGCATCCATTCCAGACACCCGCACTGCTCGCGTAAGGGCTCCGAATACAATAACAGCTGCTATAGATGCCCGAACAACAGATGGTGAAGCCCCTGCAAAAAACATATATAACGGAATACAAACAAGCAGAAGCATCGTTGTGCTTTCACGCGTTACACCAATTCGAAGTGATACAAAATAACATATTGCGGTTAACAAAACAATGTGTGATCCTGATATCGCCAACAAATGAACAAGTCCAAACTGTTGATACTGTTCTTCTACCTCAAACGTCATATATTGACGATCACCAAACAATAAAGCATTCATAAAAGCTGCTGACTGCTCAGAAAAGGTCTCTCCTATATAAGAAACGGCTGCTTGTCGCATCGAAAATAACCAATGAACAAACGAAATATCTTCTTGCATACAATTCGAAATCGATTCCGCTTCAAAAAGAGCATGAATATACTGTTTATATAAATAATCCTTATAATCAAATGCATAAAAATTACGAGGAGATGGTGGTTCTTTCAAAGTACCAGTAAACGTACACACCATACCAGAGTTCAACTGCTTCAATTTTTCTTTTAATTCACGAGAAGGGATTTTGTAAAACAACTGGACTGTTTCATCATTGTTCAGTTGCAACTGGAAAGAAAGGCGATTTCCATTTATAATCGGCGTACTTTGAATTGTACCTATTACGTCTGTTTCCCGAAAAGAAAGCATAGAATCATTTTGCGCATCTACATAGATTGCATATACATAGGTAAGTCCAAACACGAGAATAATCAAGGAGAGCATCGGAAGAGAGGTACGTAAAAAACAAACTACACAATAACAACCAAATATAAGAAAAGGAACGATAAAAAAAGAGGAATAAGCTGTTGCAATCCCAAAGATAACTGAGATTGCAACGCAAATCCATTGCCCGCGCAACACGTACTCACCTCACGGTTTATACCATATTTTTTGCCTGCAGTAATACTTGTTGTAACTGTTCTAACGTCACTTCGTCAGTTTGTAAAGAAGACAAAAGCTGTTTTAGCTCCTGCATTTTCTGTCGTTCTTCTAATGTTGTTACGTCAAATGCAAGAGGAACATGTTTTACTCTTACATTTGCTTGCTCAAACAACTCAAGTGCATACGGATGATTTTTATAATCCTGTGCATAATACACTGCTGTAACACCACTTTGAATAATCGCCTTACAGCAATGTAAACACGGAAAATGCGTGACATAAATTTCCGCACCATCTGTTTTTGCACCAAATTTCGCACATTGCAGCAGCGCATTCATTTCTGCATGAATTGTACGCACACAATGATTATCGATCACATAGCAACCTTCATCTATACAATGCACACCGCCGGCAATCGACCCATTATAGCCACCAGCAATAATACGTTTATCACGCACAATTGTCGCGCCAACCGCAAGCCTTGTACACGTGCTACGAAGTGATAATAAATGACTTTGTGTCATAAAATATTGATCCCAAGAAACTCGTTCCATTATCTTCACCTACTTTTAAAATCTGTTTATAGTGTAGCGAAATAAGAAAAAAGTCGTCAATGTTTATTTAATGAACAATTATTTCATCTTTCATTTTTTCCAGCGATTTTTCACCAATTCCATCGACCTCTAATAAATCTTCAATTTTTTGAAAGGGGCCATGCTGCTCGCGATACTTTATAATATTTTCTGCTTTTCTAGGACCAATGCCAGATATTTTTTCAAGTTGCTCCTTTGTCGCTATATTTATTTGTATTTTCCCTTCTGACAAGGGCGATCCATTCGTAGCGGCTTCTCCTTTTTTCGGCACATAAATCATCATTTGATCTTGTACAAGCTGCGCTAAATTTACTTTTGTTACATCTGCTTCCGGTAAAAAACCTCCTGCCTTTTCAACAGCATCTTTCACCCGCGCTCCGCTTTGTAATTCATATATCCCTTCACGATGCACAGCTCCTTTCGTATCAACAATGATCGTTTTCGATTGCAATTTAGGTTCTGTTACCTTTGTTTTCTCCTTTCTTTCTTCCATCCTCGAATTCGCTTCCACTTTCACTGCCGATTGTTCTTGTCCACCTTTTGTTTGCCATACAAACAAAATACTGATGACACCAATTGCTGCAAACAAAACGAACCACTTTCTTGGCAAATTCATCATCATCATTTTGCACCTCTAATTCATAAATTCCAAATAAACTTCATATTGTTTAGGAGAAAGATGTTACGAAGGAGGGGATGAAACATTGAACATAGGAATAATAGGAACAGGAAATATGGGGAGTATACTTATTGATGCATGTATCGAAGCCCGCGCTGTCAAACCTTCGTGTCTTACCATCATTAATCGTACTTTCGCAAAAGCATATCATATAAAAGAGAAGTATCCTTCTATTCATATAGCAAAAACAATTCAAGAAGTAATCGAACGTTCTGAACTGATTTTCATTTGTGTAAAACCATTCGACATACATCCTGTTTTGACAAAACATGCTTCGATTCTTACCAATGATAAATGTCTAATCTCCATTACAAGTCCCATATCTACCGAGCAATTAGAAACAATTGTATCTTGTCACGTTGCTCGCATTATTCCAAGTATTACAAATCGCGCATTAGCTGGAGTCTCTCTATGCACATTTGGGGAAAACTGCTCACAAGAATGGCAAAGACGCATATTGAACTTGTTTCAAAAAATCTCTAAACCTATCATCATTGAGGAGAATATCACGAGAGTAGCATCTGATATCGCAAGCTGCGGCCCGGCATTTTTCAGCTATTTATTACAACGATTTATTGACGCATCTGTAGAGGAAACAAATATTACACGTGAAGAAGCTACTGTTTTAACGAGTGAAATGATTATCGGAATGGGAAAACTGCTAGAAAAACAAATTTTCACCTTACCGACTTTACAGGAGAAAGTTTGCGTAAAAGGCGGTATAACCGGAGAAGGGATTCGGATTTTAGAAGAACATATTGGAGATATGTTTAACAAGGTGTTAAAACGAACACATGAAAAGTACGAAGAGGATGTAGAGCACATAGAACAGCAATTTAATAAACTTTAATATATCTTTTACGACAAAAACAACTATATTCCTTCATAAAATATTTTATTTTTTGCTATATAATAAAAAAGCAACCATTCTCGGTTGCTTTTTTATTATACATTTTTTGTAGCGACAAAGAAAATACGCTCTGTTTGTTCTGTTACTTCTACTCTTTCGAAGTCCCCTGTCACACGACGAACAGTAAAACCAGCTTTTTCAAGCCACTTCGTCAGCTCTTCAACAGAATATGTACGTTGCATATGCAATTCATCAAACCGATGATACACATCCTCTTCTTCATCTCGTACAAAAAATGTCAAATCATGTTCCACACTGTTTGGCTCTTCACCTGGAAAACAGTTCCAAATGAGAGAAACTTCATCTTCATTCATTGTATACGTTTCATTTTGAAATACATGATGAATTTTATAAAGAGAGTGCACATCAAATAAAAATAAACCATCTGGACGCAAATGATGATACACACGCCTGAATGTCTCTTGGATACCTTCTTCTTCTAATACATAATTTAAAGAATCACAAAAAATTGTCACACAATCGAACTCGCCTGGAACATCTAACTCACGCATATCTTGTTGATAAAAAGGAATAAATTGTCCTTCTTCACCTAACTTTTGCTGAGCAATTGTTAACATTTCTTCTGATAAATCTACTCCCGTTACATCGTATCCTTTTTGCACAAGAGGCAACGTAACATTCCCTGTTCCGCAGGCTACATCGAGAATTTTCGCATCTGTTTTACCAATTTGCTCCAAGCTTTGTTCCGTAAATTCCACCCATTTTTCATATGGGACATCATTCATTAGCTCATCGTATAACAATGCAAATTGTTCGTATCTCATTGACCTAACTCTTCTGTAACATCTTCGCGCGGTACATCGCCCCAAAGACGTTCTAAATTATAATAATTACGCTCATCTTTATGGAATACGTGTACAACAACATCACCAAGATCAACTAGTACCCAACGTGCCTCTTCAAAGCCTTCCATGCGTTTTACATCAACTTGCACTTCATGCGCTTGTTCTTTAATTTCACGAGCGATTGCTTGCACTTGTTTATCTGAGTTACCATGACAAATTACAAAATAATCAGCAAGCGGGGAAATCCCTTGCATATTCAACACAACAATATCTTCTGCTCTTTTATCATCAGCTGCTCGCGCTGCCAATACTAATAATTCTCTGTCCTTCATTTCGTAAGGTCCTCCTTAATGACTGCATTATATGTTTGGAATGTTAATGGATAAATCGTTTGATTCTTTTCCATTAAAAATTGTATCGTATGCTTTAAAGCATATAATAACGCTTGATTAAGATCTTCTCGCGCTAACTTCCGTGCTTCTTCAACGCCCGGAAACTTACGACCAGGTTCAATATAATCAGCCACGTAAATCACTTTATCAAGCATCGTCATCTGTTCATGTCCACTTGTATGATACGTAATAGCTTGTAATATATCAGCGTCTGTAATACCGACTTCTCGTTCTACTAAATATGCCCCGACCGGCGCATGCCATAATTCTTTATTATAAAGCAATAAATCTTTTGGCAAATTTTCTCGCTTAATAATCTCTTCCATTTCTGAAATCGGTCTACACTTTGCATAATCGTGAAAAATCGCTGCCATTTCCGCCTTTTTTTCATCAACACCATATTGCTTTGCAAGTTCGATAGCCGTTTCCATGACACCAAGTGTATGAATATAACGCTTTTCATGCATTTGGTGTTTCACAATTTCAAGCGCTCGTTTACGATCCATATAGCTCATTCCTCTCAATGTATTCCTGTACTCCTTTAGGAAGTAAATATTTGCATGTCTTCTTCTTTGTAAAACGTTCGCGCAGAAGCGAAGAAGAAACAGCAAACTCCGGAATTTCTACCGTTACAATGTCATAAGGCGTAGAAAGTGTATAACCAGGACGAGCAACGCCGACAAACGTAACGAGCTTTAACAATTCATCGATGTTATACCATTTTGGTAAATACTCAACCATATCCCCGCCAATAATAAAATAAAATTGAACGTCTGGATGCTCCTTTGTCAATTGTAACATAGTGTCATATGTGTATGACGGACCTTCTCGTTCCAGTTCCGCTAAACAAGTAGAGAAATGCATGTCTTGTTCAATTGCTAAATGAATCATTTCTAAACGATTACGTACACTTGTAACTTCCTTATCTCGTTTATGAGGGGGGATTTGATTTGGTAGAAACCAAATCTCATCAAGTCCCAATGCATCATACACTTCATTTGCAATTAACAAATGTCCATTATGAGGCGGGTCAAATGTCCCGCCAATAATCCCGATTCTCTTCAAAGAAAACGCCCCTTTACCTCGTTCTTATAGGTGATAGTTCTCATTTATGACAAAACGAGAAACCTATACGAACTCGATTGGTTCAACTAACTTTTAGAAATCGTTACTTTGTTTTTGGTAACACAATACGTTTATTTTCTTTTGATTCCTTATATAAGACGATTGTACTTCCGATGACCTGTACAAGTTCAGCTTTTGCACCTTGTGAAACCTCTTCTGCTACTTCATGGCGATCAAATTCACAGTTTTGCAGTACACTAACCTTGATCAACTCGCGTACTTCTAACGCTTCTGCAATTTGTTTTACCATATTTTCATTTACGCCGCCTTTACCAACTTGAAAAATTGGTGTTAAGTGATGCGCCTCTGCACGTAAAAATCGTTTTTGTTTTCCTGTTAACATGTATTTAGCCTCCAAGCTTTTTCATTACTATTTGTTTCATTCGTTCTATATTCGGCAAACGTCCCGTCCAAATTTCAAATGCAAGTGCGCCTTGAAAGACAAACATATCAATGCCATTTTGTACAATCGCTCCATGCGCCTTCGCGTCTTGCAATAACTTCGTTTCAAACGGATTATAAATAATATCAGACACAATGCTTCCTTTTTTCAAATCTCGAATGCGTAGCGGTGTATCTTCTACACGAGGATGCATCCCTACTGTCGTTGTATGGATGATAATATCATACAGTGCTTGTTTATCTGTTGCTTCTTCTAAAGAAAGCGCCGAAGACACGACCTCACTTCTACAATCTGTAATAAGCCGCTCTGCTTTCTCTACTGTACGATTCGCAATGTCAATCTCTTTCACATCAGCATCTGCAAGTGAATAATAAATCGCACGGCACGCACCGCCGGCTCCGAGCAGTAAAATACGTTTGTTCGTTAACGGCTCTTTACTAATAGATTGCAATGAACGAACATATCCAATTCCATCTGTATTATAGCCAATTAATTTCCCGTCTTTATGAAGCACTGTATTGACCGCACCGATTTGTTCTGCCAAAGGATCAATTTCGTCTAGATGCTGCATAATCGAAACTTTGTGCGGTGTTGTCACATTAAACCCAACAACTCCAAGTGCTTTCAATCCCTGCACCGCTTCGCCTAATTCACTCTCTTGAACGAGAAAAGCATGATAATGGGCATCTATCCCTAAATGAGACAATGCATCATTATGCATAAGCGGTGATAAGGAATGTCCAATTGGATTCCCAATTACCCCATATAATTGTTTCATAAGTCCTCACCACTTTAAATTAAAGATTTACGTAATGAAACACTAACTCCTTTTGGTACATGTGCTGCAATTTTTGCGCCCGCTTCATTCACTGTAACCCATCCTAAACCTGAAAATACAACATCTGTTTTCGGTTCATGAATGGTAAACTCATACTTCACGAGCTCAGGCATGTTTTCAAGTTCTTCTGGTGTTGGCGGATTTAATAATCCCCCGGCATGATTTTCATACAACGCATCTGCTTTTTCAAGCTTCGTACGATGAATCGTAAGACGGTTCGATAAATGACAAATAAACGAGCGACGACCACCACTTATATAATCAAATCGTGCTAGTCCACCAAAGAATAACGTTTGCTCTTCATTCAGTTGAAAGACCATCGGTTTAATTTCTTTTGTTGGCGTAATTATTTTTAAGCTTTGCTTTCCAACGTAATGCGCCATTTGATGATGATTAATAATCCCTGGTGTATCATATAAAGATGAATTTTCATCAAGCGGAATGTCAATTAAGTCTAGCGTTGTACCTGGGAAATGCGATGTCGTAATAACATTTTCCGTTTCTTCACTAAACGTTTTAATAATACGGTTAATAAACGTTGATTTTCCGACATTTGTACATCCAACAACATACACATCTTTTCCATCACGGTATTGTTCAATCGCGTTCGCAAGCTCTTCAATACCTTGACCTTTTGCTGCACTAATTAAGAAAACATCTTCCGGCTTTAAGCCAAGTTGCTTTGCACTATAGCGCATCCAATGTGTAAGTTTTTCCTGTTTTACTGATTTCGGAATTAAATCCGCCTTGTTACCGACAAGAAGTACTTTATTATTTCCAACAAAGCGATGCAGACCCGGAAGCCAGCTTCCACTAAAGTCAAAAATATCAACAATTTTAACAACTAATGCATCAGATTGTCCAATTCCATTTAAAATGCGTAAAAAATCATCATCTGTTAATGACACATCTTGAATTTCATTGTAATGCTTTAAGCGAAAACAACGCTGACAAATGATATGTTCTTTCTCTAACGAAGAAGCGGGTGCATAACCAACTTCATTTTTATTTTCTGTTTGGATGGCAACGCCGCATCCAATACATTTAAATGTCTCAGTCAAACTTTATTCCTCCCAATTAATTAAACCTTTTTTCTTCATGTTACGCATAATTCTACGCTCAATCTTTCGATTAAAACGAGTCATAAATCCATCTGTTTTTGCAACTGGAACAACTAAAATCGTATGCAATCCAACACGATTACCTCCAAGCACATCTGTTAATACTTGATCTCCAATCACAACTACTTCTTCCGCACGTAGATTCATTTTCGTTAGTGCTCGTTTAAAAGCACGAACAAGTGGCTTACGTGCACTATGAATAAACGGAATACCAAGTGGATCAGCAAAATCTTTTACACGTTGTTCGTTATTATTCGAAACAACTGTCACTTGAATGCCGTGTTCCTTCATTTTTGCAAACCATTCTTCCAATTGCGGTGTCGCATTCGGACGATCCCATTCAATCAAGGTATTATCTAGATCAGTAATAATTCCTTTTATGCCTCGGTTTTTTAATTCTTCAGGTTGAATATGATACACGTTTTTCACATATTCATTCGGTAAAAATAAACTCAATATCTTTCACCTCTTTGAGGAGTTTTGTAAAGTTCAACTTCCAATTTGAGAGCGGTTTTCTCTCAAATTGGTTAGCTTGAACTTATCGGGCTCTTACAGAAAGTCATTCTTCTCGTAACTTTCTGTAAGAGCGTGATAAATTATCTAACAGTTACTGCCTGTTAAAGTTAGATAAAATTTTTCGACAGCATTTTTCGATTATGCATCTGTGGATAAACTTGTACACAATTTCCCACCTGTTAAATTCAGGGGATTCGAAAATTATCAACAATTTTTACACATCTTATCCACTACAGAATGTGGATAATCAACAGATTGTGACATAAGACAATTTTTGGTACATTAAATGAGACAAATTTCCTTTTTCGCAGGAGGTGAACCGCCTTGACGGCGAAACATATGGAACAGTTATCTACTGAATTACTCACCGAGTCTTATTATAAAGCAAAAGAGCTAAAATTAAATCCTGACTTCATTTTACTTATTAAACAAGAAATCATTAGACGCTCATTAGAGGACAAGCTTTTAAAATCGTCTTGAGTATATATACAGTAAAACTTCCATAGGTGGCATTTAACCGCTTATGATTAGTTGAACGAGATTCCCTAAAGACTTACTGCCTATTATGCCAGAAATAGATACTGCTTCACCTGTAAAAAGAGCCATCTTATAAGACGGCTCTTTTATAATCGAGTTGCAACTTTCTCACCAACACGAACCTCTTGTCCACTAGCTAATGATTGAACGACTTCAACCATACCTTTTTCAAATAATAGCACGACTGTGGAGCCAAATGTAAAATAGGCCATCTCTTCACCTTTTTGCATAGTTTCTCTCTCATGCAACAGTTCAATACTATTCACAAACATTGCACCTACTTTAACAAGCGCCATCCGCTCGCCTTTGCTCTCTATCTCTGTTACAGATCGATAGTTTTTAGATAACGTATCTTTTCCATATTTCATACCTGCTGCATTAACAGGATATGACTTCCTTCCAAGTACAAAGCGCTCTGTCACTGTACCAGAAAGTGGACTGTGAATACGATGGTAGTGGCTTGGACTTAAATAAATAACCATGTATGTACCACCTGCGTAACGCGTTGCCCTTTCGTCCGTACCAAGCATGTCTACAATAGAATACTGTTTTCCTTTGATTTCAAACATTTTTGCCTCATTAATGGGACCATGATCTGCAAAAACGCCATCAACCGGACTCACAATAGTAGACTCTTCTGTATCAATTGATCGTTTACCCTCTTTTAATTTACGCGTAAATAATTCATGAAGCGTTCGATACTCTTTTAAATCCTTCTCCATCTCATCTTGTTTAATTTGAAATACTTTCGCATAAGATGGAATAATAGTTGAGCTTAAACGAGACTGTGCAAATTTACGCAATATATAGGACGTAAAACGACCGTTTGTAAGTTCAATCAATAATCGATATAACGTACGTCGCAAACTGCGAAACCCCCTACTATGATATATAATGTTGGAATAAGACCCTTACATATAGTTTTTCCTATTCTTGTTTCTATATCATAAATTATTAGCACCTTTTAATATTACAGATAGAACCCATCATTTTCAACCGTGAACATAGATTTATCATAGAAGCTTCATTTTATTTAAAGAAGAAAAGTGCCTGCTTTCGAATAAAAGCAAGCACTTTTCTTCTTTAATGTTTCCCTTTCTTTTCCTTCTCCGCACGAACAAATTCATGAAACATCTTCATTAATGCCCGCTTCTCAATACGTGATACATAGCTCCGCGATATACCAAGTGCTTTCGCAATCTCCCGCTGCGTTTTTTCTTTCTCCATACCAAGACCAAATCGGTTTACAATCACTTCTTTTTCCCGTTCATCTAATATGTCGATATACTCTTTAATTTTCTCAAGCTCCATACTCAGTTGAATCGTATCAATTACATCTTCTGATTCTGACTTTAAAATATCGATTAAGGAAATCTCATTCCCTTCCTTGTCCTGTCCAATTGGGTCATGAAGAGAAACGTCTTTTTTCGTTTTCTTTAATACACGTAAATGCATTAAAATTTCATTTTCAATGCAACGAGCCGCATATGTTGCTAGTTTCGTTCCTTTTCCTTGCGAATAGCTTTCAATTGCCTTAATTAAACCTATCGTGCCAATGGAAATTAAATCTTCTGCATCTTCTCCTGTATTTTCAAATTTCTTCACAATATGTGCCACAAGACGTAAATTATGCTCGATGAGGAGATTTCTTGCATGCGCATCCCCTTGCTCCATAAGCTCTAAGTACTTCCTTTCCTCATCAGGCGACAACGGCTGTGGAAATGCATTATTTTTGACATACGATACGAAAACAAACATTTCACGAATCATATATCCAATTGCGGCGAACAGACTCAACCTCTTCACCCCCGCAAAAATAGTGGTCTTTACTATTTGTATGTGAGCGAGTGATTGTTTGTGTCTGTACAGCTTTATGGACAAGGCGAAAAACATTCCTTAATAGTTTGTTTTTTGTTTATTCATTTTCTAGATACAATCATTTCAAACTTTCCACCAAATTGCTTTTCCCGTACTCGCATCTATATAGCGAATTTCTCGTCTACCGCTATAATCTCCATTATATTTCTCATTGATTTCTGCCGTTGTTTGGCTATAAATAAGTTGATACCGAGGAGACTCTTGTTCACCTTCTTCAAACCACCTTAATTCTGCACGAAGCGATTGACAATACCGCTCTAACGCTTGCTCTTTACTCACTTTCACTTCCTTGTCATAAGTGAGCAGCTTTTGAATAAGACTTTGCGATGTACCACTATACATTCTTATTCGGCCGGTTTCTCCATCCACAACGACGCGCACCAACTCACCTTCTATCCGAATACCATTTACATATACGTAAAAATAAAAGTGTCCTGGATCTTCCTCATTCCGATCGTCTTGATTGCTCCAAACCCGAAGATATTGTTCGTAATTTGGAAATACCTTTCCTAAAAATTGTAGTGCTTTTGCAAAACATTGTTCACGAGTTAATACAGGTTTTCCTCCGTGACTTCCTTGCTCATAATATTCAAGCAATTCATTTGTTTCTTTATCTATTTTCACGATAATTGACGTTTCATACTGCAACATATGAAAATGTTGCTTCCAGTACGCATCGAAAGATTTGTCATATTCTTCTGTATCACCTTGTTTATCTGGTAACTTTGCCCAAACAATTGTCTTCTCTGTTTCCCCCTCTTCTTCACGTACTTTCTTCATGACGTTTTTATCAATATTAAATAAATGATCAATATTTACTTCCAGTTGTGGTTTCTCACTTAAAGCTGGCAATTCCCTTGTTTCAATCACATAATGACTACGATCATGCAAGTCTTCCCCAGTATGTACATGAATAAAAGCATGTGAAGGAATCGGTTCATATACAAGATAATAACCTTCTTCTATTTCGCCATCCTCCCATTCAAACAACGAATTGGAAAGATGTATAAAGATAGGCTCCATACTCTGTCTTTGCTTCAACTGTTTTGTAACAACTTCTTTCTCTACAATAGAACACGGCCACAATGGTTTTTCCTTTATGCCCTCGTTTCTAAATTTAATAACACTCCCATATACATCAACTTCAACTACACAACCTGTTCGAGGCAACGAATACCCATTTACTTCCTGCCTATATTCAATAGAAACACTCTCTTTTCTTTCATTCATATAAATAGCTGTACATTCTTTATATGTATGCGATGCATGTTGCTGCAAGAATGCATCCGCAATGCTTTTTCCTTGCTCTTTACTTACACTTAGCTGCTTTGGGGCACACTCTTTATGTATGGATAATTCCATTAACTCTCCTGTTTCTTTTTGTAAACAGACTTGAATGTATTCTTCAGGATTCTCCTGTTTCTCCCACCATAATAAATGAACATCTTCATTTACTTTTTCATCATCAACAACAAGTTTATAATCATGTGGAATTTCAAGAATATGTGCTACCTGTTGCACTCTCTTTCTATCTACTTGATTCATCATATCCCCCCTATGACAAAAAATATATCTATTTCATATTACACAAAATTATCTTTATTTTGTATAAATGGGGTTAGTAGAAATTTATAAAATTATGGCTGATTCCAAAAAAAGTCCCCATTACAAAAAATATCATAATCACTATTAGCACTATACTGGAACCCCACAAAACCATTTTGTCTTTACCATTTTGCGGACCAACTAAAGAGAATACAAAAAAGACAACAAACTGAAACAATTTGTTCATACGAAATTCACATCAATCGATTAGTATAAAGAGTGTACAGATTTTACATACAATAAATCCCACATATAAAGGAGGAACATCTAATGAAAACACGTTATCGCTTTATGATCTCATCATTCGCAGCATGTGCGTATATGATTTGGTATTTAGTTTAAGCAACCTTACTTTCCAAATAAGAAAAAGGTGTGTATAAAATGGAGTATAACCAAACAACAGTTAATTACTGGAAAGCATTTGTATTGCCTTATACATTTGCTCTTGAAGAACTGAAAACAAAATTCGAAATTATGAACCGGGAAGCGCAGTTTCTAGATGACTACAACCCGTTTGAACATATAAAAACACGATTAAAACAACCAAAAAGTATTATCAAAAAGCTAGAACGAAAAAACTTAGCACCAACTGTCGAAAACGCCCAACAACATTTATTCGATATTATTGGGATTCGAATTACATGTTGTTTCGTGGAAGATATTTATTATTTAAGAAAATTGATAGAAAAACGAACAGATATGGAAATCGTAGAAGTTAAAGATTATATTAAAGTACCAAAACCAAACGGCTATAAAAGTCTCCATATGATTATTAAGTACCCATTAGCATTAAATTCAGGAACACAAGATGTTTTTGCGGAGATTCAATTACGTACGTTAGCAATGGATTTCTGGGCAAGTTTAGAACATAAAATGTATTATAAATATGAAGGAAATATCCCTGAGTATTTAAAAAACGAATTACATGATGCTGCGATGAAAGCTGAAGAACTTGATGATAAGATGGCATCTATCCGCCAAGATATTGATGAAATTGGAGCGTGTTCAGAGCGCATTTTATTACCTGTGTAAAAGAAGTTCTCTATTTTAGAGAACTTCTTTTTATCCTTTCCCAATCACACGCACCTCTTCTACCTTCCATACATCATTTTCTTTCCCTACGGTGTAACGCACTTTCTTTTGAACAGATTCTTCTTTCTCTTTTGTTTCTACAACAGCATACTCTCCTTCAAAATTTTCTACATGAAAATCCAATAGGTCGATTTTTTTATTCTTATTTTTAAACTCTGCTTGTTTTTGGGCTTTTGTATCCTCTAACCCTAATGACTTTGTCGAAAAAAGTGCCATATGCCCCTCAAAGTTTTTCTCATTTATTGTTTGAATATATGAGTCTATTAACTTTTTAATTGTTTGTTCTTCTTTCTCCGGTATAGGCTTTGTCATCTTTTTATTTTTCTCTTTTTTATATACCGTTTCTTCCTTTTTCATTGTATCGTTTTGCACTTTTTCTTGTGAACTGCATCCGCATAATTGAAGACTTATGATTCCTACAATCCCCAATTTTTTTAGTACTCGTTTCATATATCTCCCCTCCAAACTGAAAAAGAAAAAGCAAGGCAAAGCAGCCCCGCTTTTTCTCCATATTAGCGTTTACCTTTATTTGGGTCACCGCCGCCAACAATATCAAATACACGTTTTGCTAAGTTTGTATTTTCTTGAACGCCAGCAAATAAATATTTTCCTGGTCCAAATGCATAGACACCAACATCTTCACCAGTATGACCATCCGTCGTCCATCCTGTATAAGAGCGCTTGTTAAAGATGGATTCAATTGCATTATCAATTTTTGTTACATCTTTTGACGGTGCAACATCATTTACAGACTTCATTTCTTCTGGTGTTAATTCTAAATCAATATACTTTTTCAATGTTTCTTCAACATTTGCCCCTTTAGCAATTTCAGCCGCCATAAAGTCAGGTGTACGTTTTGCTGCTTTAATTGGTTTTACATCAAAATTGTACTCGCCTTTTGTTCCAAGAGAGAAGCCGCCAGTAGAATGGTCAGCAGTTGCTACAACTAATGTATGTTTATCTTTTTTCGCAAACTCAATTGCTGCCTTAAATGCTCTTTCAAAGTCTTCCATTTCACTCATCGCTGCGACAACATCATTATCATGACCAGCCCAGTCAATTTGGCTACCCTCTACCATTAAGAAGAAACCATTTTTGTTTTTATTTAAGCGATCAATCGCTGCGTTCGTCATTTCTGCTAAAGAAGGCGCTTTATCATTGCGATCAATCATTTTATCAAAACCGCCTGGTGCAAATAAACCAAGAATTTGGTCACTCTTATCATTTAATAATTGCTGACGATCTGTTACATAGCTATAACCATCTTTTTTAAATTCTTCTGTAAGATTGCGATCTTTTCTTACAAAGTTATTTACGCCGCCGCCAAGAAGAACGTCTACTTTATGCTTACCATTAATTTTTTCATCGAAGTAATCATTTGCAATTGCATCCATATTTTTCCTACTAACATCGTGTGCACCGAAAGCCGCTGGTGTTGCATGCGTAATTTCAGAAGTTGCAACTAAACCTGTAGATTTCCCGCGTTCTTTCGCTTGCTCTAATACCGTCTTTACGTTTGTTTTGTCATTATCCACTGCTATAGCTGCATTATATGTTTTAATCCCTGATGACATTGCAGTAGCAGCAGAAGCTGAGTCTGTAATATTTTGATGCTCATCTTCTGGATATGTAACTTGTGTTCCTACAAGGTGTTTATCAAATTCCGTTTGCTCCATCTCAAATGTTTTTGGGTTATCTTTCATATAACGATGTGCTGTCATATAAGAAGGTCCCATACCATCCCCTATTAAGACAATTACATTTTTAATCTTTGTATCATTCTCTTTTTCGTCTGCTTTAATAACATCTGAACGCGTCATATTCCATGTAACAATTGAAGTAAGTGCTAACGATGAAACAACTGCAAATGGCCATGCTTTCTTCATAAATTTTTTCACTTTATAAGTCCCCCCTAAATTATTAATTCAATTCCCATTACCCAATGTAATAGAAAACTGTTAAGGTAAAATGAGAAAAATGTAAATGTTTTGTTAATTGTTGATGATTATCGTTACAATGTGCATTTCTTTGTCGTTTTATTTCTTGACCTAACATTATTTTTTTCATGTCAAACTGAATGTTTTAAATGCATATGCTAAAATGGATTAGCATATGGAAATTTAAGGGGGATAATATATGGAAGTAAAAATATTAAATAGATCTGATATATCACAGCTATTATCTCTTTGTAATGATGTAGGATGGTTACACGATATGTCATTTATGAAGGAGCAATTCGAGACATACCTTTCTGTCGGTACTTTATTTGGTCATGATAACGAAGGTCAGCTCGTCTCTTGTATTGCTGTTTTTCCATATAAAACAGGATTTACTTCTCTTGGTATGCTTATTGTCCATCCAGATTTTCAGCGCAGAGGATTAGGGCGTTCTTTGCTAGATATTTGTATGAAAAATTCTCCGCCATTACAACCTGTTACACTCATTGCAACGGATGCTGGCGCGCCTTTATATCATGCATATGGATTTCATACAGTTACTTCTATTCATCGATTTGAACGAAATAAAACAACAACAAAACTCGGTTCCTTTGCTACTCGTACAATCAAAAGTCAGGATCTTAACACACTCATTCAATTCGATTACATAGCAAGCGGCGCTCATCGTTCTAAGCTGTATTCAATACTGTTACATAGAGCACACCTTGCATTAAAAATCGAAAAAAATGATAGACTCGAAGCTTTCGCATTATGTATCCGAAAAGGAGATACCTTATCTGTTACTCCCCTTATCGCTAGCAATGAAGAGGATGCCTTGCATTTACTGCTATCCATATGTAACCAATGGAATGGAACTGTTCGTATCGATGTTCCACATACACAAAAAAGCTTTAGAGATAAACTCCTATCATTTGAGTTTGAAGAAACGCTGCTTTCTCCTTTCATGATAAAAAACGGAGAAAATCTCCCTGGTAAGCGCGATTTTATATTTACTATGATGGATGCAGCACTATGCTAGAAAGGGGAAAACATTTTGAAACGATGGAAGCTTTACATGCTCAGCTGCTTTGTTCTCACAACATTATCGGGCTGCAGTACAATCGAAAAACAAACAGAAAAAGCAACGCAAGTAAAAGAAACAATTGAAACAAAACTAGAGACAAAAGAAAAAATGATTGAAATTGATGGACAAACCATTTACTTCAAACAAATCGGGAAAAATAAACCTCCTTTACTTATGCTTCATGGCTTTGGAGGTTCATCAAATGGATTTAGTGATCTTTATCCCGATTTAGCAAAAAATCATACCGTTATCGCTGTCGATATTTTAGGCTTCGGCCATTCTTCAAAGCCGATGGATTTTCGCTACTCCTTTCCAAACCAAGCAAACTTATATTATAAATTAATGAAAAAATTAGGCTATGATACATTCGCTATATTAGGACACTCTATGGGCGGAGAAATTTCTTTAAATTTAACATACTTGTATCCTGATGCAGTAACCCACCTTATTTTAACGGATGCCATAGGTGCAGAAACTTTACAGCACGGGAAAGGATCTCCAAAACCAAAATTATCAAATGATTTAAGTACAGTCTCTACTCCGAAAGAATTTCGCGAGGAAGAGGTAAAGAATAAACGTGAAGATACAGCACATCATGATGAGCTGGGTAAAATGTGGCCACGCCGTTTACGCATTAACGCTGATGAAATTCAACTACCAACGTTACTTATTTGGGGAAGACATGATCAAAGCGTTTCCTGGCAAAAAGGCGAAACGTATCATCAGTTCTTAAAAAACAGTACATTTCATATTATCGAAGAAGGCGAACATGCACCATTTCGTCAACAGCCGAAAGAGTTTATACAGTATGTTGATGAGTTTTTCAAGAAACATCCTACTAAGTCGTAATTTTTCACAGAAAATCACTTCAAATTCCTTAAAAGGGGTATCTCATGATGAGATACCCCTTTTATACACTAAGCAGCTTGATTTTTATAATTGCGTGATTTTTTATTGAAAATTTTTGATAAAATAAATCCATCTACACCAAATTTGCCAGCATTATAACCTGCAACTAGAATCAACATAGACAAAATTACTAATTGTGGATTCACGCCTGTTGACCCACTAAACATATAGGAAAAGTTCATTAAAAGGCCAAAAAATACAGCTGTTTTTGTTAAACAACCAACAATTAATCCTATTCCAACTAAAATTTCTCCCCATGTAACTAAAAAATTAAATAGCTCTACATTTGGAATTGCTACTTCTTTTAAAAAGGATGCCCACCATGATTGCACCGCTGGCTGAGCTCCTGATGCTTTTTCAATTGCTCCTTTTAAATAACCTGTTGCGTCAAATCCACCACCTGTTAGCTTTTTCATCCCTGCCATAAGCCACGTATATCCAACATAAATGCGCACTACTGCTAGTAAAAAGGAAACGGCTTTGTTCTCTCTTAAAAACTGAATAACCATACAGTCCTCCTGATTTTTGTAATTTAATAAGTTACATGAATACAACAACATTCGTAACCACTTTTTGTTTCATTCATTATGATTGCTTTTTATCAACTTTGACAAAATACTTTTAACGTACGTTATATAACCACTTTTATTTGCAAATAAAAACTTGAACCTATAATAACACAAACGATAATGATTTTCATTATTATTCGAAAAAAATATTTTCTCAATATGAAATGTACTTATTCTATGAAAAAGCATATTTTGAGATCGAAGTCTTACTACCCCTTAGAGAAGATAACGCAAATATAAAACACCATTATCTCCTCTTGTTCATGAAACATTTATTTCTTACTATAATTGAATTTCATACACCCCTGTTTCCTCTAAAAAGTCTTCCCTCGTTAACACTTGTTTCATTACATATTGCCTATATGCCGTAATCGTTCCGTCATGAGAAACAATAACCACACGTGATGCTTCTAACGTTTTACACCATTCTATGAAGCTACTAGCAGCTTTACAAAATGCAGGCCCTGCAATCGTATTAACCCCATTTCTCCATAACATTTCATTCTGTTCTTCAGCTAATAAAAATTGTGAAAATAACTGTTGAACATCCTTTTGACTTAATATCTTGTCACAAGGCAACGTTCTTGCGCCTTCTCGATACGGAAAAATACGTGGTGAAATATACGGATGAACAAACTTTCTACAAGCAACTTGCTCACTCCATAGCGCAGCTGTCTGTAATGTTCGGACTACCGGACTTGCAATCAATATATCACTCTCACGTAAAGGAAGTTTTTCTCGTAGCACTAATGCCTGCTCTCTCCCCTTATTAGTCAGGGATGGATGCTCCATTCGCAAGCTATCTGGCAAATTGTTTGTATGCTCTCCTTCTCCGTGCCTTACAAAAATAAGATTCATATTAAAATCCCTTTCTCGTATTGAAATGAACTCTCTTCTTCACCGTTATCCTTCTCCTCTTTACAAAAAAATCCTCTCTTTATGTAAAAGAAAGGATCAACGTATATATAAATTTAAGGAAGAAACATAGTAAGATCGCTCCATTCTTACAGGAGTTTACCATCTATCCAACGAATGTAATACGTTACATAAAAATAGAAATGAGTGATAACAATGATTCGCGAAATTACAGAAACAGATGCAGCTCCCTTTTTGAAACTATGTCAAACCATTGATCAAGAAACAGATTTTATGTTATTTGAGCCGAATGAGCGGAACTTTACGATTGAGAAGCAAAAATCTATGATTCAATCTCTTCTCTCTCCGGATAATTCAACAATTTTAGTAGCTGAGAAAGATGAGCAACTTGTTGGATATATAATCGCTCGCGGCGGAGCGGTAAAGCGAAAGCAACATGCCGCATATTTAGTCATTGGTGTGCTTCAGGAGTATGCAGGTCAAGGAATCGGCAAACAATTACTTCATGAAATTGAACAGTGGGCCCGCACACAACAATTACTGCGTCTTGAATTAACTGTCATGTCTCATAACGAGATAGCGATTGCGTTATATAAAAAGATGGGGTTTATTATTGAAGGCGAAGCAGTGCATGGTTTGATTGTTGATGGACAGCCAAGAAATGAATATTATATGGCGAAAATCTTATAAAAGATTTAGGTGATGCGAAATGAACTCTTTTTTTATCGATATATGTAAAGTACAACCAAGTCAATTGTTTCTCAGCAATGATAAACTCATGAGATTGCAACAAACTTTTTCACCACTTGAAATTACTCTACATATGCCATTACCAATTAAACGATAAAATTATTTTTACAGATGGTCATACCCGTGCATATTTATATTGGCAAGCAAATATAAAAGAGATTCCTGTCTATTGGGATGACGATCCCTTACATTATGACTTATATAAATTATGTGCAGATTGGTGCTTAACAGAAAAAATTTTTCATATCGGTCATTTACAGCATCGAATTTTACCTCATTCACAATATGAAGTTCAATGGATACAACGCTGCGTAAATGCCGAAAAATCTATGACAAACTATACACTCTTCTAATATGCGTCTCTGCAAACAGAGAACGCATATTTTATTCTTGTACCGATACAACATGTTCCCAATCAACATAACCTTTTGGAGTGAAAGTAATTTGCTTAAAAGCAGGAAGTTCTTTTCATTTTAAATGTTTATTTTCGGCGATAAAGCGTCCTTCTCCTTCTATGTATGCAAGAATATTTTTTGACGGAGCCCATTGAAACCATTTTGGTTGAATCAACATGTTATCAACTGCTTCAAACCGACTTCCATCTGCTCCGATTATACATAAAGTATTACTATCCATTGACCAAGAGGCAGTTGGTGTTGCAAAAAAGGAAATCCATTTTTATCCACAGGTTATGATTACGAATAAAAGCAACTTGTACTGGCACACTTTCCGCATAACTACTTGAAACCGCGCTAAAGAAAACACAAACAAATATGAAAAACTGAAACATACTTTTAAGCATATAAACACCTCACTTTATAAGCTTTGCAATTCTCTGCATTCCTTTTATGAAAAATAGCATGCTAATTCCCCATGATGAGCCGGCAAGTCCAATATAAAGCGAATTATATTCTGACTCCATCACCTCTCCAACAGGCGGTTCTTGTAAAATATGTATCCAATATGCAATCCCTAAACTTAGAAATATAAGATGACTAAAAAACCATCCATATACACTACATTTTGTTTTCCACCATAACAGTGCAGCAATAACAAAAGACAACAATAAAAAAATTGTTGCCCCGTGTATTAATAATGATAATATCTCTTGCTCCATTGCCACAATTATCCCCTACCTTTTTCTTATAGCATTTCGCTACTCAAACGAAGAGTATGCAAAATTTATTAAAAACAAATCTTTATCACGTTCACCTAAAAAAATTACAAGTAGGTTAGTACTACAATTTTTTCTATTTGCACCAAAAGAAATGTTAAATAATTCGGAATCTTATGATAAAATTAAAAACGCTTACATTACTTCGAAAGGAATAATGCATATCCAATATGTAACATCTTATTTTTTCACTTAAGAGGAGGATGTATATATGACCAAAAAAACAGAAATTCCATCACATTTAAAACCGTATGTATCAAAGCAGCATTACGATCAATACACACCAGTTGATCATGCTGTATGGCGCTACATTATGAGACAAAATCATAACTTTTTAAAAGACGTTGCACATCCAGCTTATGTAAATGGATTGCAATCTTCCGGGATTAACATAGATGCCATTCCAAAAGTAGAAGAAATGAATGATTGTTTAGCACCAAGCGGTTGGGGTGCTGTGACAATTGACGGATTGATTCCTGGCGTCGCATTCTTTGATTTTCAAGGACATGGGCTTCTGCCCATTGCGACAGATATTCGCAAAGTGGAAAATATTGAGTATACACCAGCTCCTGATATCGTTCATGAAGCAGCTGGTCACGCCCCGATTTTACTCGACCCTACATATGCAAAGTATGTGAAATTGTTTGGGAAGATTGGCGCAAAAGCTTTCTCTACAAAAGAAGAGCACCAATTATTTGAAGCAGTTCGCCAATTAACGATTGTAAAAGAAAGCCGCACATCTACACAAGAAGAAATTATAGCAGCAGAAAAAGAAGTAGCAGAAAAACAAAAACATATTTCCGGCCTATCAGAAGCAGAACAAATTTCACGTCTATTCTGGTGGACAGTAGAATACGGGCTAATTGGTGATCTACAACACCCGAAAATTTACGGCGCTGGTCTCCTTTCCTCTGTTGGTGAAAGTAAGCATTGTTTAACTGATGCAGTCAAAAAAGTACCTTTCTCTATTGAAGCATGCATTCAAACAACTTACGATGTAACGAAAATGCAGCCGCAACTGTTTGTTTGCCAGTCGTTTGAAGAGCTTATCGATTCACTTGAGGCATTCTCAGAAACAATGGCATTCAAATTAGGCGGTACTGAAAGTTTAGATAAAGCACTGCGCTCTGAAAATACAGCAACAGTAGAGCTAAACAGCGGATTACAAATTACAGGTACGCTCGCTGAAATCGTAAAAAATAAAAACGGCGAAGCAATTTATATGAAAACAAATAGCCCGACGGCATTAGCAATTCACCATATACAATTACAAAATCATTCTACAGCTGTACATCAAGACGGTTTCGGTACACCAATTGGTTTATTACAAAATGATATCGCATTAGAGTCTTGTACTGATGAAGAATTACGCACATTAGGAATCGTTATTGGTAATAAGGCTGAGCTTATTTTTAAAAGTGGTGTACATGTAATAGGACTAGTAAGTGATATGATTAGAAATAAAGAAAAAGTCGCTGTCATTTCGTTTACAAACTGTACAGTAACGCTAAAAGACCGCTTATTATTTGATGCATCATGGGGTACATTTGACATGGCAATTGGTTCGGCTATTACTTCTGTATTCCCCGGGGCAGCAGATCCAGCAGCATTCTTCCAGACGGATGACGAAGAAGAAACAACACCTGCACCGCGTATTCAATCAGAACTAGAAAACATGTACGAAGCAGTTCGTAACATTCGTGGTGAAGGTTCACTACATGAACAGCACATAGAACAGCTTGTCGCGATTTATCACGTACTAGAACGATTTTATAAAAAAGAATGGTTACTGCGCCTTGAAATTTTAGAGTTGTTACAAGAACATAAAGTGGAGAAGCCAGAACGTGCAACATTGGCCCAACAACTTTCATCCTTTACAGATAATGAAGCTGTGCAGCGTTTAATCAATAATGGACTTGCTTTACTTCCCATAAAGGATGTGACAAATAATGCAACGACTAACCAATGAAGAGGTACAAGAAGAGTTAATGAAGTTGGATAAATGGACAGTAAAAGACGAAAAATGGATTGAACGAAAATACATGTTCTCCGACTACTTAAAAGGTGTAGAATTTGTTTCTGAAGCGGCCAAACTATCAGAAGAACGCAATCACCATCCATTTATCCTTATCCAGTATAAAGCAGTGATTATTACATTGTCATCATGGAATGCAAAAGGATTAACAAAACTCGATTTTGAAATGGCAAAGCAGTTTGATGAGATGTTTTTACAGAATGAAAAAGCGATTATAAGATAAATTACAGTGAACCAGACAGAAACTTTTCTGCTGGTTCCTTTCATTTTATGTTAAATTAGTCTTTCTTCAAAATCGTAGCTTTTAAGAAACGATCTACAAACCCTTCTGCTTTTACAACAAATAAATACAGACCCATTGTTAATAACGCTAAGTCTAATTCATATCCAGGATGTTTTCCATCTCCTAATAAACCAAACGGTCCGTTTACCTTTACAATTGCTCCAACTAAAATAAGTGCAAATAATAATCCTACGTATCTTACACCTAAACCGATAATTAATAACGCACCGCCAACTACTTCTACTGTTGCAACACCATAAGCAAGACCACCTGGTAAACCAATACTTGTAAACCAACCTGCAATATTATCGATTCCTGCTTGAAATTTCTTTAAACCATGAGCAAAAAATATAATTCCTAATACAACTCGAATAATTAAATTACCAATATATTGATTCATCTTTTCTCTCCTTTTTGTTTTGTAATACAAAACTTTTATTAACATTACAAAACATACACTAAAAATTTTTATCCGTCAATTTATTTTTATTGAGAAAATATAAAAAAGATTTGCTATGATACAACTATCTGTTAATAAAAAGGAGCAGGGTCATTATGAATATCGGTTCGACAATACGTGAAATTCGCCAGCGCAGAGGAATTACAATTGCGCAAATTTGTGAAGGAACAGGGCTTTCTAAAGGATTTATGAGTCAAGTGGAAAACAATAAAACCTCTCCATCTATTCTTACTCTTGAAACAATCGCTCATTTTTTAAATGTTCCTCTTCCTTATTTATTGTTAGAGCAAAAAGATCGGATGAAAATTATAAAAAAAGAAGAACGGAAATATAGTATTTACGGAAAAGATCAACAAAAAATTGAACATGTAGCCGAGCAAGGCGGACTGCGTTTATCATTAGTAGAAATTCCTGTCGGCTTTCCGAAAGAAAACACACCAAATGCTCATGAAGGTGAAGAATGTCATCTTGTCTTACGCGGAAAATTAGAAGTACAACACGGAGAAGATATTGCCATTGTAGAAGAAGGAGATTCGTTTTCTTGGAGCGCATGTGTACCACATATCGTTCGTAATATTGGTGATGAAGCTGCACTTCTTCTTATTTCAAGCCATACTGAAAATCGAAAACATGTATAATAAAATAAAACGAGCAGATCGTTACTTCACTCTCCTGCTCGTTTCATTGCATATACGAGAACATCCATATCGTGGAATAAAACTGTCTTCTCATAAACCATACCTGTTTTTCTTGCTACAAAAATAGAAGCTGGGTGATTCGGATTAATAAGAGAAATAAGTTTCTGAAGCTTAAGTACTTGAAAGCCATAATCTCGAAAAGCCGCCGCCGCTTCTTTCGCAAATCCGTTTCCCCAATACTCTGGGAGTAGCCAGTAGCCAACTTCAATCTCTTCTTTTCCCTCAACGCGTTGCCGAACAAGTCCCGCATGTCCCATTGGTTCTCCCGTTTCTCTATGCAACATTAGAAATAAACCAAGTCCACGTTCGTATCCCGGTAAGACCCAGCTTTCAAGACTTTTTTTACATTGTTCATACGTTTTTGGTGTTCCTTTCCCGATATAACGAATTACTTGATCGTTCCCCCATAAAGAAGCGTAAAAATCTAAATCATCCATTGTATATTTACGAAACTGTAAGCGGTCTGTATGAAACATGTCCTTCCTCCCTTCTTGTCGATTCTCTTTCTATAACCGAAATAGGTAATTGTATCCTTTGCACACCTTCACCTTGTGATTGTTTATGTAATAAAATAATAGAATGCTTTGCCATACTTGCAATCGAGGTGGAAACTGTCGTTATACTAGGACTCATCATCACTGACAGCTCCTGATTATCAAATCCAATCACACCAAAATCTTTTGGAATACAAATCCCCATTCGCTGTGCTTCCATAATCATTCCAGCAGCTATTTCGTCACTACCTGTAAACATTGCATCAGGGGCATTTTTCATGGATTGCATCATCTGTATCATCCGTTTTCCATCCTTTAATCCATAACAATTGCGAAATATCCATTCCTGTTGCAATGATAAATGATGCTCACATAAAGCTTTTTTATATCCTTTATATCTTTTTCGCTGCGCCTTACTTTTTAATGTGTCGTAACAAAATGCAATGCGTGTATACCCTTTTTCTAAAAGATGCTTTGTTCCTAAATACCCTGCCCGTTCTTCGTCAAATTGAACTGTTGATATCAATTCTGTTTCTACATGTTCATTGCATATAACAATCATACCTGAGGTACTTACACATTCAACCTCCTCTATTGACAAAGAAAGTGTCGTAAAAATAAGCCCATCTAGCTTCTTCGTTCTTACGTAATGGATAAATTCCCTTTCTCTCTCTGGAGCATAATTGGATTGTAATATCACAACATCATAACAATCTTCTTTTAAAATATTACTGATTTCTTGAATTAATTTACCGAAAAATGGATGATGTAAATTTGGTACTACTACACCGATTAAATTCGTTTGAAGACGACGTAAATCTTTTGCTACCGCTACAGGGACATAATTTTTTTCATCAATAATCGCTTGCACTCTTTCTCTTAATTCTGATCGAACATACGGATGATGATTGATTACACGAGAAACGGTCGCTTTCGAAACTCCAGCTAATTTGGCGATATCTTCAATTGTAGAAATTTTGACTCTCCCCCTTGACCTGTAACGCATTTCAGAATGTACAGTATATAGTAAGTTATATATCTATTATAAATGGAGTGAACTTAAATATGGGGAAAATTCAAATTTCAGGAGAAATTATTAGTGCAAAAGCTGTTGCTTTCGATAAGGATGGTACATTATTTCAAGCTATCCCGTTTTGGTATGAAATTGATAGACTGCGAAAATATAAATTTTCACAAATTGTCGGAGAGGAATACGAGTCACTTTGGGAAAAAGCAGTTGGTTTCGTACATCCTGATCAGGTTGATTTTAAAGGATTATTAGCAGTTGCACCTGAAGAAGATGAAATCATTGTTACTGCGAGCTTGTTATACCAAATTACAAAATATCCATGGCATCACTGTAAAGAACTTGCCGCTGCGATTTTTAAAGAAAGCGATGAAGAGTTATGTATCGAAAATGCTTTTCATCCGATTCAAGGAGCAGCTAATTGTATAAGTTCCTTGCAAAGCGAAGGAATTTATACAGGTATTTTAACATCAGACAATAAATTACGAACAAAAAAGTGTATCGAACTTCTTCGCGTGCCACCTCTGCATTTTCTGCTTACTCCAGAAGATGTAACATGCGGAAAGCCAAACCCAGAGATGATTATAAAAACATGTACACAACTTGGAATTCAAACAAAGGAGCTCATTATGATAGGAGATACTGTTGTTGATGTGAAAATGGCTAAAGACGCAGGTAGTATTGCTGTAGGGATTGCAAATCACGAACATGCAATAGAAGAGTTAACACCGTATGCTGATTTTATTATTACAGCTTACACTGACATTCAAGTTTTAGCTAAAAAAACGCAGTAGGAACAACTGTCTACTCTACTGTATTCGTATCATAACTATATATATATCCAAATTAAAAAACCGACATAAAACCATTTTTTTAGGTGGGCGAGAGCATCTGGTCATGCGTAGAAGCGATCAGGGCCTTTTTCTGCCACATGCGCAGTGAAAACAAGAGATAGCAGCAATCTATATGTCGAAACATTAAAGTGGATTTATATAAATAAAAAAACGTTACTCAAAGATACACATTCTTTAAGTAACGTTTCTATTTATAGCGACTGTTCATGTTCGTTCTCCTCTAGTTTGTCACGCAGCTCTCTTGCACGGTAGAAAAAATAAAATGAGCCGCCTAAAAAAGCAGCAATCACACCCATCATGGCAAATATTTGCACCGTTTCTTTTTGTCCATTTGGGAGTAATAAACCGAGCATTAAAAATGCACCTAGTGCTAACATGACTTGACCGAAACGAATATAATCAGCAATTTTTTGCTGTAATTCTTTCATTCTTTAATCACTCCTCCTTTTCACTGTATCATATTTTCATCGTTTCGTAGGCAAGTAAATACAGCCAATGAGGGAGAAGTTTTCCATACTATTTAAACACAAATTGAAAAAGTAGGATAAAAATCCTTTTCTTTTTAAGGGGGAGCGAGAGTATTTGGCCATGCATAGAAGCGGTCAGAGCCTTTTCATGCCACGTGCCATATGAAAACAAAGAGAGAAAGCAAGTAGCGGTCACTAAGTGACTTACATGTTGAAAGATCAAAAAAAAGAGCCGTAATCAGTACGGCTCTTTCTTTTTTATACACCTTTATATGCTTGCTTATATACTTCTTTTAATTCTGAAATAAGCGGTAATTTCGGATTTGCTGTTGTACATTGATCTTCAAATGCTCGTTCAGAAAGTACATCAACAACCGCTTCAAATGCTTCTTTTTCAACACCTTGGCCAGCAATGCTCATATTAATATTTAATTCTTTTCCAAGAGCGATAATAGCTTGTACTAATGATTCTACTCCTTCTTCCACTGTACGTGCTGGAAGTCCAAGCACTCTTGCAATATGTGCATAGCGCTCATCTGCAACAAAGTGCTCATATTTTGGGAATAGTGCATGTTTTCTTGGTTTAATTGCATTATAGCGAATGACATGCGGCATTAAAATGGCATTGGCACGTCCGTGCGGAATATGGAATTCCGGTCCCAATTTATGTGCTAAGCTATGGTTAATACCAAGAAATGCATTTGCAAATGCCATACCAGCCATTGCTGATGCATTATGCATTTTTTCACGAGCTTCTTCATCATTGCCATCTTTATATGCGCGTGGTAAATATTTAAACACAAGTTCCATTGCTTTTAAAGCTAATCCATCTGTGTAATCATTTGCCATAATTGATACGTACGCTTCAATCGCATGTGTTAAAACATCCATTCCTGTATCAGCAGTGATATGCGGCGGTACTGTCATAACAAACTGCGGATCCACAATGGCAACATCTGGTGTTAATTCATAATCAGCGAGCGGATATTTGATATTGTTCTTTTTATCTGTAATAACCGCAAATGGTGTCACTTCTGAACCTGTTCCAGATGTTGTCGGAATCGCAACAAACTGCGCCTTGTCTCCTAGTTTTGGATATTTACATGTACGTTTTCTAATATCTAAAAACTTTTGTTTTATACCAAAGAATTCTGTTTCTGGGTGCTCATAAAATAGCCACATTCCTTTTGCTGCATCCATCGCTGATCCGCCACCAAGAGCAATAATAACGTCTGGTTTGAAGCTTCTCATCATTTCTGCACCTTTAAATACAGTTTCATCTGACGGATCTGGTTCTACTTCAGAGAATATTTCTACTTTTACATCATTTCTATGTTGAGCTAAATAATGCGTCACTACATCAATATACCCAAGCTGCACCATTCCAGGATCTGTTACAATGAATGCGCGTGAAATGTTCGGCATACTTGCTAAATATTGCGTAGCGTGTTTTTCAAAATAAATTTTTGGCGGCAACTTGAACCACTGCATATTCTTTTTTCTATTTGCAAGTCTCTTTACGTTCATTAAATGTGTTGCCGTTACGTTTTGAGAAACAGAGTTCTTTCCGTATGATCCGCATCCAAGTGTAAGCGATGGAATGAAAGCATTATATATATCACCAATTCCGCCTTGTGCTGACGGAGCATTTATAATAAGACGACATGCTTTCATACGTAGTCCAAACTGTTTTTGTACTTCTTTATTTGTAGAATGAATTACAGCAGAATGCCCTAATCCGCCAAGCTCTAACATATTTTCACAATGCTGTAATCCATCTTCTAATGAACTCGCTTTTATACAAGCTAATACTGGACTTAATTTTTCACGAGATAACGGATAAGCTGCACCGACTCCTTTAATTTCAGCTACAAGCATCTTTGTGTCTTCAGGCACTGTAATCCCTGCTAATGCTGCAATGTAATGTGCGGATTTCCCAACAATATCACTATTTACTGCACATGTATTCTCATTAATAACAAGCTTTTCTAATTTTTTTCGTTCCTCTTCTGTCACAAAGTAACAATTATTTGCGATCATTTCTTGTTTCACATCATTATAGATTTCTTTGTCCACAATAATCGCTTGTTCAGAAGCACAAATCATACCGTTATCAAACGTTTTCGATAAAATCACATCATTTACAGCACGTTTCACGTTCGCTGATTTTTCCATATAGCATGGAACGTTACCTGGGCCTACCCCTAGGGCTGGTTTACCAGTAGAATATGCTGATTTCACCATTCCTGCTCCTCCAGTTGCTAAAACAAGCGCTACACCTTCATGATTCATTAATTGTTTTGTTGCCTCAACAGAAGGCTTTTCAATCCATTGAATACAGTTCTCTGGTGCACCAGCTTTCACTGCAGCATCGCGCACTGTTTTTGCAGCTGCGATAGAACATTGCTGTGCTGAAGGGTGGAATGCAAAAATAATTGGGTTTCTCGTTTTCATCGCAATGATTGCTTTAAACATTGTTGTTGATGTTGGATTTGTTACTGGCGTTACCCCAGCAACTACACCAACCGGCTCTGCAATTTCTATTACTTCCTCATGTGGATCCTCACGAATAACTCCCACTGTTTTATCATTTTTTATACTATTCCAAATATATTCAGTTGCGAAAATATTTTTAATACATTTATCCTCATACACACCGCGGCCCGTTTCTTCAACAGCCATTTTTGCAAGCGGCATATGTTGATCCACACCCGCAAGTGCCATTTCATGTACAATTTTATCAATTTGTTCCTGTGTAAAACCTTCTAATGCTTGTAAAGCTTTTTGACCTTTCTTTACTAACGTCTCAATCATGCCTGTAACTTCTTGCGCTTCATTTACAATTTTCTCTTTGACTACCATGTAATTTCCTCCTATTCTGCTGTTGGACTCATAAAGTCCCTAGGGGTCTAAATATGTCCCTATTAGCTTAAAAAAATAGAACTACCTTTTCTACATGAATTTTATTATTTGTGAAATGTTTCACATAATTATGTGTGAAGCATCTCGCTTTATGTTTTTACTATACACTAGATATTTATATATGTGTGTGTCTAATTTGTGAAAAGTTTCACAAATTTAAGATAGAATAAACGACCGCTACTAGCTTGCTTCTTTTGTTTTAAACCATGGCATGTGGTAGGAAAAGGCCCTGACCGCTCCTATCCACGGCCAGATGCTCTCGTCCTCCCCTAAAAAAGAAAGAGGTTTTTATGTCGTTTTTTAATTTATATACATATAGTGCTTATTCCCTTATGCTAACGCTCGTGCTAAATCTTCAACTAAATCTTCTCCATCTTCAATGCCAACTGAAATACGAATTAATGTATCTGTAATTCCTAGTTCCGCACGGCGCTCTGCTGGAATAGAAGCATGTGTCATTTGCGAAGGAATAGAAATTAAGCTTTCTACTGCTCCTAAACTTTCAGCAAGTGTAAAATATTGTACCTTTTCAAGAATAGTGTTTAATGTTTCTTGACTATCTACATCAAATGAAATAATTGCACCGAAGCCATTTGCTTGTTTTGCTGCCAAGTTATGGTTATGATGAGTGCTAAGTCCTGGATAATACACTTTATTTACTTTCGGATGATTTTGTAAAAACTCAGCAATTGCACGAGCATTTGCTTCATGCTCTTCCATGCGCACTCCTAATGTTTTTAAACCACGTAGTAATAAAAAGCTATCTTGCGGTCCTAAAATACCACCTGTTGAGTTTTGTACAAAGTGAAGATCTTCTGCTAACTCTTCGTTATTTACAGCTACTACACCCGCAACAACATCACTATGACCGCCTAAATATTTTGTTGCACTATGAAGGACAATATCTGCACCAAGAGAGATTGGCGTTTGCCAATACGGTGTCATAAATGTATTGTCGACAATTGTTAATAAGCCTCGTTCTTTAGCAAGTGCTGCAATTTGTTTAATATCCGTAATTTTTAATAGCGGGTTCGTCGGTGTCTCAACATAAATCGCTTTTGTATTTGGAAGAATCGCTGCTTTTACTTCTTCTAAGTTTGTTGTATCAGCAAATGTATGTTCAATCCCAAAGCGATTCAATACTTTTGCCATTACGCGGTACGTTCCGCCGTACACATCATCTGTTAAAACAACGTGATCTCCTTTAGAGAAAAGCATCATTACTGCTGTAATTGCTGCCATACCTGATCCAAAAGCAAAACCCGCATGGCCATTTTCAAGAACAGCAATTGTTTCTTCAAGAGCTGAACGAGTTGGATTTCCTGTACGTGAATATTCATACCCTTTATGATTTCCTACACCTTCTTGTTTGTACGTACTCGTTTGATAAATCGGTACTGTTACAGATCCAGTTGAAGGTTCTCCGATATGAATACCATGAATTAACTTTGTTTTTGTTCTCATTTTATTCCCATCCTTTGTATATATGCTTACTCAAATAGCGTTCGCTGCTATCTGGAAAAATGGTTACAATATTTGTTCCTGGCTTTGCTTTCTCAGCTTCTAATAAGCTTGCATGAAGTACTGCCCCCGAAGAACTGCCAACGAGGAGCCCTTCTTTTTGCGCCAGGTGTTTAACGCTTGAAAACGCATCACGATCCGAAATCGTATGAATGGCATCAAAATATGTTGGATTAAGAAATGGTGGTATAAACTCAAGCCCAATTCCTTCTGTCTCATGAGAACCGGCTTCGCCCCCATTTAAAATAGAGCCTTCTGGTTCAACAATTACTGTTTTAATTTGTTGATTTTGCTCTTTCAAATATGATGCCGTTCCCATAAATGTTCCACCGGTACCAGCACCAGCGACAAATATATCAATATGTCCATCTAGTGCCTCCCACAGTTCAGGCCCTAACGTTTTATAATATGCACGTGGATTTGCTTCATTTGCAAATTGACATGGAGAATACGAATTTGGAATTTCTTTCAGAAGTTCTGCTGCTTTTTCAATAGCACCTGTCATCCCTTGTGACGTTGGTGTATGAACAATTGTTGCACCAAGAGCTTTCATAAGTTCTTGTTTTTCAATACTAAATTTTTCCGGAACGCAAACGATAACATGTAAATCATGCTCAAGTGCTGCCAGTGCCAGTCCGATTCCTGTATTGCCAGCTGTCGGTTCAATAATGGTTCCCCCTGGCTTTACAAGCCCTTTCGTAAGAGCATCCTCAATTAATTCTCGACCTAACCGATCTTTCACACTTCCGCCTGGATTGAAAAATTCAAGCTTTGCAAAAATTCGAACACCTTCTGGAAGTAAAAAGCGCGTAATCTCAACGAGCGGTGTATGTCCGATTAGGTCATGAACACTGTGATACACTTTCATCGTATTTCCTCCTTACCTAACCCCTCAAAAGAAAAGGCAACTGTATGTAGTTTCTATATATGAAACAGTTGCCTTTTTGCTACATTATTGTAACTCTTCTAATACTTTTACAATAAAGTTTGTAGAATGAAGAGCTGCTTGATCTAAAAACTGTTCAAACGAAACATCTGATTCTTTACCAGCAATATCAGAAAGTGCACGAATGATAACAAATGGCACTTTATATTGATAACATACTTGTGCAACTGCCGCAGCTTCCATTTCTACTGCATACAGATCAGTAAACTTCTCACGAATAAATGAAACGCGGTTTGGATCGCTCATGAAAGAATCTCCTGTTGCAATCATACCTTTAACAACTTGAATTCCGTCTGCTGTTTGCATACATTTTTCAGCTAATGCAACAAGTTCTTCATCTGCTGGAAATCCTGCTGGCATTCCTGGTACTTGACCGTATTCATAGTTAAATGCTGTTACATCTACGTCATGATGACGAACTTCTGTTGAAATGACAACATCGCCTACGTTTAAAGAATGATGGAATCCACCAGCTGAACCTGTATTAATAATTTTTTCCGGCTGATAACGTTCTAATAAAATCGTCGTGGACATCGCTGCATTCACTTTACCGATACCAGATTTTAACAAGACCACTTCATGCCCTGCTAATGTACCTTTCGTAAATTCACAACCCGCAACTGTTTCTGTTTCTGCTTGTTCTAACTTGTCACGTAAAATACGTACTTCTTCTTCCATTGCTCCAATTACAGCTATTCTCAATCGAATCCCTCTTTCTATTGCTTCGTTGCCTCCATTACCCAAACATAATGATTCATACGAGTAAATGTGACATGAAAGCCATTGTTTTCAAAAATAGATTGCATGACTGGAATACGCGTATAATATTCCGTTTGTAAATCATTTGCTAACTCATAAAACCCTCGCTCTTGTGCATATTCAATAGTTTTATCATATGCTTCCTGATCTACAAATATCGTGTCAGCAAACACTATTTTACCACCTTTGTTTAGCAATTGACTATACTTCGCAATTGCTACATTTTTTTCTTCATCAAGCAAGTGGTGAAACGCATATGTGCTGACGATTGTATCCACATGCGAAGGAGTGACAAAGTTCAAGAAATCACCTTCTGTAATCGATACTTCTTTTGGAAGCTTTTGCTTCGCAATTGTACGCATTTCTTTTGATGGCTCTATACCGTAGACAGCGCGACCAGCAGCTAATAATCTATTTGTTAAATTGCCAGTACCAACACCAAATTCTAAAACATTGCCAAAAGATTTTTTTACTACATCCTCTAAAATCTCCTCATAATGAGCGAAAACTTCTTTATATTGTATATCTTCACCCTGTACGAAAGAATCGTACGTATGAGCCCATTGATCAAATAGTTCATTAAATTCTGTTCCCATAGAAAATTCCCCTTTTTCTTATCGGATTTATCAGTATAATATGCCTTATTCGTTAAAAAGTCAACAAAAATGCACATGGTATTTCTTAATTTTCTTTGATAAACTAAACTATGAACACGCAGAAAGAGGTGCTCTTCATGTCGTTTACATTCGAAATGATAGAAGATAAAGTTGAGTTTTTCGAGGCAGCTAACTTAGCATTGCTAGAAAAGAAAATCAATGAACAAATTGATAATAATAAGGCACTTATGCTAGAAGTGCATCACGTTTTGCATCAAATGATAATGGATCCTGAAAGCAAACGGCCATATTATAGCGCTGTTGTCCACTTTAAATTAAAAAAATTGCGCTAAAAAAGGAGAGAGGCTCTATCACCTCTCTCCTTTTTTAATTCAGGGTTTGAACAAGCGTTGGTTTCCAGCCCTCATCCTCTACCCAATCAATATTTACATAATATTTGTTTCCAGTTTGTTTATCTGTTACTCTACCGTATGCTTTCTGTTTTCCGCTATTTCCAATTCGGTTAATCACCAACTGATCTTCTGGGATATCAATTGCATACGCAATCGCTTTTTTCATCTCATTCCAATCTACGCTTCCTTGCTGGAACGTCATTGCTGGTGATTGCCCTTGCTGAGTACCAACTGGTTTCCAAGCTGATTTTGTATATGCTTCTTTTGCTTGTGCAATTGTTTTCTCTGCGGATACTTTTTCATTCTCTTTTGCTTTCGCTTCTTCTTCCTCTTTCTTCTTTGCTGCTTCTTCTTTTTTCTTTTGTTCCGCTGCTTTTGCTTCTTCTTTCTTCTTAGCAGATTCTTCTTTTTCTTTCTTTTTTGCGGCTTCTTTTTCTTTTTCAGTTTGCTGCGTTACTTTTTTATCACTAGAAGCAACCTGCTCTGTATTATCAGAAGTAAAGAATAGTTGATATGCTACAATTACTACTGCTAATAGTACGATAGCAATTGCAATATTCAATACACCATTTTGACGACGTTTTTCTTGTTTTTGCTGAAATCTAGATCCACCTGCCATCATTCAAACCTCCATGACGATTTTCATACTTGTTATTGTAACATCAAATGCCAAAAGGGTGAAGAACTATCACTATATTTCTTACTACTTTCTCTGCTGTTCCCACTTATAAATAGCGTCTACATAATCAGCAAAAATGTGTGTGACAGCATTTTCTTGGCGATTCGTCTCCAAATCAACAACAACTAACGCATAGCGAGGGTTTTCATACGGAAAATAACCAGCAAACCAACGATTCTCACGATTTTCTTTCCCTGTTTGTGCGGTTCCTGATTTTCCCGCTACTGTAAATGGCAATGATTGATATGCAGAGCCGGTACCGTTCGGTGCCGTTACAACGCTTCTTAACAGCTGCTGTACTCTCTTTATCGTGCTTCTTGAGAGTGTTTTCCCTCCCAACATATGATCTTCAAAATGAAATAAATTCGTTCCATTTTTATATGTAATATCTCGAACAGCTTTTACTTCTTTCTTTTCGCCTCCCCTCGCAATTGTTGCCATCATATTGGCAATCGCTAAAGGAGAGATCTTCACATCCTTTTGTCCAATTGCTGTTTGAGCAATTGCCTTATGACTCCTCTTAGTTTCTTCTTCATTCCAAACAATTGCTTTCTTTTCTTCTAGCAATTGTTTAAATCGAGGCGTATGAAACAATTGACCTTCCCATCCTACTGTCTCACTCGCTCCTAGCGCCCCTAAATACGTTTCCATGATATGTTTATCTTTTCGCATCAATTCGTCACCAAGTAACGCAAATGTTCTATTACAACTCCTAGAAAAACTATCTGTAAAGCTTAATTTCCCCATCATAACCTGCGGAGCATGTTCGCCATATAAATCTGTATCGCAGTTAAACATACGATGAGATTGAATCATTCCGTTATCAATTACTGCCGTTGCAATAACTGTTTTAAAGACAGAACCAGGAAAATGCGGTGTTAGCATCTGATTTTCCAGTCTCTGTTTATATGTATGTTGATTGTTCATCTGCAATGATGGTTTACTCACCATTGCTACAATTTCACTCGCCTGTACATCCAATAATACTAATCCACCCTTTTGCAATCCATGCTTTTTCATAAGCTCTTCTGCTTTTAGCTGCAACCATTTGTCTATTGTTGTTTGAACCGTAACTGGATAAAAGGGGTTTCCAGGCGCTATATATTTCGCACGTTCTCCAAAAATCGGCTCCCCTTGCCTATCTATTTGATACAACACTTTCGTTTCACCGTCAGTTATTAAAAATTCATCAAATGACTGTTGTAATCCAGAAATACCGATGGGAGTTTTGCTAGATAACTTTTTTAATTTCTCATAACGCGTTTTAAATTCTTTCTCATTTTCTCCGACTACACCGATTAAGTGCTCTGCTTCTCGGCTTCGTTGCATTCTTACTTCGGTTGCTACCATACCTAACATACCGGTACGGTTCACCTTTTCCATTTGTTCTTTTGTTAATGGAAATGAACGATTATCTTTTTGAAATACAAATGGTTTACTTCTACTTTTCATCTGCACTTGAATATCTTTGCGAGACACACCAATTATATGAGCTATTTTCTCTAACATATCATTGTTTATTTGTACAAATGGAAAAACAACTAAAACTGGATATCTTTCTTCTCCAAGATCTTCTCCATTTCGATCAATAAAACGTCCCCTACCGTCGTCCACTGTGACTGCTTGTGTACGCTGAGTGACACTCTTTTCTATTAAATTAATATGTCTATCTGTAAATGACTCAGTAGCTATAAGCTGTATTTGCACCAATCTGCCAATTAGTAATAATATAATGGACATAAAACATAATAAGATGAAGATTATTCTCCGCTTGATTTTCATAAAAAAAACACCTCGTCTTTTCAGTTTAGACGAGGTGTCATTCCTTTTATACAAAGCAAGCTATTATTAGCGTTTATATTTTTCTTGTATAGTTTTTATTGATCTTTTGGCATCTTTAAAAATTTTTTAAGAATCGTTTTATAGTCCTCTTCATCTATTCCTGAATTTTTTGCAGTCTCAATTGAAGCAGTTGTTACTTGAGTTGCCGCTTTTAAATATTCCGAATGTAAAGCATTCATTTCATTTCTTTTTTCACTTGCATTTTCAACTGTTACAGAATCAATACATACAATCATCTTGTCTACTATCTTTAAATAATCATTTTCTGCGTCAATTAGCTTTTGGATTTCACCTTTATTACTTATTTTAGATTGTTTTAAGAAAGTAAACGCTTGATTCACTTCATCTTTGAACAGCTTATCATTATTCTTTGCCTGTTCTTGTAACATCTCCTTCATATCATCTATTGTCTTTTGATCCATTGTACCCTTTAACAAATACTCTGGATTACCAATCGCATAATCATACTTGATCGTTACATCTTGAAACATTCTCATTACAATAGCTAACTGATATGCTGGATCGAAATCTTCAAATTTCTCTCTCTTTTGTTCTTTTCCTAATTCTTGTTTTCCCTTTTCGCTAGTCGAATTTTTTGAAGATGCAGACGCCTCTTCCTTTTTTTCTTCTTGTTTCGGTTTTGATTCATTTGATGCACTTGTTTTATCACTTGATCCACATGCAGCTAATCCTGTCATCATAATACCGCAAGTAAGTGCGACAAATAATTTCTTGTTCATAAATTTTCCCTCTTTCCTATCCCCTTTAAAATTCTTTTGCACTTCAAAACGTAAAGAAATTCTTCAACTATAATATCAAAATTAAAACCCCTGTATTGTCATATTCTGTCGAATAAAATGAAAATTCCTTCAAGGATAGTTCCACCTTCTTCTTTATTGATCACACTACACTATATGGACAATTTAATATAAAATTGGGCATTGTGAATCTTGGGACGAGAGTCTTATTGTCCGTTAATGTGAGATAAATAAAAAAGGTTCACTCTTAGGAGTGAACCTTTTTTATTATTTTACAGAGACGATCTCTACTTGCATTTCTCCACCTGGTGTTTGAATCGCTACTTTTTCACCAATTTGCTTACCTAATAAGCTTTTCGCGATTGGAGAATCGTTAGAAATTCTACCTTCAAATGGATCTGCTTCCGCGCTACCAACGATTGTATATGCTTCTTCTTCTCCATCTGGTAATTCCTTGAATGTTACAGTCTTACCTAGTGTTACAACTGTAGAATCTTCGCCATTATCTTCAATAATAACTGCATTGCGAATCATGTTTTCAAGTTGTGTAATACGACCTTCCACAAAAGCTTGCTCATCTTTTGCTGCATCGTACTCAGAGTTCTCAGAAAGATCACCAAAGCTGCGCGCAATTTTAATACGTTCTACAACTTCTTTACGTCTTACTGTTTTTAATTGTTCAAGCTCATGTTCTAATTTTTGTTTTCCCTCAAGTGTCATAGGGTATGTTTTTTCTGTTGCCATGTTTTCCACTC
This sequence comes from Bacillus bruguierae, assembly GCF_037104725.1. Classification (NCBI taxonomy): domain Bacteria; kingdom Bacillati; phylum Bacillota; class Bacilli; order Caryophanales; family Bacillaceae; genus Bacillus; species Bacillus bruguierae. Next base: position 484,831 of record NZ_JBAWSX010000001.1, on the reverse strand, counting down.
CTTTTATATACCGATCCCCCGAAAAAAGAGGAGTTCCATATGAAAACTCCCCCGCCTTATAAAATAGCGAAGGTTTCTAGTACACACAGCACTAGCGGAGTTGTCACATACAACCCCGTATTTCCTTAATTCTTCCTTATATCCAAAAGATATGTATGGAAAGGTAATATAAATATGCCCTCACCTAAATGCGGGTGAGGTTGCATGTTTCATTGTATTCGATAGAAAGGGAGAAAATCCCTTCCTATCGGATATCTTTTACTATGCTATTACAAATTCACTTTTTCTTCAAGAATTGTTGCAATTTTTGTGGCCATAATATCGATTGCAACGTGATTTTGTCCACCTTCTGGGATAATAATATCCGCGAATTTCTTAGAAGGCTCAATAAATTGATTGTGCATTGGACGCACAACATTTACATATTGTTCAATAACAGAGTCCATCGTACGGCCGCGTTCTTTAATATCGCGTTGCATACGACGTAAGATGCGAAGGTCAGCATCTGTATCAACAAACACTTTAATGTCCATTAAATCGCAAAGACGCGGATCTTCTAAAATAAGAATTCCCTCTAAAATAATTACATCTTTCGGTGCAACTGGAATAATTTCTTCCGAACGTGTATGCAATGTATAATCATATACTGGCTTCTCAATTGACTTATACTCCAGCAACTGCTGCAAGTGCTCAATTAACAAGTCATTATCAAATGCTAATGGATGATCATAATTTGTTTTTAAACGCTCTTCCATTGGCAAATGGCTTTGATCTTTGTAATAATAATCTTGCTCCAAAATTAAAATCGAATGACCTTGAAAATGATCAAAGATTGCTTTTGTTACACTCGTTTTACCTGATCCTGAACCACCAGCAATTCCAATTACAACAGGCTTGTTCGTCCCCATTCAACTATCACTCTTTCTTATTGAAGTATGCTTTTTCGCATCATGTTGTTCACATACACTGGTCGATCCACTTTGAATTTCACGATTTGCAACGGATGTCTCGCTGCGTCTAATTCGTTTCCATCCTCATCCCAAATTTTTTCCACCGTTTGTGTAAAGTTTTCAATTTCTGGTCCAAAAAACTCAACTTCCTGACCTGGCTTGAAGTAGTTACGCTGCTCAACTGTCACAATGCCTGTTTCTTCATTATAATCTAACACTAAACCAGCAAAATCATACGTTGTTTTCTTACTATGATTTCCATACATTTGTTCTAAGTGCCCTGGAACTCCTTCAAAGAATGCAGGAGCTGTATCACGATTTGCGCATTTATCAAGCTCTTCTAACCATTCTTGTTTAAACTCGAAGTTGTCTGGATCCCCGCAATACGTATCAATTACTTTGCGGTATACAGTTGCCACAGTTGCAATATAGTGAATAGATTTCATGCGGCCTTCAACTTTCAAGCTGTCAATTCCGATTTCAATCATCTTCGGAATTGATAAAATAAGATTTAAGTCTTTTGGACTCATTGCAAACGGAGCATCCTCTTCCTGGAATAGAGGAAGTTCTTGTGCTTCTTTATGTTGCGATACTGTTTGAATTAAATCATAATCCCAGCGACAAGACTGACAGCAACCACCGCGGTTTGAGTCACGCGCTGTCATATGATTACTTAATGTACATCTTCCAGAGTAAGCAATGCACATCGCACCATGAATAAATGCTTCAATTTCAATATCCACTTTTTCTTTAATTTCTTTCATTTCCTCATAGCTTACTTCACGAGCAAGTACAAGGCGGTGCAATCCTTCTTCTTTCCAATACTGGGACGCTTTCCAGTTTGATAATGATTGCTGTGTACTTAAATGAATTTCCACAGAAGGAGCTACGCGCTTACATGTTTCGATGATAAGAGGGTCTGCAACGATTATACCTGTTACACCTGCTTTTTCAATCCCTCTTAAATATTCTTCTAACCCATCCATGTTTTCATTATGAGCAAAGATATTTGTTGTAACATATATTTTTGCACCGTACTTCTTTGCAAATTCAACGCCTTCAGCCATATCTTCTAACGTGAAGTTCCCTGCATTCGAACGAAGACCAAATTCTTGTCCTCCTAAAAATACAGCATCTGCGCCGTAATGAATAGCTATTTTTAATTTTTCTAGGTTTCCTGCGGGCATTAATAACTCAGGTTTTTTTACAATAACACGCTTTCCGTTAATGACGCGTGAAATTTCTTGAAAACTCATGTGCGTTACCTCCTATTTTAATAAACCGTTTCTTTAAAGAAGAACCCTGTATCTAACGGACGATTTACTGGTTGTAATTCCTCAATCTCTTTATATAAGTCGTCTTTCACATCGTAATATGCGTCGCGATTTTCTACACATAAATCAATCGCCTTACGATATTTCTTTGTCACTTCAATGATATACTCAGAGCTTTTTAATACACCCTCAATTTTTAAACTATCAATTTCTGCATCAATTAACTCTTCTAGCTCGTCGATGAAGCAAATGTCATTTGGACTCATAATGTGCGTACCGTTTTCATCTTCATAAATTGGGTACTTATTGTTACGCTCTGCATCATGCAAGAACATGTTTTCTTCGTATTTCTTCTTCTCGATTTCCATTTCACGACCTTGATATTCGAAGTAGTTTCCTACTAAAGAACGCTTCGACTGGAACATACATGTCATACCGTGAATTTGTACTTCTATTTCTACTTCTGCATGTTCTTTTAACTCAACAATTGCATCTAAGCTTAATTCACGAGCTAACACAGCGCGCTTTGCACCTTTACGTCCCCAGTAATTACATGTAAACCAGTTCGTTGCCGTTGTTTCTGTATTCCAATGCATTTTCATATTTGGAGCAACTTCACGCACCGTCATTAATACAGCTGGATCTCCAAATACAACCGCATCTACGTTTACTTCTTGTAAAAATGAAACGTAATCTTTTAAAGCCTCTACTTTCTCATTGTGGAACATTGCATTCATTGCGACATATACTTTCATATTATTTTCATGTGCAATCGCTACCGCTTCTTTTACATCTTCGCGAGAAAATTCGCCGGCTAAACGTAAGCCAAACTTTTGTTCACCAATCATCACTGCATCTGCGCCTGCTTTTGCAAGTGATTCGATATCCGCCACTGTTCTTGGCGTTACTAACAACTCAGGTTTTTTCATTGCCTGTCACCCTTTCTTTTTACTCACTGCTACTCCGTCACCAATTGGGAAGATGGTTGTATCATATCCTTCATGATTCATGAGCCACTCGTTATACGTTTTAATTCGTCTAATTAAACCCCGTGTACGTCTATTTTCAATGTGTTCCTTTGTCGTCACAAGACCGTGATATAATACATTATCTGAAATAATGACGCCGCCAGGATTTAATAACGGCTCATATATATCGAAAAAGCGACGATATTGTCCTTTTGCTGCATCAATAAAGATAACATCAAATGTGCCATGTTCTTTTACTTTCTCCCCTGTTTCTAAAGCATCTCCAAAAATAACAGAAATGCGCTCTTTTACTGGGGAACGATTTATATATTCAAGTGCTTTTTCATATCGATCTGTGTTTCGCTCTACTGTCACAATGCTTGAATTTGGAATGGCTTGCATCATGCGGATGCTAGAATATCCAATTGCTGTACCAAGTTCTAATATGCTCTTTGGCCCAATTAAACGCAAAAATTGCAACATAAATTCCATGCCAAGGCGATCCATAATTGGTACGTGATGCTCACGTGCATACTGTTCCATCTCAAGAATGAGCTCATCTTTTGGATCGATAAAAGACAGCAAATATTCACAAACTACATCTTGTTGCTCCATAGATAGTCCTCCTTATCGCATGGAGAAGTAAAAAAGAATATTGTCTCTATGTGGACAGAAAAATACAAGCCCGCTCTATCCTTAGCTTGTACGTCCCGTTTCTATATTAAAAACGATTCTTCTACCAGTTTTTAACCCGGTATATTTTATCATAAAAAAGAGGGATATGCGAATTTTTCTCGCTTCCCTCAAAAAATTTACGATTGCTTTTGTGTAATATATTTTTGTTTTAACGCGTTATGTTCTTCTAATGTCTTAGCGTAGTACACTTGGCCATCTGGTGCCGCCAAGAAATAATAATAGTCTGTTTGTGCAGGTTCAAGTGCTGCCTGTACTGATTTTACACCAGAATTCGAAATTGGTCCAACTGGTAACCCTTTTATAACGTATGTATTATACGGAGAGTTTACTTTTAAATCATTATATAATACACGCTCTTTATGTTTACCTAATGCATATAACACTGTTGGATCTGTTTGCAAAGGCATTCCTTTCGCTAAACGATTATAGAACACGCTTGCAATTTTTTGACGATCTGTATAACCTGTTGCTTCTTCTTCAATAAGTGAAGATAAAGTTAATAATTGATGAACATCCCACTTTTTCTCTTTCATCTTCTGTTCATTTTCAACAATGAGCTTGTTTGTTTTCTCTAACATTGAAATAATAATTTCTTCTAACGTTAGGTCTTTTTTATAAAAAGAATACGTTGCTGGATATAAATATCCTTCTAATGGATATTTAATATTTGCATCAAAAATTTTATTTGTTAATAAAACAGGGTATTTCTGTTGTAATTTTTGTACAAACGCTTTATCGTTTAGTTGGCGAATAACATCTTCTTTATTCCATTTCAATTCCTTTGCAATTGTATCTGCAATTTCAACAACTTGTGCGCCTTCTTTAACTGTCACTTTATAAACAACTGGACGATGTACATTACCTGATGACATTTGTCCCATTATTTCCTCTACATTCATCGATGGGTTTAACAAATATGTACCGGCTTGTAAATTTTTTGATTTCATTTTTGCATAAAAACTAAATATAGTCCCGTTTTTCACAATTCCTTTGTCTTCCAAAATCTCTCCAATCTTACTTGTAGAAGAACCTTTTGGAATTTCCACTTCAATTTCCTGTTTACTTGCTGTATTTAGTGGTTTTAAAGCTGATGTAACATACGCATATGCACCACCGCACACAACAAGCAATGCAATGAAAATGACCGCAACTACTCGTATTCGTTTTTTTGTTTTCCTTTGATCCACTACCGTACTTCCTCCTTACTCCCAATTATAGACTGCACGGGCCTACCCTATACAAAATCTACGGAATATTAAAAAACATGTCTACCGTTAGACATGTTTTTTCTTTTTTCTACAATCTGTACTATTATACTACAAAGAACGGTATGCTTTCGATAAAAAAATCTTTCATTTACCTTACAAATCAAACAAACTGATTTCAATATGAAATCAGTTTGTTTGTACTTACCATATTACTCTTCTTCGCCTTCTTCTTCATCAGCAAGAGTGTTAAACATTTCTTGTACCATTTCCCACTCTTCTTCTGATTCGATTGGAAGTAATGTACCGCCAGACTCATCGTCATTTTGCTCGTAAGCCATAGCATCGTAAATTGGGTCTCCATCTTCGTCAACTTCACCGATTGGTGAGAATACTACGTAAGATTTTTTACCGAATTTCTCAGCATCAAAAGTGAAAATAATTTCACATAGATGTTCGTTACCTTTTTCGTCAACAATTGTAATTTGATTTTCTTCCATTATGGTCACCTCTTATTTGCTATCTAAATATCCTTGTAAAATCACGACAGCTGCCATTTTATCAATGACTTGCTTTCGTTTTTTTCGGCTCACATCTGCCGAAATGAGCAGGCGCTCTGCTGCCATTGTTGACAAGCGTTCGTCCCACAGTACAACTTCTAATTGCACAAGCTCATGCAATTTTTCTGCAAATTGCTGACAAGCTTCGCCGCGCGGACCGATTGTTCCATTCATGTTCTTTGGCAATCCTACTACTATCTTGTCCACATTGTACTGTTTTACTAATTCAGAAATACGATTAAAACCAAATTCTCCTCTTTCTTCGTTAATTTTAATCGTTTCTAAACCTTGCGCCGTCCAGCCCATCTCATCGCTTATTGCAACACCAACTGTTTTTGTACCAACATCTAAACCTAATATACGCATAAACTACTCCTCACGATGATGTTTCAAGTAAGACTTTACGAGCTCCTCAATCAATTCATCACGTTCTAGCTTACGAATAATATTGCGAGCATCTTTATGACGAGGTATGTATGCCGGATCGCCGCTTAATAAATAACCGACGATTTGATTAATCGGATTGTATCCTTTTTCTTGAAGTGCATCATACACAGTTAATAGTACGTCATTGACATGGACATTTTGTTTTTCTTCTTGGAAGTTAAACTTCATCGTTTTATCGAATCCGTCCATTTTAAGCACCTCACTTTACTAGGTATAGGGAGAAAAATATTCCTTCTCCCTACTATTGTACACTACTATCTCTTTATTTTGAAACAGATTTAACGTACTCTTCTACAAATACAAGTGCATCCTCTACTTGTGCTGGGTTTTTACCGCCAGCTTGTGCCATATCAGGACGACCACCGCCGCCACCGCCGCAGCGAGATGCCACTTCTTTCACAAGTTTACCAGCATGGTATCCTTTTTCAATTAAATCTTTCGTTACACCAGCAAGAATGTTAACTTTATCATCATTTACAGCTGTAAGTACAATAACTGCGGATTGTAATTTATTCTTTAAATCATCCATCATCGTACGTAAGTTGTTCATATCTGCAACATTAACTTTTGTCGCAAGTACATTTACACCATCAATTGTACGCACTGCATCTGTTAAGTTACCAGCTTCAATGTTACTTAGTTTTGCCGCAAGAGATTCGTTTTCTTTTTGCAGTTGTTTTACTTCAGTAAATAAGCCATCCACTCTTGTTAAAATGTCTTTCGGATTTGTTTTCATTTTGTTTGCTGCTTCTTTTAATAAACTTACTTGTTCGTTCATTAATTCATATGCAGCTTTTCCTGTTACTGCTTCAATACGACGCGTTCCTGCTCCAATACCAGATTCAGCAACAATTTTGAAAATACCGATAGATGCTGTGTTATCTACGTGGCAACCGCCGCAAAGCTCTAAGCTATAATCGCCTACTTGTACAACACGTACAACATCTCCGTATTTTTCACCGAATAGGGCCATTGCACCCATCGCTTTTGCTTCTTCAATTGCTTTTTGAGAAATATCTACTGTGATACTTTCCCAAATTTTCTCGTTTACAATACGCTCAATTTTTTCAAGTTCATCAGCTTGTACTTGACCAAAATGAGAGAAGTCGAAACGTAAACGTTCTGATGTTACTAGAGATCCCGCTTGGTTTACATGTCCACCAAGAACATCTTTTAATGCTTGATGCAGAAGATGGGTTGCTGTATGGTTCTTCACTACCTCCCCACGGTTTTTCGTATCAATTACCGTTTTTACTGCCGCATCTTTCGTTAATGTTCCTTCTTCTACAACTACTTTGTGTAAGTTTTGGCCATTTGGCGCTTTTTGCACATCTTTTACAAGTACTTTTACGCCATCAGCAAGAATGTAACCACGGTCCGCAATTTGACCACCGCTCTCAGCATAGAATGGTGTTACATCTAACATTAATTGTCCTTCTTCACCAACTTGCAGGCTATCTGTGAACTCACCATTCTTCACAAGTGCAACAACGTTACTTTCTGTTCCAACAGTATTGTAGCCAACAAATTCGCTCGCCACTTTAATTTCACCTAGAACGCCGCCTTGTACTTGCATAGAATCAACATCTTGACGAGCTGCACGTGCACGCTCACGTTGTTTTTCCATCTCAGCTTCAAAACCTTCATGATCAACTGTCATGCCAGCTTCTTCTGCATATTCTTCTGTTAACTCAATTGGGAATCCGTATGTGTCATATAGACGGAATGCATCTTCGCCAGAAATAACAGTTGATTTTTCTTCTTTTGCTTTTCCAATCACTTCAGCTAAAATTGCCTCGCCGTCATGAAGTGTTTCATGGAAACGCTCCTCTTCATTTTTCACAACGCGTGCAATGAAATCTTTCTTTTCCAGGACCTCTGGATAGAAGTCTTTCATTACTTCACCAACTACTGGTACTAATTCGTACATAAATGGACGGTTAACGTTTAATTTCTTCGCATAACGTACAGCGCGGCGTAATAAACGACGTAATACATAACCTCGACCTTCGTTAGAAGGAAGCGCTCCGTCTCCAACTGCAAATGTTACTGTACGAATATGGTCAGCGATTACTTTAAATGCTGTATCTTGTTCATGGTTACCAGCACGGTATTTTTCACCAGAAATAACTTCTGTTGCACCGATAATTGGCATAAATAAGTCTGTGTCAAAGTTCGTTGGCACGTTTTGTACAACAGATGCCATACGCTCAAGACCCATCCCTGTATCAATGTTTTTCTTTGGAAGCGGCGTATATGTACCGTCAGGGTTATGGTTAAATTGTGAGAATACAAGGTTCCATACTTCTAAATAACGCTCATTTTCTCCGCCTGGATATAATTCTGAATCGCTAAAATCATTACCGTAAGCTTCTCCGCGATCGTAGAAAATTTCTGTGTTCGGTCCACTTGGGCCTTCACCGATATCCCAAAAGTTTTCTTCTAAGCGAATAATGCGCTCTTTTGGTACACCCATTTTTTCATGCCAAATCGTAAATGCTTCTTCATCTTCTGGATGAATGGTAACAGATAGTAATTCTTTATCGAATCCAATCCATTTGTCGCTCGTTAAAAACTCCCAAGCCCATGTAATTGCTTCTTCTTTGAAGTAATCACCAATTGAGAAGTTTCCTAACATTTCAAAGAATGTATGGTGACGAGCTGTTTTTCCTACGTTTTCAATATCGTTTGTACGAATTGATTTTTGCGCATTTGTAATGCGTGGGTTTTGCGGAATTACGCGGCCATCAAAATATTTTTTCAGCGTTGCAACACCACTGTTAATCCATAAAAGAGATGGATCTTCGTGCGGAACTAATGATGCACTCGGTTCTACTGCATGTCCTTTTTCCTGGAAAAAATCTAAAAACATTTGACGAATTTGTGCGCCTGTTAAGTGTTTCATATGTATTTCCTCCTTCATTAAAATCAATTAAAGTGAAACTTTGATAAGTGGGGGGCTTCTTCCTCCACTTATCATTAGCCCCCACCTATCTCCCTCGCATTTTCTTAATCTTGAGGTGGGGGATTTACTGCTCGTTAATGCGGGATAAAAAACAAAAAACTCCCGTCCCCTATAACAGGGACGAGAGTTGACTCGCGTTACCACCCTGATTATGAAATAAAAAGCGGAAGTGTCTCATTTTTAGACACGACAGCTAAATTGCATATCATAACAATATGCATATATTTCATCACCTCAAGTTGCCGTAACGTGGCAAGACGGCAGGAATTAGCTGCTCTCAGGAATAGCGTTCTGTTACCCTTCATTTGAAGCTTCTTACAGCCTAAGGAAGCCTCTCTCTGCAAAATGGACTGTAACATACTCGTTCCGTCATCAATTTAACATATACTATATGCCCAAATTGTAGCGAATCCATTTCCATTTGTCAATGTTTCCAAAATGGCTTAGTATGCACAATGATCGTACGAAGAATTGCTAGAAGGGGAACGGATAATAAAAGCCCGACAATGCCGCCAACTTCTCCCCCAATAAGTAGCGCAAGCATAATAACAACTGGGTGCATTCGCAGCGATCTTCCCACAATATACGGAGATAGTATATTACTCTCAACAAATTGTAAAATCGCAAGCGCAATGCCAGCTTTAATGACTAAATTCGTCGATACTGTTGCAGCAATCATTAATGTTGGAATCGCCCCTAAAATAGGGCCGAAATACGGGATAATATCAGTAACTCCAACAATAATTCCTAAAAGCAGTGGATATTTCATCCCGATAAACCAAAAGGCTAGTGCAGAAACCCCTCCCAAAATTAAACAAACAAATAATTGGCCGCGAATATAATTCCCAAGAGACTTATCAATTTCTTTTGCTAACTGTTGCCCATCCTTACGCCATTTTGTTGGTATAATCTTCCAAAAAATACAATAAAACTCTGCGTAGTCTTTCAATATATAAAATACGATAAATGGAATTAAAAAAATAATAAGAAGCGAATCAAGTATTCCTCTTGCTGTACTCATTACTTTATTTAAAAGCGCTTGTATCTTCCCTTCAATCCCTGTAAATATTTGCTTCACTTTCTCATTCACGAACTCAGGAAAATTTTCAGTTTGCTCTGTTACTCCATCCGTCCACGTTTCATACATATTTACAATTTGCGGGAATTGTTCGTTCATTTCTTGGAGCTGTGCAATAACGGCTGGTGTTCCTTTATACACACCGTACCCAAGGCCCCCAAAGAAAAGAATATAAATGAGTAAAATGGCAATTGTACGCGGCATACCTTTTTCATGCAATTTTTCAATAAGCGGGTGCAGCAAATAAGCAATAAAGCAAGCGATGAGAAATGGTGTAATAGCAACCTTAAACACAAATAAAATCGGTGCCCAAAGCGGCTTAATTTTCAAAAAGACAAGTAAACATAAAAAAATCAGCAATAATAATCCTAACCGATAGATCCAAATAATTTTAAGATTCTTCAACAGAAAAACCTCCTCTATTTCTTAGTTTGAAAAGAAATGGAGAAGGTTATGTGTAAAAATTAAAAAACCTTGCCGCGTTGCAATATTTTTGTAGGTATTCTTATTGTTTTGTAGAAGAATACATATACTTAAAATAACAAGCACCATTTCATGCGCTATTACGCATGGATGGGCAGTAATATCCCAATTCGTTCCACAAAGTTAGGGGGAATACGATGGTTTGGTTGATGCTAGGTCTTTCCGCACTTTGTATGCTATTAGAATGGGTATGTATTTGTCTTGGCATTTGGAAGGGATTTTTCATTCCCTCTTCAAATCAAGAACGTGCCAGGCATCTCTGGCATTATGGCATTTTAGGACTTGGCTGCTACGGACTTTCCCATCTCTTCTCCCAAATCGGACTGTTTTATCTCCATACAAGTACATATTGAACTACCCCCACCTACAGTTTCGCGCTTGAGATGGGGGTCTTCTCGCTAGATATGATAAAGTGAAACTTTAATCAGTGGGGGTTTTCTTTCCATTGATTATCAGCCCTCACCAATCGGGCTTTTACGGGAAGTAACTTCTTTGCTTTCGCTGAATTTTGAGGCGGGAGTATTACTGCCCGCAAATAGCGAAAAAAAAGCTCCCTAAAATTAGGAAGCTTTTTCGCATGTATAATGTGAATTATAAATAGGACCGAAGCATTTTACGTGCTCTTTTCATATTTCGTCTTGAAAATACATCTTGCTTACGTGCATATTGATATGCTGCTGCTCCTATACCTAATGCAATTAATGATGAACGCAATTTCAAAGTTAACACTCTCCTTATTAGCCGATTGTTCGTTCATTCTCATCAAACAAATCATCTAAAGAACTTAATGAACCATCTTCTTCGACTTGATGTGTATGAATTTTCCCCTTTGAAATCGATAATTCAATAAAACAGTTCCAGCAATAATATTGATTCACACCGATTTTTCCAATATCTTTCCCTTTACAGTTTGGACAACTAAACATATGGCGTTCATCTCCTTACAATCTCCCGTATTCTATTACGCCATTATGTCCAAACTGTATATGTTTATACACGAGAAGAACTGCATTACACTATATAATTTCACCTCATCACATAAAATCATACGGTGAAATGTTTTCCACATCGAGACCTTCCGCAGTTATAACCTCCGTTACTTCTGTCTTTCCTTGCAGGCGGTTGCATAATGTAGTTTGACGAAGCGCGTCATCAAGGCGACTTACGCCAGATTGAAACGCCGATTCTTCGCCGCAAATAATTAAAAACTTTTTACTGCGTGTAATCCCTGTATAAATTAAATTACGGCGCAGCATACGATAATAACTTTTCACAACAGGCATGATTACAATTGGAAATTCGCTTCCTTGTGATTTATGGATCGAACAGCAATATGCGTGTGTAATTTGATTTAAATCTGCTTTTGTATAGGTCACTTCGATACCGTCAAAAGAAACAACAACCATATCTTGTTGTTCCACGTTTTCTTTCGCATAAAACACCGACACAATCTCACCAATATCACCGTTAAACACTTGACTTTCCGGTTGATTGACAAGTTGAAGCACTTTATCTCCATTCCTATACACAACTTCGCCATATGCGATTTCTTTTCTTTTTTCTTTTCTCGGATTAAATACTTCTTGCAGCGCTTCATTTAACGTATTAATACCCGCTGGTCCCTTGTACATCGGAGCTAACACTTGTACATCTCGCGCACTAAATCCTTTTGTTTTTGCGTTTTCACACACTTGCTTCACAACATCCACAATTTGAGTTCCTGTACATGTAATAAACGAACGATCTTTCTTGTTTTGGGTTACATCAGAAGGTAGTACACCTTTTTTAATCGCATGAGCAAGCTGAATGACAGATGAATCTTCTGCTTGTCTATAGATTTCCGTAAGCTTTACCGTCGGAATAACGCCCGCTTCTAATAAATCTTTCAACACTTGTCCAGGACCAACAGATGGCAATTGATCTTCATCTCCAACAATGATGACCTGAATCGTAGATGGCAATGATTTGAACAATTGATTCGCAAGCCAAATATCAACCATGGAAAACTCATCAATAATAAGCAGTTTCCCTTTAACAGGATCGTGCTCATTACGTTGAAACGATCCTTCCGGTGTCCATCCAAGCAAACGATGGATCGTACAAGCAGGCAATCCTGTTGATTCACTCATACGCTTTGCCGCTCTTCCTGTCGGTGCTGTTAATAGAATAGGGAACGGATTGTCATCACTATAATCCTTCGGGTCTAATGATAAACCGTGAAGAGAAGCATACATTTCAACAATCCCTTTAATAACAGTCGTCTTTCCTGTACCAGGTCCACCTGTTAAAATCATCATTGGCTTATAAAGAGCTGTTTGAATACCTTCTTGCTGAAGCGGTGCGTATTGCACGCCAAGTTGTTCTTCAATTTTTCCGAGTGTTAACAACAGCTCTGATTCAGGAAAGGAAGGAAGTTCTTCTTGGCCAAGTAAACGATTAATGGAGGCTACAACACCTTTTTCAGAATAGTACAAGGAGGCTAAATATACACGCTCATCTTCTATAATAATTTTACCTTCTCCTTGCATCATTTCCGCACATTGCAAAACATCTTCTTCTGTAACAGCCATTTCCTGGTTATTTAATAACTCCATTGTTTGCTGCACTAACTGCTCTCTTTTCATATATACATGACCTTCTTGCAGCGACACGTGCTCTAATGTATAAAAGCATCCTGCTCGTACACGATCAGCATGATTACCAGAGATACCAAGCGCTCGTCCAATATCATCAGCCCGGCCAAAACCAATACCATCTACCTCTTCAATAAGCTGATACGGATTATTGCGAATGACTTCCAGTGTCATTTCTTTATACTGTTGATAAATTTTAATAGAAAGCTTCGTTCCAAACCCATAACCATTTAGAAAGCTCATCACTTTTTCAAGACCTTGATGTTCAATAATCGTCTCGTATATTTCTTGTGCTTTTTGCTTATTTACAATCCCGTCCAAAGCTGCGGGATCATCCATAATTTTTGAAATCGCATGTTCACCAAGATGATCAACAATCTTTTCTGCTGTTCGTTTCCCGATTCCTTTAAATAAATCACTCGCTAAATATTGCACCATTCCTGCTTTTGTTTGTGGCAATTCCTTTTTAAACGTTTCAATATGATATTGTTTCCCGTACTTTTGATGATCTTTAAAATGACCCGTTAGTGTAAACACTTCATCTTCATGCATTCGGGGAAAGTGACCTGTTATCATGACCTTTTTTTCGTCATATGTTTCATTCGTTTCAATAATTTTCATACTGACAACGGAATAGAGGTTTTCTTCGTTGTGGAAAATGGTATGAAGAACTTGCGCTTTTATAAACTTTTGCTCTTCCTCAAACAAATCCATTGCATGTTGATTTCCCATTTTGCCCCCTCCTTCCATTTTATGCGTCTTGCTCTAGTAAACGAATGCCATTACCTGCTAAAAAGTGATCTGGCTGAATCGCTACAGCTTTCTTAAACATCGCAAGCGCCTTCTCACGATTTTCTTCAAACGCATACACAACACCTAAATTATAATATGCATCTGCATGTTCTTCATCAAGCGCTACAACTTGTTCAAAATAAGGTTTTGCTTCTTTTACATGCTCTAGACGCGCAAAGCATAATCCGCATTGGAAAATGGCTTCAACGTCATTTCCATCTAACTCAGCTGCACGTTGGAAAAACGGCAGTGCTAAACGGTCGTTTCCAAGCTGCACATATGTAATGCCAAGCATAAACGATACATCTCCTGTCTGTAGTCCCGCTTGCATCGCCTTCTCAAACGCTTCTTTCGCCTCTGCAAAAAGTTCTTGCTGATAATATATATTTCCTAGTCCATAGTATGCTGTAGCAGATTTCTCATCTAATTCAATCGCACGTTTATAAAAAGCAATGGCACGCTCACTGTCTCCTAATGCATCTAATAAATTTGCAAAGTTAATATAACCAAGTGCATCTTTTGGATTTTCCTCAATCGCCTCAGTAAAATTCTTTGCTGCTTCTTCCCAGTTTCCTTCTTGCATATATTGAATGCCTGTTTCAAGCTTGTTTGACATTTATCCTTCACCTCTACAACAAATTATAACAAAGAATCCATTTTCCGAGCGAACAAAAATTCGCGTTTATCTAAAAAGAAACCTCTGACCGATACAAGGCAGAGGTTCTTCTTTCTTATCCTAAATAATCAAGTTTCTTACCATTACGATATACGTCATCAATTGTCGCACCGCCTAAGCACTCATCTCCATCATAAAAAACAACTGCTTGTCCTGGCGTAATCGCACGAATTGGTTCATCACAAAGAATGCGAATTGTATTCTCATCCACGATTTGAACCGTTACACCGTTATCCGCTTGACGATAGCGGAATTTCGCTGTGCATGCAAATTCTTTTTCTTTCGGCTTATCGCTTACCCAACTTACATTTGTAGCAAATACTTCGTCACCATATAACAGTTCATTATGGAATCCTTGCTCTACATATAAAATGTTTTCTTTCAAGTTCTTCCCAACAGCAAACCATGGATCACCATTGCCGCCAATACCAAGGCCATGACGTTGTCCAATTGTATAATACATTAACCCGTCATGTTTCCCTTTCACTTCACCAGATAATGTTTGCATCTTACCTGGCTGTGCCGGCAAGTAATTGCTTAAAAAGTCTTTAAAGTTACGCTCGCCGATAAAGCAAATACCTGTGCTATCTTTTTTCGCTGCTGTTGCTAAACCAGCTTCCTTCGCCATTTCACGAATTTGCGGCTTCTTTAGCTCACCAAGCGGGAACATTGTTTTTGATAATTGGTCTTGACCAAGTTGATTTAAGAAATATGTTTGGTCCTTATTATCATCAACGCCGCGCAGCATTTTATATTCACCATCTATATACGCTACACGTGCATAGTGTCCTGTCGCTACATAATCTGCGCCAAGCGCCATTGCATGTTCTAAAAATGCTTTAAATTTAATTTCTTTATTGCACATTACATCTGGGTTCGGTGTACGACCAGCGCGGTACTCATCTAAAAAGTACGTAAATACTTTTTCCCAATATTGCTTTTCAAAATTGACTGCATAATACGGGATTCCAATTTGGTTACATACTTCAATGACATCGTTATAGTCTTCTGTTGCTGTACATACGCCGTTTTCGTCCGTATCATCCCAGTTTTTCATAAAGATTCCGATTACATCATAGCCTTGTTTCTTTAATAACATTGCTGCTACAGATGAATCGACGCCACCGGACATCCCGATGACAACGCGTGTTTCGTGAGGTAGTTTGTTCATCATGTCACCCCCTATATTCATTTTGTGTTAATCGCTTCACGATCTTCACTGTTTCGTACGCTGCTTTTTCGACTTGTTCTTTCGTATTTCCAAAACCGAAGCTAAAACGTACGGATGAACGTATTTTATCGGATTCTTTTCCGAACATCGCTACAAGCACATGTGACGGATCAATAGAGCCGGCTGTACAAGCAGATCCACTTGAAACTGCAATTCCTGCTAAATCTAAATTCATTAAAAATGACTCAATATGCATTCCTGCAAAACTTACATTTAACACATGTGGCAGGTTATGTTCGAAGCTTCCGTTTACCTCGAAAGTAATGTTTTCGTCTTTAAAGACAGATATTATTATATCTTTAAATCCCTTGTACTGGGCAATTTTTTGCTCACGAGTTTGTTCTGCTAATAAAATAGCTTGCCAAAGCCCAACAATTCCCGGCACATTCTCTGTACCAGCGCGGCGTTTCCGCTCTTGCTCTCCGCCTGTTAATAGCGGTTCAAACTTTACATGCTGCCCTGCATATAAAAAGCCCACACCCTTTGGACCATTAATTTTATGTCCCGAAATTGACAATAGATCAATGCCAAGCTCTTTCACATCAATTGCTGTTAAACCGTATGCTTGTACTGCGTCTGTATGAAAGTAAGCGCTGTGTTCTTTTAATAGAGCACCAATTTTCGCTACCGGTTGCACTGTACCAACTTCATTATTTCCAAACATAATAGAGACAAGAATCGTTTGCTCTGTTAATGCCGCTTGCAAATCTGAAATGCGAATACGCCCTGTTTCATCAACAGGTAAATACGTCACTTCAAACCCTTCCCGTTCTAGCACATTACACGTATGCAAAATCGCATGATGCTCAATTGCTGTCGTAATAATATGATTTCCTTTTTTACGATTCGCACGAGCTACGCCTAAAAGTGCTAAATTATCAGCCTCTGTACCGCCGCTTGTAAAAATAATTTCATTTGGATTTGCATGAATGCTGCGCGCACACGCACGTCTTGCTTCATCCACTGCATGACGGCCTTGGCGCCCAAAGAAATGGATGCTTGACGGGTTACCAAATGCTTCTGTCATATATGGAATCATCTTTTCGACTACTTCTGGGTGAGCCGGAGATGTCGCAGCATGATCTAAGTAAATGCGTTCCATAATATCTCCTTCTTTCCAAATCGTTACACACGGAATTAGATATAAAACATATAACCGCCGTTGTTTTCTTCTTCATAGCGTACTAAATCTTCTAACGTTGTACTATCAAGAACTTCTTGCACCGCATCACGAACACGTATCCAAAGTTGACGTTGTGCTGGTTCTTCTTCATCCAACATTTCTACTACGTTAATCGGACCTTCTAATACGCGGATTACATCACCTGCCGTAATGTTAATCGGTTGGTCTGATAATACATAACCACCATATGCACCGCGTGTACTTTTTACAAGGCGAGCATTACGAAGCGGAGAAATTAATTGCTCTAAATAATGCTCAGATAAATCGTGCGCCTGCGCAATCGATTTTAATGAAATAGGGCCTTCTCCAAACTTTTTCGCAAGATCGATCATAATTGTTAAACCGTAACGGCCTTTTGTTGAGATTTTCATATATGTAGCACCTCTTTTCAAGTCTTTCGCTTCTACTTGGTTCGTTATTCTTTTATTTAATAGGAAAAACACTCTCTGAAATCAAAATCCTTTGAAATTATAGCATAATATAGTATGATAAGGAATTTCAACTTTTCTAACAGAAATGATAACATATAAATATACCAAATAACTCGGAATTTATATAAATACAAATTGAAAACCGGCAGAAAAGCATTTTTTTAAATGGCCAGGGAGGGACTGGCTATGTATAGGAGCGGTCAGGGCCTTTTCCTGCCACATGCAAAGTTTGAAAACAAAGAAAGACAGCAAGGTGCAGGCCCATTTTTATCTTCATGGCAGTAATCTATATGCCGAAAAATGAAAATAACTTTCTATAGGTAATAAGGGACATATTTTCACTGGAATAATGCCCCTTATCAAACTTCTAAATTAAATATATGGCTGAGTAGTTACAATGAATTTATATATAACAGGAACAGTCACTTAAGGAGAGAGAACATATGAAACAACCACTCGCACATCGAATGCGTCCGACCAATATTACAGAAGTGATCGGACAGGAACATTTAGTGGGCGAAGGCAAAATTTTATGGCGGATGGTACAAGCAAAGCATCTACAATCAATGATTTTATACGGACCTCCCGGAACAGGAAAAACATCAATTGCAAGCGCCATTGCCGGCAGCATCGGTATGCCTTTTCGTCTATTAAATGCCGTTACTCATAATAAAAAAGATATGGAAGTTGTTGTCCAAGAGGCAAAAATGCATCGTCATCTCATCTTAATTTTAGATGAGGTGCATCGGTTAGATAAAGGAAAACAAGATTTCCTGCTTCCTCACCTAGAAAGCGGGCTCATTACATTAATTGGGGCAACGACAAGCAATCCATTTCACGCGATTAATTCCGCTATTCGGAGCCGTTGTCAAATTTTTGAACTACACGCTTTAACAGAAGAAAACCTTTTACAAGGATTAAAACGCGCTTTAACAGATAAGGAAAAGGGGCTAGGAGAATATAACATAATCGTAACCGATGAAGCTCTACGTCACTTTGCAAACGCAAATGGCGGTGATATGCGCTCTGCTTATAATGCACTTGAGCTTGCTGTCTTATCTAGCTTTTCAACAAATGAAGAAACAGTAGAAATCTCACTTGAAATCGCTGAAGAATGTTTACAAAAGAAAAGCTTTGTACACGACAAAGGCGGCGACGCTCATTACGATGTATTATCGGCTTTCCAAAAATCAGTGCGCGGAAGTGATGTGAATGCCGCTCTTCATTATTTAGCTCGCCTTATTGAAGCTGGTGACATGCAAAGCATTGGCAGACGATTACTGATTATGGCATACGAAGATGTTGGACTTGCAAACCCTCAGGCTGGGCCTCGTACACTTGCAGCCATCGAATCCGCAGAACGCGTTGGCTTTCCAGAAGCTCGCATTCCACTAGCAAATGCGGTCATTGAACTATGCTTATCACCGAAATCAAATTCAGCATATAAAGCGCTCGATGCAGCACTTCACGACTTACGAAATGGACAAACAGGTGATGTTCCAGCTCATTTAAAAGATAGTCACTATAAAGGGGCCGAATCGCTCGGCAGAGGAATTGGCTACCTCTATCCGCACGATTATCCAAATGGATGGGTTCAGCAACAATACTTACCAGATAAAATAAAAAACAAGCAATACTATAAACCAAAAACGACTGGTAAATTCGAGCAAGCACTTGCTACTGTATACGAACGACTGCAAAATTCGCATCAAAGTAAATCAAAATGATAATGTTACTATTCAAATAAGAGATTAGGAAACCTTAACGAAAAAGGTTTCCTAATCTTTATGGATGTATAAGCCATTCATAAATGTTTCAAAATCTACTATAGCTGTATTGATTATTAATCTTATATTTTTTTACTTTTATTAGGCAATAATATAAAGAGGGTATCTTCAAAACCATAACCTTGCCGGGCCCCAATATTCCTCTGGTATATTAGACTGTCCAAAAATACCCCTTTAAAAATCCAACTATTCTTTACGCTCCCTAGATATCAAATATAAAAATAAAACAAACAAAAATAACCCTATGCTTATACAATTTCTCCAAACATCATTTTCTAAAAAATAATTAAATAGAGTAAGTAACAATAAACAAATCGCTCCAATTAAAGGTAATCTATTTCGTATCATTTTTAGCATATATACCCCTCTCTCCTATTAAATACAAATAAAGAAAGATATTATGTTCAAAAAATCCCCAATTATTGCTTATCCATATAAAACGAAAGCAAAACTTAATATGATTATTCCTATACAGACTACAATTCCACCCGTGTTTAAAATAATACTAATGGCAACCATCACCAATGACTTCACGACAAATTTACTTCCCTTTTCTCTCCACCCTTTGAAAATTGATATTATTAAATATACTAAAGGGATGCATCCAGCCAAAATTAAAAATACTCCTATTACCTTCCCTATCTTTCCTCCTGCTGCTTCCGTTAAAAAATTAAAATTTTTTATTCTATATCATATACAAGCGATCTATTTTCAGCTTCATTTTTTAATTATTTTAAATCGGTATGTCCAATACAATGAGTAAAATTAATATGATTCCTCCTAAGAGTGCTGGAATACCAATCATTAGAGAGAAAAATAATCCAGAAAGAGGTTTCATTATGCACATATCAATAATAAAACCGAACCCTAACTTCCATTTATCTGCTACTGATTTTTCTTGTTTAACTTCCTGTATAGCTCTAGATATGGGAATAGCGGTAAAAAGAACTCCGACTATAAGTAGTCCTAATATTAGTGCGTACATGTACTTCACTCCAAACTATAGTAAGTTTCAATAAACTACTAGCCTCTTTTTCCTACTATATTCGATCTCCATTTAAAAGCTTACATTTTCAATTCTCCACATAATAGCAATTTTACCTGTTCTTCTAACTATAAGTTATGAAACCATTTCTTTCCACTTCAAATTACCAAAAAAAAAGCAACAGAATTTATCATGAAAAACGATAGCATTCGTATAAAAATGAAGCAAAAGGGTAACATAAGCAAAAACGACATGAAATATGGAGGTTTCATAATGAAAATGCGCCAGGATGCATGGACTGGAGAAGAAGATTTACTTCTCGCAGAAACCGTTTTACGTCACATTCGCGAAGGCAGCACACAATTAAAAGCGTTTGATGAAGTTGGCGATCAATTAAATAGAACATCTGCTGCTTGCGGCTTTCGTTGGAATGCAGAAGTTCGGCAAAGTTATGAAGAAGCTGTGCAAATTGCGAGAAAACAACGAAAAGAACTAAAGAGGGAACAAGCAGTGAAACCGAAAACGCAAGTATCACGAGTGGAACCGAAAAAAAAGGTCGTAATTGAGGCTGAGTTTTCGGAAGATGTTATCGCAACTGAGCCGTCACTTACGATGCAAGATATTATTTCATTTTTACAAAATATAGAACAAAACAATCCACATATAGAAAAATTACAAACTGAAAATGAAACATTACATAGTCAGCTTGAAACACTGCAAAAAATAAATCATCAATTAGAGAAAAAGCTTGAAGCACTGCAGAAACAACAGCAATCTGTACAAGAAGATTATGAAACACTCGTTAGAATTATGGACCGTGCCCGCAAGCTCGTCCTACTAGATGAGCCGAAGGAACAGATGGCACCGATTTTTAAAATGGATCAGAACGGAAATTTAGATATTGTTTCACAATGAAGAAGAGAGATGCATGAGCACCTCTCTTCTTTTAGTCTTGTCCGACACGTTTTACTTCGATAGCCTTCAAACGTTCACGCACAACATGACTTGCCATAATTAAGCCTGCTACAGACGGAACGAATGCGTTAGAGGACGGTGGTAATTTCGCTTTGCGAATTTTTGCATTTTCATCTGGAACGATTTCTTTACGAATATCTTCACGAATCACAATTGGATTTTCATCAGAGAATACAACTTTCACGCCTTTTTTAATACCTTCTTTACGAAGTTTCGTACGAATAACTTTCGCAATTGGATCTGTATGTGTTTTAGAAATATCCGCAATCCGGAAACGAGTTGGGTCCATTTTATTTGCTGCACCCATACTTGAAATGATTTTAATTTTACGTCGCAAGCACTGTTTAATTAAATGAATTTTGAACGTAATTGTATCAGATGCATCCACTACGAAATCTAAACCATGTTTAAAGAACTCTTCGTATGTTTCATCTGTATAAAACATTTCTAATGCAATAACTTCGCAGTCCGGATTAATATCAGCAATACGCTCTTTCATTAGTTCTACTTTTGAACGACCTACAGTAGAAAGTAACGCATGGATTTGACGGTTAACATTTGTAATATCTACAACGTCTTTATCAACTAATACAAGACGACCTACGCCAGAACGCGCTAACGCTTCTGCTGCAAACGAACCAACGCCGCCAATTCCTAAAATACCAACTGTACTATTCTTTAATATTTCAATACCTTCTTTTCCGAAGGCTAATTCATTACGTGAAAATTGATGTAACATGCGGTCTACACTGCTACTAAAAACATATACAAATGTATACTCTTAGAGTTTTCCTGCTTCTACGAACCCCATTTCGCCACTATCTTGCTACTTTGGTTTATATGGCTCTCCACAGGCGTTAATTCCGATGTAGCCCACCGTACATATATACCCACTAGTTTAAGTTAGTATGGTATATTCTTTTGCTTGTAAAAGGTTGATGGATGCGTTTAAATCTCTATCTATTTCATTTCCACACTCGCATGTATATACTCTGTCAGACAGTTTTAAATCCACTTTCTTATGGCCACAACATGAGCATAACTTAGAAGAAGGATAGAATCTGCCTACTTGGCGTAATTCAATGCCATATTCTTTACACTTTGCTAATAACCATGTTTGAAACGTATAAAAACATTGCTGTGCGACCGCTTTAGATAGATGCTTATTCTTCATCATCCCTTTTATATTCAAGTCCTCTATTGTGATATACGTTGGTTTGGTTTTCACTAACTTATTCACAACAGACTTTACATACTCTAGTCTAATATTTACTAAACGAACATGTAGTTTTTGTACGCTAAGAATATTTTTGTATATATTTGCTCTTTTGTTAGTAGCAGATTTTTCACCTCTCTTTTTTAGATTTTCATACTTTCGTGATAAAGAGCGCTGCTCACGTTTTAGTTTTCTTTCTAGCTTTCTTACTCTTCCTGTTTTGTTGATGTTTTCGTGAACTTCCCCAGTACTACAAATAGCAAAATCTTTAATCCCTAAATCAATCCCTAATCCTGTTTCTTCTAACTTTGGTTTTACTTGCGTTCCCTCTACTTCACAAAGTATGGATACATAATATCTCCCTGCCTTTTTAGAAACTGTCCCGCTTGTCACAATGGCGTTTTTAAGGATATAACCGTACTCTTTCAACCTTACAAAGCCAAGCGTAGGTATTTTTACTCGATGTCTTTCAACCGTCCAGTCTGTTTTGTTATTTTTAGGAAAGTAACATTTTACATCTTGCTTTTTCTTTTTCTTAAACTTAGGGAATCCACTAAGTCCTTTGAAAAAGTTTTTAAACGCTTTTTCTCCATTCATAATAGCTTGCTTGGTGGCTTTAGAAGACACATTTTTTATCCATGCTTTATCCTCATTATTAGGTATATATTCGTTGTTTAACCATTTGGAAAAATCCATACCACTTACAAATCTACCTTCTTTTTCATAAACCTCTTTATTGTGAGAAATGTAGAAGTTGTAGATAAACCTACTCACTCCAATTGTTTGATGTATCTTGGATTTTTGTTCTTGCGTAGGGTTAATTTCTATCTTGTAGGATTTTTTCAACTTCCTCATCCTTTATGATTTTTTTCTTGTACTTTCTTAACCCGTATATATGACAGCTAAAAATGTGTAGGATAGAAACTATGTCTTGGACTAATTCTTCTTGAAGAGAAAGACTTTCGTTGTTGACAACTATAATCTCTACGTTGAATATAGCTAATAACCTCTCAAACCAACCGTATCCAAAGCGAATAAATCTATCTTTATGAGTAATGAGAATTGTGTCTACTTCGTTCACCATACAACTATCAATTCATTTGTTCCATTTTTTACGATTATAGTTTAATCCACTTCCATAGTCCTCAATTATTTCATCAACTATTATTCCTTTTGCATTAGCATATTGTCTAAGAAAGTCAACTTGATTTTTTAAATCATCTTTTTGATTAGAAGTTGAAAATCTTGTGTAGATGATCTTCTATCGTTATGTTTCTTGCGAATCCCTTTATACGAAAGATATTGTTCATAAGTATAATACCTTCTATTTACAAAATGGTCTACCATGTATTCTAGCGCTTTTCTGACTATTTGTATAGAAAAAGTATAATTACTCAGCCATACATTTCATTTTTCAACATATAGATTGCTGCCATGACAATACAAATGGCAATGCGCCTTGCTACCTCTCTTTGTTTTAAAACGTTGCCCGTGGCAGAAATAGGCCCTGACCGCTACCATACATGGCCAGTCCCTCTCGACCATTTAAAAAAGATGCTTTTCTTCTTTTTTTCATAAAGTAACTGGGCCGTTACGAAAAAGTTATATACTCAATTAAAAAATCCTAGATGGAATTAGTATGTCCATCTAGGATTCGTTCTTACTTCTCTTCTTTTACTTTTAATTGTAAGTAAAGCTCTTCAAGCTGTGCATCTGCAACTGGGCTTGGCGCTTCTGTTAATAAGCAGCTTGCGCTTGCTGTTTTCGGGAAGGCAATTGTATCACGAAGGTTTGTACGACCTGCAAGTAACATTACAAGGCGGTCTAAACCTAATGCAATTCCTCCATGCGGCGGTGTACCGTATTCAAATGCTTCTAATAAGAATCCGAACTGCTCTTGTGCTTCTTCTTGTGAGAAACCAAGTGCTTTGAACATTTTTTCTTGTACATCACGCTCGTAAATACGAAGTGATCCGCCGCCAAGCTCATAACCATTTAATACAAGGTCATATGCTTGTGCACGCGCTTTTTCCGGTGCTGTTTCTAATAGCTCTACATCCTCACGGAATGGCATTGTGAATGGATG
This sequence comes from Bacillus bruguierae, assembly GCF_037104725.1. NCBI lineage: Bacteria > Bacillati > Bacillota > Bacilli > Caryophanales > Bacillaceae > Bacillus > Bacillus bruguierae. Next base: position 460,210 of record NZ_JBAWSX010000001.1, on the reverse strand, counting down.
ATGCGCCGCGAAGTAACGATCAGCATCCTCATCATACTCAAGAAGCGGCCAATCTGTTACCCATAGGAAGTTAAACTTACTTTCATCAATTAACTCCAGTTCTTTACCTAAGCGTAAACGAAGTGCCCCTAAGCTATCTGCAACAACGCTCTTCTTATCCGCAACGAATAATAATAAATCACCAGTATTTGCTTCTAACGTGCTCATAAGCGCATTTGCATCTTCTTCGTTAAAGAATTTCGCGATTGGTCCTTTTAAGCCGTCTTCTTCAACTTTTAACCAAGCTAATCCTTTTGCTCCGTATACTTTAACGAATTCTGTTAATGCATCGATATCTTTACGAGAATATTTGCTCGCTGCACCTTTTGCATTGATTGCCTTTACTTGTCCGCCGCTCTCTACAGCGCTTGTGAACACTTTAAATCCGCAGCCTGCCGCAAATTCTGATAGATCAATCAGTTCCATCGCAAAGCGTGTATCCGGCTTATCAGAGCCGTAGCGAGCCATTGCATCGGCATATGTCATGCGTGGGAATGGTGCGTTAATCTCTACATCTTTTGCTTCTTTCATCACTTTTACCATCATACGTTCCATCATTTCTAGAATTTCTTCTTGCGTTAAGAATGATGTCTCAATGTCGATTTGTGTAAATTCTGGCTGACGGTCTGCACGTAAGTCTTCATCACGGAAGCAACGTGCTACTTGATAATAACGCTCAAATCCGCCGACCATAAGAAGCTGCTTAAATAACTGCGGAGATTGCGGCAACGCATAAAATTCGCCTTCATGTACACGGCTTGGTACTAAGTAATCACGAGCTCCTTCTGGTGTACTTTTCGTTAAAATTGGTGTTTCTACTTCTAAGAAATCTTCGCTATCTAAGAAGTTACGAATTGTTTTCGTTACGTCGTGACGCATTTTAAATGTGTTGTACATAACAGGGCGACGTAAATCTAAATAACGATATTTTAGACGTACATCTTCTGATGCATCCGTATCATCTGTAATCATAATTGGTGTTGTTTTTGCTGCACTTAGTACGTTTACTTTTATCGCTTGTACTTCAATACGACCTGTTGCCATATTTTCATTAATTGCACCAGCTGCGCGCTCAACAACTGTACCTTCTACGTGCAGTACGTATTCACCGCGAATTGTTTCTGCTATTTCTAACGCTTCCTTTGAAGTTTCTGGACTAAATACGACTTGTACAATACCTGTACGGTCACGTAAGTCAATGAAAATTAATCCGCCTAAATCACGGCGCTTTTGTACCCAACCTTTTAATTGAACCGTTTGTCCCACAGCTTCTACTGTTACTTTTCCGCATGCATGCGTTCTTTCAGCCATTTCTTTTTCCCCCTATAGTGATTTTTCTGCTACATAAGAAGCAAATACATCTAACGCAACTTCTTCTTGTTCGCCCGTTGCCATATCTTTTAAATTGATAATACCTTTTTCTAATTCATCATCACCTAATACAGCTACATATTTTGCACTTAGACGATCCGCTGATTTAAACTGCGCCTTCATTTTACGATCTAAGTAATCTTTCTCAACTGCTAATCCAGCCTTACGAAGGTCAAAGACAATTTTGGCAGCATGATCTTTCGCTTTTTCACCAAGTGCTACAACATAACAATCAATATGATGAGCAATTGGTAATTCAATATTCTCAGCCTTCAGCGCCATGATTAAACGTTCGATACTCATCGCAAAACCAATACCAGGCATTTCCGGTCCACCGATTTCTTGTACAAGTCCGTTGTAACGACCACCGCCGCTTAACGTCGTAATCGCCCCAAAACCTTCTGCTTCGCTCATAATTTCAAATACAGTGTGCTGATAATAATCTAAACCGCGCACAAGGTTTGGATCTTTCTCAAATGGAATACCCATCATTGTTAATAGTTCTTGTACTTTTTCATAGTACGCGCTTGATTCTACGTTTAAGTATTCTGTAATAGATGGCGCTGTGTTCATCAATTCATGATTGCGATCTTTTTTGCAATCTAAAATACGAAGTGGGTTTTTCTCTAAACGAGATTGGCAATCTGAACAGAACTCACCGATGCGAGGCTCAAAGTGTGCAATTAATGCATCGCGATGCGCTTTACGGCTCGCTGCATCACCTAAGCTATTTAACACAACTTTAATATTCTTTAAGCCCATCCCGCGATAAAACTCAACAGCAAGCGCAATCACTTCTGCATCAATTGCTGGGTCATTACTGCCAATCGCTTCAATACCAAACTGAACAAATTGACGATAGCGTCCTGCTTGTGGTCTTTCATAACGGAACATCTGCCCGATATAATATAATTTTGTCGGCTGCGTAGCGTCGCCAAACATTTTATTTTCTACATAAGAACGTACAACTGGTGCTGTTCCTTCTGGACGAAGTGTTAAGCTGCGTTCTCCGCGATCTTCGAATGTGTACATTTCTTTTTGTACGATATCTGTCGTATCCCCAACACCGCGTAAAAATAATTCTGTGTGCTCAAAAATCGGTGTACGAATTTCTTTATAGTTGTAACGACGACAAATTTCACGTGCTTGCCCTTCAATATACTGCCATAGTTCCACAGTACCAGGAAGGATATCTTGCGTTCCGCGTGGGATTTGAATAGACATATTCAGTTCCTCCTCATTTTCTCAATAATAATAAAAATAAAAAAACTCCCGCCTCTACTGATTTTACAGTAGGGACGAGAGTATAATACCCGTGGTGCCACCCTAATTGAAGCACGTATGCTTCCACTTTTTTAATAACGCTTAAATTGCGTTCGACCTCTACTAAGCACTATGCCGTTCAAGACGAAACCTACAGAGTGTCATTCGATCAGTCATCATGCAGAAATGTTTTCAGCCCTGGACATTTCCTCTCTTTTCATGTGTCTCTCATCTACTCTTCTCTATCATCGGTTTATAACATATGTAACTGTAAAAAAATGAATTTGTTTACTACTATACGGTTATTCACAATTGTTGTCAAGATTCTCAAGAACGTCCAAGGTGTTTCTTTAAAGTTTTCACATCTTTTAAAGAAATTCCAAATTCAGAAGCAAGTTCTAGCGATGTATTTTGCTGTTCCTTTGAAATAAACTCATGAAAATTCACATTAAACAATTGGTTTGCTCCGTTAGTAGCAGAGTTTCCCTTTTCATTCATACGCATACGTATATCCCTCACATTCAAATAGTGGAATTCTAATGACTAGTGTTCCATATTGATGTGGAGGTTATACACTATTGCCAAAAGGAATCATCGCCTATTCCCTAACTGAATGCCCGCCTATTTTGAGAGAATACATATGCCACTTTTTCAAAGTAAACAGCTGGAAATTAACTTGCAAGCGTTTTATCAAAATCGTTTTCTTTATCCCGCACTAACGGGCAGTAAGACCCCCACCTCAAGATTCAGAGAAAGACGTTGTCCAGCTCTAGCGACTAGAACCTCCGTTCGTTTCGCCCCCTTCGACGAGGCAAAAAGCGCCTCTTTGTCAGGGACGTGGGCGTCCTGCGCTTCTGAGCGAGCCGCTTCCGCTTTTCTAAAGAAAATAGGTGGGGGATAACTGCCCATAAGAGCCCGATTGGGTGGGCTTTCCATCAGTGGGAGATAAAGAAACCCCCCACTGATGGAAGTTTCACTTTATCGAATTACTGCAATTACTAATTTTTACTGGCATCTTTGATGTGGATGATATTATTCTGAACACTAGCGGCGCATTAATCGGCTACAGCATTTACATTGGCACGAAAAAATTATGGATTCGCTATAAGCGTACTAATAAAGCCACCTCATTTTGATGATGAGGTGGCTTTTCTTGTGTCGAATATGGTCGAAGGATCTTTATTTCGTGTCGAATCGCCGATATAGTTGTAGTCATGAAAAATCTTTGAGTCCTTCAGCAGATTTTTGAAAAATAAAAGTCATCGGCTAAGTTCGATGACTTTTCAAACACGTACGTCTCATTTCGTTCACTTTCCAATTAATCCTCTTTCCATATCTCTTCTATATGCTCTTCCAACTCTAGCAAAACTTCCTTGACCGATTCCTCCACTAATTCTCCCGTAATTTTACATCCAGGTATGTTTTTAGAAACAGGCATACCAAGCCACGTTCGTTCGCATTTCCAAATTGTAATCATATATAAATCAAGTAATTCATCATCTTCTTCTATTATTCCTATAACAACAACAGAATTGTATCCAGGAGTAAAATGATTTTCTCCCTCTATCTCAAGTCCTACACCGAAATCTATATTTTTTTCTGCGAACACGGATTTATATTTTTTTAACAATAAAGCAATGGGTTCTTTTAAGGACTCTTCTATCTCCTTTATCTGTGCTAATAAACTTGGTGAAAATTCTTTGTAGGAATACTTCATCATATCGAACACCTTCTATATAATCTAATCGATAACGACAATAAATGGAAATATCATTTAAAGAAATTTTTTACGATTAACTTTTCATATTCGTTATTCATAGCATCACTCTCCCTTTGCATTATACAACAGGCAAGTTATGCATATGTTTTAAACAAAGCAAAAAAGAGAGGAGAACACATCCCCTCTCTTCCATCATCATTATTTACTCTCTACAATCAATGTCACCGGACCATCATTAATAAGCTGAACGTCCATCATCGCCCCGAATTGTCCTGTTTCTACGTGCAGTCCTCGCTTGCGAAGTTCTTCGTTAAAGAAGTCGTATAAACGTTCTGCGTATTCAGGTTTTGCTGCATCCATAAAGTTTGGTCTTCTTCCTTTCCGGCAATCTCCGTATAACGTGAACTGTGAAATGGAAAGAACTTGTCCCCCAACATCTAATACAGAATGGTTCATTTTTTCATTTTCGTCTTCAAAAATGCGTAAGTTTGCAATTTTTTCAGCGATATACGTTGCATCTTTTTCTGTATCTTCATGGGTAATGCCAACTAATAGTGTTAAGCCGAAAGGAATTTGTCCTACAACTTCACCTTTTACTGTTACAGATGCTTCTTTTGATCGTTGTAAGACAACTCTCATTTCTCTTCACTCCTTATTAATGCATCATGCGGCGCACCGCATAAATTTCTGGAACTCGTTTAATACGCTCGACAACTTTTTTCAAATGCTGTAAGTTACGAATCGAAATAGACATATGAATCGTCGCCATTTTGTTGCGGTCGCTTCTTCCTGAAACAGCCGAAATATATGTTTTCGTTTCTGTTACAGCTTGCAATACTTCATTTAATAAACCACGGCGGTCATATCCTGAAATTTCAATATCAACGTTGTATTCAATTTCTTTTTCTGGGCTGCCTTCCCATTCTACTTCTAACAACCTAACCTGCGCTTCTTCTGTATGAATATTTACACAGTCAGTACGATGAATGGATACACCACGGCCCTTCGTAATATAGCCAATGATATCATCACCTGGAACTGGATTACAGCACTTTGATAAACGAATAAGTAAATTATCCGCTCCGCTTACTTTCACACCAGAATCCCATTTGCGAATTTTCATCGGTTTTCGAACTTCTTTTACTTCTGTTAACTCTTCCTCTTCGCGTTGTTTACGGAATTTATCTGTTAGACGTGTGACAATTTGCGATGCAGTAATGCCATTATACCCAACAGCTGCAAACATATCTTCTTCGTTTGCAAAATTAAATTTCTCAGCAACGCGCTTTAAGTTATCAGATGCTAATACTTCTTTCATCTCATACTCAAGGCCTCGCGCCTCTTTTTCAACAAGCTCGCGTCCTTTTTCAATATTCTCATCACGGCGCTGCTTTTTGAAAAATTGACGAATTTTATTTTTCGCATGCGATGTTTGCGCTAATTTCACCCAATCCTGACTCGGACCGTATGAATGTTTAGATGTTAAAATTTCAATGATGTCACCTGTTTTTAACTTGTAATCTAGAGTAACCATTTTACCGTTTACTTTTGCACCAATCGTTTTATTCCCGATTTCAGAGTGAACGCGGTAAGCAAAGTCAATTGGAACAGAGCCAAGTGGCAGTTCCATGACATCTCCTTTTGGTGTAAAAACGAACACCATATCAGAGAATAAATCAATTTTTAATGATTCCATAAACTCTTCTGCATTCGATGCTTCATTTTGCCATTCTAAAATTTGACGGAACCATGTTAATTTTTTCTCAAGCGTACCTGTTGTTTCAGCCGTTTTTCCTTCTTTATATGCCCAGTGTGCTGCAATTCCGTATTCAGCAATTTCATGCATTTCTTTCGTACGAATTTGCACTTCAAGCGGATCGCCTTTCGGTCCAATTACTGTCGTATGCAGCGACTGATATAAGTTCGCTTTTGGCATTGCGATATAATCTTTAAAACGTCCCGGCATTGGCTTCCAGCACGTATGAATAATACCCAGAACGGCATAACAATCTTTAATACTATTTACGACAACACGAACAGCTAACAAATCGTAAATTTCATTGAATTGTTTATTTTGCATCGCCATTTTTCGGTAAATACTATAAATATGCTTTGGACGACCAGAAATCTCTGGTTGAATCGCGACTTCTTTTAATTTGTCACGAATTTCCGTCATAACTTCATCTAAATATTCTTCGCGTTCTGCACGCTTACGTTTCATTAAGTTGACAATACGATAATATTGCTGCGGATTTAAATAACGAAGCGACGTATCTTCTAATTCCCACTTAATCGTATTAATTCCGAGCCTATGTGCTAATGGGGCGAAAATTTCTAATGTTTCATTTGCAATGCGGCGCTGTTTTTCTTGCGGTAAATGTTTCAATGTTCGCATATTGTGAAGTCGGTCTGCAAGCTTAATTAAAATAACACGGATATCTTGCGCCATTGCGATAAACATTTTTCGATGATTTTCTGCCTGCTGCTGTTCATGAGATTTGTATTTAATTTTTCCAAGCTTCGTTACACCATCAACAAGCATCGCAATCTCTTTTGTAAATTCACGTTCAATATCTTCTAATGTTACATCTGTATCTTCTACTACATCATGTAAAAAACCTGCTGATACAGTAGACGGATCCATGTGTAAATCCACTAAAATTCCTGCTACTTGAATAGGATGGATAATATATGGTTCACCTGATTTTCGGTATTGCTCGCTATGCGCTGCACGTGCAAATTCATAAGCGCGCGCAACAAGATCGATATCATCATCGTGTAAATATTGCCCTGCTTTCTCCAGTACCTGCTCAGCTGTTAGTACTTGTTCATTCGCCATCTAATCACCTTTTATTGAAGATTCATAATCTTTTTCCTTGCCAATTAGAATAATTTTTATCTTACCATTATAACGTAATGAGTGTGAATTGTGAAAAGGAAAAGATTTCAGAGACATTTCACTTTACTTTTTTTCAATACATATATAAAAATACCCGATCCTCTCAAAGAGATTCACGGGTACTCCGCATGTTGTCCTGTTTACGATTAATATTTTTCTAATACTAATACGTCATAGCCATCTAACATTTTACGGCCATCTAAGTAAGTAAGCTCTACTAAAAATGCGATACCTGCAACAACACCGCCAAGTTCTTCTACCAGCTTAATTGTCGCTTCGATTGTTCCGCCTGTAGCTAATAAGTCATCTGTAATTAATACACGTTGACCTGGTTTGATTGCATCTTTATGAATTGTTAACACATCTTTACCATACTCTTTACCGTAATCTACTTTGATTACTTCGCGTGGTAATTTACCTAATTTACGAACCGGTGCAAAGCCTACTTCTAATGCGTAAGAAACTGGACATCCGATAATAAAACCACGTGCTTCTGGTCCTACTACAAGGTCGATACTTCTTTCTTTTGCATACACAACGATTGCATCTGTTGCTGCTTTATATGCTTTTCCATCGTTCATTAAAGGTGTGATGTCTTTAAAGACAATACCTTCTTTCGGATAATCTGGTACGATTGCAATATGTTGCTTGAAATCCATATTTATGAATCCTCCTCGAATTTAAAAGAGTTGTAAATACAAGTCCTTTATCCTAACTGTTCTACTTCTTTATGATTACGAATCGTTTCAAACCATGCATATAACTGCTGATATGTGCTATAAACCAGTTCCTTTTCTAATTGTAATTGGTTTATTTTCTCACGATACGTGTTTGATTCCGTTAAATCACGCTTTTTCATTTCTTCCGCCATAAAAATGACACCGTCTTTTATTGTAACAAATTCTAACTCAAAAAACACCTGTGTCATGAAATTTACTGTATCTTTTGACCACCCTTTATGACGGCAAAGCTGCTCACCATATTGACGAAGCGAAAATGGTGCTTTTTGATGTAGGAATGAATAGTACCATTTAAAATGTTCTCTCGTCGGAACCGTACTAAATAAATGATTGTTTTCTTGATAAAAAACAGTATAGATGCGGGCCGGGAATCCTTTTTCACATATGTGCTTTAAATCTTCTGTTACATCTGGTAAATCAAGAACAACAACATAACGATCTTCTAATGTTATCACATCTTTAGCGTGTACAACATAATCGTTATATGCTTCTAAAGAAAATTTTTGCAGTGCTTCTTCCTTAAAATAGACGATTATCAATTTATCACTCGAAAGATCAGCTAAATTCGTTTCTACATTACGCATACTACGCCAATCAAATAATTGCCAAGCTTCTACAGCAATGTCTTGAACCATAATTTGTGGTTTACGGAAATTATTCCATTCATTAATAGAAGCTTCTCCAACAATCGATACGTGCGCAACAGGAGAAATTTCTTTTGCCAATGTCCCGAAACCAAAGCCAATGCTATCTAATGTCGCTTGTCCATCACGAAGTGTCATTTTCAAATGTGAACCATCGGAACCAATAGCACGAATACTTTCCAGACTTGCATCTTTCACAGCGATGCGCGGCTTTGGATTCCCAACACCGAACGGAGCAAGCTTTTGCATTTCTTCTATTGCAGCAAGTGTGACATCTTCCACTTTACACACTACATCTACCGTAGTAACCGGGATAAAATCCTCATCTGATAGCAATGCAGTAGCTTGCTCGTTTAAGCGTCGGCGCAATTCATCGACATCATCTATACTAAGGGTCATACCAGCAGCCATTGGATGCCCGCCAAAATGCGGTAAAATATCCCGGCAATCTGATAAATTCGCGTACAAATCAAACCCTTCAATACTACGAGCTGATCCTTTTGCCGTACCTTTTTCAGGATCAATACTTAGCACAATTGTCGGACGGTAAAAGCGATCTACGAGCTTTGAAGCAACAATCCCAATTACGCCGGGATTCCACCCTTCTTTTGCCAAAACTAATACTGCATTCTCTTCTGGTGGATAATGTGTTTCTACTTCTGCAATCGCTTCTTCTGTAATTTGCTTTACAATATCTTTTCGTAATTTGTTCAATTCATCAATTTCTTGTGCGAGTTCTTTTGCTTCTTCTATGTCTTCTGATAATAATAAATGGACAGCTGGCGCTGCATCTTCTAATCGTCCAACCGCATTAATGCGTGGTCCAATTGCAAACCCTACACTTTCTTCTGTAATTTCACCTTGCGAAATATTAGCAACTTTAAACAGCGCCTGTAGTCCCACTCGCTGCGTTGTTCGCAATTTTTTCAATCCGCGCTGCACAAGCAGACGGTTTTCACCATAAAGAGGCACTAAATCGGCTACTGTACCAATAACAGCAATTTCTAATAAATGTTCTGGTACACTCCCAAGCAATGCATGAGCAACTTTAAACGCAACACCAACACCTGCTAAATAGTGAAATGGATATACGCCACCCTCTAACTTCGGATGAATGATAGCCAAAGCTTCCGGTAATTCTGGCGGCGGCTCATGATGGTCAGTAATAATTAAATCAATGCCGAGCTCCTTCGCAACCTGCGCCTCATGAACGGCTGCAATCCCTGTATCAACCGTAATGATAAGCGAGAAACCAGCACGGTGCGCCCAGCGAAACGCTTCTTCATTCGGTCCATACCCTTCTGTAAACCGGTTCGGAATATAAAACTCTACATCCGCCCCGAGTTCTTGCAATGCTAGAAATAAAATGGTTGTACTACTAACACCGTCCGCATCATAGTCACCGAAAATTAAAATTTGTTCACCGTTTTGAATCGCTTGGCGAACGCGCTCTACAGTACGATCCATACCTTTAAGTAAAAAAGGATCGTGAAATTCTTGCTGCTCTGTATTTAAAAAATCCACAATCTTTTCTTCTGTATCTAAACCTCTATTTAATAATAACGAAGTAACAAGAGATGACAATTGAAGTTTATTTGCCAATTGTCCTACAAGCTCCTCATTATTATCCTTTTCTTTCCAACGCGTCTTCGGTTGTAACACGACATCACCCCTTAACTTGTCTATTATACTAGACAGACTAAGGGGTGACAATGAGGTTTGACTAACCAATTAGGCTCTTACAGGTAGCCCTTCTCCTACATTAATCAGGAGAATATGGATTAATGTGAACGAAAACATTTTGCACATGATCTTGCTGCATGAGCATCTCTTTCACACGTTTACCAATGCGATGCCCCTCTTCTACCGTAATGTATGGATCAACAGACACTTTAATATCAACAATGACATAGTGTCCATGCTCTCTTGCATATAGCGAGCCTATTTTCTTAATTCCTTCTACTTGCATAACCGCTTCTCTCATCGGAATGATATCTTCCTCATGAAGCACATGATCCAACGTTGTATGAATCGCTTCTTTTCCAATATCCCAAGCCATTTTTATAACGAGTAAAGATACAAATAAACCAGCAACTGGATCAGCATATACAAGCCACTCCATTCCCAGTTTATCGCCTATAATCGCCGCTCCAATACCAATTAAAGCTGCAATTGATGAAAACACATCTGAACGATGCTCATACGCGTTTGCAATAATAGCATCACTATTTATTCTTTTGCCTAACTGATATTTGTATCGAAACATCCCTTCTTTCACAACAATAGAAAGAAGTACAGCAATCACAGTAATCCAGCGCGGAGGCTCAAGCACTTGTGTAAGAGCTTTAACAGAAGAAATAACAATTTCAATTCCGACAATAAATAAAAGAACAGCTACAATAATTGCAGAAATAGATTCCGCTTTTCCGTGCCCATATGGATGATCCTCATCAGGCGGTTGCTTTGCTGCACGCAGTCCAAAAAAGACTGCTAATGAGCCAATCACATCCGAACCAGAATGAACCGCATCCGCCATAAGCGCCTTACTATTTCCAATATATCCAATGACTGCTTTGACAATCGCAAGCACAATATTGCCGACAATTCCAATAATTGCCCCAAACTCCGCTTGTTTAAAACGTTCATCTTTTTCCATAATCGAAACCCTTTCTTTCATCAACGTACACGTTATCCCGCTACTCGTGGACAGTAAGACCCCCACCTCAAGATTCCGCGAAAAACGTTGTCCAGCTCTAGCGGCTAGAATCTCCGGTCGTTTCGCCCCCTCGGACGAGGCAAAAAACGCCTCTCCGTCAGGGGCGCGGGCGTCCTATGATTCTGAGCGAGCCGCTTCCGCTTTTCTAAAGAAGATAGGTGGGGATAACTGTCCGTAAAAGCCCGCACTAACCTTCACTTTATTCTATCCCAGAACAAAAAAAGAAATGCCTGCAAAGAGGCATCTCTTTTCGTTCAAATTCAAGTGATTTTTCTTATACTTGCGGTTCAGATGTCTTTACTTCCACTTTCTTCTGACCTTTTCCTTTTTTCAAACGGCGGTTTTCAAGCATCAGCCAAATTTGGGATGCAACGAAAACAGAAGAGTAAGTACCAACAATTAAACCGACAAATAATGCAATTGAGAAGTTACGCAATGACTCACTGCCGAAAATTAATAATGTAATAACAGGTAGTAACACTGTCATAACTGTATTGATAGAACGACCGATTGTTTGACGAATACTCGCATTCACAATCTCTTCTAAATCGCTTAATGTGCGAATTTTTTGTTTCTGTTTGTACAACTCACGATTTCGGTCAAACGTAACAATCGAATCGTTAATAGAATAACCGATAATTGTTAGCACTGCTGCGATAAACGTTAGATCGACTTCTAAGTGAAGTAAACTGAACACAACGATAATGAAGAATGCATCGTGCAGAAGTGCTAATACTGCTGATAATGCATATGTAAAGCGGAAACGGATGCTCACATATAAAATGATAACAACTGATGCAATCAGTACAGCAATAAACGCATTTCGTGCAATTTCTTTCCCAATTGTTGGAGAAACTGTACTTACGTTTGGCTCTGTACCATATTTATCGTGGAAGACTGTTTTTACTTTCGTAATATCATCTTTTGATAGTACACCAATTGTACGAACAGCAAATCCTTTATTATCGTTACCTGTTGGCACGATATCTTCTGGCTTCACATCTATTTTCAAATCATGCAATTCTTTTTGTACTTGTGATACTGTTATCGCTTGATTTGTTTTAATATCCATGCGCGTACCACTTGCAAAATCAATCCCAAGGTTTAATTTAAAAATTGGTAAAATAATTGAACCTGCAATCATGACAACAACAGAGAACCAGAAAAATTTATGTCCGATACTAACAAAGTTAATACGGTCAAATTTCGTCGGTGCATGTTCTACACCTTTTGATAACGGAATAACTTCCTTCGGTTTTACACCAAAGTAAGAATATTTTTTATCAAAGTAACGGCTCTTAACAAGTAAACTCAGTAAAAAACGTGTACCATATACATTGGTAATGAAGCCGACTAAAATACTTACAATTAAACTTGTCGCAAACCCTTTAACAGAGCTATTACCATATGCAAATAAGACAGCCGCTGCTGCAAGTGTTGTAACATTCGCATCTAAAATGGTTGATAACGAACGCTGATTACCTGCACGATATGCTGATAACATCGATTTTCCGATGCGCAGTTCTTCTTTCAGCCTTTCATACGTAATAACGTTGGCATCAACCGCAATTCCGACCCCGAGCACAAGTGCTGCTATACCCGGCAATGTGAGAACCGCGTGCATCCAATTGAATACGAGTAACGTTATGTAAATATATAGACCAAGCATAATTATCGCTACAAAACCAGGTAGACGATAGAACACAATCATAAACAAGAAAATAAGAGCTATACCGATTGCACTCGCAAAAATTGTTTTTTGTAGTGCTTGCTCACCAAATTTTGCTCCAACAGAAGTAGAGTAAATTTCTTTTAAATCAACAGGAAGCGCTCCGGCATTTAACAACTCTGAAAGTTGTTTCGCGCTCTCTACTGTAAAGTTTCCACCAACAATAGATACTTCCGCTTGATTAAACACTTGATTCACAGTAGCTGCTGATAAATATTTCGGTTTTGGTTTTGCTGCTTCTGCCTTGTAAGAATCTTTTCCTTCTTCAAAGTCAAGCCAAATTACCATTAAATTATTCGGCTTCATGCTTAATATTTTCTCAGTCACTTGACGGAATTTATCAGCACTCTTTAATTTTAAGCTAACACTTGGTCGTCCTTGCTCATCAAATGTTTGCTTTGCACCATCCGTTGCTAAATCCGCACCGTCCATTAGAATGTTATCATTCACATCACGGAACGTTAATTTCGCTTGAGTTGATAATACATCTCGCGCTTGCTGTTGATCTTTGATGCCAGCAAGCTGCACACGAATGCGATCATTTCCTTCAATTTGGATATTCGGTTCGCTTACACCAAGAACGTTTACACGTTTTTCGAGTGCACCAACCGTACTCACAAGAGTATCCCTGGTAACTTTATCCCCTTTTTTCGCTGGCTTTACTTCATATAAAATTTCAAAGCCGCCTCGAAGATCAAGTCCGAGGTTAATTCCTTTTGTAATGTTTTTTGTCGTTGCTCCAATGATTCCTCCAATTAATAACACAACGAGGAAAAAGGCAACGATTCTGCTGCTTCGCTTTGCCATATGTTTCTTGTTCCTCCTTTGAACAAAAGCGCTTGTTCCAAAATTACCTCTTTATCAATACTCATTATTATACTGCAAGAGGAAGAACAAACCAATTACAACCTTATTATTTATTTTCATATTCATCAAACGACCAAAGCGGTGCTTGATACGCCTTCAGCGTTAAATATGTCATATAATCGCTAGCTGTTAACGTTAACACATCATTTACAAGCTCATACAATCTGACATCGGGCCCTACTTTTTTCCACTTTTTGTCCTTTAAACATTTCCATACGTCTTCTAGTGTAACACGTTCATAGCCGAGCATGTGAAACTCTTCCACTTTACTGTCTAAAACAATTTGTAATTGTTCACGGTACACTTCTATTAATCCCTCTTTCTCAGCCACTTCTATCTCATCTCCCTCTGGTCACAGATTTCTCATTTCAAAAGCTTGTCATGCTTATCTTATTCATGCATATAAATTATTGTAAATCATTCCACTGATTTTGAGAAGGTAGGAGAAAACAATGACGAAACAAACCTTTTTACGAGGTGCTTTTATTTTAATGTTCGCCGGCTTTATTACAAAAATATTAGGCTTTATTAATCGCATTGTGATGGCGCGTATTTTAGGCGAAGAAGGTGTTGGGTTATATATGATGGCTGTGCCAACATTTATATTAGCTATTACCATTACACAAATCGGTCTTCCAGTTGCCATTGCAAAACTAATCGCTGAAGCAGAGGCGACACATGATAAACAACAAGTTAAAAGAATATTAACCGTTTCATTGGCCATTACCTCGGTCATTAGTATTCTATTAACAATCGGAATTATGCTTCTTGCTCCTTTATTAGCAGAAACATTACTAACTGATAAACGAACCTACTATCCATTAATCGCTATTTTACCGGTTGTGCCTGTTATTGCTGTTTCCTCTGTGCTGCGCGGTTATTTCCAAGGGAGACAAAACATGAAGCCGAGTGCCTATGCACAAGTACTAGAACAAGTCGTTCGCATTACTATTATTGCTGTATGCATTCGCTTTTTCTTACCATATGGAGTGGAATACGCAGCAGCAGGTGCCATGCTCTCAGCTGTACTTGGAGAAATTGCTTCTCTGTTATTTCTATTAACATTGTTTCAAAGAGAAAAACATCTTTCCATACGTTCTCATTTTATAAGTACTGTAAAAGAAAGTAAAAGTACCTTTTATTCTTTAATGGATATTGCGCTTCCTACAACAGGAAGCCGCTTAATTGGATCTATTTCTTACTTTTTCGAACCAATTGTTGTTATGCAAAGTTTAGCAATTGCCGGAGTTGCAGCTTCTATCGCAACGCAGCAATACGGTATCTTAAATGGATATGCCTTTCCACTTTTGTCTCTGCCAGCCTTTATTACATATGCTCTTTCTACGGCACTTGTTCCTTCTATTAGCGAAGCAAACGCAAAAAAACAACGTCGTTTAGTAGAGCATAGACTACAGCAAGCGCTACGCATCTCTCTTATCACAGGCGGCTGGTCTGTTGTCATTTTATATATATTCGCTTCCCCTATTTTAACGCTTATGTACGGTTCCGATAGCGCTACTCTTTTCATTCAAGTGCTTGCACCTTGCTTTTTATTTCACTATTTTCAAGGACCACTCACTTCTGTATTACAAGCTCTAAATTTAGCGCGAGCGGCCATGATGAATACATTTATCGGAGCAATTGTAAAATTACTTGTTATTTTCGTCCTGGCCTCACAACCACAGTTTCAAATGATGGGCGTCGCTCTTGCAATTGCAGCCAATATCGTTACAGTTACTTTACTTCACTATGCAACTGTCTTAAAAAAAATTACGTTTACTATTTATATAAAAGATTATGTATACGGTTTACTTGCTATTATCATCTCCGGGGGAGTAGGTTACTACATACATAAACATCTTACCTTTTCTCCTTCACTTGGCAAGCAAACATTATGGGAAGTACTATCTACTACGATACTATATGTATTCCTGTTAATCCTTTTTCGAATTATTCGAAAAGAAGAATTACTAAGACTCCCTATTCTTCGCAAATTTTCTTTTTTAAAATAAAAACAGCTATCGAATTTATTTCGATGGCGATTTTTATTTCATAAGCTGCAATGGCTTTTGGTAATAGACAAGTGTTGTACAATCATTCAATCGTTTACTAACACCAGTCTGTACAAAACCCATTTTTTCATACAGATAACAGTTCCGTTTTTCCTCTAAAATTGTGGCTAACTCCCAACTTGTTGCTTGCGGGAACATCTCTTCTAGTAACAATATTACTTTTTGAGCAATTCCTTTTCCTTGATACTTCGGAAGAATAAACATAGGACTGATCCAAAACTTGGTTGTCCCTTCTTTCCAAACTACACATACAGCACCAACAACGGCCTTATTATACATGATTTTATAAAATCCACCATGCGGATTATGAATTCTTGTAATGACTCTATCAAGCTTCTCGTTTGCAGGATTCGTATTATAATCTTGGTATGTTTCCAATAACGGCAGAAAAGCCTCTACTTGCATCGCATAAATCAATTCCGCGTCAGAAACTGCAGCTTTTTCTAGTGCGATTCCCATATCATTCACTCCAAATCAGACTTCTTTGCACTTTCATATTCGACATAGTTCTATGAAGTCCTGTTTGGAGCATATATTTACTCATCTTTTAAATCAACAAAAAACTGACCGTTTTGAAAACTACAATATGAAATCTTCTCAATATCTGTATGCCCCAGTTTCTTTAACTTATCCTCCAGCCATATATCGGTATGTTCCATCATGTATAAATGTTTTTTCTGAATTTCTCCATCAATAATAAGTGGAACTGAAAATAATGGTGTGTCATTTTTACTTTTTTGTTTTTCAAATACTGATAATCTTCCCGATGGCTCTAAAATCGCATACTCTATATCACGTATATCACCGATACTTTGCTCGCGTAATTGCATAAGTAAATCATCCATGTTATAACGCTGTTTACGCATTTGCTTCTCATCAATCTTCCCCTCACGTATGATAATAGCCGGCTCCCCTTCTAATATATGACGAATACGCTGACTTTTTAGCGAGACAAGGGATAACACAATTTGAATAAGCATAATCAGCACCATCGGAACGAGTTGATGCCAAATTGCTTTATCCATATTTTCAATTGCAATAACCGCCATTTCACCAAGCATAATAAATACAACTAAGTCTAAAACACTTAATTCACCAATTTCGCGTTTTCCCATCAGCCGAAAAATAATTAACATCACACTGTATAAAAGAATTGTTCGAAAGATAATTTGAAGTAGTTCCATCTTTCATTTCCTTCCTCGTCGCAATTTCTATATATTAGTTTCCCCGCACAAAAAGAAACTAGTCTAACTTAGCAAAAGAAGAAATATGCTTGTATTAGAAAGGAGAGATGCTCTATGGATGGAACTAGAAAATTATCAATTGCAGTTGGATTCGGCATCGTTACCTTGCTTATTTTTGCTTGCCTAGCAAGTATCATCATTGCTTTATTATTGAAGTTTACAAACATAAATGAAAGAACTTTATCCATCGCACTTCTTGTCCTCGCAATTGTATCGACAGTAATCGCTGGATTTGTTGCTGGAGTAAAAGCACAAGGAAAAGGATGGTTTGTCGGTGGATCTACTGGAGTTGTATTTGCTATTCTCGTATTTCTTGTAAATTATTTAGGCTTTTCATCGGCGTTATCGAACGTACAGCTTCTATATCAACTTGTACTTATTGCGGCAAGTACAATTGGAGGCATACTTGGAGTCAATATCGGTAAGCGCACAACATATTAAAAAAAAGCCCTGTATTTTCAGGGCTTTTTCATTAGTTTTTCACAACGTCGCGAATTGCACTGCGATCAAATGTAAGGTGTGAACCACCAGATTTAATCACAATTGTTGTATCGTTTACAGATTCAATTGTACCGTGTAAGCCGCCAATTGTTACGATTGCATCGCCTTTTTTCAGTTCGCTTTGCATTTGCGCTACAGCCTTTTGACGTTTTTGTTGTGGACGAATTAGTAAGAAGTAGAAAATCGCAAACATCGCAACGATCATGATAATATTCATCATACCTGGATTCATCTTTTATGCCTCCTTAATTATTATGTATTAGAAGTTTTTAGCATTCGGTTTATTAAAACCATATTGTTCAAAGAACTCATCACGGAAATCTCCAAGACGGTCTTCACGAATGGCTTGTCTCACCTGCTCCATTAATTTTAACAGAAAATGCAGGTTGTGATAAGACGTTAAACGAATTCCGAATGTTTCATCACATTTCATTAAGTGACGAATGTACGCACGTGAATAGTTTTTACATGTATAACAATCACAATTCGGATCAAGCGGACCAAAGTCTTTCGCAAATTTTGCATTTTTTACAACTAAGCGGCCTTCACTTGTCATACACGTACCGTTTCGCGCAATACGAGTTGGAAGTACACAGTCGAACATATCAATACCGCGGATTGCACCATCAATTAACGAATCTGGTGATCCAACGCCCATTAAATAACGCGGCTTGTTATCAGGAAGAAGCGGTGTTGTAAATTCAAGCACACGGTTCATAATATCTTTCGGTTCCCCAACGGATAAACCACCAACTGCGTAACCCGGAAAATCCATTGAAACAAGGTCGCGTGCACTTTGACGACGAAGCTCTTCAAACTCTCCGCCCTGTACAATACCAAATAGACCTTGATCCTCTGGACGCTGATGTGCTTTTAAGCAACGTTCTGCCCAGCGGCTCGTACGCTCTACTGATTTTTTCATATACTCAAATGTTGCCGGAAACGGCGGACACTCATCAAACGCCATCATAATATCAGAACCAAGTGCATTTTGAATTTCCATTGCCTTTTCTGGTGATAGGAACAATTTATCCCCGTTTAAGTGATTACGGAAATGAACACCTTCTTCTTCAATGCGGCGGAAGTCACTTAAACTAAATACTTGGAAGCCGCCAGAATCTGTTAAAATCGACCGATCCCAGTTCATAAATTTATGCAAGCCGCCTGCCTCACGCACAATTTCATGACCAGGACGAAGCCATAAATGATACGTATTACTTAAAATAATACCCGCATCCATTGCTTTTAACTCTTCTGGTGACATTGTTTTTACAGTTGCAAGTGTTCCAACTGGCATAAAAATCGGCGTTTCAAATGAACCATGCGGTGTATGAACACGTCCTAAACGTGCACCCGTTTGTTTACATGTTTTAATTAATTCATAACGTATTGCTGTCATATCTTTACTCCTTTTTATTTCTTTTCTACTTGAGAGTGAGATGCAACAAACATCGCATCACCGAAGCTAAAGAAACGATACTTTTCTCTTACCGCTTCATTGTAGGCATGAAGAACATTTTCTCTTCCTGCAAATGCACTCACAAGCATAATTAATGTTGACTTTGGCAAATGGAAGTTTGTAATTAAACCATCGATCGCTTTAAATTCATATCCTGGATACATAAAAATATCAGTCCAGCCAGAAGCGGCGCAAATCTTGCCATTATTATCTGTTGCAATTGTTTCAAGCGTACGCGTTGATGTTGTTCCAACAGTAATAATACGGCCACCTTCTTGCTTCACACGATTTAGAAGGTCTGCTGTTTCCGCTGACATATGATAATATTCCGCATGCATATGATGTTCTTCAATTGTATCTGCAGAAACCGGTCTAAATGTCCCAAGACCAACATGAAGCGTAATAAACGCTAAATGAATGCCTTTTTTCTTCAGTTCTTCTAACAGCTCTTCTGTAAAATGAAGCCCTGCTGTTGGCGCTGCTGCTGAACCAACTTCACGTGCAAATACCGTCTGATAACGGTCACGGTCTTCAAGTGTTTCTTTAATATACGGAGGAAGCGGCATTTCCCCAAGTTCATCTAAAATTTCATAGAAAATACCGTCATACGAAAATTCTAAATGACGGCCACCTTGATCGCCAGTTCCAACACATGTTGCTTTTAGTTTTCCCTCACCAAAAGAAATTACCGTTCCTTCTTTCACACGTTTCGCCGGTTTAACAAGTGTCTCCCAAGTATCGCCATCTTCTTGCTTTAATAAAAGCACTTCAATATGTGCCCCTGTATCTTCTTTTATACCGTGCAAACGAGCAGGCATTACTTTCGTTTCATTTAAAACTAAGCAATCACCTTCATGTAAATAAGAAAGAATGTCAGTAAAATGCTTATGCTGAATCTCGCCAGTTTCACGATCTAGCACCATTAACCTTGATGTTTCTCGCTCTTCAAGTGGTATTTGTGCAATGAGTTCTTCTGGTAAATAAAAATCAAACAGATTAATATCCATAACTTATGTTCACCTATTTCTATCTAAATCGATTTATTACATACATAATAAAAGATAATACAATACTTATCACAATACACGTAATGACAGGAAAATAAAAGGTAACTTTCCCCTTTTTCACAAAAATATCGCCTGGAAGCCTACCTATAAAGTGAAACTTCCAAGCCAATCCAACAACAATGAAGAAAATACCTACTGTAATGAGCAGCTTTGGCATATCCGTCATGCTTGTGGCATCTCCATTCCGAAATGTTCATATACAAGCGGTGTAACAATACGGCCTCGTGGTGTTCTTTGTAGGAAACCAATTTGTAATAAATACGGCTCATACACATCTTCAATTGTGTGTGATTCTTCTCCAATCGTTGCGGAAACTGTTTCTAATCCAACTGGACCACCGCGGAACTTTTCAATAATACCAAGCAATAATTTATGGTCAATATGATCGAGTCCAAGCTTATCTACTTGTAGTAGTTCAAGTGCCATTTGCGCAATTTCTATCGTAATCGTTCCATCACCTCGAACTTGTGCAAAATCACGTACACGGCGCAATAAACGATTCGCAATACGAGGCGTACCTCGTGCACGCCTTGCGATTTCTAAAGCAGCTAAGGAGTCGATTTCAACTTCAAACACTTCTGCAGTACGCCTTACAATAGCTGACAACTGATCAACTGTGTAATATTCTAAACGAGATAATACACCGAAGCGATCTCGAAGCGGTGCAGATAACGCTCCTGCCCGCGTTGTTGCCCCAATTAACGTAAACGGCGGTAAATCAAGCCGAACTGAGCGTGCTGTCGGGCCTTTTCCAATAACTATATCAAGACAAAAATCTTCCATTGCTGGATACAACACCTCTTCAATTGAACGATGTAAACGGTGAATTTCATCAATAAATAAAACATCACCTGGTTGAAGTGCTGTTAATACTGCTGCTAAATCACCTGGCCGTTCAATTGCTGGTCCTGACGTTGTACGAATATTCACGCCCATTTCATTCGCAATAATATTTGCTAATGTCGTTTTTCCAAGTCCTGGCGGTCCATATAATAATACGTGATCTAACGTTTCTTCACGCATTTTCGCCGCCTCAATAAATACTTCTAGATTATGCTTTGCTTTATCTTGGCCAATATATTGACGGAGCGTTTGTGGTCTTAACGAATATTCTAAGTCCGCATCTTCATACGCGGATTCTCCTGAAACGAGACGTTCGTCCATTCTACTCACCTCTTACCATTTAGTAAAAGACTAAGTGCCTTTTTAATATATTGATCCGTCGTAAGTGATTCTTTTAATAATTCTGGCACGACGCGAGATACTTCTCGCTCTGCATATCCAAGTGCTCTAAGCGCTTCTAGTGCTTCATCAAGCTCCGCAGATGTTCCTTTCTTCTCATCGAAACGTTCTGCATCTGAGAATAAGTCGGCAAAAGCGTCAGGCACAACATCTGCCAATTTTCCTTTTAAATCTAAAATCATTTGACGCGCTGTTTTCTTCCCGACGCCAGGGAACTTCACTAAAAATTTTTCATCCTCATGTTCAATCGCTTGTACAACCTGCCCCGTTTGACCTGAAGCTAAAATCGCAAGCGCTCCCTTCGGTCCAATCCCCGATACACCTAAAAGCTTTGTAAATAGTAAGCGCTCTTCACGTGTTTTAAATCCGTAAAGGGCCATTATATCTTCTCTTACATAATGATATGTATATACACGAAGTTCTTGTTTACTTCTTTGGAATACATACGGATTTGGTGTGAAAATCTGATAACCAATTCCGTTATGATCAAGAACGATATATTCCGGTCCTACATATTCCACATAACCTGTAATATATTCAAACAAAACTGTATCTCTCCCTCTCAAATCATGTATTCCATTTTAACATAAATAACGATAAAAATGCGAGGTTCCCCCAACAAATGTTCTCTATCCTATTTTTCATTTTCATATTGACAGAATGCTCTCGAAAAATGATTTTAGCAAAACAAAAATAAGAAACAAGCCGTAGCTATCTTACGCTACGGCTGTTTCCATTTCTCATAGAATATTGTTCCATATCTTTCATCACTTTCACAAACCGCTCTTTTGACTTCACTCGAATTCCTCGCTTCAGCTGTTCACGCTGATAGCTCTTCATCTTTTTCATATCGATTTGAAAGAAGGAATGAATGGCATTGTCATTTTCCGGCACACCGTTAAAAATTTGGAGAATTCCCTCTTTTGAAACTCCAAAATACCCACTCGTTTTTAATAACGGTGAAATATCATCAATGCGCTGTTGCAATACAATTTGTACATCATCTCGATCAACGAGTTGCCAATCTTTATATTGCTCGAAAAGCTTTTCTAAATTCACAACTTCTTCTCTAAAAATCTCCTGACTCACTTCCCCGTCTAAATATATACGCTGCAACATGATTGTAATTTGAGGTTCCTGCTGGGCTTCATTACCCGAACTCTCTGCCGATGCTACACTCGATTCATGATACAAACAAAACGCAGCTAGTACAATCTGCATAGCAACGATCATGAACTTCATATACTGTCACCTCTTTTAGGGAAAATAAAAAACTTCTATTTACAGTTTGACCGAAAGTAGAAGTTTTATGCCCCTTAGAAGATTCGAAGTTAGATATCTCGAAAAGCAGCATTAACTCATTATATAGATACAAATTAAAAACCCCTTGCTTTTTAGGTGGGCGAGAGCATCTGGCCATACATAGAAGCGGTCAGGGCCTTTTTCTGCCACATGCAAGGTTTAAAACAAAAGGAGAAAGCAAGTAGCGGTTATGTCGTATTCTGCATAGCAGCAATTGATATGTCGAAACATTAAAATGAATTTGTATTGAATAGATCTTTTGTCAATAAAGAATGAGGTGTACAAGATTAAGAATATAAAAAAGCGGAATAAGCTCTTCAACCTATTCCGCTACCATTTTCTATATAAATAAGAAAGACGCCTGTCATGCAGGCGTCTTGATGCGTTTACGGCGAGAGACCAGGCGGCCACATCCGCGTGTTTAGCACTTAAGCATATCTCTCGTCTTACGTAAATTAGCTCATCGCTTTGTTAATATAACATTAATGCTAAGAGAAAGCAAGAAAAAAATAATAATCAAAAACGCTGTCTCTAAAAAAGGATCATTTCACAAAATGTCGAATATGGAGAACACTTATAAAGAAAGGATATAGAATGATGACACAAGTAATCTTATTTAGGGGAAAAATATGTACCGGTAAAACAACAATATCAAATTCTGTAGGCACACAACTACATATACCGGTTATTCATAAAGACGATCTATATGACTCTATCGCTGAACACATAACAGATCATTTCATTCGAAACAAAATTTGCTTTAGTATTCTATTCCGATTGTTAGAATCCACTCTTGCTTGCAATGCAACCATTATTATCGATTTCGGTTATAACCACTTAGATGATGTTCTGAAATTAAAATCTTGGGTCGAACAACGAAAAGGGATTTTAACGTCTATTTCATGTACTTGTAGTGATGAATCTGTCTGGGCGCGTCGACTAAATGAACGAAAAACAAATCCTCAGCCAAATCAACTCATCACAGACTTACATGAATTAAAACAACATTATAGTACAATTAATACAGACTTATTAGCAGATGAACTTCAATTAGACTGCATAGAAGATATTCATTTATTAACAGAAAAAGCGATACATTACATAAATAAAAAGAAGGGGAAATAATATCTCCCCTTCCTTCCATTATCGCACCACGTTAGTTACATTCGTACGAAGGTCTCGGAACATATTTGTTACATCACGATTTAAATCATTTGTAATTGTTCCATTTCGTAGCTGCGTACTCATTGTATCAACGCGAGTAAACATATCTGCTTTCGCTGTTACATAGACATTACGATTGTTCACAAGAGGCGCAACAGTTTTGCGAATGTCATTTTCTAACGCTTTTTCGTCTGGATTGTTGCGAGTTTTGACCGCAATGACAACATCATTACCACGTACAACAGTAGAAACACGATCTACATTATCCATACCTTTTACTCGGTTGGTAACTGCTTCAGCTACTTTACCATCGTTGTTTATATACGTGTTGTTCATCGTAACATTGCGAGTTGGATATGGATTCGTCATTTGTCCATGATAATTTACATCGCGGTAATAATTGTATCCAACGTTATCACGACGATTGTGAATGTCTTGATTAATTTTTGTATACTTTACATTCCCATAATCGTCAGTTCTTGCATTGTTACGGTATGTGACATAATCTGTGTAACGGTCTGTACGTGCTACATTATCTCTATACGGAGAAGCATTCTCATACGATGTACGCTCATAATTATAAGTAGCATTACGATCCATTGCACTTTTATTTTTAGGTGTACCACATGCAGCTAATGCACTGGTAACTAACAAAGAAGCAGCAATAAGTTTAATTTTTTTGTTCAATGCAAAAACCCCCTCTGTTAGAATGAACTTTTCATTCGAAAAGCTCCCTCTTATCATGAGTCACAAAAGAGGTTTTTACACTGTAAGTATTTTACTTAAAATTCCGGAGATACCGCTGCTAAATAACGCTTATACTCCGAGCTGGCATGAAGGTGCTCAGTAATAAGGCCTTTTACATTTGCTACTTTTACCTTCGTTTGTAGCTTCTCAACAAGTTTTTCAATTTTTTGTTCCATTTCTGCTATTTTCTTTCTCAGCAGGGTTCATTTACTCTTATGGGACTATATTATATAATCTTTGCTGAATTTCCAAACAAATTCTCACAAAAAACCGTTCTTCATGAAAGAACGGCTTCCTAACACTCTTTTTAAGCTTCCTCTTCTTCTGGATAAGGTGCTCCAAATACAGAAGGAGAATTTTGTTGATAATACATTGTACCTGGCTGCAGCGCATGCGGAATATATGGATTTTGTTGATGAAATTCACGTGAAAAATAGGGCATACCTGGCTGTGGACTATACAATTGCGGTTCGTCATCACAACCGCAATCCTCTTGTACCGGCGCAATAGACGATGTATTATTATCCATTGTTACAGATGCGACATCTGGATTTGACATAGCAGTGTATTGCATATCATATTGTGGCATTCTTTGTATTGGCGGCATTCCTTGCATTGGCGGCATTCCTTGCATCGGCGGCATTCCTTGCATTGGCGGCATTCCTTGCATCGGCGGCATTCCTTGCATCGGCGGCATTCCTTGCATCGGCGGCATTCCTTGCATCGGCGGCATTCCTTGCATCGGCGGCATTCCTTGCATCGGCGGCATTCCTTGCATCGGTGGCATTCCTTGCATCGGTGGTGTACCGTAGTATGGACTTTGTTGATATGGCACCGGTTGCGGATATGATGGTTGATGCGAATACGGACTTGGTGCAAAAGGTGACATTTG
This sequence comes from Bacillus bruguierae, assembly GCF_037104725.1. Taxonomy (NCBI): domain Bacteria; kingdom Bacillati; phylum Bacillota; class Bacilli; order Caryophanales; family Bacillaceae; genus Bacillus; species Bacillus bruguierae. The sequence continues at coordinate 434,532 of NZ_JBAWSX010000001.1, read as the reverse complement.
ATTGTTTTCCATCATCGGCATCATATTTGGCATTGGATTGCTTTCCATCATCGGCATCATGTTTGGCATTGGATTGCTTTCCATCATCGGCATCATATTTGGCATTGGATTGCTTTCCATCATCGGCATCATGTTTGGCATTGGATTGCTTTCCATCATCGGCATCATGTTTGGCATTGGATTGCTTTCCATCATCGGCATCATATTTGGCATTGGATTATTTTCCATCATCGGCATCATGTTTGGCATTGGATTATTTTCCATCATCGGCATCATGTTTGGCATTGGATTGCTTTCCATCATCGGCATCATATTTGGCATTGGATTGCTTTCCATCATTGGCATCATATTTGGCATTGGGTTACTTCCCATCATCGGCATCATGTTTGGTATTTCACTGCTTTCCATCATTGGCATCATATTTGGCATTGGGTTGCTTCCCATCATCGGCATCATGTTTGGCATTGGATTGCTTTCCATCATTGGCATCATATTTGGCATTTGGCTGCTTTCCATCATCGGCATCACGTTTGGCATTTGGCTGTTTTCCATCATCGGCATTATGTTTGGTATTTCACTGCTTTCCATCATTGGCATCACGTTTGGCATTTGGCTGTTTTCCATCATTGGCATCATGTTTGGTATTTCACTGCTTTCCATCATTGGCATCACGTTTGGCATTTGGCTGTTTTCCATCATTGGCATCACGTTTGGCATTTGATTCTCTTCCATGATTGGCATCGTAACATTAGGCGGGAGTACTTGCGGAATTTCTTTTGTAACATTTGGCATAACAACATCACTTACATTCTCTTTCTTCACTTCCGGTGCAACAATATTGCTTACATTTTCTTTCTTCACTTCCGGTGCAACAATATTGCTTACATTTTCTTTCTTCACTTCCGGTGCAACAATGTTGCTTACATTTTCTTTCTTCACTTCCGGTGCAACAATGTTGCTTACATTTTCTTTCTTCACTTCCGGTGCAATAATATTGCTTACATTTTCTTTCTTTACTTCTGGTGCAACGACATTGCTTCCTTTCATTTTATTTACTTGCGGAGCAATTAAATCGTTCCCTTTTTTTATAATATCTGCAATTTTATATTCTTTCGCTGATTTGACTGGCGGTTGCGGTGGTTGTGGTAAAATGTTTACGGAAAATTTTGTGCTCTCCTTTTGTTTTTCTACTTTACTAACAGTCGGTTGCTTTTCAATAATAGGTTGTTTTTCCACCGGCTTCTCTTTTTGTATCGGTTGCTCCTTTTGCACTTCTTTTTGTATAGGCTGTTCTTTTTGCACTTCTTTTTGTATAGGCTGTTCTTTTTGCACTTCTTTTTGTATAGGCTGTTCTTTTTGCACTTCTTTTTGGGGTTTTATCTGCATTTCCTTCTGTCCCATTTGTGCTGCTGGCTTTTCTGTAATTGGTCCAGCTTGTGGAGCCATTTCTTCCTCTTCTTCTATACCAAGAGTTTTCGGTGCTACAGGGAATTCTTTTTGCTGTACTTCTTTTACATATTCTTTTGGAGGGACCGAACCAGCACCTGGATTTTTTTTAATTGGAATGCTATTGGATGGTACTTTAATTTTCATGCCAGGCATAATTAAGTCTGGATTACTGAGCTGTGCATTCGCTTTTTTTAATGTTTCAAAATCTACCCCGTACTTTTTCGCAATTTTCCAAAGGGTATCCCCTTTTTGCACGATATGAATTTTCAAATTTTCCCCCTCCTGTATAACTTATCTATAATAAAGTGAAACTTCCATCAGTGGAGATTTTCTTCATCCCCCGCTTATCTTATTCGCTTTTCTCTAAATCTTGAGGTACGGTCTTACTGTCCACAAATAGCGGGATAAAAACGAATATAAACACAATGATTGCTTCACCACAATGTATGCTCATAAAAGTAAAATTATGTACAAAAGAAAAAGCAACGGAAATCCGCCGCTTTTATACTCGCTCTAACATTCTGTTTAATGCAAGTACCGCTTCTTCCGTTACTTTTTTATCTACTTCAATTACATTTACATGCTCGCCGCGCAAGGTTGCTTCCAGTACCCATAGTAAATGTGGTAAGTCAATACGATTCATCGTTAAGCATGGGCACATAAATGGATTTAACGAAATAATTTCTTTATCTGGGTGCTGCTGAATAATACGATTAACTAAATTCATTTCTGTACCGATTGCCCACTTACTTCCAGACGGAGCTTTTTCAATCATATCAATAATATATTTTGTTGAGCCTGCATAATCAGAAGCTGTAACAACTTCATAGCAACACTCCGGATGAACAATAATATTCATATCCGGATGATTTCTCCTTACACTTTCAATATTTTTCACAGTAAAATTTTTATGGACAGAACAATGTCCTTTCCATAAAATAACTTGAACATCTTCCATATTCCCGTCATATTCCAATGAATCTGTGTGTGGGTCCCAAACTGCCATTTTTTCTAGCGGTACACCTAGGTCATATGCTGTATTACGTCCTAAATGCTGATCTGGTAAGAATAAAATCCGCTCTTTTTGTGTAAACGCCCATTTTACCATCTTTTTCGCATTAGAAGATGTAACTGTCGCACCGCCATTTCGGCCGCAAAATGCTTTAATCGCAGCTGTTGAATTTACATAGGTTAACGGAAGCATTGTATCTCCAAATAATTGCTGCAATTCTTTCCAAGCTCGCTCCGTTTGTTCAATATCAGCCATATCCGCCATAGAACAACCAGCTCGCATATCAGGAAGAATAACAATTTGTTCATCTGTTGTTAGCATATCAGCTGTTTCTGCCATAAAGTGAACACCACAAAATACAATATACTTTGCCTCTTTATTACGCGCCGCTACTTGTGCAAGCTGCAAGGAATCTCCCGTGGAATCTGAAAATTGGACAACCTCATCTTTTTGATAATGATGCCCTGGAATGAAAAGCTTCGCCCCTAACTTTTCTTTAATTTCACGAACACGCGCTTCCATCTCTTCAATTGACATTGTTTCATAACGATCTGGTAACATCGTTTCAATCGGTTGCACTGTCTCTAAAATATCCATCAGTGAAGTCCCCCTCTTCTCTCAATCACACTTCAATATTGAAACTAATATCTAACGCTTTAACAGAATGCGTTACCAATCCTAACGAAATGTAATCCACACCTGTTTGGCCATACTTCGCTATATTTTCCATCGTAATCCCGCCTGAAGCTTCTGTAACAATTGCGCTTGGAACGAGCTTACAATATTCACGCACTTCTTCTGGTGTACGATTATCAAACATAATAATGTCTGCTCCGGCAGAAATTGCTTCTAATACTTGTTCTTCCGTCTCTGTTTCTACTTCTACTTTCACCATATGTCCAAGCTGTTCTTTCACCACTGTTACCGCTTTTGTAATCGATCCAGCAAATACAATATGATTATCTTTAATCATGACACCATCGTATAATCCGAAACGATGATTATAACCGCCGCCACATACAACGGCATATTTATCAAACATACGAAGTCCTGGCATCGTTTTTCTCGTATCACAAATGCGTGTATGATCGCTTCCGATTGCAGTAACTGCTTTTCTTGTCATCGTCGCTACGCCGCTCATACGCTGAATAACATTTAACACAACACGCTCTGCTGTTAATAAAGAAGCAATCGGCCCTTGTATAGTAGCAAGGATGTCTCCGTTTGTTACCATGTCCCCGTCTTTTTTATGAAGTATAACTTCAATTCGATTATCTAATAATGCAAAACCTTCCTTAATCACATCAGCTCCTGCAAACACACCTGTATCTTTAACAAGTAACGTTCCCTTTGCTTGCTGGTCGTTTGGAAAAATAAGCTGCGATGTTACGTCTCGCTCCCCGATATCTTCTAGAAAAAATTGTTTTAATGCCTCTTTTACTTTTAACGCATTCATAGTACCCCTCTTTTCTTACGCGAATCGCAACATATTTCTTCTCATTACAATTTCGTGTGTCTTATTACTACGATTTGGAAAGTCACTGCGATAATGACCGCCAATACTCTCTTTTCTTTGCAGTGCAGCTTTTGTTAGTAGCTGACAAACCGTTAACATATTGATAATTGTTATATCCTCATTTGTAAAATTTTTATATAGGAGCATTTTATTATAGGTTCCATACTGCTCTAACCATTGCTTCGCATACAATAAGCCTTCTTCTGTGCGGACAATTCCAACGTATTTCATCATCATCTCTTGTAGTTCTTCTTTTTTTGGTAATTTTATTTGTTGTAAATCACCTTTCATTATTTCATTGGTGCTCACTATTCGTGGCCTACTATTCGCTAAAATGTGTTCCCCGACACGTTTTCCAAATACAAGACCTTCTAATAATGAATTACTCGCAAGGCGATTGGCACCATGTACACCATTACATGCCACTTCGCCAACTGCATATAGACGATTGATCGATGTTTCCCCGTTACAATTTGTTTTTACGCCGCCCATATGAAAATGCGCACCTGGCACTACTGGAATGCACTTACTTTTCACGTTAACGCCACTTTTTTCACATAAAAAAGAGACGGTTGGAAAACGTTCTTCAAAATTTGTAATAGATGATATATCTAAGTGCACTTTTTCACCAGCTAGCATTTGTTCATGAATAGCACGCGCGACCACATCACGCGGCGCGAGGTCTTGTTGTTCATGAACATTCGTCATAAAGCGCTCTCCTTTTCCATTTCGAAGAATAGCTCCTTCTCCGCGCACCGCTTCTGATACAAGGCCGCAGCAAGCACCATTTACGTATAACATCGTTGGATGAAACTGTACAAATTCTAAATCAACAAGCTCTCCCCCGGCTCGATATACCATCGCTAAGCCATCACCTGTAACAGTACAATCATTGGAGGTAAACGCATATAATTCTCCAATACCGCCTGTTGCTAGTACAACACTCTGCGCGTCATACTTTTGTATATTCCCTTCACTATCACGCGCTACAACACCGTGGCAAGTCTGATTTTCTATTATAAAATCCAAGACCATTTCTTGTTCAACAATTGTCACGTATGGAAGTACTTGCTCTGCAAGATGCGCTAATAAATTTTTTCCGGTTGCATCCCCGCCTGCATGTAAAATACGTCGCTTTCGATGCGCCCCTTCTTTTCCAAAGTGTAGCCCTCGTTCATCGCCGTCAAAACTCATACCGTTATCTAATAATATTTTCATTTCTTTCGGCCCTTGCTCTACTAAATAACGAACAGCTTCCGTATTGTTATAATGGCAGCCTGCTGTAAGCGTATCTTCATAATGATCGTCTGGATGATCAAATGAAGCAACTGCAGCTGCAATCCCACCTTGTGCTAAATTTGTATTGTTATTTCGCCCTGTTTTCTTTGTGATAATCATCACATTCTTTTCGTGGCAAATGGTTTGTGCAACGCGCAGCGCTGCAACCCCGCTTCCGATAATTAAGACATCTGCATTTGGCATTTTCATTGCCCCCTACTTTACACTTTTCAACTGTCTTGACACCTATATTTACATATATTTAAAATAATAACAAGAACTTTTTAGAAAACGACAAGAAAATCTTATACAGAAAGGGCTATGTTCTATGATATATATGGATTATGCTGCAACAACACCTATGAGTAAAGAAGCGCTAGAAACATACACAAAAGCCGCTGAACGTTATTTTGGAAACGAGCAAAGCTTACACGATATTGGTGGGACTGCCTCCTCTTTGTTACAATCTTGCCGCCAAACATTTGCTGCGATGATCGGAGGAAAAGAACAAGGCGTTTTTTTTACGAGCGGCGGATCTGAATCAAACTATCTTGCGATTCAATCATTACTAAATACTCGAAACGGTACGCATATCATTACAACACCTATTGAACATGCATCGATCCGAAATTATTTTCGCCTTCTTCAAAAGCAGGGCTATGAAATTACTGAAATACCTGTGGATCGATTTGGCATGATTCAACTCGAAATACTTGAGCGTTCCATTACAAAACAAACTGTACTTGCAAGCATTCAACATGGAAACTCTGAAATTGGCACACTGCAACCAATTGCTGAAATTGGAGCCATTCTCCAAAAGTATAACGTCTTATTTCATACAGATTGCGTACAATCATTTGGAAAAATGCCGATTGATGTAGAAAAAATGAATATTGATAGCCTCTCTGTTTCAGCGCATAAAATTTATGGACCAAAAGGAGTCGGCGCATGCTATATAAACCCGCAAGTTCGTTGGGGAGAAGTGTTTCCAGGAACCTCTCATGAAAGAGGGTTTCGCCCCGGCACCGTGAATGTCCCTGGCGTCGCTTCATTTATTACAGCAGCGCAGCATATACTACAGAACCGCCAAGAGGAAATGGGACGTTTACAAGAATTACGAACATACTTTATCAAGCAATTACAAGCTCTTTCACCCGAAATACAAATTGAAGGTCATTCTATTTCTTGTTTACCGCATATCATTGGGGTTACAATAAAAGGAATAGAAGGTCAGTATACGATGCTAGAGTGCAATCGTCGTGGTATTGCTATTTCAACAGGAAGTGCTTGTCAAATTGGGAAACAAGAGCCTTCTAAAACGATGCTTGCGATTGGAAAAGAACATGACGAGGCGAAGCAATATGTTCGTTTTTCACTTGGACAGCAAACAACAACAGAACATATCGATGCAGCGATTCATGCAATTGCAACAGTTAGAAATCAATTCAATAGAGGGGTTAATAGAACATGAATCAAAATGAACAAAAAAAGATTTTAGGCGAGGAAAGAAGACAGCTCATTTTAGAGTGGCTCCTCGCTGCAAATAAACCATTGTCCGGTAGTGAATTAGCAAAGAAAACAAATGTAAGCCGTCAAGTTATCGTACAAGATATTTCTTTATTAAAAGCACGAAACGAACCCATTATTGCAACGGCGCAAGGATATTTATATTTAAAACCGACAGAAAAACAACATACATTTGAACGTATCATCGTTTGTCAGCATCAGCCCAATGAAGTTCGTAAAGAACTCACGCTACTTGTGGACCATGGCGTTACAATTAAAGATGTAAAAGTGGAGCATCCGGTATATGGAGATTTAACAGCTTCCATTATGGTAAGTAATCGCTTTGAAGTCGAGCAGTATTTAAACAAGATTGAAAAAACAAACGCAACTTACTTATCACAGCTTACAAATGGAATTCATTTGCATACAATTGAAGCAGATTCGCTTGAAAAGTTAAATGCTGCTTGCGAGGCATTAGACCGGGCAGGATTTCTTGTTCATTAAAAAACGTACAGAGAATTTTACTTTCTCTGTGCGTTTTTTATTTTCATCATGCTACAATAGAAAAAATAATGGGAAAGGAGAAAATATATGGTAATCGAACTCATTCATTTTAGCATCGGGAAACCAAAAACGATTCAATATGCAGAAAATAAAGAAATGACAAGCGGTATATGTAAACAGCTTGTTAAGGATGCTTTTTTATCAAAAGATGGATTTCAAGGAGACGGTGTTGCGGACTTACGCTTTCACGGTGGGCCTGATCGTGCCGTTTGTGTTTATCCCTATGAACATTATGATTTGTGGGAAAACGAGTTTCATACATCACTTCCTTCATCTGCATTTGGAGAGAATGTAACAGTTACAAATATGTTAGAGCAAGATGTTTGTATTGGCGACATTTATCAGCTCGGAGATGCAATTGTTCAAGTGACGCAAGGAAGAGTTCCATGCAGTACAATTTCGAAACGACTCGGCATTCCTAGCATTTTACCTCGCATTGTTGAAACTGGCTATACAGGATATTTATGTCGCGTTTTGCAAGAAGGAACGGTTCGTAAAGATTCACCAATTACATTACTCGAACGTCATCCACATCAAGTTTCCATTCTATTTGCGAACGAAATCTATTTCCGAGGGCAAAAAGATGTAGAGAGTATGGAAAAAATTGTCGCCGTTCCTGAACTAGCAGAAGAGTGGCGAAAATCATTAACCGCACGGCTTGGGAAATTAACATAAAGTGAAACTTCCATCAGTGTTTTTTCATCTCCCACTGATCAATCGAAGTCTAACTGCTTGTTTGTATGAAATAGAAACGCTATTGTATCTGTTAAAACATGACAAGACTATATTTAGCACTAGTCACTCTAGTAAGTTGAAAATAATATTTATGAAATAGAGAAACGTTCAAATTATTTGGAGGTGATCACCTATGCAAATTATTAACACAACATCATCTTATTTTTCAATAGCAAAACTTTCTGAAGGTGTGTATGCTGCAATCGCCAAAAAAGGTGAAGGGGCAATGAGTAATGCTGGTTTCATTGATTTAGGGGACGAGGTTCTTATATTTGATACATTTGTAACTCCTAACGCTGCTAGAGATTTGCGAAAAGTAACAGAAGATATTACTCAAAAAAAATTAAATATGTTTTTAATAGCCATTACCACGGAGATCACACTTTTGGTAATCAAATTTTTGAAGACGTAACAATCATTTCAACTTCACTTACAAGAGATTTACATGCAGAGCAAAACGTTATTATAGATTTAAATAAAGAGCAAGTAGAAATGCAACTATACTTGAATCAACTAGAACAAAGAATAATGACTGAAAGTGATCCAGTCTTATTAGAAAGCCTTGATAGTCAATTTAAAGAAATGTCAAAAGTACACGCATCATTACCTGAATTACGAATTGTACTTCCAAGTTTGACCTTTAATGATAAACTTGTAATTCATGGAACTTGCCGAACAATTGAATTATATTGCTACGGAGGTGGTCATACTCCAAGTGATGCATTTCTATATTTACCAGAGGAGAAAATTGTATTTATGGGCGATCTAGTCTTAGAGAATCTACATCCTCCTATTTTTAATTCCCAGCAATTTATTGACAACTTATCTAAAGTTGATGCGATGGATATACAAACAATCATTCCTGGTCACGGTAATATAGTGACAAAAGATCAAATTGGAGTTATATCACAATATTTGCAGCACCTTAACATGAGAGTAGCATCTTCTTTAGAAAAGGGAGAATCCTTAGAACAAATCTTATCAACTAATATTCCTAAAGAATATGCCAACTGGACAGGTGTCGATGGATACAAACGAAACCTTACTATTGTATACAATGAACATAAAGAAAAATAGTAGTAGATTGTTAGAGACAAAATATAGGGGAAATATTGTTTCTAAAGTAACTCTTTTATTGTACTGAAATAAATGAAACATATGACGCGCTAACATATTAATCGTATATAATATGTTAGCCTGTTTTGTTTTTAACATTTAAATCTTGATAAAGTGAAACTTCCATCAGTGGAGAGTTTTTTCATCTCCCACTGATGGTTAGTTGAACCAATCGGGCTTTTACGGGCAGTTATCCCCCACCTATCTTCCTCGTTTCTCTCTGAATCTTGATGTGGGGGTCTTACTGCCCGTTAATGCGGGATAAAATACGAAATGAGATTCTTTTTTCACACCCAATAAGAAGAATAACTCCCAAGTAATGTAACCGAAAAACCAAGTGCTTCTAATTCCATTCTCACTCCTGGAAGCAGAACATCATCATACTCGTTTTCGACATCAATTAAGAAAAAATAATTGCCAAGACCTGTTTTCATTGGACGAGACTCAATTTTGGAAAGATTTAATTTCCTCCATGCAAATGCTGATAACACTTGATATAATGCTCCTGCATAGTCTGAAGGTAACGTTATCATAAGCGTTGTTTTCTTTCCACGACGCTCTCCATTTCTTGGTAATTTCACTTGTTCATGCTTATGCAATACGAGAAAACGTGTATGATTATTTTTATGCGTATGAATATCACGCTGAACAATGGATAATCCATACTTTTCTGCCGCAGCCTCATTAGCAATTGCCGCAATTTTTTCTTCTGGATGTTCCATCACAAACTGCGCAGCAGCACTCGTTGATGTCATATCGCGCACCGTTACACCTTTTAATTCTTGATTTAAAAACTTATGACACTGCGCAATCGCATGTGGATGAGAATGCACCGCATATACATCTTGCCAACATTGTACGTACTGCGGATGAACGAGCAAATGTTGCTGAACAGGCACTGTAATTTCGCCAACAATCGGCAGCGTTTGCTCATGTACAAGATAATCAATCGTAATATTGACAGAGCCTTCAATTGCATTTTCAAGCGGTACAACTGCAAAATCGACAACATCATTTGCTGCTGCATCTATACAATCTGGAATGGTTCGATATGGTACATGTTCAGCCTCAGGAAAGAAGCGACTCACCGCCATATTTGTAAATGTTGCTTCTGGTCCTAAATAGCCAACTCGAATCGTCATCTCATCCCCTCTTTTTCGTTTTCTTACTGTTATATCATAAACACTTCTATTCTTCTACTTGTTTTTCGAAAATTACAACAAAAAAGACTAGCAAGAGCTAGCCGATCTGTTTCATATATTCTTTTTGCGCAAAGAAGAAATAGAGTGCACATGCGATAAGATAAATAGCAATGACCTCTAAAACGCCCCCAGATGATTTCATAGAAAAGGCCTTTTGGCACGTATGTAAAGCAACTGCACTATGTACGCTTCCTAATAGAACTGGGAAAAAGAATAGAATCCCTAATTGCCAACGTGAAATCTTATCTATTTCTTGCTTTGTCATTCCGAATTTCAAAAGAGCTTGATATTGCAGGCGGTCATATTCAATATTATGAAACCATTTAAAATAAACTGTGCTACAGGACGCTAGAAAAAAGAGAACACTGATGAACGAACCGACAAATAATATTAGATTCCCTCCGTCTTTCATCATCTTATATGTGTACACATTATTACGAGTTATTTCCTCTTTCCCTTTTAAAATAAGAGATTGTAATTCTTCGCCTAACCTTTCCGCATTGTCCCAACCTCTTACTTCATATCCGTTGTATACATATTTTTCGTGATTCGGAACTTGACGAGAAACCTTTTGAAAATCTTGATTGTTCATAACGAGGAATCTTCCACTCCGCTGACTTGTATCACTATTAAAGGCATTTCCTTCATATGCTCCGTTATATGTAAAGCGATATGGTTCCCCTAGTACTTTAAAATCTATATATTTCTTAGGATGCTTAGGAGGAAGATCAAAATTACTATAATAAATAAATGTCACTGTTCCCTCTTTCGGATGAATCTGCTCCTTCGACTGCCTTTTTGCTTCTCTATTATATTCATCTTCTCCAATTACAGTTGCATAAGACTCTTTACCAGAATCCAATTGAAATGCTGCTGGGATTCCGACAAATGTTACGTAACGAAAATCATTGATACCGTGCTTACGCAATAGCTTTTCAACCATTTCTTTTTCCATTACTTCCCTAGAACCGATTCCTTTTTCAACATAGGAAAAAGCATGAGGCTGTTCATAACGAAATAGTTCTTTCATACTTGAAAAATACAAATAAACAGAGCCTGTCGCCGTTACTACAATCGTTGTTAACATGGATAAAATAAAGAAAAAGCGCCGATTATCTTTTACTGTATGTAACAACTGATTGACAACGAATAAATGCGGATAACGATACATGACACTCTTTCTATTTTTAATTCCTTGTAATACTTGAATCAGGCCATGTGTACAGACAAAATACGTACCAACTGTTGTTAAAATCGTAACAGGTATAAAATAAAGTGCAATGTTCATCATCGTCACTTTTGTTGTTAAACCATAACTGATACCTATACAGATAAAGCCGAACCAACAAAGCCACTTCCTACTTCTTGTTTCTTTTTTTCCTTCTTGCATTTCTTTTAATAGATGAATAACTTCTATTTTCCATATGCGTAGCGCACTAAAAATGGCTAAAAGAAGAAATATAGCACCATATGTCATAAACGTTATCACAATAGCTTTTGAGCTGAGCACAAACGACAATTCAGTCGACATATTAAGCAATAAACTAAAAATCATAAAAAATAGCTTTAAAAATAACATTCCAATCCCAATTCCGAAAAAGCTCGCAAGGAATCCGACTGCCATTTGTTCCATAATCATCATCCAGACGAGATTTACTTTCGTAGCTCCCATTAATATAAATAACCCAAATTCTTTTTTTCGAGACTGTATAAAGATCGAACTAGAATACAGAATAAATAAAATCGAAAATGCAATTACAATTACATCACATACAATCAGGCCCCATTGTAAACCTTTATACAGCTCACTCACTTTCAACTGAGGATGTAAAATAATAGATGTATACATAAAAAAAGCAAAAACTGAGAAACAGCTACTTAAGAAAAATATTTTGTAGTTGTGCCAATTCCCTCTAACATTTTGAAAAGTAAGCCCGTAAAACTTCACCTTTCTCCCCCCTAAAACCCGTTACATACGTAAAAAGCTAGGAAGTCCTAGCTTTTTACGTGCTTTAAATATCCTCTTTGTGCAATGGAAAAATATAATGCGGATGCTAATACGTATGCTGTAATAATAACTGCTCCTGACTTCCATAAGTCTAAATACAACATGTTTCCTAGTGTATATAATGCAAATCCACTATGCAAAACACCTATCAAGATAGGAATGAAGAAAATCGCTCCCATTTGCCGAACTGCAATTTTACGAATTTCTTCATCGGTCATACCGATTCGTTTTAAAGAATGAAATTGAATACGGTCTTGTTCTTTATCATTAAACCACTTAAAGTATGTCATGCTGCAAGCGAAGAAGAAAAAGAGTATTGTTACAAAGAATCCGATAAACAACTACTAATTAAAAACGCTTTATAATTACGCCAATTCCCTTTGATATTATTAAACGCGAGCTGGCGAAAGTTCATGGTACTCTCCCCCTAGCATCGCCAGTACGTCTAATATTTCTTGGAAGAAGGCTTGCTTTGTTTCTCCTTTATGAATCTCTGAGAAAATTTCACCGTCACGAATAAATAAAATGCGTTCACAATAGCTCGCCGCAACAGGATCATGCGTTACCATCGCAATCGTCACTTTCTTCTCTTCATGAAGTTCCTGCAGAGCACCCATCAATGATTTTGCTGATTTGGAGTCTAAGTTTCCTGTCGGTTCATCAGCTAAAATTAAAGTCGGCTGATGAATAATCGCCCGTGCTGCTGCCGCACGTTGCTGCTGACCACCTGATACTTCATACACTTTTTTATGTAAAATTCCCTCTATGTTTAGAAACTTTGCAATTTCTAATACTTTTGCATCAATTTCTTTCACAGGACGATTTGCCATTACAAGCGGCAAAATGATATTTTCCTTAATTGATAACGTATCAAGCAAATTAAAATCTTGGAAAATAAATCCTAAATGTGTACGGCGAAACGCCGCAAGTTTAGCAGCACGCATTTGACTAATCTCTTCACCGTTCATATAAACGTGACCTGATGTGGGCTTATCAATGGTTGCTAATAAATTTAGAAGCGTTGTTTTCCCACTTCCTGATGGCCCCATAATGCCGACAAATTCACCTTCTTCAATTTTAAAGTTAATATTATTCAGCGCTGTCGTCGTTACCGAACCTTTTGATTGATACACCTTTGTCAAACCTTTTACTTCAAGAACACTCATTTCGAATCCCCCTATATGTTTTCTTCTTACTTTTACTATAGAAAAAACGAGGGAAAGTAACGAGTGATTTCTCTTACAAAACGGTTTTTTATCTTACAATTTTGTCATTTTCCTCATCATTTGATAATATCCTTTATCTTTTAAGAATTGGAACGTAAATGTTGTTCCTTCCCTCTCTATTGATTGTACAGAAATTCCATGGCTAAGATGATCACAAATTTGCTTTGTAATATATAACCCCATCCCTGTTGCTTCTCTCGTTTTCCGTCCATTCACTCCTGTAAAAAACGGTTCAAAAATTCGCTTTATATCTTGCTTTGGAATGCCTATTCCGTTGTCACGAATATGTAATGCAATAACACTTTCTGTTTCTTTGATTTGAAATGTAATTTCTTTTTTCTCTTTCTCTGTAATTCTCGTATATTTCAGGGCATTTATCACAATTTGATTTATTGCAATGCTGAGCCATTTTTGATCCGAAGCTACCACATACTGTTCTTTCTCAAACAGAACCTTTGGATATACAGCATACTGAATAAATGTTTTTTTATGCTGATTAATACTATCACGAACAATATCCACCACATTAACTTCTTCTATTTTATAATCTTTTCCAAACTGTTCGAGGCGTGCCATATGAAGCGCTAAATCTAACCCATGTAAAATACGATTATTTTCTTCACGGATACTTTCAATCGTATCTCTTGCCTCGCGGTGCGTTTGTCCAAGTTTTTGCAGCAATAATTCAATGACAGATACCGGTGTTTTCATTTGGTGAATCCACTGATTCATAAAGATTGTTTGCTGTTCCCCTTTTGCCTGTTGTTCATGCATTTCATTCATATACTGTTGCCTTAAGAGCGAAAAAGCTTCCACAATTGCTTCTTGTTCGTATGAATAGGACGAACTGACAGATAAAGAATGATGCAACTCATGTCCCTCTGCAATGTAATGTTCCACCTTTTGTAAAAAGGCTTGTCTTTTCCGGTAATCATGCATCAGAAAGAAAACAAAAACAACGATTGATAATAAAAATCCATATAGCCATGTACTCCAATTTATAGATTGCTTCTGTAAAAAAGCTTGCAACTGCAAGACAAGACCAAATAAAACGATACTCATCATGTAGGAAACAAGTAATGCAGTGCGATCCATCACATATTTTTTAAGATTCATGTTCGTTCACCCAATTCGTCAAAAGCGCATATCCATAGCTCCGCTTCGTAACAATTGCATCAGTAATCCCTATCTCTTCTAACTTTTTACGGACACGCTTTACATTTACAGTTAATGTATTATCATCAACAAAAGCAATCTCATCCCATAATGCTTCTAGTAACTCTTCTCTCGTTACATATTGATCCGCTTGCTTCATTAAGCATTCTAATAAATAGTACTCATTTTTTGTAAGTTCTATTTGCTTTCCTTGCCACTCTGCCATGTGCTGCGCTGGATATAAAAGTAACCCATTCACGCCAAAATAATCGCTTTCTGCCCCTGATGCATATTCACCATACACACGGCGCAGCGCACTTTTTACTTTTGCCATAACAATATCTAAATGAAACGGCTTCGTAATGTAATCATCACCGCCATTTTCAATCGCCATTACTTGATCCATCTCTCCTGTACGTGCAGATACAAAAATAATCGGTGCATTGGAAACAGTGCGAATTTGACGGCACCAATAGAACCCATCAAAATACGGTAAATTAATATCAAGTAAAACTAAATGTGGGTTCACTTTTGCATATTCATCTTTTATATGACGAAAATCTTGTACACGAAATGACCGATAACCGTATTTATCGAGATGCCCTTCTAAAATATCAGCAATTTTCAAATCATCTTCTACAATTAATATTTTATACATATCATTCCCACTCCCTTATAAGAGGTACATGTAAACACCATTACTATCTGCCCTACACCTACCCTTTTCCATTATAAGGGTAAATTCCCATTTGAGGAGAGTTTTTTATTTCGGCATAAAAAAAGACCGCCGAATTTCGGCAGTCCTTAATCGATAAATTCAAATTCATATTCAAGAATTTTCACAATATCGCCGTCTTTTGCACCGCGTGCGCGAAGTGCTTCATCAATACCCATACCGCGCATTTGACGAGCGAATCTACGTACAGACTCATCACGAGTAAAGTCTGTCATCTTGAATGTTTTCTCAATATCATAACCAGAAATCACAAATGTACCATCGCTTTCACGTGTAATTTCAAATTTAGAGCCTTCACCCTCAAATTTGTACATTACACTTGCTTCAGATTCATCTACAACTTCGTGTATTGGGAATTCTGGTGTTGTTTCGATAAGATTTGCTACTTCAAATAGTAAATCACGAACACCTTGACGCGTTACTGCAGAAATTGGGAAGATTTTCACTTCATCGCCCACTTTTTCTTTGAACGCTTGTAAATTTTCTTCTGCATCTGGCATATCCATTTTGTTTGCAACAACAACTTGTGGACGCTCTGTTAGACGCAGATTGTATTCTTTTAATTCATTATTAATTGTTACGTAATCCTCATATGGATCGCGTCCTTCTAAACCAGACATATCAATCACATGAATGATAACGCGTGTACGCTCAATATGACGTAAAAATTGATGTCCAAGTCCAACACCTGCGTGTGCTCCTTCAATCAATCCTGGAAGGTCTGCCATAACGAAGCTGCGTCCATCACCTGTTTCAACTACTCCAAGGTTTGGAACAATTGTTGTGAAGTGATATTCAGCAATTTTTGGACGTGCTGATGATACAACAGATAATAATGTTGATTTACCGACACTTGGGAATCCTACAAGCCCTACATCAGCTAACACTTTCAATTCTAGTACTACTTCACGCTCTTGACCTGGTTCCCCGTTCTCAGCAATTTCTGGAGCCGGGTTCGTTGGCGTTGCAAAACGTGAGTTACCACGACCACCACGGCCACCTTTTGCGATAACTGCTGATTGCTCATGCGTTACTAAATCCGCAAGAATTTGACCAGTAGCTACATCTTTTACAACTGTTCCCGGCGGAACCTTTACAATTAAATCATCCGCTTTACGGCCATGTTGGTTTTTACTCATTCCATGTTGGCCGCGATCCGCTTTAAAATGACGCTGATAGCGGAAATCCATTAATGTACGTAATCCTTCGTCTACCACGAAAACAACATCGGCACCTTTACCACCGTCACCGCCTGCTGGGCCACCTTTTGGAACATATTTCTCACGACGATACGCAACCATTCCGTTACCGCCATCGCCGCCTTTTACATATATCTTGACCTGATCTACAAACATTATCTCACCACACTTTTTTCTAGTAGTTGTAATATAACCGAGATTTCTTCCTCTCGCACTGTATAAGAAATGGAAAACCATTTATTATGTTGATGAGCAAGCCACTCTTGTATCTCTTCTACATTGGTTAGCTTGCCACGAAAATCAAAAAAGAAACGAGCATCCTCACCTTCACATTCAACTGTGATACAAACATAATTTTCAACATAAATGTCTAAACTATGCTCAAGCATTTGGAAAAATTGAGCCGTCCATATAGATACTTTTTCATCTAGATGAGATAAGTTATGTATTTTTCCTAATACTTCGTACTCCAACAAGCACGGGTGCTGTTTCCAATTATATGTTAAAATCCATTCTGAAAACTTGGGCATAGAAAGCCCCATCAGATTCGATTCTTGTCTCGCTTCTTGGACAAAACGATCGATGAGTCCATGAATTTCTTCCACTCTTCCAAGCGAAAGATTTCCTTTAATCATCTGCATACGATTAAGCCAATCATGTCTTGAATGACGCAACGCATCTATAATTGTCCATTTTTCTTTCATTCATATACCCCTTTAATATAGAAAAACCCTAACCTGCACTCAGGTTAGAGTTTTCCGTGAGTTTCTTATGCTTCTTGAGCAACAGGATATACGCTCACTTGTTTGCGGTCACGGCCAAGACGCTCGAAGCGTACTACGCCGTCAACTTTCGCGTATAATGTGTCATCGCCACCACGACCAACGTTAACACCTGGATAAATTTTTGTACCGCGTTGACGGTAAAGGATTGATCCACCTGTTACGAATTGACCGTCTGCACGCTTAGCACCAAGACGTTTTGAGATAGAGTCACGACCGTTCTTTGTGCTACCTACACCTTTCTTAGATGCGAAAAACTGAAGATCTAATCTTAACATACGTTACACCTCCTGCACTTTTTCTATTAATCGGATATATTTTCCGTAATCAAGTTCAATCGTTTTAAGCGAAACAACCATGCCCTCTAACAGAAAACATGCTTTTTCTTTTGTAGAATCATCTAGATAACTAGGCAATTCATACATCAAGAATCCACCATCTTTTCCAAGTTCAATAGTTGCTTGCACACTACAAAGTGATTCCACTGCATTTATTGCACCAAACACAACCGCTGTCGTTGCAGCACAGACAAGATCTTGTCCATGCGGAGCGAAGTTCGCATGCCCGGTCATTTTAAATGATTGGATACTTCCTAATTTCGTGCGGTTAATCGTAATTTTAATCATGACAACCCGAATTAAGCGTTGATTGCTTCAATCACTAATTTCGTGTATGGTTGACGGTGACCTTGTTTTTTACGATTGTTCTTTTTCGCTTTGTATTTGAAAACGATGATTTTCTTAGCGCGACCTTGTTTTTCAACTTTCGCAGTAACCGTTGCACCTTCTACAACTGGGCTACCAACTTTAACAGTTTCGCCACCAACGAAAAGAACTTTGTCAAAAGTAACAGTTTCACCAGCTTCTACGTCTAATTTCTCTACGTAGATTGCTTGACCAGCTTCAACTTTAATTTGTTTTCCACCTGTTTCGATAATTGCGTACATAATTGCACCTCCTCATAATTACTAAGACTCGCCAAAACGAGGTAGACATACAATGTCTTTTAGGAACCTGTCCTGCGCGGTTGTAGTATATAGCCGTTTAGGTGCTATAAACTATAACATAGAGATGTTATCACGAAACATAGCCCATTGTCAATGAATCTTCTACTAACTATTTTTTCCGCGTGCGTATCTCTTCCTTCGTTCCAAAGCGTTGAATCGTGTAACATGCTGCTTCATCATCAATAAAATAAATTTGAAAAGATATATTGCGCTGCAGTTCTTTTTCAAAAAAGATTTGCTGCACATTCGGATGAGCAGCGATTAAAACAGCCTCGTCATCTGTTCCATTATAAGCGATTAGTTCTCTCTCTAACTCATATGCTACCGTTTCATGCGATAACACATAACCACTGCTTCGACAAATCATGCAATCTGTTAATAGCGTATCACGAAGCGATTGTTTTTTTCGTTTTCTTGTTATTTCTAAAATACCAAGCTCTGTAAATCCTAACACTCTCGTATAAGTGTGGTCTTTTTCTAAGTGCAACTTTACGATGTCTCTTATTTTTTCTTTTTCTTCGCGGCGCTTCATATTAATAAAATCGATTAAAATCATCCCACCAATATCACGAAGTCGCAGCTGCCGTGCAATTTCTTTTGCTGCTAGTTCATTTGTGCGTAGCACTGTATCTTGTAAATTTTGTTTCCCGGTGAATTTACCAGTGTTTACATCAATTACAGTCATCGTTTCCATTTGTTCAATGAGTAAATATGCTCCGTTTGGAAGCCACACTACCTTTTGCAGTGCCTTTTCAATTTCACGATCGATTCCATAGCGGGCAAATAATGGCGTCTTTTCATGAAAGAAAGTAACTTTTTCTGCACCTATTCTCTCTCCTAATTCCTGTATCATACTGCGCTGATCTACAATCACCTGTGAAACCGCCTCTACTGGTATCTCTTGAAAGATTCGATCTAAAAAATTAGAAGAAGAATGAACAAGAAGTGGGGCTTTCCCTCGCTGTTCTTGTTTTTTCACAAGTTCAAATTGCAACTGAAGACGATGCATCTCCGCTTGTATTTCTTCTATCTGCACTTTCTCACATGCAGAACGGAAAATAAATCCTCCTGTTTTTTCTAGCGCAAGAAGTTGTTCTCGTTTTTTCGCATCCTTTATTTTCCGGGAAACGGCAAAAACTGTGTCATAGGGCATATATACAACATATTTCCCGGTGAATTCTATATTCGCGGTTATTTTTGGTCCTTTCGTATCAATCGCTTCTTTCACTACTTGTACAAGGATTGCTTGTCCTTCATGTAACCGCATAGCTGATGGTACGTTTTCATAGGACAAATAGGCATGCTTCTCTAAACCAATATTGACAAAAGCAGCGTTCATCCCCGCGATTGTTCGCATGACACGACCAATATATATATTTCCAACAATTTGTTTTTGTTCATTTCGTTGCCATAAGAGTTCTACAATCTCTTGCTCTTCTTCAACAGCAACTCGTTTTTCCGAACCAATGTAATTTATGTATAACGTTTTCAAAGTCTATTCCTCTCTTTTATCCTTTTTTGTAACTACTCAGCTATACATTTGGTAAGAGGTATGATTCCAGTGAAAATACGCTCCTTATTACCTATAGAAAGTTATTTTCATTTCTCAGCATATAGGTTGCTGCCACGAAGATAAAAATGGATCTACACCTTGCTGCCTTTCTTTGTTTTAAAACTTTGTACGTGGCAGGAAAAGGCCCTGACCGCTCCTATACATAGCCAGTCCCTCTCGACCATTTAAAAAAATGCTTTTCTTCCTTTTTGCACAGAGTGACTGAGTAATTATCCTTTTTTATACAATAATAAAAGGTTAGTGTTACCGTCAACACTAACCAATTAACTCTTCTATGGATGATGTTGTTCTTTTTTCTGTAAAATATGCGTAAAGCAATTCATTTTCATCTAGCGTGTATTGATTTTTATGATCTCCTTGAATAATAATCGAATGCTTATAGCCCCTTCGAAACTGTGTGAAAATATGATACAAACTCGCTTCTTTTCCAACTGTAATAGCTGCTACCTTTACAACTTCTTGCTTTTTCCCATAATAACGCTCCAATAAAAAGCGCATAAATGCATAGCGGCGCTGTTTCCATTCTTGGAATAAAGAAAATGCTAAAAAAAGAAGTAACGCCCACATCATCATATTCTTTCCATTCCAGAAAAGCTGCAATCCTAATACAACGCTCAGGCAAACAATTGATATTCTCATCATAATATTATGTGCTTGTAAAAATGGAAAGCGATGCGACAATATATTCAGTACAATCTTTCCCCCATCAAGAGGCCAAATCGGCAATAAATTGAAGCACAAAATAAGCATATTGTTCCACATGAAAAAATGATAAAAGTTCTCTCCCATCCAGCCTACTGTGTACAATAAGTAGGCTGCGGCTACCATCCATACGTGTTGAACAGGCCCTGCTATAATAACGATTGCCTCTTCTTTTAACGGCTTATTCCCATGCTCATCAAGCTCCGCTACCCCGCCAAATGGCAAGAGCTGAATTCGCTTAATGCGCCATTTAAAATGGGCAGCTGCTATCGCATGACCTAATTCATGAATAAAGACAATGAAAAATAAAATGAGAACCTCTTTAAAACGAGCTGTAAAAACCGCAATTGCTATAATTCCCCAAAACAATGGATGAATGGTAATCTTTGAAAAAACCTCACTATATTTATTCAAATGAAATCACCTGAATTGGATCAATAAATTTTTCATTCTTTTTAAATGCAAAATAAAATTTTCCATTTGCAACTGTTCCAACTTTTTGCTTTTTCGCTACATAATCATATAACTTAACTGATGTTTCTCCTAAGTTTCCGTACCAAGATTCCGTACCATCTGCATGTTGGATTTCAACTGTATTTCCAAACTCCTCTTTTTGATCAATCGAGACAACAATTCCTTCATTAACTGATTCCACAACGGCATTCGTAGCTGTTTGTACAAACACACCTTGTCCGTTTGCCTGAAAACTTTGCATTACTTTTCCTGAGGCAGGAACAGCATAATTCTTTTCTTTCTGAGTTGTTTTCTTTTCACTAGAAGGAAAAAAAGATAGTGGTTTTCCAAACTGTGATTCATACCACTTTGAAACAAATGCAAATTGAAACTCTTCTTTCATTGTTTGTTTAACAACTGTACGTGCTCCTTCAAAAGAATTTGTTGTGTTTTTAAATAAGATGGCTACGACAAGAACAAGAATAGCGGATAGTAGTAACTTAAAGAGAAATATTTCCTTGCGGAAGAGAGGATGTGCTTCTTCTCCTTCTTCAGCAAAAAGCGGTGTATATTCTTGTTCTTCAAATGAAAACAACTCATCTTCTTCTCTTTTTTCCTGCTCTGCTTTCCTCTTAGCAATACGTTTTTTTATTTCTTCTACTCGCTTATTTCTCATCCTGACCCCTTCCTCTTTCCATCAGTTTGTACATATGTATGAGTTGTCCGAGAAAGATATTCATAGGAATGCTTTTCTCCTAGAAGGTTAATTAAAGTAATTTCACGTATGCCAGCACTTAGCATTCTTACCTTCTGCTACATTTTTAGCAGGAATACAAAAAAAAGCACCCCGCATATATACGAAGTGCTCTTAACGTATCCCGAAGAATTTTTTCATTTTCGTAAATACTGATTCTTTTCCATTTTCAAGCGGTTGCAATGGCACATTTTCTCCAAGCAAACGTCTTGCAATATTTCGATAAGCAATTGATGCTTTTCCATTCGGTTGCAACGCTACAGGCTCTCCTGTATTTGTTGCTCGAATTACCTCATCATCATCTTCTACGATCCCAAGCAATTCAATTGACAAGGTACGTACAATTTCATCTACATCCAACATATCTTGTTCATGTAGCATATGACCGCGCACACGATTGATAATTAACTTCGGTGGCTCGATATCTTCTTTTTCCAATAGTCCGATAATCCGATCAGCGTCACGCATTGAAGATACTTCTGGTGTTGTCACAACAATCGCTTTATCAGCACCTGCCACAGCGTTTTTAAAACCTTGTTCAATACCTGCTGGGCAATCAATTAATATGTAATCATAATCTTGACGTAGTTGCTGTATTAATTCTTCCATTTGTTCAGGTGTTACCGCTGATTTGTCACTCGTTTGTGCTGCAGGTAATAAATAGAGTTCATCAAAGCGCTTATCTCTAATAAGAGCTTGAGGTAAACGACAACGCCCTTCAACAACATCAACGAGATCATATACAATACGGTTTTCCAACCCCATTACTACGTCTAAATTTCGCAAGCCAATATCTGTATCAATCAAACATATTTTTTTCCCAGATAACGCCAAGGCTGTACCAATATTTGCAGACGTTGTAGTTTTACCTACTCCGCCTTTTCCAGATGTAATAACTATTGCCTCTCCCACAGCTATACAATTCCCCTTTCTAACCTTGTTAAATTAGGTCTAAGATGAGTGAGAAGTTGAATGCGATCGACAACAATGTGATTGTTCTCATTAATGTAGGCACATTCTGCCCCTTCCGCCCCGTCTTCTTTCTCCTCAGGAGCGCGCGTTGTCACGTCGCTAATCCGAAGCTGCATTGGATTCATAACAGAAGCTGCTATAACAGCTTCTGCATCCCCATAATATCCAGCATGTGCAATTCCTCGTAATGTTCCCATAATAAAAATATTTCCTCCGGCGATAACCGTACCGCCTGGATTCACATCTCCAATCAATAATAAATCGCCTTTTACACGCAATATTTGACCTGAGCGAACAATTTTTGAAACAGAAATAATTTCTGTTTCTTCTTTCCATGCTAACGCTTGTTCTTTCGTTACAACATCACTCTCAATAGAATCTACAACTAAATTCTTTTTATTACGAATTAGCGTGCGCAACTCTTCTTGTTGCACTTCTGTTACATAACGATTCCCAACTTTGACCTGTACTTCAATTAAAGAGCGTCCATCACCCTCGTAATAATGGGTTGAAAGCTTTTCGTCAAGTTCTTGTAACAATTCGCGAAATGAACAGGAATCCTCCAGATGTAATGCTAAACCATCCTTCGTCCCTTTTATAGTCACATTTTGTTGCTTTTTTTCTGTCACCAATGCTCACCCCACCGGTTTAATTCGACATAAAATTAGAAAATCCTTTTTTCTTTTTCTTCCATGGCATCTGAAAGACGTAAAATATATCGTTTCAGTGGGAAACAAAACAGTAGTAAAAAAATTCCGTTCAATAACAATGTCGGAAGAAGACGATCTGTAAAAAAGATATGCGCTGACATATGAACACGACCAATTAGCGTCAAAAATCCATACACATAATACTCTAGCGCAGCAATGCTTGCTAATACAATAAAGAACACAATAAAAAGGTTCACTTGTAAAATTCGCATTGCCTGATAGACAAGATAAGCTAAAATCGGATAAGCAAATATATACACACCAACTAGTTCGGTATGTACTATATCGAATAAAAATCCAAATAGTAGTCCGTAGTAAACACCTTGTACAGAATTAAAGTAAATTGTAATAAAGCATAAAACAATCATTAAAAAATGCGGTGCTACAATTGTATGCTTCCAAAAAAGACCCGTTGGAACAATAGTAGAAAACATACTCTCCAATACAAATGCGAAAAGAAGTAGAAGAGGAAGAATCGCTTTTTTTATAATCTCCATCTCTTCCCCCTCCTATTTCCCTATATCCACTGTCGGCATTGTTCGTTTTGCAACCATAACATTGTTGACATCATTTAAATCTGCTGCTGGCTTGATATAAGCTGTTTGTGTTAATCCATACTCATCAGCTGTTACCTCAACGATTTGTCCAATAACCAATCCATCTGGGAACACACCGCCAAGGCCTGAAGTTACGACCGTTTGATCCTTCTCTACTTTTACACCAGATGGAATTTTTGTGAAAACAAGCTGCTGCTTTTCTTTATCGTACCCTTCAATTAATCCAAAAACATTGCTATCCCCTCGGACAACAGCTGAAATACGATTTGTTCGATTTAATGAGCTTATGAGCTCAACTGTGGAAGTGAACTGTGAAACGCTTTTTACTTTTCCAATTAAACCTTTTGATGTAATAACAGCCGCATCTTTTTGAATGCCTTCCTGTGCACCTTTATCAATACCAATTATATCATTCCATTTATCTGGATTACGATTAATGACAGTTGCGTGAACAGGGTTAAAATCACGAAGTGTATCTTTTTTTCCAAGAATATCACGAAGTTCTTCATTTGTTTTTTCTAATTCTTTTACCTTTACGGACAACTCTGCATACTTGTCCAATTTTGCTTTTAATTCTTTATTTTCTTCATACGTGCGCTTTACATCTTCTATGTTCTCAAAGAATCCGGCAACATAATTCGCTGGCTTTTGAAATACACGTTCTACAACTCCTACGGTATCCTTTACAAACTGCTCTGGCCACGTTAGATTTTTCCGTTCTTTCAATGAGATTCCGATCAATGCCACGAGAAGAATAATACTAACTAATAAAACAATTAATCTTTTGTTTAAGAAAAACTGTGGCACGTTCACACCCTCTTAAATTCACTAATTTTTTATGTTGAAATAATGGATTTTATCGAGCACTTTTGAAAAGATCGATATTGTCTAACGCTTTACCTGTTCCAATTGCTACGCAATCTAATGGATTTTCTGCAACAAGCACTGGCATTCTTGTTTCTTCGCTAATTACTTTATCTAAATTACGAAGCAAAGCACCGCCACCTGTTAAAACAATTCCACGATCCATAATATCCGCTGCTAATTCTGGCGGAGTTTTTTCTAATGTGTTTTTTACAGACTCAACAATTGCATCTACAGTATCTTTTAACGCTGATGCAATTTCTTCTGGACGAATCGATACCGTTTTTGGTAATCCAGTCACTAAATCACGACCACGAATATCCATTGGTTCAACACCTTCTGGTTCGCCAGCAGAACCGATTTCTAATTTTAATGCTTCTGCAGTTCGTTCCCCAATCATTAAATTGTAGTTTTTCTTAATGTACTGAATAATTGCATCGTCCATTTCATCACCAGCAACACGAACAGATTGGCTTGTTACAATACCGCCAAGAGAAATAATGGCAACTTCTGTTGTACCACCGCCTATATCTACAACCATACTTCCTGTTGGTTCCCAAACAGGTAAGTTCGCACCAATTGCAGCTGCAAATGGTTCTTCAATTGGGTATGCATCGCGTGCACCTGCTTGACGAGTTGCATCGATTACCGCACGTTTTTCAACCGCCGTAATACCAGATGGCACACATACCATTACGTAAGGCTTACGAGAGAAGAAGCCATTTGATTTCTGTGCTTGTTGAATATAGTATTTCATCATTGTTGCTGTTGTTTCATAATCAGCGATAACACCGTCTTTCATCGGACGAAGTGCCACAACATTTCCAGGTGTACGACCAATCATTTGTTTTGCATCGTTACCAACTGCAACAATTTGCTTTGTATCTGTTTGCAATGCCACAACAGATGGCTCACGTACAACGACACCTTTCCCTTTTACATATACAAGCGTATTTGCTGTTCCTAAGTCTATTCCAAGGTCACGAGTAAAACCACCAAATCCAAACATATTATATATCTTCCTTTCTAATTTTAACAAAAATGCTCATTTTTTGCTTTAAATATTATTATATTTATATAAAACATAACGTTTTTGCATGTTCTTTGTTATAGTGTAGACGAAAGCCTACAAAAAACTCATAACTCACATTATAAAACAAAATAAAGAAAAAAAATAGTCTTAAATATGACCTTTATCTTTTAAACTAACAAATTTATGGTCACCAATAATAATATGATCGAGAATTTCAATCCCAATAATTTTTCCGCACTCTACAAGTCTTTTCGTGACTTCAATATCCTCTCGGCTTGGCGTGGGGTCGCCTGAAGGGTGATTATGAAGACATATGATAGAAGCAGCAGCGCGGCGAAAAGCTTCCTTGAACACCTCGCGCGGATGTACAATCGAGGCATTCAAACTTCCAATAAATACCGTTTGCCGATGCATCACTTGATTTTTCGTATTTAAATATAAACATACAAAATGTTCTTGTTGTAAAAAGCGCATCTCCTCCATCATATAACGTGCGCAATCTTCCGGATTACGAATGCTATATCTATTTTGATACTCTAAGCGTACCATTCTTCGTCCGAGTTCAAAAGCAGCAATAAGTTGGGATGCTTTTGCCACCCCAACGCCATGAATGCTTGTCATTTCTTCAATTGTTGCATCTTTTAACATTCGTAATCCGTCAAAATGATGCAAAATTTGATTTGCTAATGTTAAAACTGACTCCTCTTTTGAACCAGTTCGAAGTAATATAGCGAGAAGTTCTGTGTTTGATAAGCTGCTTGCTCCTTCTAGCAATAAACGTTCCCGTGGTTGATCTTCTTTCACAACATCACGAATGCAGCTCATATTCCAGCCTCCTTTACATATTAAATTGTTTCAACTCGCGCACAACACGAGCAATCGGTAAGCCAACAATCGCATAATAATCACCTTGTATATGCTGAACAAAAATAGCACCTTTTCCCTGTATCCCATAACTCCCAGCTTTATCAAGCGGTTCTTTCGTTTGTACATATGCATGAATTTCTTCTTCAGTTAATTCCCAAAACGTTACTTCTGCACGCTCATAGAATGTCACTGTTTTTTCTTTTGAAATAAGAGCAACCCCTGTATACACCTCATGTGTTTTCCCTGATAAGAGCTGCAACATTTCTTTCGCTTCACTCTCATCCTCTGGTTTTCCTAGAATACGCGACTCGTAAGTAACAATTGTATCAGCACCAAGCACAACATAGTCTTCATAATCCTTTGCTACAGCAGATGCTTTTTGCAATGCAAGTGACATCACGATATCATGCGGTGATGAATATGCTCCAATCGTTTCTTCTACATCGCTAACTACAACCTCAAATGGTATATCTACTAGCTCAAGTAATTCTTTACGCCTTGGTGAACCCGACGCTAAAATAAGTTTTTTCATACGTTCTCCTTTCATTCTTAAAATTAGCAGGAAGATACAGCATAACCATACTAAATGTATAGATTCTCCTCAAATTTTAAAAATATCGTTTTTCTTTTTAAAAAAATACAAAAGAAAGGAAAAAGCACAAACTCACTTTCCCTTTCTTCAGTGCTAATAAGCAATAGAAAAAAGCAACTACATAATGATTATGAGTTAAACATTATCTAATTATTATACGTTTTTGTTTTTTTGTGAAACTATTTTTTCATAAGAAAGAAAGCTATCTGCTAACACTTGCTGCAATTTCGTCATCGTTTCCATATCTTGTTTTCCCTCTTGTATTGTTTGCACAGCCACTGATGCATACGTAAACAACTTTTTCATATCATCCCGCTTTAGTGCTGCCTCTTCTTTTTTTACTGATTTCCATTCATTTTCAATCTGTTCTATATCTGTTTTACTTATTTTGTTTCCGGACTGCATCACAGCGGCTTGTTTCAATAATTTCCCATACAATGATTGTAACTTTTCCAAAAACGCTCCATACTCTTGATCCTGTTTTAAAAGCGCTTGATCTGTAATCTCCCATTTCTTTTTCACAACTGATATATCTTTTTGTTTATATTGCGTGATCATCTGCGTGACAGATTGTTCATCATGTGCCATTCCAAGAACAAGTAAATATTTATCTCCTGACTGCATAACTGCTCCAGGGACTCCGTTTTCTTGGAACTCTTTTAATGATGCCTGTCCCTTTTCTTTCGAAGAGAACACCCCGCCCTGTACAAAATAAATCGTCAGCGGTGATAAAGGGGCTGGGGCTGTTTTCTTTTCTTCTGTTTTCTCATTTGTCGGTTTTTTTGTTTCATTTTGCCCTGTAACATTTGCTGCTGGAGCTGTCTTTTCACGAACAGTTTCTTGTCCCGTTAGCAAGTGCAGCATTCCCATTCCAAACCCTGTCCCAATTACAATTGCTGTAGATACCGTGAGAATAAATCTATTACTCCAGCCTTTTTTTCCTTTACGTATTGATGCTGCATGTTTTTGAAACGACACAACATTATTTGTCACCGTATTCTCCGGGAGCACCCACTCAAACTCTTCTTTTTTTGCTTCCTCTTCTTTCTTCTCTATATAATTTGCTTCCGTTCCATTCACTTTAATTGAAATTGGTCGCGATTGTTTGTCCATACCCCCACTCCTTACTTCTTATCATTGCCAGCATCGTATCATACTCGTTTCAAAAAAAAACGAGATACTTGTCAAAGGGATTCGCCAAATTATCCTATATTGTTATCTTATATGTATGCCTGCGTCTTTATTTGTAGAACAAAAAAACTAGACAGCTTATTTCTGTCTAGTTTTTTGAACCACATATTTACGAGCTTCTGATATGAAGTAAAGAGAACCTGTTAGTAAGAAAATATCATCTTCTTGTAAAGAATCCATTGTCCTACTAATCGCTTCCTGCCAGTTTTCAAAAATATGTTTCGATTCTCGTTTTGAATGAGCAGCAAGAGCCTCGGCAGAGATAGCACGATCAAACGTGAACGTTGTAAAAATCATTTCATCTGCAATTGTTTCTAATTGTCCAACCATTTCATCGAGTTGCTTATCCCCAAGTGCTGTAAATAAAATAACAATTCGGTTTTCACTGTAGTGTGCACGAACAGTTTCTACAAGACTATTTATACCTTCTGGATTGTGTGCCCCATCAATAATGACATGAGGATGAGTAGAAAGTTGTTCAAAACGTCCAATCCAATATGCTTCAGCTAATCCTTTGCGGATATGCTCTTCATCAATTAAAAATGCTTGATACACGTTTAAGTATGACATCGCCATAAGCGCCAGCGCCGCATTCTGCACTTGATGCTGGCCTTTCATAGAAATAAAAAGATCTTCATACGTACGGAATGGAGACGAAAATGTAAACCGTTCTCCTTCTTTCTCTGAAGAATGATGTTCTACTTGAATTTGATTTCCTAGTTCATATAAGTTAGAACGTTTTTCAATGGCAGCTGTACGGATGACTTCTAACGCTTCGTTTTGCTGCACACCAGTTATAATAGGAACACCTGATTTTATTATTCCCGCCTTTTCAAATGCAATCGCTTCTAACGTATCTCCTAAAATATGCATATGATCATGGCCAATATTTGTAATAATTGTAAGCGCAGGGTGAATGACATTCGTTGAATCGAAACGTCCTCCAAGTCCTGTCTCAAGTAAAACGATGTCACACATATTCATCTTTGCAAAATAATAAAGCGCCATAACAGTAATAATTTCAAATTCTGTCGCTTCACCTAAATTTGTTTCATCTAACTTTTCCACAACAGGTTTGACCATATTTACAAGATCTGCAATTTCTTGATCTGCAATCGGTACACCATTCACACTAATCCGTTCATTAAATGTTTCAATGTACGGAGAAGTAAATGTCCCTACTTTGTACTCTGCCGCCTGTAACATATAACGCATATATGTGAGCGTAGAACCTTTTCCATTTGTTCCCGCAAGATGAACACATTTTATATGACGCTCCGGATTTCCAAGTTCCTCTAACATCCACTCCATGCGCTCTAACCCTGGTTTTATACCAAATTTTAAACGGCTATGAATCCAGCCGATTGCTTCTTCATATGTATGTATCACGTATACCATTCCCCTTTTCATCAAAAAAACGAACCAAAGCAAAAGATTGCTCTAGCCCTATTATACTCAAATAGAACAATCTTTGCCGTGGTTCGCTATTGAAAATATTTTATCCCGCTATTTGCGGGCGGTAATACTCCAACTGATTAAAGTTTCTCTTTATTTTTGTAGATCCGCTAGACGTTGGCGAACTGCTTCGCGTTTTTCTAGGTAATCTTTCTCTTTCGCGCGTTCTCCTTCAATAACTGCTTCCGGAGCTTTTGCTACGAATCCTTGATTGGAAAGTTTCTTCTGTACACGTTCTACTTCTTTATCGAACTTCTCAAGTTCTTTTTCAAGACGTGCTTTTTCTTCATCAAGGTTGATTAGATCAGCTAACGGTAAGAATAACTCTGCACCTGATACAATTGCTGTCATCGCTTTTTCCGGTGCTTGTAAATCCGTTTGAATTGTTAATTCACTTGGATTACAGAAGCGCTCAATGTAAGAGCTGTTTTTCGTAAGCTGTGCTAGTACTGCTTCGTCTTTCGCTTTAATTTGCAATTGAACTTTTTTGCTCATTGGCGTATTTACTTCCGCACGAATGTTACGAACAGAGCGAATGATGTCAACAAGAAGATGCATTTCTGCCGCTGCTTCTTTATCTTGTAAATCTTCGCGAACTGTTGGCCATGCTGCTACTGTAATAGATTCACCTTCATGAGGTAAATGCTGCCAAATTTTCTCTGTTACGAATGGCATGAACGGATGTAACAGGCGCATTGTTTGATCTAGTACGTATGCTAAAACAGAACGAGTTGTTTTCTTCGCTGCTTCATCTTCACCGTATAATGGAAGCTTCGCCATTTCAATGTACCAGTCACAGAAATCATCCCAAATGAAGTTGTATAATGCGCGACCAGCTTCACCAAATTCATATTTATCCATGTTACGCGTTACACTTTCAATTGTTTCATTTAAACGAGTTAAAATCCACTTATCTGCAACTGATTTTTCACCAGTTAAATCAATATCTTCGTATTGCATGTCTTCCATGTTCATTAATACGAAACGAGATGCATTCCAAATTTTATTGATGAAGTTCCAAGTAGATTCTACTTTCTCCATGCTAAAGCGTAAATCTTGACCTGGTGCACTTCCTGTTGATAAGAAGAAGCGCATTGCATCTGCACCGTACTTCTCAATAACTTCCATTGGATCAATACCGTTACCAAGAGATTTACTCATTTTACGTCCTTGCTCGTCACGAACAAGACCATGAATTAATACGTCTTTAAATGGACGCTCTCCTGTAAACTCTAGACCTTGGAAAATCATACGAGATACCCAGAAGAAGATGATGTCATAACCAGTTACAAGTGCATCTGTTGAATAGTAGCGTTTGAAGTCTTCATCATTTTCATTTGGCCAACCAAGTGTTGAGAATGGCCATAACGCTGAGCTAAACCATGTATCAAGTACGTCGTTATCTTGGTTCCAGTTTTCGATATCAGCTGGAGCTTCTGTACCTACGTATACTTCACCAGTTTCTTTATGATACCAAGCTGGGATGCGGTGTCCCCACCATAATTGACGAGAAATACACCAGTCATGAATGTTTTCCATCCAGCGTAAGTATGTGTTCTCAAAACGATCTGGTACGAACGTTACTTTTTCTTCTTCTTTTTGTTGCAGAGCAACAGCCTTTTCTGCAAGTGGTGCCATTTTTACGAACCATTGTGTTGATAAATACGGCTCAACAACTGCCCCGCTACGCTCACTATGACCTACCGCATGCATATGAGGCTCGATTTCTACCAATACGCCAGCTTCTTGCAAGTCTTTTACTAATTGCTTACGGCATTCAAAGCGATCCATACCGTTATACTTACCAGCTTTTTCGTTCATTGTTCCATCTTCGTTCATTACTAAAATGCGTGGTAAGTCATGACGGTTACCTACTTCAAAGTCATTCGGATCATGAGCTGGTGTGATTTTTACAACACCTGTTCCGAAATCTTTCTCTACATACTCATCAGCAATAATCGGTATTTCACGCTCTACGATTGGAAGTGTAACCGTTTTTCCGATTAAATGCTTGTAACGATCATCTTCTGGGTGAACTGCTACTGCTGTATCACCAAGCATTGTTTCTGGACGAGTTGTCGCAAGACGAATGTGACCAGAACCGTCTGTTAATGGGTAATTCATATGATAGAATGCACCTTGCACATCTTTATGAATTACTTCAATATCAGAAAGGGCAGTGCGTGTCGCAGGGTCCCAGTTAATGATATATTCACCGCGGTAAATTAAACCTTTTTCGTACAATTGAACGAATACTTTATTAACCGCATCAGATAAGCCTTTATCTAATGTGAAACGCTCACGAGTGTAATCTAATCCTAGACCAACTTTTCCCCATTGCTCGCGAATGTGAGAAGCATATTCTTCTTTCCATTCCCATGCTTTTTCAAGGAATTTCTCACGACCAAGATCGTAACGTGAAATACCTTCTTCACGAAGTTTCCCTTCTACTTTCGCTTGCGTTGCGATACCCGCATGGTCCATACCTGGAAGCCATAATACATCGTATCCTTGCATACGCTTTGTACGTGTTAAAATATCTTGAAGTGTTGTATCCCATGCATGACCTAAATGCAGTTTACCTGTTACGTTTGGAGGCGGGATTACAATTGTATACGGCTGTTTTTCCGCATCTCCTTTTGCTTCGAAATATTTGCCTTCAAGCCACCATTTATAACGGCCTTCTTCAACGGACATATGATCATATTTAGTTGGTAAATTTTTTTCCGTGTTTGACATATTTTTCCCTCCTTAAAAATAAAAAATGTCCCTCATCCAAAAAGGACGAGGGACATCGTGGTACCACCTTTATTTACAAACAAATTCAAAATTTGCTTATACTCTTGATTTGATAACGGACAGATCCGTCTTTTCCTAATGAGAATGACTCCGTTCAGAAAAGATGCTCCAGGGCTACCTTCTAACATGACTATCTAGAGAATCTCACAGCTAATAATTCTCCTCTCTGCAGACGTTTAATGTTATACTCTTCCCCTTCAACGCATTTATATAATTGTTATTTATTATATACAATAGTGTAAAAAACGAAACCATATTCGTCAAGATAAAAATATTTTTCGACTTACGTCTATAATTATTACATTCTATTTCCAATAAGCTTAACCAAGTTTTTTATAACATATGCAAAGAAAATGAAAAAAGTGCAGCACAAGCACATTAGGTGCTTATCCTGCATATTGTAGTATCACATTTCCACTTCTCTTATCGTTCCATACTAGAGAAGTTTCTAATACGGAGGACGATTATGCGACGCTATCGACGCACATACAACTTTTCAGCCCCTTCTTGGTTAAGAAATTTACAAACGCTGTTTTCTGATTTTGCAATTCCGCTCACGATTTTCCAAGGCATTCGTACTTTACTACTTCCTACGTTTTTAGATTTTGTCATCCTTGCTATTTTTATAGCAGCAACAATTCGCTTACATTATCAGCCGTAACTTCTTCTTGAAGCTACGGCTAATTTTGTTTTTCCTTTTACTGCGCTTGGTGCTCAGCGGCTTGAAGCTGCGCCACGAAATATTCAATATTACTTATAAGCCAATGTGCTTGTTGAAGCATTTTCACATCCTGTAACTCCTTTGTTTCATTACGGGCATTTCGAGCATTTGTATATGCATGCACTTGCTTAATAAATGTTTTGGGATACGCTAAATACGCAAGCATAAGCAGCTTCTCTTCTTTCGTAAACGTAAAATTCTTTTCGTATATTTGGTACCATTCATATCGATCATTTCTTGCAATTGGATATGTGTTGAAGGAACGCGAGTAAAATTGAACGATATCTTGAACGGGGGTAGCAAACTGCGCATCTTCTAAACTAATAAAATAACCGTTCCGCTGATAATCGAATAAAAAATGATTCATTGAAACATTTCCATGAATAAATGAAATACGTGTTTTTTCTTTTTCTTTCATTGCTTCATGCCATTCTGTAAATTGTTTCTTCGCAAATTCACAAGCACGCATCGCTTGATGAAAGTAAGTACAATATTGCAATTCAAACGGAGACATATACCATTTCGCTTCTGATTCAACTAAAAACTCCTCTAATAACACGCCATCTTGTTCCCATCGATTTGAAATATTATCAAAATGTCCTTGAATTGCTTCTTCTGTCACTTCTTCTTCTCTCACTGTTTTTTTGTGCATCATAGCAAGTGTTTGAAACATTTTATGATACTGATCGTTCTCTTCACCTTGACTTTCTGCGTTTCCGAGCCAAGGCATTAAATAATAACTATGCTCACCATCACTTAAAATGTGCCTTCCATCTTTCGCATGATAAATAGGAGCAAAATTCGTAAATCCTTTTTCTCGTAAAAACTGAACATAATACATAAGATTACTTCGTTCTAATTTTTGAGGTGGCAATTTTTTTAACGCATATGGACCTTGGTTCGTATAAATTTTTATTACATTCCCATATTCCTCAATATGCTCAGGAGCTAATTGATATAGCTGCAAAATAGAAGCATAACGCTCTCGTAATTCCATGTCCATACGAACAACGACCCTTTCTACAGGAGCGTGAAAAAGAAAAGAGGTGAGGAAGATTTCTCTTCACTCACTTTGCTTTCATCTTGGGCACTGGTATATATAAAATTTGTCCTGCTGTTAAATACAAATCATCGGTTTGATTTACACGATGTAAATGTTGTACGGAAGTGTCATAACGCTCTGCAACAGATTCAATCGTATCGCCTTCTTGCACAAAATAAAGTCGCAGCTTTGTAAATTCATCTTCTGGTTGCTTTGAAAACAATTTTGTTAAATATAGCGCATTTTCATCCCGCTGTGAGTATGACATTTCTTCTTTCTCTTTCTCATCGACATCCTGTCCTTTTGTTTCTTTGCGTCCGAAGAACAGCTGAGGTGCGACGACTTCTTCTTGTCTTTGCTCTTCCTCTTTTCTTTGTTCCTCTTCTTCGATTTCTTTCTCTTCTTCTAGTTCAAGCTCCGGTTCTTGACGAGCCTCTAGCTGAAATGGCTCAAAAGCATAATCTTCCCATTCATCAGTCTCTATCACTTCTTTATCTACTATCTCTTCTTCTACTATCTCTTCTTCCACCGTTTCTTCCACTTCACGCTCTTCATCACATAATCCATGAATTGAAACATCCGCTAAAAGCTGCAAACATCCATTTTCTAACAGCGCATAATCGAATTCTTCAATATCTACATATAAATCTTCAACTTGTTTCACGCGGCCGCGTGGAATCGAAATCTCCAGTGGAAACGAATGTACCAATTCATTTATCCCATCATCACGCGTCTCCACATAATCTATCGTACGTACTGGAGATAACTCTCGCAATGAGAACGCCTCTGTTTCTTCCTTTGGGATATACTCCCCTGTTAAATCAAGTTGCC
Source organism: Bacillus bruguierae (assembly GCF_037104725.1). Taxonomy (NCBI): domain Bacteria; kingdom Bacillati; phylum Bacillota; class Bacilli; order Caryophanales; family Bacillaceae; genus Bacillus; species Bacillus bruguierae. Next base: position 398,926 of record NZ_JBAWSX010000001.1, on the reverse strand, counting down.
CGCACACAACAATTTCATACTCACGTTCTTCTATAGCAACATCAGGATCTAATGAAATAGAAAGTAATTCATTGACTTCCTGTCCTTTTTGAAACCATACAGACTCTTTTAACGAAAACCGCAATGAAGTTTGTTGATCTGCTGCCACTTCGTATTCCCCCTCTCAAACTATATGTCATTACAGGTTTATGTGAGGAACGGAGACTTTATGAATAAAAAAATTGCTCTCCGATAAGAGCGATTTTTTTATTTTTCAACACATACATTACTGCGGCACAAAACCAAAAGTGATCCTCACTTACTTTCTCTCTTTGTTTTCACACCGAACATGACAGAAAAAGGACCTGACCGCTTCTATGCACGGCCAGGTCCTCTTACCTTCCCTAAAAAAAGGGGGAATGCTAGGATTTCAACTGGTATTTATATATAAATACATTTTGCTTTTCCAACTTACAAATCACTGCCATCCATAATAAAATGTAATCCCCGCTTGCTTCCTCTCTTTGTTTTCACAACGGACGTGGTAGAAAAAGGACCCGACCGCTTCTATGCACGGCCAGGTCCTCTCGCTCCCCCTAAAGAAAAGGATTTTTTACCCTTTTAGTTTAGACATAGCAATTTCTGCAGCAGCAATGGTCGCTTCAATGTCAGCATCACTATGCGCTGTTGATAAGAACAACCCTTCAAATTGAGAAGGCGGTAAGAATACACCTTGTTCTACCATTTCACGATAATACGCTGCAAAATATTCTAAATTGGACGTTTTTGCTGTTTCGTAGTTAATAACCTTTTCATCTGTAAAGAAAATACCAACCATAGAACCAGCGCGGTTAATACAATGCGGAATATCATATTTTACCGCTGCTTCATGTAAACCTTTTTCAAGCATTTCCGCTTTACGTTCAAATTCTTTATAGCTTTCTGGTGTTAACTGAACAAGCGTTTCATATCCTGCTGTCATCGCTAATGGATTACCAGATAGTGTACCAGCCTGATAAATTGGGCCACTTGGTGCTACTTGCTTCATAATTTCAGCTTTACCACCATATGCCCCAACAGGAAGCCCGCCTCCAATTACTTTTCCTAAACATGTTAAATCAGGTGTTACTCCAAAATATCCTTGTCCGCAATTGTAAGCTACGCGGAAGCCCGTCATCACTTCATCAAAAATAAGAAGCGCACCATATTCTGTTGTAACATCACGAAGGCCTTGTAAAAATCCCGGAAGCGGTGGTACAACCCCCATATTTCCAGCTACTGGCTCTACAATGACACACGCAATATCATCACCGAACTGTTCAAACGCATATTTCACGCTTTCTAAATCGTTATACGCAACCGTAATCGTATTTTTCGCAACGCCTTCTGGTACACCAGGGCTATCTGGTAAACCAAGCGTAGCAACACCAGAACCAGCTTTAATTAAAAGAGAATCGCCATGCCCGTGATAGCAGCCCTCAAACTTCAAAATTTTATTACGCCCTGTGTAACCGCGCGCTAAGCGAAGTGCACTCATTGTCGCCTCTGTTCCAGAGTTAACCATACGGACAATTTCAATAGACGGTACACGATCGATTACAAGCTGTGCTAGTTTATTTTCAATTTCTGTCGGCGCACCAAAGCTCGTTCCTTTTTCTACTACCGCTTTTAATGCTTCCACAACCTGGTCGTTGGAATGACCATGAATAAGCGGTCCCCATGACAATACATAATCAATGTATTCATTTCCATCAATATCATAAACTTTAGAGCCTTTTCCTCGCTCCATAAATAGCGGATTCATACCGACAGATTTAAAAGCACGCACTGGACTATTTACACCGCCTGGCATTAAATCTTTTGCTGTTTCAAACGCTTCAATAGATTTATCAAAACTTTTCATTATCGTGCGCTCCCTTCTTGTAACCATCTCGCTGCATCTTTCGCATGATATGTAAGTATTAAATCTGCTCCAGCACGCTTCATGCTTAATAATTTTTCAAGAACAATATCTTTTTCATTAATCCAGCCATTTTGTGCCGCCGCTTTAATCATCGAGTATTCACCACTCACATTATACGCAACAACCGGAAGATTAAAGTTATTTTTCACATCACGAATAATATCTAAATAAGAAAGTGCTGGCTTCACAATCAAGAAGTCCGCTCCTTCCATCACATCTGACTCAGCTTCACGGAATGCTTCTAAACGATTCGCTGGATCCATTTGATATGTTTTACGATCACCAAATTGAGGTGCACCATGTGCAGCATCACGAAACGGTCCATAAAAGGCCGACGCATATTTCACTGCATATGACATAACTGGGACATGCGCAAAGCCATTTTCATCTAACGCATGACGAATAAATGTTACAAATCCATCCATCATATTAGATGGTGCAATAATATCCGCACCTGCTTTTGCTTGACTTACTGCTGTTTTTGCAAGAACCTCTAACGATTCATCATTTAAAATAATTCCGTCTTCAATTACACCACAATGGCCATGACTCGTATACTGACATAAACATGTATCTGCGATTACTACTAATTCTGGAAATCTCTCTTTAATTTGTGTAATTGCTCGCTGTACAATACCGTGCTCACAATATGCAGAAGAACCAACTGCATCTTTTTCAGCAGGTAAACCAAATACGATAACAGAACGAATACCTAAATCGACAACTTCTTGCATTTCTACTTGCAGATGATCTAAAGAAATTTGATATACACCTGGCATAGAAGGAACTTCATTACGCTTATTTTCTCCTTCTAAAACAAAAATTGGATAAATGAAATCTTCTGTATGTAGATGTGTTTCACGTACAAGAGCACGCATATTTGCACTTTGTCGTAAACGACGATGACGGTTAAATTGTAAAGGATTCATAACTTTTCCATCTCCAATTCTTAAAGTTTCACTTTATTATATATAAATACAAGTTGAAAAACAGACATAAAAACCCTTTTCTTTTTAGGGGTGGGCGGCGAGAGGGTCTGGCCATGCATAGAAGCGGTCAGAGCCTTTTCCTGCCACGTGCGTTGATAAAAAAAGAGAGAAAACAAGTGCATGTCACTTTTTGTTTTATATAACAGCAACTTATATGTTGAAAAATCAAAATGGATTTATATATATTCTGAAATGCATTGTAACATAGATTCAATTGTATATTCTTTCGGAACAAGAAGGTTTTGAAAATGTTGACGGGCTTCTCGTTCTGTAATAGGACCTATACAAGCAATTGTACATCCTTTTACCCATTCTCTCCAGTTTTCACTTTCAAGCAATGTAATAAAACTCCGGACAGTAGACGGACTTGTAAAGGTAATCACATCAATTGCTCTTGATCGCAGTGCCTCGATAAGTTGTTCACGCATTTGTAGATGGACGGCCGTTTCATATACAACAAGTTCGCGTACAATCGCACCATGATTTCGCAGCGCTTCTCGTATTACATCTCTTGCTAGATTTCCTTTTGGCAGTAATATACGAGTCCCGCTTCCAATATGATTCACAAATTCTTTCGCAAATGCTTCAGCTACAAATGTAGTTGGTACAAAATGAACATTGTAGCCGCGGTGCTCTAATTCTCGCTTTGTCTTCACGCCGACTGCGGCAATTTTCATAGTATGCGGCAACGGTTGCCCCGCACCATCCAAAAAGAAATTCACACCATTTTTACTTGTGAAAATAATCCAATCATATGTGCTTAATTCCTCACGCACTTGTTGAAATTGCTCACGTGCAGCTGCTGTTATATGTAAAAGCGGAATTTCCATTGGAATTCCGCCCTGTTTTTGCACTGCTGTACTCAGTTGCTTCGCTTGTTGCTGGGCTCTTGTAATTAGCACTGTTTTTCCGCAAAGAGAAGTCATATTGCTAGTTTTGCTCCTGATTTGCTGCGGCAATAAGTTCCTTTGCTCCTTGCCCGATTAACAAGTCTGCTGCTCGCTCTCCAACTTCTTTTGCATGTTCACCAGCAACAACTTCTTTCAATAAGACAGTGCCATCTGTCGATCCAACAAGAGCTGTTAATTCAATTTGGCCATCTTCTTTGAGCGTTGCATGTCCAGCAATCGGAACTTGGCAGCCTCCTTCTAATTTATTTAGAAATACACGCTCTGCTTCTACTGTTCTCGCTGTTACATTATCATTTAAATGACTTAATAATTGTAATAAATCCGCATCATCCTCGCGGCATTCAATCGATAGCGCCCCTTGGCCGACAGCTGGTACACATACCGTTTCTTCTAAATACCCTGTAATCACATCATCTGCCCAGCCCATTCGCTTTAGTCCTGCAGCTGCTAAAATAATCGCATCGTAATCTTCTTCTTTTAACTTACGTAGCCTCGTATCAATATTTCCGCGAATCCATTTCACTTGTAAATCCGGACGCGCAGCTAACAACTGTGCACTGCGGCGTAAACTGCTTGTACCAATCACCGCTCCTTCTGGTAACTCATCAAACGATTCTCCATTTTTAGAAATAAATGCATCACGCGGATCTACACGTTTTGGAATACATCCAATTGTTAGTCCTTCAGGAAGTACTGCTGGCATATCTTTCATACTATGGACAGCCATATCAATTTCTTTTGTAAACAGTGCATGTTCGATCTCTTTTACGAACAACCCTTTTCCGCCTACTTTCGAAAGTGTCACATCTAAAATAACGTCACCTTTCGTTACAATTTCTTTCACTTCAAATTCATATGGCAATCCTAGCGCCTTTAATTGATCGATAAACCAATTTGTTTGCGTTAATGCCAATTTACTTTTTCTTGATCCTACAATAATTTTGCGCATATTTTTCTCTCCTCTTATAAGTACCAAAAATGGAAGTTCGATAAACTACTAAATAAGAAAATATTAATTAACATAATAAGAAATGCTCCAATATTCCAGCTCGCAATTCTCTTTCCCTGTAACGTATCTGATCCGCGTAAATAAATACCTGCACAGTATACAAATAAGACGATGAAAGATCCGATTACCTTCGCGTCATACCAATGAAAATTATCTAACTTTGTATATCCCCATAGACACCCAAGCAAAATGGCTAATAAAAAGAAAGGTACAGAAAATAAATTTAAACCATATGACATAGAGTCCAGCTTCGGTAAATTTCCTAACCGCCTTAACCTTGCATTCCACTTTTTTTGCTTTAATAAACGATATTGAATTAAATACATAATGGAAAAAATAAAAGAAACTGTAAATGTTGCATAGGAAATAATCGCCATACCAATATGTACATAAACAAGCTCCGATACTAATTGATTTGCTAATACCGGCGACATTTTTCCAAGCGGCGTAAAAATAGAAAAAGCGCTTACACCAAACGCAATCATATTTGTGAAAAAGACTAAAAAGTCAATGCGCATGAATCGGTTAATCATTAATGATAATGTAATTAATAGCCATACATAAAAATAAATACCTGATAATAACGTTAAAATTGGATTAATTTCCGCTTCTGTTGCCCGAAGTAACATAAAGATTGAATATAGTACCCATACAACAGAAAGTAACCAAAAGGCAATCCGATTTGCCCTTCGGTTACTTTGAAAATAATCTATGAAATATAAACTAACGCTACAGGCATATAAAATAATGGCAATATGATAAATAATGCTATTGTTTAAAACACCCATCCGTTTATCCTTTCCATTACAAAGATGGAGCGGATACTGTCCACTTCTCTGCCCGTTTCCATTCTACTTCGCTCTCTTCCACTACTTCTTTCGCATTTAAATCGAAAATTTTCGCAAATAGAGCAAGTTTTTCTTTCGCATCTTCTTCAGCCGCTAACTCTTTCGCGATTAAAATTGGATCTTTTAACAATTGATTAATAATACTTTTCGTATGCTTACTAATCACTTTTCGTTCCCGCTCTGTTAACGTTGGAATTTTCCGTTCAATACTTTGCATTGTTTCACTTTGAATCGCTAATGCTTTATCGCGAAGTTCCGAAATTAACGGTACAACACCAAGCGTATTCAGCCATGACTTAAATAGAATCATTTCTTCTTCAATCATAATTTGAATTTTCTCAGCTTCTTTTAATCGCTCAGCACGATTCGCTTCCACAACACCTTGTAAATCATCAATATCATATAAGAAAACACTTTCTAACGCATCAATTGCTGGATCAATGTCACGCGGCACTGCAATATCTACCATAAAGAGCGGACGACCACAACGCATCCTTTCTACTTTGGACATCATTTCTTTCGTAATCACATATTCAGAAGCCCCTGTTGAGCTAATTACAATATCAGCTTCTAACAGTGCACATTGCAACTGATTCAACGGCTTTGCAAGCCCCATATATTTTTCTGCCATCGTTTCTGCTTTCGCAAACGTACGATTCATAACAGTCACTTTATGCGCACCGCTCCCGTACAAGTTCTGCAGTGCTAATTCGCCCATTTTGCCTGCACCAAGAATAAGAACATGGCAATCTTTTAAATCACCAAAAATTTTCTTTCCAAGTTCAACAGCGGCATAACTTACCGACATCGCATTACCGCCAATCGTTGTTTCTGAATGCGCACGTTTTGCTAATGTAACGACTTGTTTAAACAATTCATTAAATATCGTTCCTGTCGTTTTTACCTCTTGTGCAAGTAAGAAGCTACTACGAATTTGACCTAAAATTTGCGTTTCTCCAACTACCATTGAATCTAATCCACATGTTACGCGGAATAAATGATCTGTAGCACCATCTTGTTCATAAAGAGACAAGTATGGTGCAATTTCTTCTATTTCAAACTGAAACCAATCAGCCATAAATTTCTTAATATAATAGCGTCCTGTGTGTAACTGGTCTACTACAGCATAGATTTCCGTTCGATTGCACGTTGATACAATGACATTTTCTAATACACTTTTTTGTTTTTGTAATGTTGTCATTGCTTTCTCTAATTCTGTTGCCTGAAACGTTAGTTTCTCACGAATTTCTACAGGGGCTGTTCGATAGTTAACACCAACAACAAGAATATGCACGCAGCATGTCCCCCTTCAACCGATTTTTCATCTTATCTACTATCATAATACAACTTTCCTCTTATAAATCTGACAATCGTGTGAACATCTTCTCTCCCTTACTTAACTGACAATAAGACATCCACAGTGATAAGTAAAGAATGAAAGAAGAAAGGTGAGGATAACTTTTCATAAAGGACGATTATTTTACCTTCCCTCTCTCAAAGGGACAGTAAAAACCACGCTTCAATTTATAATAATTATAAAATAATAACTCTATCTGTACGTTACCAAAAAAAAATGTCGGAATCAAGTAATGGAAACTATTCCATACATACAGAAAGGCTAACTTTCCTTAGCTTCTTTCAATTGAATGAAAATATGTATGATTATGCCAAACGATAGATTTTCTTTTTGTTTGACATCTCGTTTTTTTTATTTTATATTGATTTTACAAAATTAAATTGTGCACAATTTAAAAAGGAGAGATACTCATGCATGAGAATCCTTTACATCTAGATAATCAACTTTGTTTTTCTATTTATGCTTGTTCTAGAGAAGTTACACGCTTTTACCGTCCTTATTTAGAGGAAATGGGCATTACGTATCCGCAGTACATTACTTTGTTAGTATTGTGGGAACAAGACAGAATTACAGTAAAAGAAATTGGTGAGCGATTATTTTTAGATTCCGGAACATTAACACCCATGTTAAAAAGAATGGAAAGTTTACAGCTTGTTAAGCGTGTTCGCTCAAAGAAAGATGAACGAAAAGTATGTATTGAACTAACAGAACAAGGAGCTGCTTTAAAAGAAAAAGCATGTTCATTGCCAGAAACAATGGCATCACATTTAGGAATTACAGCAGAAGATTATACAACTTTATTAATTCAATTAAATAAATTAATTGAAACAATGAAAACAATGAATGATAGAAAAGGGGAATAACAATGGAAACATTATATACTGCTACTGTAACAGCAACAGGTGGACGAAACGGAAAAGTAATCTCCGAGGATGGTGTATTAAACCTTGATGTAAAAATGCCAAAAGCATTAGGCGGTATGGGCGGCGCAGCAACAAATCCTGAACAATTATTTGCAGCAGGTTATGCAGCTTGTTTTGATAGTGCATTGCAGCTTGTCATTCGTACGAAACGCGTAAAAGTAGAAAGTACAGAGGTAACCGCTCACGTATCGATTGGCAAAGATACAGATGGTGGATTTGGATTAGCTGCCACATTAAATGTACGTGTAGCGGGCGTATCTCGCGAAGAAGCAAAACAATTAGTCGAAGCTGCACACGGAGTATGCCCATACTCTAAGGCAACAAGAGGAAATATAGAAGTTACATTAAACGTACTATAAAGTGAAACTTCCATCCGAGGGGGTTTTCTTCCTCCCCTCGGATGGAAAGCCCGCCCAATCGGGCTTTTACGGGCAGTTATCCCCCACTTATCTTCTTTAGAAAAGCGGAAGCGGCTCGCTCAGAAACGATCGGAGATTCTAGCCACTGGAACTGGACAATACTCTCTCTGAACCTTGAGTTGGGGGTCTTACTGCCCACGAATAGCGGAATAAAACAAAAAACGTGTGACGGATGTCACACGTTTTTTGTTTTTGTAAACTTATGAATCGCTTTCCACGCTTCTTCTTTCCCAAGACCTGTTTCTGAAGAGAATAATACGACTTCATCTTCTGGATCTACATCAAGCGTTTCTTTGACAACTTTTAAATGCTTTTGCCATTTTCCTTTTGGAATTTTATCAGCTTTTGTTGCAATAATGATTGTAGGAATTTCATAATGTTTTAAGAAATCATACATCATCACATCGTCGTTCGTCGGCTTATGACGTAAATCAATCACAAGAACAGCTGCATCTAACTGCTGTCTTTTTGTGAAATACGTTTCAATCATCTTGCCCCATGCTGCTCGTTCTGTTTTAGATACTTTCGCATAACCATAACCTGGTACATCCACAAAATGCATCATATCATTAATGATGAAAAAGTTTAATGTTTGCGTTTTTCCTGGTTTAGAAGAAATGCGCACTAATTTTTTTCGATTTAAAATTTTATTAATAAAGGATGATTTTCCTACATTTGAACGACCCGCTAATGCAATTTCCGGTAAATCTCCCTCAGGATATTGTTCTGGTTTGACTGCGCTTATAACAATCTCAGCTTTTGTTACTTTCATTTTTTCACTCCTACTAATGCGTGCTCTAATACCTCATCTAAATGAGAGACTGGCACAAACGTAAGGTTTTCCTTTACGCTTTCTGGAATATCTTCTAAATCTCTTTCATTTTCTGCCGGTAAAATAATTTTCTTTAAACCTGCACGATGTGCGCTCAATGTTTTCTCTTTCAATCCACCAATCGGTAACACGCGACCACGAAGTGTAATTTCACCTGTCATTCCCACTTCTTTACTAACAGGAATACCTGTTAATGCTGAAATAAGAGCCGTTGCCATTGTAATCCCCGCTGATGGCCCGTCTTTTGGTACCGCACCTTCAGGAACATGAATATGAATATCATGTTTTTCGTGGAAATCAGGGGCGATATGCAGTTCTTCTGCACGAGAACGAATATAACTAAATGCTGCTTGTGCAGATTCTTTCATCACATCCCCAAGTTTTCCTGTTAAAATCAATTTCCCTTTACCCGGAGATACAGATACCTCAATTGCAAGTGTATCTCCTCCAGCTGCTGTATACGCTAAACCTGTTGCCATACCTACTTGATCTTTCGTTTCTGCTTGACCATAACGGTATATGCGTTTTCCAAGTAATTCTGTAATATTCTTCTCCGTTACAACGACGCGCTTACGTTCTTCTGTTACAATAATCTTCGCTGCTTTCCGGCAAAGCTTCGCAAGCTGACGTTCTAACGTACGAACTCCCGCTTCACGCGTATAGTAACGAATGATTTCAAGAAGCGCTTCATCGCGCACTTGTAAATTTCCTTTTTTCAATCCATGTTCTTTCAATTGTTTCGGCAATAAATGTTCACGGGCAATATGTACTTTTTCAAGTTCTGTATAACCAGCAATAGAAATGATCTCCATACGGTCAAGAAGCGGACCTGGAATGCTTGCAAGCGTATTAGCAGTTGCAATAAACATCACTTTTGATAAATCGTACGGCTCTTCAATATAATGATCACTAAAATTATGATTTTGTTCTGGATCTAATACCTCTAATAATGCCGCTGAAGGATCACCGCGGAAATCATTGGACATTTTATCAATCTCATCTAATAAAAAGACAGGATTGATTGTTTTTGCTTTTTTCATCCCCTGAATAATGCGGCCCGGCATCGCACCGACATAAGTACGACGATGACCACGAATTTCCGATTCATCACGTACACCGCCAAGTGATACACGAACAAAATTACGATTCACTGATGTCGCAATTGAACGAGCTAACGATGTTTTTCCAACCCCAGGAGGACCAACTAAACAAAGAATAGGACCTTTTAACGAATTGGTGAGCTTTTGCACCGCTAAATATTCAAGCACACGTTCTTTTACTTTTTCAAGTCCGTAATGCTCTTCATTTAAAATATTTTCAGCACGTACAATATCTATACGATCTTCTGTTGCCTCCATCCAAGGAAGAGATAATAACCAATCAATATAATTGCGAATGACACCGCTCTCCGCTGAACTTGTCGGCAATTTCTCATAACGATCTAGCTCTTTTAATGCTGCCTTTTTCGTTTCTTCTGGCATTCCTGATTCTTCAATCTTTTCGCGAAGTTCTTCTACTTCGCCGCCTTTTCCTTCTTTATCACCAAGCTCTTTTTGAATAGCTTTCATTTGTTCACGTAAGAAGTACTCCTTTTGTGTACGCTCCATAGAACGTTTCACTTGCTGACCAATTTTCTTTTCTAAGTTTAATAACTCTTTTTCATCTTGAATAAAAGAAATAAGCGTATGTAATCGTTCTTTCACTACAGTAATTTCTAAAATTTGTTGCTTTTGCTTCATTTTGAGCGGCAAATGTGATGATACAAGATCAGCTAATCGACCTGGTTCATCAACATCAACAACTGTCGCAAACGTTTCACCTGAAATTTTCTTGGACAGCTTAATATATTGCTCAAAATACTCAGTTAATGTACGCATAAGCGCCTTTTCTTCTAAATCGCCTTCTTCTTCTTCAATTAACGTATGGACGTTAGCTGTAATTACATCATCTTCTTCAATGAACTCTGTCATTTCTACTCTATGTAAACCTTCAACAAGGATACGCATTGTCCCATTTGGCAATTTGAGCATTTGCTTCACTTTTGCTAACGTACCTACTTTATAAACATCATCTTCTTTCGGATCATCGATATTCACGTCTTTTTGCATCGCTAAAAAAATCACATTTTCATCCATAGCCGCCTGCTCAAGCGCTTTGATCGATTTATCACGTCCTACATCAAGATGCAGAACCATCGTCGGATATACGAGAACGCCTCTTAATGGTAGGAGGGGCACGATTCTTTCGTTCGCATTCATATTAGACATAGCACCTCCATAAATATCTTTGTTTCCCTATTTTATATTACAATAAAGCCTTATGCAATCGCAGAGACTCAATACTCTGTTTCTTGTTCAAGAAAAAGGACTTCCCTTAAGCATATGACGACTTAAGCGAAGCCTAGAATATATCTCAATGATTTAACTTTCTTCTTAGCGAAAACTGTCGCTAAAAGTCCGATTGATCGGCTAACACTTTCTTTCAAATCGATTGTGCATCATCTTCCTCAAAAGAGAGCAACGTATCGCCTGTTCGCTCCATTTTTTCTTGTACACATGCTAATGCAAATACTTCTTTTAATTTTCGGACAGGAACAATTTCAATACCTTTAATTGTATAAAGAAGGGGCTGCATATTTTCTGCGGGGATGAGCACTTTCTTTACCCCGGCCTTTTTCGCTGCTTTTACTTTTGCATAAACACCGCCGACTGGTTTTATTTCCCCGTGAATACTAATCTCTCCGGTCATCGCTACTTCATTATTGACATACATGCGATGAACTGCAGAATATACACCTGTTGCAATTGCAATGCCGGCAGATGGACCATCAATAGGAACACCGCCTGGAAAGTTAATATGTATATCATATCCTTCTGGCAATAAATCCAGTGAACGAAGGACAGTGACAACATTATCAACAGAACCTTTCGCCATACTTTTACGGCGAATCGATTTTGCTTGATTACCGATACTCTCCTCTTCAACAATTCCCGTTACTACAACAGACCCATTTTCTTTTGCCGCAATTGCTGTTACTTCTATTTCAAGTAGTGCCCCTGTATTAGGTCCATACACAGCTAAGCCATTTACAAGGCCGATTCTTGGAATTGGATATATACGTTTTTCGTATTTAGGTGTCAATTGACTGGAATGAATCACCCATTCAATATCTTCATCCCTTATAAAAGATCGTCCTTCGTTAATTGCCATTCCAGCAGAGATTTGCACAAGGTTAATGGCTTCTCTTCCATTTCGCGCGTACATTCCAATCATTTCTACGCCTTGTTTACCCATCTCCATACTTACCTTTTCAGCAGCATTTTCGGCTACCTCTTCAATCTCTTCTGTATCTAATTCACGAAAAAAGACTTCTAAACAACGCGAGCGAATCGCTGGAGGAATTTCCTCTGGGGAACGTGTTGTCGCACCAACAAGACGAAAATCAGCTGGTAATCCCTTTTGGAAAATATCGTGTATATGCGTTGGAATGAGAGAATTTTCCTCACTATAATATGCACTTTCCAAAAACACTTTGCGATCCTCAAGCACTTTTAACATCTTATTCATTTGAATTGGATGAAGCTCTCCAATCTCATCAATAAATAAAATACCTCCATGCGCATCTGTGACCGCTCCTTTTTTCGGTTGCGGAATACCCGCTTGTCCCATCGCACCGGCCCCTTGATAAATCGGGTCATGAACAGAACCGATTAACGGATCAGCAATCCCTCGTTCATCAAACCGCGCTGTTGTGGCATCAAGTTCAATAAATGTTGCATTCATTCGAAATGGAGACTTCATATTTTTCTTCGCTTCTTCTAATACGAGCCGCGCCGCCGCTGTTTTCCCGACCCCTGGTGGTCCGTATATAATGACATGCTGCGGATTTGGTCCGCATAGAGCTGCCTTTAATGATTTAATACCATCTTCTTGCCCCACAATATCGGCAAACGAAGCCGGACGAACCTTTTCAGCAAGTGGTTCTGTTAACGAAATTTCCCGCATTTTCCGAAGCTGCTCTAGCTCTTTCTTTGATTCTCTATCGATTGAAACTTTTTGCGTTCGCTGGTTTCGGAGTAAGTGCCAAAAATATAATCCGACAATTACACCAAAGACAAGTTGAACGATTAAAAAAATATTTGTCCAGCTCATATTCATTTCCTCCCGCTATGTTTTACTCATTAGTATCCCCTGGGAGGAAACACGCTAAACATAAGAAGAAACAGCAATTATATAATTGCTGTTTCTATCGTTTATATTCCATTGCATAAATAATGGGGGCCAAAGCCCCCACTATTTATGCAGATGTTTTTGTATCTTGCTCAAGTACAGTACCATCTTGAAGCACTAATTTTGGCGCGGCATTTTCTGTTACTGTTTCTTTTGAAATTACACATTTTTCAATGTCCTTACGAGATGGAAGTTCAAACATCACATCTAACATAAGACCTTCAATAATAGAACGAAGTCCACGTGCACCTGTTTTACGTTCAATTGCTTTTTTGGCAATTTCAACAAGAGCTTCTTCTTCAAACTCTAATGCAACATCATCAAGCTCCAATAACTTTTGGAACTGCTTCACAAGCGCATTTTTCGGCTTTGTTAAGATGTCAACAAGAGCATCTTCATCAAGTGGCTCTAAGTTCGCAATAACCGGAAGACGACCAATAAATTCTGGAATTAATCCAAATTTTAATAAATCTTCTGGCAATACATGCGATAAAACATGCTTTTCTGTTACATCAGCATTTTTCTTCTCAGAACCGAAGCCAATCACTTTTTCACCAAGACGGCGTTTAATGATTGGTTCAATACCATCAAATGCACCGCCACAAATGAATAAAATGTTTGTCGTATCGATTTGAATAAACTCTTGATGTGGATGCTTACGACCACCTTGAGGCGGAACGCTCGCTACAGTTCCTTCTAAAATTTTAAGAAGTGCCTGTTGCACACCCTCACCAGATACGTCACGCGTAATTGACGGATTTTCTGACTTACGAGCCACTTTATCAATTTCGTCAATATAAATGATTCCTTTTTCCGCTTTCTCTACATCATAATCAGCTGCTTGAATAAGTTTTAATAAGATGTTTTCTACATCTTCCCCTACGTATCCAGCTTCCGTTAAAGATGTTGCATCAGCAATTGCAAATGGAACATTTAAAATACGCGCTAATGTTTGAGCTAATAACGTTTTACCGCTACCTGTTGGCCCAATTAAAGAAATATTACTTTTCGCTAATTCTACATCATCAATTTTGCTGCTAGAATTAATGCGCTTGTAATGGTTATATACCGCTACCGCTAATGCTTTCTTCGCTTGATCTTGTCCGATTACATATTCATCCAAAATTTCACGAATTTCTACCGGCTTCGGTACATCTTTGAATTCTACTTCTTCATCTTTTGCAAGCTCCTCTTGCACGATTTCTGTGCAAAGCTCTATACATTCATCACAAATGTAAACCCCAGGACCTGCCACAAGTTTTCGAACTTGCGTTTGTGTTTTACCACAGAAAGAACATTTTAATTGTCCTTTCTCATCATTAAATTTAAACATATTTTCACACCCCTTACAAAGTGCTAAAACCTTGCCTTCGTATGTACACGATAAATGTATCGTATGTAAATACATATTATGTCACTACGTGGCGAGAAATACAAATAATATAGTTAGTTATGTACAAATAAAAATTTTTAAAACTTTTGAAATATGTATATTCGACTTTTGAAGAATCATTTCCTTCTTCATAACAAAATGTTTTACAAATATATTTATATTTATAAAACAAGGCACGAGCAATGTCGCGCCTTGTTATTTTATTATGCAGTCTTGCTGTTATCTACTAAGAAATCTACTGCTTTACGAACTTGAAGATCTTCTTTTACACCTTCAACGTTACCAAGAGCTTGTTTCACAGCGTCTACTGGCATGTTGTACATTTCAGCCATTTTTTCAATTTCTGCATTTACTTCTTCATCTGTTGCTTCAATGTTTTCAGCTTTGATGATTGCTTCAAGAACAAGGTTAGTTGTTACGCGTTTTGCAGCGTCTTCTTTCATTTGTCCTTTTAATTTCTCTTCATCAGTACCTGTGAATTGGTAGTAAAGTTCTAAGTTCATGCCTTGGTAGCTTAAGCGTTGTTCGAATTCGCGAACCATACGATCTAACTCAGTTTCGATCATAGCTTCTGGAATATCGATTTCTGCATTTGCAGAAGCTTTTTCTACTACTTCATCACGAACTTTGTGTTCAGCTTCTTGCTTTTTGCTTACTTCTAAGTTTTCACGAATTTTTGCTTTTAACTCATCAAGAGTTGCAACTTCTTCGTTTGCATCTTTCGCGAACTCATCATCTAAAGCAGGAAGTTCTTTCACTTTAATTTCATGAATTGTTACTTTAAATGTAGCTGGTTTACCAGCTAGTTCAGCTGCATGGTATTCTTCTGGGAATGATACTTCCACGTCTTTTTGTTCGCCAGCTTTTAGACCAACTAATTGCTCTTCAAAGCCTGGAATGAATGTGCCAGAACCGATTGCTAAAGAGTAGTTTTCGCCTTTTCCGCCTTCAAATGCTTCGCCATCAACGAAACCTTCGAAGTCGATTACAGCTGTATCACCGTTTGCTACAGTACCTTCTTCTTTCACTACAAGCTCAGCTTGACGCTCTTGTAAAGATGTTAATTCATTCTCTACATCTTCGTCAGTTACAGTAGCATCCATTTTCTCTACTGTTAAGCCTTTGTATTCGCCTAATTTCACTTCAGGTTTTACAGTAACTTTTGCAGTGAAAATTAAGTTTTGACCTTTTTCGAATTTCTCGATGTCGATTTCAGGATGAGCAACTGGGAAGATACCCGTTTCATCGATTGCTTCTCCGTATGCTTTTGGTAAGATGATATCTAAAGCATCTTGGTATAAAGATTCTACACCGAAGCGTTGTTCGAATAGCGGACGAGGCATTTTCCCTTTACGGAAGCCCGGTACATTAATTGTTTTTACTACTTTTTTGAACGCAGCGTCTAAAGAGTTGTTTACTTCTTTCGCATCAACTTCAATTGTTAAAACGCCAACGTTCCCTTCTAATTTTTCCCATTTTGCAGCCATTTATTCTTTCCCTCCAACTATAATAATGTATGCACATACCTTTAGAGATCGAGGCCTTTATCGTTTCTCAAAAAGAAACAACAAACGCAAACTGATAAATTCAGCCTTCTATCCACTATAAAAAACTTGGGACATATACTTCTCAATCTACTATTTGCCCAAAAGACAAATACGGTATATTTTGTTCGAGAATAATATGAAACATATAAGTAAGAGAATATTTGTTTCTATTCTCTTATAAAAAGGCAGATTTAAGCCTTTTGCAACCCTTACATTATAACATAGAATACTCTCGTTTCAATAACTGAAACATTCTTTTTCATTATACTGGCATAAACCCTTCTTTCTCAATACGTAAAAACCACTGATATGCAATATGGTATTCTTCCAGTGTAATATCATATTCACGAAGAAGCTTTTCTTCATCGATTGGCATTCCAAAGCGCTTCCTTCCAACTCTCTCTAAAACAGCTGCCCATAACTCGTCTTTGTCCGTTAATAGAGGAAACGGGAAGAGACTTGTCTGCATTTCTTTCCAATATGTAATCATTGCCCCATACATCGATGGATTATCATGCTCTAATCGTTCAGATAATATATGTAACACTTCTCCTGTATCATATTGATTATAAGCCAAATTAGCCGGTATAACTGTTATTATCTCACCAAATTTTTCTACATCTATCTTTTCTTGCATTCCAAATTCCATCAATGCGTATAAGATAGAAGTTTTAATATACGGGTGTTTCGTTTCATCTAATAAAAATGTACGCAACGTCGGCAACGCCTTCTCGACATGTTTAGTCGCAAGACGATTCACCGCGCGCAGTTGCTCCCCGTAGTCACCAGTCAGCAAGGCATCCACAAACGCAGGTTCATCAAAAGATAAACCGTCATCTATCTCTACTACTTCTTCACTCTCTAGCATACTCTTTGCAAACAAAGCAAGTTGTGCTAACTTTTCCTTTTGCTCTACTGTTATTTCTTTCGTTTGCAAAACAGACTGAACCGTTTCAATAATACCTTCATAATCATTTATTTGCACTAAAATCGTAATATACGTTTCGAGAATATCTTGAAATAAGAACTCACCTGTTTCAAGCAATTTCTCGCATCGCTCTTTTGCTTCTTTCATTTCCTTTAATTCTAGCAAACAAATAACTGAAGCTAATTCTGATTGCTCTGTCTGCGCACCGTATTGGCGCAACATTTCGAAGTTTTTTAACGCATCTTCAAACCGACGCTCGCGCAATGCAATAAATCCTTCATCGGTAAATCGCGCTGACAATTGCGGAAACAATACGACCGTACTTTCTTTTTTATCCATACGCTCGCCTCTTTTTTTAGATTTTCAATACACTTTAAAGTTAATATAACAAATGACAGTTCGGAACACAATAATTGACATCTGTTCGTTTTTATTGAGAAAATGCCGATTTCTGTTATACAAAAGATTGAACATATCAGCGGGAAATATGAAAGCAGAAATTTCATAAATAAAACAAAAAACTCTCTGCTGCCGATGCGGAGAGTCTAATGGAAAGCTTTTATAATAGTAGGGTATATAAAGAGGGTTATCATTTGAAGAACAATAAACGTCATCACGATGATGCTAAAAAAGACAATAAGCTTACTACGCTTCATTAACAACATAATAATTATGATTGTACCGATGATTAAACAGATGAAAAATATACTTACACTTGAGCTTAATAATCCACTTGGAAACATGAATAATAAGATTACACTACAAACTCCAATCATTCCTAATAGCCATTCCATTCTCTGTCCCCTTAAGTCTGTATTTATGCTATTAACTGTTTTACAACCTCAATCATGTGAGTCAGTTTATCATACGCAATAACTCCAAAAGCAATCGTTAAAGCTGCTACAGCTAATCCTTTCATCATTTTTTCCTCCTCGATTCGTCTTTGTTACCTTTATTATAAAATGTTTAAAAATAGTTACCATCGAACTACCTTACATATACCTTACAGAATTGTAAGATTTCTCAAAAAATACCACCTCAGTTAACATACACTGGGGGAGTTTTATGGTATTTCCCTATATTCATCTGCAAAATTTATATTCTTTTCTTGATAATTTTTAGGAGCTTTAACTCTTAAATTAATTGATTTCCGAAAGACTTTAGGATTGAAATAATAACATAAATCGGTTTGAGGACAATATACACTATAAAGTTTCATTTCACCGTTCGTTTCTTCCTTCT
The DNA here is from genome assembly GCF_037104725.1 of Bacillus bruguierae. Lineage (NCBI taxonomy): Bacteria > Bacillati > Bacillota > Bacilli > Caryophanales > Bacillaceae > Bacillus > Bacillus bruguierae. Next base: position 380,356 of record NZ_JBAWSX010000001.1, on the reverse strand, counting down.
TATATTTAACATTTCTTTCTGCATAAATGATATAATACTATTGCGATTATTCTGAAATTAATAACGAAAGGATGATTCACTATGTTCAAAAAAGTAGCAGCTGATATGCTTGGCTTAAGTGATATTGGAACCGTCATTACCCTTGCTGATTACGATAAAGTAGATGCTGATGATTATGTCATGCATGAAGAAAATGAAAAAATTTATTTTTTAATCAAATCAAAAACAGACGAATATTGCTTTACAAATACAGCTCTTATTCACGTTGACGGAACGAGTGCCGTAAGTAAGAAACGTACACTTCGCCGTTATAAATACAACACTCATAAAATTTCTAACGTCCTGCTCGAAACGGCTGGTACTGTCGATTTAGATATTGAACTTAAATTTACTATGGGCGGGGAGCATTACTCCATTGATATACATAAAAAACATATTGAAGAAGTAAAAGATTTATATAAAGCACTTCTAAAAATCGCTGAAATTACTCACGAAAATGACATCGCAACGCAATACGCACATAAAAGCCTGGAAATGGCATCTTCTACATTAAGTAATGTAAGAAATGCTGAATTAGATCTTGCAGCACAGTTTAAAGAAATTAATCAGATTGCATTCAACTGGCTTGTTGATACGAAGAAACAATACAATGTAAAAGATTTCGGATTTGTATTTGAGAAGTTTATTAACAATTAATGTACATCACGAAAAAGGAAAGCAGTCTTTGCGGCCGCTTTCCTCTTTTTTCTATATTAATCTGTCAGTTCTATAAGACGTATTAAGTATTGTTTTCTTCAAGCACTTCCAAAAGGCCCTCTAGTCTCCTACTGTAGCCAAAAAGCTCTTGCCAACTATCTCTGTTTTTGAATGTACTTTTTTAAATAAATTCCACTTAATCTTTCTTCCATCCAAGAAACTCGATACTAACCCTGCTACAAAATCATCATATTCCACTAACTCGGCATAAATATCACTAAACGTATCATCTTGACAACAACAATTGGAATAATTCAAAAAAGACTATTCACTATGTAGTTTAAATTTTTCTTGAAATTCTGCTTTCAAGGAAGTTTCTTTTGTGTCTTTTTCATTTCAGAAAAATCAATTTAAAACACCAGTCTCTCCTCACAATCTAAATTAAATCGTATACTTCAACTTTTCTATTGTCTTAAGAATCTCATTTCTATTCTTTGAAAGTTTCATCCATTTTGGTAGCCTACTCTCGACGCTTAAATAATATGGTCTAAATGGTCTTAAACGTTTCTGAACATAATCTTCTACACGATGAAGATGTTCGAGATTAAAGAACCAAAGCTTACGACCACAACATTCCCTTTGCAAATATAAAGGTAAACCAAAGTACCAATCAACACCATGTTTTTCATTGAATAATTCATGGTTAAATGCCCACAAATTATCCCATCTTCTTTTAGGATGAATGTCTTTTGTTAATCCACATTTACTACATAATAACCGTTTAGATTCATGACCTATATATCTAGGCTCATCTTTTCCTTTTGCGTTATCTGGAGTAAAAACCCTCGCACAACTATTACATCTAGGACAATGAACTAAGAATAAATCCGTATGCTCTATTAACATTCCACCGTAGTTACCTAGCATATTTTTATTCCACCGCCTCCTTTGACTATTTAGATATAATAACAAAAGTGATTACCTTATAAGCAATCACCACCATGCTCTAAAAATCCCTATTATCATAACCGTTGTTACAACTAAAGATTTTTTCACTTATTTATCTCTTTACAAACTACAAAATCTTCTCATTTAAATATTCTATTCCTTATTCAAATAACCTGCTCTAACTTTTAACATAGTCAAAAGTTAAAGCAGGTTACAGATTATATATTCCTTTATTTCTTTTGAGCAAGACAAAACCCCCTACACCATTTAACTAAACGATGTAAGGGGTATAAAAAAAAGAAGTGCACTCATGCACTTCTCTGTAGCGTCCCAGGAGAGATTCGAACTCCCGACCGACGGCTTAGAAGGCCGTTGCTCTATCCTGCTGAGCTACTGGGACATGGAGCGGGTGAAGAGAATCGAACTCTCGACCAGAGCTTGGAAGGCTCTTGTTTTACCACTAAACTACACCCGCATGATATGAAATTTTTTCTAATGCCTCATCGACAATATTCATTATATTATCGATGATAATTAAAGTCAACATTTTTTTCAAATAGAGTGAAAAAATTCTTTTCACCCTATTTGAAACGTTTTTTGTGCTACAGTTACACCTTCTAAAGTAAGGAAACGTATGTCTATTTGACCTTCTTGTATTTCGAGTACAGCAAATGTTTTTTCTCTTCGCGAACGCGGCAAAAGAATACTTCCTGGATTGATAAACAAAATATCGTCTATGATTTCTGCTCCTAATATATGCGAATGACCGAAGCAAACGACATTTACCTCAGCTTCTTTCGCGCGATATAAAAGTGTTTGCAGTGTCATTTTAATATTGTATAAATGTCCATGTGTGACGAGAAAACGTGTATGTTGTACTTCTGTGATGATGTCATTTGGAAAGTCAAAGGCAAAATCACAGTTTCCTTTCACTACATGAAACCCTTCTAGTTCAACGTGCTGCGATGTTAATTCCGAATCACCGCAATGAATCATCACATCTACGTTTCCCTCGTACTGCTCTTTTAATTGCTTTAGCTCTTTCACAGAACCGTGACTGTCGCTCACAATTAACGCCTTCATCAGTTTCGCTCCCTTATTATCCCGCTATTCGTGGGCAATAAGACCCCCACCTCAATATTCAGAGAGAATCAAAAAAGATGGGCGGGGGACAACTGCCCGTAAAATCCCGATTGGTCGGGCTTTCCATCAACGGGGGATGAAGCCCCCACTGATGGAAGTTTCACTTTATTCTTCGCCTAAAAACCAAACTGGAATTTTTTCTTCTAATTTACGAAGCGCGCGTCCGCGATGACTAATTTTATTTTTCTCATCCGACGACAATTCTGCCATTGCGCTTTTGTATTCTTCTACATAGAAAATGGGATCATACCCAAATCCATTTTCCCCGCGCTGCTGTTCTAAAATCTTTCCTTCACACGTTCCATTTACAATCAATGGTTTTTTATCTTCTTGCGGAAATGCAACAGCTAATGCGCAATAAAAACGCGCTGTACGCTTCTCCATTGGAACATCCTTTAATCCGTCTAACACTTTTTGAATGTTAGCTTGATCATTCTTTTCCTCACCTGCATAACGAGCAGAGTGAACACCTGGTTTCCCCTGCAAAGCATCTACAATTAAACCAGAATCATCTGCAATGACAATTTCACCTAGCTGTTTACACAGATGTTCCGCCTTTAAAATCGCGTTTTCTTCAAACGTTTCACCCGTTTCCTCTACTTCTTCAATATGAGGAAAATCATAAAGTGATTTTACTTCTAAATCAAACTTTTCAAATAGCTCGGCAAATTCACGTACTTTCCCGGCATTCTTTGTCGCTACGACAACTTGCTTCATACTTTCCACCTCTATTCCATATGAGTTACAATATCACCTAATGCTTCTTTTTGCATTTCAACAAGCTGTAAAATCCCTTGTTCTGCTACATCAAGCAACTCGTTCAATTCACCGCGGCTAAATGTCGCTTCTTCTCCTGTACCTTGCACTTCAACAAAGTGTCCTTTTCCTGTCATAATGACATTCATATCAACATTCGCCTTAGAATCTTCTGCATAATTTAAATCTAATACAATGCCATGCTCATCAACGATTCCAACAGACGTTGCCGCCAAGAAATCTTTCACTGGAAGTTTCGATACTTTCCCTGCTGCCACAAGCTTCTCAAACGCTAATACCATCGCTACATACGCACCAGTAATAGAAGCTGTTCGCGTTCCGCCGTCAGCTTGAATTACATCACAGTCAATCCAAATTGTTTTTTCACCAAGTGCTTCTAAATCAACAACAGCACGCAATGCTCGTCCAATTAAACGTTGAATTTCCATTGTACGTCCCGTTACTTTCCCCTTACTTGATTCACGAATGGTACGCTGTTCTGTTGCACGAGGAATCATGGAATACTCTGCTGTAACCCACCCTTTTCCTTCACCTCTCATAAACGGAGGAACTCGATCTTCAATTGTTGCTGTACAAATAACCTTTGTATCACCAACTTCAATTAATACCGATCCTTCTGGATGTTTTAAATAATTCGTATGAATATGTATACGGCGCAGCTCTGATGCTTGTCTACCATCTACTCGCATAAAAAATAACCCCCTTGTAACTACTACTTGTTAGTATAGCCCATTAAAAATTTATGTTATGTATCACAATAAAAGAAGGAGAATTAGATGTATTCCCCTTCTCTTCCTACATTAAGTATATCAAATTATTTCTGTTTAAAAACCACCTGTATTCACGTTTTGTGGACGAGCAACCGGTTTTATTAATTTATCGCCTTTTTCTGTAACAAGATTCGCCTTTCCATCCACTTGAATGGACACATTTTCCACACCTTGTTTTTCTGTTACAGATAATACAAGCGACTGTAGTACATAGTTAGAAATCCTACTTTTATCTTTATTCGCATAAATATTTTCATTAAAGTTCAATGTCAATGTCCCTTTTTCAAGTTTTGGTTCATTGATTAACTTCACACCCGGATTAAAATCATATGTTAATGCCGACTTATGTGACGGTCCTTTCACAAGTTCTTTTACAATTGTTGCTACTTCGTTTTCCTTCCCTTCTGCAACGCGGCGTGTTACTGGCACGTAATAAGTTTGCTTATTACTTTGCGCCAAGAAATAGAGCGTAATTGGTTTTGTATTTGCAAGATCAGCAACTTGCTCATCATCAAAGTTAATGCCGTTTGCTCGGCTTAACCCATTACCAATCGGCGTACCAGCAACAGGCATTTTCGCTAAATCTTGCCCATTCATGCTGAACTTCACATTCTTTACTTCTTTAAACTGCGTTAATGTCCAAGTAACTGCTTCTACAATGCGGCGTTCTTCTTCTTTTTTATAGCTTTTTAGTTCTTTTGAAAAATCAACAACTGCAGTCCCGTCTTTTTTCACATCAACTGTCATTTCTGTGCCTGCTGGGAGCACAGCTTGAAATCCATTTGGCAATACATTTGTTACCGGTCCGTCTTTCACTAAATATTGTAATGACTGCTTAATCACCGCGTTATCTTTCGGAGCAGGTAACTGTACCGTTTGCGGCACAACATAACCATTTTTATCTACAAGATATAAATCTAATTTTTTCGTTTGCCCTTGTTTCGCAGTTTCTTTCTTCTCACCATCCGTATATGTTACTTTCTTAGGCGGATCAATTTGCTCTGTCCCTTTTTCCTTACTAAACAAGCCACACCCTGCTAATAAAACTGTACTTAATGTAGCACAAACAAGCCATTTGAAAGTCGATTTAGGCATACGCTTTCCTCCTAAAAAATCTAAGTTTGTACTATATGTATACGAGCCTGGTCCCCACTTTAGAACAAGCAATGACAACTTATCTTTTAAAAAAGACCTATACAAAATTGTATGTTACATACAATTTTAAAAACGGACACACCCCCCTTTCTTTTTAGAGAAGAGAGTATCTGGTCATGCATAGAAGCGGCCAGGGTCTTTTCCTGCTACGTACGACGGTAAAACAAAGAGAGAAAACGAGTGCAGGTCACTTTTTGTTTTACATAACCGCAACTTATAAAGAAAAGCGGAGCCGACTGTTTAAGCCCTCATGTCTAAGAACCTTCTCGTGTGGAAGGTTCTTAGACATGAGGGCTTAGGAGGCAGAGCTAGACAAAGATGTTGAAAAATCAAAATGGATTTATATTTCTTCAAAATCTTGCTTCTATTAATCAAAGCATCCTCTTAAAGCAGAGAAGACTATGAAGATCAAATACTGTACAAATTTGAACAATTTATGAATCCCCCAAAATTGTGATAAATATCACATCTCCTTATTTCCCAAAACTTTTATAATACAAGCATAAAAGTTTGTTAAACATTTCACAAAAAAGAAGGGAAATGAATATGAAAACACGTTTAGTCATGATCGGGAATGGTATGGCTGGAATACGCTGCATCGAAGAAATTTTAAAACAAAACGATACCTTATACGACATTACCATTTTTGGAGACGAACCACATCCAAACTACAATCGCATTATGCTCTCCCACGTCCTACAAGGAAAAACAAATATACAAGATATCATTATGAACGAATACAGTTGGTACGAAGAAAATGATATTACGTTGTATACAAATGAAAAAGTAATGCAAATCGATCGGAAAGAACAAGTCATTGTTACAGAAAAGAATCGTCTTGTTATGTACGACAAACTCATTATCGCAACAGGATCCAGTGCTTTTATTTTACCTGTAGAGGGTGCAAATCTTCCTGGTGTAACAGGTTTTCGCACAATTGAAGATACACAATTTATGATGGATACCGCTAAGCAATATAAAAAAGCTGTTGTTATTGGCGGCGGATTACTTGGTTTAGAAGCCGCACGAGGGCTTATTGACTTAGGAATGGACGTGCATGTTGTTCATTTAATGCCGCACTTAATGGAACAACAACTCGATGCTAAGGCATCTTCACTACTACGTGAAGATTTAGAATCACAAGGTATGAAGTTCCTTATGGAAAAGAAAACAGTAAAAATTCTTGGTACAAACCACGTTGAGGGCATTCAATTTGCAGATGGCGATATTGTAACATGCGATTTAATTGTGATGGCTGTTGGAATACGTCCGAATACACAATTAGCAAAAGATGCTGGTTTAATTGTAAACCGTGGTGTTGTAGTCAATGACTATATGCAAACAAATGATGAAGCAATATATGCAGTTGGAGAATGCGCAGAACATGACGGGATTGCATATGGACTTGTTGCACCACTTTATGAACAAGGTGCTATATTAGCAAAACACATTACAAGTACACAAACAGATGGATATACTGGCAGCATCGTCGGTACACAACTGAAAGTTGCAGGATGCGATTTATTCTCCGCTGGTCAAATTTATGAAGATGATGTCACAAAAGCAATCTCCATTTTCGACGAATGTACGCGTTCCTATAAAAAGGTACTCATCCGGGACAATAAAGTTGTTGGTGTTGTTTTATATGGTGATACAACTGATGGCACACGCCTCTTCAGCATGTTAAAAAAGGAAGAAGATATACAAGAATACACACCTGCTTCTCTTCTTCATAAAGCTGGTGAAGATAACGGACTTGACGTTGCAAGTATGAGTGCTGATGAAACTGTTTGCGGATGTAATGGCGTCACAAAAGGAACGATTGTTCACGCTATTTTAGAACAACACTTAACGACATTTGAAGAAGTAAAAGGGTGTACAAAAGCAGCAGGATCCTGCGGTAAATGTCGCCCAGTTGTTGAACAAATTTTATCTCATACACTTGGAGATAACTTTGATGCTTCTGTCCAAATTACAGGTATGTGCGGGTGCACAACATTATCTCGCGATGAAGTTGTAGCAGCAATTCACGAAAAAGGCTTAAAGTCACCGAAAGAAGTACGAAACGTCCTTAACTTCTCGCACGAAGAAGGTTGTTCAAAATGCCGTCCTGCATTAAATTACTATTTACGTATGATTTGTCCAGAAGAATACGCCGATGATAAAGCATCTCGCTTCGTTAACGAAAGAATGAATGGCAATATTCAACATGATGGAACATTTTCTGTTATTCCACGTATGTACGGCGGCGTTACAACAGCAGATGATTTAATGAAAATCGCAGAAGTTGCGAAGAAATACGACGTCCCGCTCGTAAAAATAACAGGTGCAAGTCGCATCGGTTTATATGGTGTTAAAAAAGAAGATTTACCAAAAGTGTGGGCTGATCTTGATATGAATTCTGGCTACGCCTATTCGAAGTCTCTTCGCAATGTAAAATCATGCGTCGGATCCCGCTTCTGCCGCTTCGGTACAAAAGATTCATTAGGACTTGGCATGTTGCTTGAGCAGTCATTAGAAATGGTAGATACACCACATAAAATGAAAATGGGTGTAACAGGTTGTCCGCGCAACTGCGCAGAAGCATTAACGAAAGACTTTGGCGTCGTTTGTGTTGAAAATGGCTTCCAGCTTTATATCGGAGGTAACGGCGGTACAGAAGTACGTGAAGCTGATTTTGTAATGATTGTCCCTTCGGAAGAAGATGTAATTCGCATCGCCACAGCGTACGTACAATACTATCGTGAAACTGGTATTTACGGCGAACGCACAGCTCCTTGGGTAGAACGAATAGGTTTACATCAAATAAAAGAAGTGCTGCATGATGAAAGTATGATCGCTAAATTAAATGAACGCTTCCAAACAGCACGAAATACCTATGAAGAAGCTTGGGGACAAGCACTAGAAACACAATCACTAAAAACGATGTATGAAGTAGAGATTGTAAAATAAGGAGCGATTCATATGTTACAAACGAAAGAAAAAATAAAAATTATGCCTGCCGCAGATCTTCCTGTACAAATCGGTAAGGAAGTACACATAAAGGACATGTCTATTGCCTTATTTCGCCTTGCAAACGGCGACATCCGCGCTGTAGAAAATCGGTGTCCTCATAAAAATGGCCCATTAGCAGAAGGGATTGTTTCTGGCGAATTTGTCTTTTGTCCGTTGCACGATTGGAAAATTTCATTACTAACAGGTGAAGTACAAAAACCTGATGACGGCTGTATTCAAACATATGAAGTACAAATTATTGATGGCGATATTTATATATACATGTAACTTATATAAGGGAGCCTCTTCTCGGCTTCCTTTCCAGTAAAAACAGATGAGGTGTAGAGATGAACGGATACGTATATTTAGTTGGTGCAGGACCTGGTGATGAAGGGCTTATTACAAAAAAAGCAATAGAGTGCTTACAAAAAGCAGATATTGTTTTATATGACCGCTTATTGAATCAAAATTTACTTCGCTATACAAAGTCAACATGCGAACTTGTCTATTGCGGAAAAATGCCAACAAATCATATTATGCGCCAAGAAATGATTAACGCTCATTTACTTCAATCTGCCAAAGAAGGTAAGACTGTTGTCCGATTAAAAGGCGGAGATCCCTCTATCTTTGGCCGAGTTGGCGAAGAAGCAGCTGCTTTAGCAGCAGAAAACATTCCATATGAGATTGTACCAGGTATTACATCTAGCATCGCCGCTAGCGCGTATGCCGGCATCCCTCTCACCCATCGCGACTACAGTAATAGCGTGACATTATTAACTGGTCATACAAAGGGACCGATTCAGGATCATGTCAACTACAACTCACTCTTAAATAGTGATACTGTTGCCTTTTACATGGGCATTAAAAACTTACCAACCATTTGCGAAAACTTACTGCAAACCGGAAAGAAAAAAGATACACCAGTAGCAGTCATCGAATGGGGTACAACCGGAAGACAGCGAGTCGTTACAGGTACACTGTCCACAATTGTTGATATCGTCAACAAGGAACACATTTCAAATCCTTCCATGACAATTGTTGGGGATGTCGTATCCTTACGAAAACAAATCGCTTGGAAAGAACGTAAACCATTACACGGAAAAAAAGTTTTACTTGCCTCTTCATCAAATAAAACAAGTAAAGCAGAGAAAAAATTACAAGAAGCTGGAGCAGAAACATATCAAATTCCAACTTTCCAAAAACAAGATTACACTTTAACACAGGAACAACTCCGTGAAATATTTGATGCCAAGCGTCTCGTTTTCTGTTCAGCCGAAAGCGTAGCAATCTTGTTACAATCATGCGCACAGCATCGGAAAGATATCCGTTCCTTACAAGGAGTTCTCCAGCATATGAATCATGCTGCCAAGGAAGCACTTATGCAATATGGACTCTTCAGTGAACAAGCAAGGTTTTCTACAAAACCAACTGTGTATCTAGGACGAAATATTAACCGAATTGCTGTCATTCAAGAAAAAATCGGCCCTGGCTCTTATATAATGACACATGAATATAAAATAGATCATCGTTTTGACGAAATTCATACACGTATGCTCTCTGAATTCACATGGGATGGCATTGTATTTGAAGGGCGCGCCGCAATTGATACATTTATAGCAGAGGTTAAACGCCTTGGTTTCATGCATATTTTCAATTTACCGTTCTCGTATACAGATGAACTAACTTTACAGTACGCAAATAAAATCGGATTCCAGAACATCGATTATGAGTTACAAGCTATTTTTAATGAGAAAGAAGTGGCAGCACAATGAAAGGGATTGTTTATATCGGGCACGGCAGTCGATTACAAGCAGGCAATGAGCAATTCATCCACTTTGTCCAGTCCGTTATAAAGGAGCGGAGTGAAAATATCCAAAAAATCGGCTTTCTTGAACTTACAATACCAACTGTCCAAGATGCGATTACAGAAGCAATTCTAGACGGAGCAACTGAGATTTTACTTGTCCCAGTTTTATTATTTGCAGCAGCTCATTATAAACGTGACGTCCCTTTCGAAATTGAGCAAATGAAAAAGCGCTATCCACATATTACATTTTCAATTGTACCACCCTTTAGTACACACCCGCTCATGATTGAACTTGTAATCAAAAGAATACGTGAAGCCATACCTATACAAGATAGTGAAATCCTAATCGTAGGCCGAGGCAGTAGTGATCCTCAGCCTATATATGAATTACAGCAAATCGGATCAGCAATTGAACAAAAACTTTGCATGCCCGTTTCCTGCTCTTTTTTAACAAAGGGAACACCTTCTTTTACTGAAAGACTCGACGGTTTAGCCTCATCAGCTCAACATGTATACGTCATGCCATACCTTCTCTTTACCGGATTATTACTTCGGAAAATTGAGCGCCATGCACACACATACACGAACGTTACAACATGCAACTGCCTTCAATTTGATCCCTACATGAAGTCCGCATTATTAGAACGAATGGAGGCATATGTACATGTGTAACTTATATCCCCTTGTATGTAATCTGCAAGGCAAGCGTGTTGTCATTATCGGAGGCGGCAAAATTGCCTACCGAAAAGCGTGTGGATTACAAGATACAGGAGCTATTGTTACTGTAGTGAGTCCAGATATTTGTGAGGAAATGAGGAAACTCTCCTATATTACATGGAAACAAAAAACATTTACAGATGAAGATATAAAAGATGCTCATCTCATTTATGCCGCAACAAATCATCATGATGTAAATATGATGGTCAAACAAGCAGCGCATGACTTTCAGTGGGTTAATATCGTAAGCGATGGCACACAATCATCTTTTCACACACCTGCCGTTATTCGAAATAATGAGTATATTGTAAGTATATCTACTTCAGGTAAACATCCAGCATTTGCAAAACGAATCAAACAAGAACTAACAGATGTTCTTCCACAACTTATAAAGTAAAACTTCCATCAGAAGTTACAGCTCTTATGAACAGTAAAGCGTTTATCTTGCATGGGCTCATTCACTTTACACTATGATTTTCAGTCAAAAAAGACCATCCTTATGCAAATACCCATTGAATAAGGATGGTCTTTCTATGTATAAATCCACTTTGATTTTTAACACATAAATTGCTGCTATGCAGAATACAACATGCCCGCTACCGGCCTGCTGCTTTTGTTTAAAACCTGGCATGTGGCAAGAAAAGGCCCTGACCGCTACTACGCGCGGCCAGACGCTCTTGTCCTCCCCTAAAAAAGAGGTTTTATGTTAGTTTTTCAATTTGGATATATATTCTTCTTCACTTAATGGCTACTTTATAAAACGATATGCTTCACGTTCTCAATTGGTTGTCCGAACCACTTCGAAGCAATTTCTTTAAACACATCAATTTCTCCTGTTGTTAAGAACAGATGATCACTTTGCTCTTCTATATCATGCAGCATCTTACTATGATACAAAATCGTACTTACTTCACGAGCTGTTTCATCACCTGAACTAATCAATTGTACAGAATCACCCATAACCCGCCCAATAACTGGTCCTAAAATCGGATAATGCGTACACCCTAAAATTAATGTATCAATTTCTGTTTTCTTCAATGGTTGCAATGTTTCGCTTACCACTTCGTATGCCATTTCACTCTCAAAAATTCCGCTTTCTACAAGCTCAACAAACGGCGGGCAAGATAAACTCTCTACTAATACGCGGTTGTTAATCGATTTTAACGCGTATTCATACGCACCGCTTTTCACTGTTCCAATCGTTCCAATTACACCCACATGGTATGTTTTTGTCACTTTCAGTGCAGTACGTGCACCCGGGTGAATGACACCCACAACCGGAATAGATAATTTCTTTTGCATTTCTTCAAGCACAACTGCCGCTGCAGTATTACAAGCAATTACGAGCATCTTAATATCCTGCGCTAGTAAATGTTCTGTCATTTCCCATGTAAATTGTCTTACTTCTTCACGAGATCGCGGACCATACGGGCAACGTGCTGTATCTCCTAAATATATAATTCGCTCTTTCGGTAATTGCCGAATTAATTCTTTCGCTACTGTTAAACCACCAACACCTGAATCAATTACACCAATCGCTCTATTCAAAACAATCGCCCCGTTTTCTCTTTCATAATCTAACTGTACATTTCAAAACAGCGCACTCATTCATAGAATAATAGAAGGTTCACCTTATGTACATGAATAGACCTTTTTATTTTCCTCCTTTTCCTAGTAATTTGCAAGATACAAAAATAACCGGCTTTTCTTTACATGAAAGCCGGCTTCATTCTTTATAGTTCAAGTTCTCCCATACGAAGGAGCTCGACAACTGCTTGTGAGCGTCCCTTAACTCCTAGCTTTTGCATTGCATTTGAAATGTGGTTACGTACGGTTTTTTCACTAATAAAAAGTTCACTTGCAATTTCTTTTGTTGTTTTATCTTGAACGAGTAACTCAAACACTTCTCTTTCTCTTTTTGTGAGCAACGGTTTAGATTGATATTCTTTTTCCTTCAATTGGTATAACCCTCCTTGCTTAAGCCAGAGCTGTATGTGTGTAAGTTGGGTGTTTATTTAGTCAAGATATTGTATGAATAGAAGCAAGTCGTGGTGAATAAAAATAGGCAGAAATTTAATGTATTTATTTACAAAAAATCGCTTTTATTGATAGTTATCTCCCAGCTATCTTCTTTGACTTCTCAGAACCTTGAGATAGGGGGCTTACTGCCCGCGAATAGCGCGATAAAACTGTAATCTTCTCCCCCAACAGGTAATATAATTCGGTAGTTTCTGTATTTGCTGAAAACATAATGTATTCACTACTACATAAAGAAATGGTGAATCACGAAAAGGAGAGGTGTTCATGACAGAAAAAAGATTGTGTAAATCTTCAACAGATAAAGTGTTTCTCGGCGTATGCGGTGGTTTAGGAGAATATTTCGGTGTAAGCACAAGTATGATTCGCATCCTTTGGCTAATCGCTATCTTATGTTTCGGAACAGGTTTTTTAGCTTATTTCATTCTTATATTGCTCATGCCAAGTTCTTATGAATAAAGGCACTGCTTTCTCTGCGGTGCCTTTTCTATATTTTATTCCCCTTTCTCCAAATTGTTTTTATGTTGACAAAGAAATACAGTTGTAACTATAATGGTTACATATAGTTGTAACTGAATCTGTTACAAATTAAATGCAGATGGATACATTTTATATAAAACAAAGTGAAAAAGGAGAATGAATATGAAACTTGCAGTGGTAGGCGCAACTGGTAACATCGGAAAACAAATCATCGAGGAAGCTTTAACACGCGGGCATGAAGTAACAGCGATTGTACGCGACGCATCTCGCGTAGAAACAACACATGAAAACTTACATGTTGTAACAGGTGATATCTTTCATGTAAGCAGCATTGCAAAAGAAGCAGCAAATCATGACGTTTTAATTAGTGCATTTGGTCCTAAACATGGTGAGGATGAGAAACTTGTAGAAGCAACACATTCTTTATTACAAGCAGCAAAACAAGCTGGCGTCTCTCGTCTTGTGTCAGTTGGAGGCGCAGGTAGCTTAGAAGTAACACCTGGCTTACAAGTTGTTGATACACCAGACTTTCCTGCAGAATGGAAGTCAATCGCATTAGCTCATCGCGATGCATTAGAGGTATATAAACAATCCGATTTTAACTGGACGAATTTAAGTCCTGCTGCAATGATCGAACCAGGAGAACGTACAGGCAAATATGTAACAGGTACAGATCAGTTATTAATAGATGAAAATGGTGAAAGTCGCGTTTCCATTCCAAACTACGCTGTTGCTTTATTAGACGAAGTAGAAACTCCTCAATTCCTACGTCAACGCTTCACAGTGCGTAACGCTTAACGAAAAAGAACCTAGCCTTACATGATAGAAGGCTAGGTTCTTTTATTGTTTTATTTTTTCTTCTAAATTCGTAACGAGCTGTTTTACCTTTACATTTGCAAGAACATTTTCCATTGCTTCTTGCGCTTGCAATAATATAATTTCTAACACATTTTGAATGTTTGCCCCAACTGGACATTGTACATTCGGATTATCATGAAAAGAAAATAAATGTCCTTCTTCCACAACTTCAACTGCTTTGTATACATCAAGTAATGTCACTTCGTCTAAATCCCGAGCTAAAGAAGTACCACCTTTTCCAGCTTGTACATCAACTAGTCCTGCTTTTTTTAGCATTCCTGTAATTCGGCGAATAACGACTGGGTTTGTATTGACACTACCAGCAATCCATTCAGATGTACAACGTGAAGTTTTATCAACTGCTAGTAATGTTAACATATGAACAGCCACCGTAAAACGACTACTAATCCCCACTTGTATTCCCCTCCTTTATTCCATTATCTATCATTCATAAAAAATAACGTACCTTTTATTATATACCACTTTCTTTCGCTATATAAAGTGAAACTTTAATCAGTGGGGGGTTCTTCATCCCCCACTGATTATTAGCCCTCCCAATCGGGCTTTTACGGGCAGTTTATCTCCCACCTTACTTCTTTGCTTTCGCTGAATTTTGAGGCGGGAGTATTACTGCCCACGAATAGCGGGATAAAATAAACTGCATTGTAAATCCAGAGAAAAAATCCTGATTTACTTATAAAAGAATCAGGATTTTTCTGTATTAATGACGCTTTATAAATTTAGCAAGATCTTTAAATTTCACTTTATCGGAATAGCTCATGACACCGTTTACGTAAATACGACTTGCAATAAAGTTTAAGAAGAAGATTGTCGCAAGTAATAACGATAAGGCAATGCTAATTTCTAAAGCGCCAGCTTCTCCAGCTACAACTCGTGAGAATGTGACCATTGGCGTAAAGAAAGGAACATATGAACTAATCACAACAATCGTACTATTTGGGTCTGATAATGATTTAATACTAATGAAAAACGCTGCCATAATTAAAATTGCGACTGGAAATGATACTGATTGTAAGTCTTCTGTTTTTGATACAACAGCTCCAGCCGCTGCATACATCATCGCATATAATAAATAGCCAGTAATGAAAAATACAATAAACAGACTAATAACTTTTACATCTAACTTCGCAAAATCAATCGGAAGACCAAATAAAGACGCATTATCTAAATCTACCCATCCAATTAAAACTGGAACGAGAACACCACATGCAAGGATAGCAATTTGTAGTAACGCTGTTGTAACAACAGCAAGAATTTTAGCGTACATCATATACAGCGGCTTCACTTTCGAAAGCATAATTTCCATAACACGAGAGGATTTTTCTGATGCGATATTCATCGCAATTGTGTTTCCAAACGCTATGATAAACATATAGAGTACAAATATAAACACATATGCAATACCGAAGGAGGAAGCACGATCTTTTATTGCTTCTTCTTTCACCGAAATATCTGTTTGTAATTGCTGCGCCACATCAGACGGCACCTTATGTTTCGAAAGAATCACTTGCGTATATTGCTGTTTCAAATAGTTCGCTATAATAGTAGACGTTTCTTGGCTTGAAAAACCATTGTACATATACGTTACTTCGGGAACTCCATTTTTTTCTTTAACATAAAAGAGACCATCTAACTTTCCTTCTTCAACTTGTTTATGAAGTTTTTCTAACTGTTCTTTCTTTTCTATTCGTATTTGAGCTGATGGCAGAATTTTATTTAGTCCCTCTTCTTGCACTATATATGTCGCACTATCCATTACGATTGCCAACTTATCTTTGTCTTTATTTTTATCTTTATCAGAAGTAAAGTGATTAAAAGCAAAAATTCCAAATACCACTAAAAACAAAATCCCACTTGTAATCAGTGATTTTTTTGAAAGAAATGATTCTCTAAAATAAAATGAAAACACATGAAAAAATTTACGCATTCTTATTTCGCCCTTTCTACAAAGATTTCATTTAAGGTCGGTTCTAGCATTTTAAACTGACGTAAATGCACACCTTGCTCTTGTAATTTTTGTAAGATTGATAGGGCTTCTGTATCTTCCTGAACTTTAATATAAAGATAACCAAGACGCTTCTCATACACAATTTGTAATGTTTGCAATGCTTTTTCATTTTCTTCGTTATCTTCGATTGTTAAGTTTCGAAATCCGTATTCTTTTTTTATATTACTTAAGTGACCTTCTACAACCGCCGCACCTTGCTTTAAAATACACACATGCTGACAAAATGATTCAACTTGTTCCATGCGATGACTCGATAAAATAATTGTTTTCCCTCTTTGAATTTGTTCTTCAATAATATTTGCTAGCATTTCAGCATTTACGGGATCCAATCCACTAAACGGTTCATCTAAAATGAGTAACTCTGGGTCATGTAAAAGCGCTGCGATCAATTGTATTTTTTGTTGATTTCCTTTCGAAAGTTCCCCTGCCAGCTTATACTTATATTCAGGGATTGCTAATTTTCCTAACCAAAAATCAATGGCTGTATCTACTTCTTTCCTTGTCATTCCTTCTAATCTCCCAAAATAGCGAAGCTGATCAATTACTCGACTTTTCGTATACAAACCTCTCTCTTCAGGAAGATAACCAATTGTTACACCACTCTTCGAAATCTCTTTCTTATCCCACGTAATACTGCCCTCATTTGGCGTTAATAAACTTAACAGCATTTTAATGGTTGTTGTTTTTCCTGCACCGTTTCGTCCTAGCAGTCCTAATACTTCGCCCTTCGGCAAGGTAAGATTTAAATGATTCACTGCAACGTTTTCACCAAACTGCTTGGTTAATTGTTGAATCTGCAATGTCATACTTTTCTCTCCTTAAAATTAGTCCTATAAATTTAATAATATGCAAAATACGTATATTTTTACCATATTTTATTATAACATTGCACATACTAATTTATATACGTATATCAATATGCAAAATTGCATATAACTTCATTATATTATTGTGATATAATTAATTATATCACAATAATATAATGAAGAAACGAATTACATACCTTGGGAGGACACTATGAAGAAGAGAAAACTAACAACACTGTTATCTGTTGCATTGTTATCTACAACTTTAACAGCATGCAACACAACAGCAGAACAGACATCAGCAAAAGCAAAAGAAGAAAAAGTCCAACTAACAGATCAACAATTAATGGCTGACTTATGGTATCAAACATCTGGTGAAGCGAAAGCATTATACCACCAAGGCTACAACATTGGTACACTAAAGCTAGATGCAGCTCTTGCTAAGGGAACAAGCAAGAAACCAGCTGTTGTACTAGACTTAGACGAAACTGTTGTTGATAACAGTCCACACCAAGCAATGTCTGTAAAAACAGGAAAAGGCTATCCTTATAAATGGGATGACTGGATTAATAAAGCAGAAGCGGCAGCTCTTCCTGGCTCAATTGACTTCTTAAAACATGCAGAATCAAAAGGCGTAGATATTTACTATATTTCAAATCGTAAAACGAATCAGTTAGATGCGACAATTAAAAATTTAGAACGTATCGGTGCTCCGCAAGCAACGAAAGAACACATCTTGCTACAAGATCCGAAAGAAAAAGGAAAAGAAAAACGTCGTGAACTCGTTTCAACAACGCATGATATCGTCTTATTATTTGGTGATAATTTATCAGACTTCATTGGTTTCGATGGATTATCCACGCAAGATCGTAATAAGAAAGTAGAAGAATTAAAAGCGCAATTTGGCGAGAAATTTATTGTTTTCCCAAATCCTATGTATGGTGACTGGGAAGGCTCTTTATATAACTATGACTTTAAAAAAACAGATGCAGAAAAAGATAAAATTCGTAAAGACAACTTAAAAGCATTTGAAGATAAAAAGTAAAGGGTGGCACTGTGCCATCCTTTATTTTTTTCTTATAACATAAAAATAGAGTTAACGGAAGGTTATAATTGTGCCACTTAAAACAGACGGAATAATAATCGACATTTTTTTACAAATTTTTTTCATTTTCATTACATCACGACTCCCTCGTTCCTTTTTATGTAAGATAGATTTATAATGTAAAAAGATATTCAAGTACGAGCAGTTTAGAAAGGACTATATCGGTTAAAAATGATTAAAAAACGAATTATAAAAAGAACTCTTTTAATTTCGATTATTATTCTCATTGTTATTTCTTTAATAAATTTTCTTTCCAAATCTTTCATACATAATCAGGCAGAAGCAGTTGAAACAAAAAAGCATGCTGAACATCCAAAAGAGGAGATTCCACCGTTCCCAAAAGCAAGTACGACAGCAAAAAAAACAGATGATCAATATAGCCTTGTCAATAATCCGGATTCATTACTCGTGTTAGTCAACAAGCATCGAAAGCTACCAGACTCTTATACACCAAGTGATTTAACAAAACCAAATGTTCCGTTTTTATCTCCGAAAGATAAAGAAAAAACATTACTTCGTAAGCCGGCAGCAGATGCCTTAGAAACAATGTTTGAAACAGCAAAAAAACAAGGAATTGAGCTTTCAGCTGTATCTGGATTTCGCTCTTATAAACGACAACAGTCATTACACAATACATACGTAGATCGTCAAGGAAAAGAAGCTGCTGATTCGTTAAGTGCCGTTCCTGGAACAAGCGAGCATCAAACAGGACTTGCTATAGATATTAGCTCTAATTCAGCAAACCTTCAATTGGAGCCTGTATTCGGAGAAACACCTGAAGGAAAATGGGTGGCAGAGCATGCGCACGAATTTGGATTTATTATCCGTTATCCGAAAGATAAAACAAACATTACCGAATATGCTTTTGAGCCATGGCATCTTCGTTTTGTCGGCAATCCGCATGCCACATATTTATATACGCATCACTTGACATTAGAGGAAGCAATGGAAGACAAAAAATAAGAGAGCTATACGCTCTCTTATTTTTTTAATCTACTAACCTTTGTTTCCATTCCACCGACCAAGGTACTCCTTTTCCTGTTTTTTTAGAAGCCTGTACCATCGCTCCTCGCCCCACCAAACAAATCTCTCCTGCCTCATTCTTCACCATATAGTGTAAATCTAAAGATGAATTTCCGACATTTTCCGCTTTTACATACACTTTTAGGTTCTCATCAAAGAACACTTGTTTTAAAAAATTACATTGTAAATCTGCTACTACAATCATCGTTTCTGACGATTCATGCACCCACTCTTGCATAAAACCAAGTTCTTTAAAAAATTCAATACGAGCTTCTTCAAAATAAGTAAACGCAACACCGTTATTCATATGTCCAAACATATCCGTTTCACAAAAACGAACCTTTACAGGAATGTAGAATGAAAATGCACTCGCCCACTCTTCAAAATGTTCAATATAATGAATCTTCTTCACAAACACCCATCTCCTTCTCGTATACTCTCTTTAATATTATTTGATTTTTCGGAAATTTAAAATCAAAATGCATTGCTATACTAAACAAAAAGGAACCTGCACCTCTCTTTGTTTTACCGACGCCCGTGGTAGAAATAGGCACTGACCGCTTCTATGCATGGCCAGATCCTCTCGCCCATCCAAAAAGAAAGAGGTTTTTTATGTTGTGCTTCAACTTGTATTTATATAACTATAAAAATTGCCTCTTCAAACTGAAGAGGCAATCTAGATTAATAGTTATTGTCACTACCAAAAAAATCTTTAAAAGATTGAATCGTTGTGTCACGGTTTAATGCAGCAATCGATGTCGTTAATGGAATTCCTTTTGGACAAGATTGTACACAGTTTTGTGAGTTACCGCAGTTTGCAAGTCCCCCATCACCCATGATTGCACGTAAACGATCCGCTTTATGCATTTCACCCGTTGGATGTGCATTAAATAAACGTGCTTGTGAAAGTGGTGCTGGACCAATAAAGTCAGATTTGTTGTTTACGTTTGGACATGACTCTAAACATACACCACAAGTCATACATTTTGATAATTCATATGCCCACTGACGTTTCTTCTCTGGCATCCTCGGTCCTGGACCTAAGTCATACGTTCCATCAATCGGAATCCATGCTTTTACACGCTTTAACGCGTTAAACATACGACTACGGTCTACTTGCAAATCACGAATAACCGGGAATGTTTTCATTGGTTTTAAGCGAATTGGTTGTTCTAGTTGATCAATAAGTGCTGTACATGATTGACGTGGTTTTCCGTTGATTACCATCGAACATGCTCCGCACACCTCTTCTAAACAGTTCATATCCCAAGCAATAGGTGTTGTCTTGTTCCCTTTTACATCAACAGGGTTACGGCGAATTTCCATTAATGCCGAAATAATATTCATATTTGGGCGATAGGGAATTTCAAATTCTTGATCATACTCCTGTGAGTTCGGGCCGTCTTGTCTTGTAATAATAAGGCGGATTGTTTTCTCAGACATGTTGCTTATCCCCCTTCTCTTCTCCCTTAGCAGCTACTTCATGTTTTGAAGAATAATCACGCTTACGTGGTTTGATTAATGAAATATCAACGTCTTCGTAATGGAATGCTGGTGCCTTTCCTTCTCCTTCAAACTTCGCCATTGTTGTTTTTAAGAAGTTCTCATCATCACGATCTGGGAATTCTGGTTTATAATGTGCACCGCGGCTTTCATTACGGTTATATGCACCAATTGTAATAACACGAGCTAATTCAAGCATATTTGCCAGTTGACGTGTAAACGAAGCACCTTGGTTACTCCATTTCGCCGTATCGTTAATGTTAATGTGTTTATAACGTTCCATTAACTCTTCGATTTTCGCATCTGTTTCTAATAATTTTTTATTTTCACGAACTACTGTTACGTTATCTGTCATCCATTCTCCAAGCTCTTTATGAAGAACATATGCATTTTCATTACCATCTAACGTTAAAATATTATTGAATTTTTCTGTTTCAATTAATTCATTTTGCTCATATACAGCAGATGAAACAGCATCAGATGATTTTGAAAGTCCTTTCATGTATTCAATTGCATTTGGTCCCGCTACCATTCCGCCGTAAATCGCTGAAAGTAATGAGTTAGCACCTAGTCGGTTACCACCATGCATTGAATAATCACACTCACCAGCTGCAAATAACCCTGGAATACTTGTCATTTGCTTATAGTCAACCCATAGTCCGCCCATTGAGTAATGAACAGCCGGGAAGATTTTCATCGGTAGTTTACGAGGATCATCACCTGTGAATTTTTCATAGATTTCAATAATTCCACCAAGTTTAATATCTAGTTCTTTCGGATCTTTATGAGAAAGATCTAGATATACCATATTTTCACCGTTAATACCTAACTTTTGCTCTACGCAAACATCAAAGATTTCACGTGTTGCGATATCACGAGGTACAAGGTTTCCGTATGCAGGATATTTCTCTTCTAAGAAGTACCATGGTTTACCGTCTTTATACGTCCAAACGCGTCCACCTTCACCACGTGCAGATTCACTCATAAGACGTAACTTATCGTCCCCAGGAATTGCAGTCGGGTGAATTTGAATGAACTCACCATTTGCATAATATGCACCTTGTTGATATACAGCAGATGCTGCTGTACCTGTATTAATAATAGAATTTGTAGATTTTCCGAAGATGATACCAGGGCCCCCTGTTGCCATAATTACAGCATCAGCTCGGAAACTTTTAATTTCCATAGATTGTAAGTCTTGCGCTACGATTCCACGACATACACCTTCGTCATCGACAACAGCGCGTAAGAAATCCCAGCCCTCATATTTCGTAACAAGACCTGCTACTTCATGACGGCGTACTTGCTCATCTAACGCATATAATAATTGTTGTCCTGTTGTTGCACCAGCGAATGCTGTACGGTGATGCTGCGTTCCACCGAAGCGGCGGAAGTCTAGTAATCCTTCTTCCGTACGGTTAAACATTACACCCATGCGATCCATTAAGTGAATAATACCAGGTGCTGCATCGCACATCGCTTTTACAGGAGGTTGGTTCGCTAAGAAATCTCCTCCATAAATTGTATCGTCAAAGTGGATCCATGGAGAATCCCCTTCACCTTTTGTATTTACAGCACCGTTAATGCCGCCTTGCGCGCATACAGAGTGAGAACGTTTCACTGGTACTAAAGAGAATAGTTCTACATTCACGCCTGCTTCCGCTGCTTTAATCGTTGCCATTAAGCCGGCTAATCCACCGCCAACTACGATAAGTTTCCCTTTCATGCTCTCCCACTCCTTACAAGTTTGCTAGATTCGGATTAATGAACGCAAATAATGCGCTCACTCCTACGTACGATAATATTAAGAAAACTGCTAATGTTACATACGTAGAAATACGCTGTGAACGTGGTGATACTGTGATACCCCAGCTAATAAAGAATGTCCATAATCCATTTGCAAAGTGGAAAATAGCTGATAAAATCCCAACTAAATAGAAGCCAAACATAAATGGATTGCCTAAAATATTTGCCATCATATCATAGTTTACCGTTTGTCCAAGCGCAGCCTGAATGCGAGTTTCCCAAACGTGCCAAGCTAGGAATATAAGTGTAAACACACCAGTAAATCGTTGCAGAACGAACATCCAGTTACGGAAATAGCTGTAAGATGTTGCATTGTTCTTAGCTGTAAATGCGATATATAAACCGTATACAGCATGGTACAGCAATGGTAAGAAAATTACAAAAATCTCCAATGCGTACCGAAATGGAAGCTGTTCCATAACATGAGCAGCACTATTAAAAGCCTCTGCTCCTCTTGTTGCAAAGTTGTTTATTACTAAGTGTTGCGTCATAAAGACGCCAATTGGAATGACACCCATTAACGAGTGCCACTTGCGAAATGTATACTCGCGGCCTTTCATGTCCCCATTACCCCCTCGAATGTTTGACTGCTGTTTGTCACATTACTTTATAACAATAGCATTTTTCCACTATTGTTATAAGAAAAACTGAAAAAATTATTCGAAATATTTCAGCATAATTTGATAACAAATTCATTTTACTCCTATTTTTGTCGAAGCGTCAAGAAAACGTATACATAATCTATATATAATTTTCATATTCTTTTTTCATTCTCTACATCAGATTTTTTCCAAAGAAATAGCTGTGTTTATCTATATAAAATGGTATATAATATTGGCAGTATAGAAAGTGGGGAATATTGTGAGTACAAAAAAAATCGAGAGCGAATCTTTACAAAATATTTCAATCAATGCATTTGCCTATGAATTGCTTCGGGGAGAATTACTCCCTGACTTAATAGGGAAAGAATTAGATGCCATTTTATATTGGGCTGGCAGAAACTTAGCACGAAAATATCCGTTAGAAACAATCGATGAAATAAGCCAATTTTTCGAAAAAGCTGGTTGGGGTGACTTAACGGTTATTGAACATAAACGTCGTGAAATGCACTTTAAACTAACAGGTGCTCTTATTGAAGAACGCCAGCAACAAAAGAGACATTCTTCTTACCAATTAGAAGCTGGTTTTATTGCCGAGCAAATTCAAAAGCAGCGTAGTGTGATTGCTGAATCTTACGAAGAGCAGAAAAAGCGCTCTAGCTCTGTTACATTCCTTGTGCAATGGGATGCAAAAGATCCTGTCGAAGTATAATGCACATTCATAAGTCAACTAGACACGACCATGTCCAGTTGACTTTTTTTATCCCGCTATTTGCGGACATGCGCCCCGCTAATGAAAGTTTTACTTTCTCTACATAAATCCATTTTAATTTTTCAATGCATAAACAGTCACTTTATATTATTTGCGACATTTTTTGATTATAACCAAAAAAATAGAAGACATTGCTACCTACAATGTCTTCCCTGTTAAATACGTATGAATGGTTTCGGCTATGTTTTGCGGCATTCCAGCTTCTATAATGTCTGTAACAGATGCTTCTTTCATTTTCTTAAGAGAGCCAAAATGTTTTAAAAGTGTTTTCTTTCGTTTTTCCCCGACTCCTGGTATATCATCCAATGCCGATTGAATAACAGATTTCCCATGAATTTGACGATGAAACGTAATCGCAAAGCGGTGCACTTCGTCTTGAATACGCTGTAATAAGTAAAACTCTTGACTGTTACGCTCTAGCAGAACAGGTTCCGGTGGTTCACCAATTATTAAATGGGATGTGCGATGTTTATCATCTTTCACAAGCCCTGCTGTTGGAATAGAAAGACCGAGTTCATTTTCTAACACATCACATACTGCAGCGAGATGACCTTTCCCACCATCAATTACAATTAAATCTGGAAGTGGTAAGCTTTCTTTTAAAACACGTGTATAACGACGGCGCACAACTTCACGCATCGATTCATAATCATCAGGTCCTTGCACCGTTTTAATTTTATATTTACGGTACTCTTTTTTGGCAGGTTTTCCATCGTTAAATACAATCATCGCGGAAACCGGATTTGTTCCTTGAATGTTAGAATTATCAAATGCTTCAATTCTATGCGGCGTTTCTATCCCTAGCTGTTCTCCTAATTTTTCGACCGCCTTAATGGAGCGTTCTTCGTCGCGTTCAATTAAATAAAATTTTTCATGCAGTGCAATTTTAGCATTCTTACTCGCTAAGTCGACAAGTTCCTTTTTCTGGCCCCGTTTTGGCTGCGTTGCATCTACGTCTAAAAACTTTCCAATCAATTCATGATCAATGCTGCTTGGTACAACAATTTCTTTCGGTTTAAAGTGATTATTTTGTTCATAAAATTGTCCGATAAACGTTAGGAATCCTTCTTCCGGATCATCATAAATCGGAAACATCGAAACATCCCGTTCAATCAACTTTCCTTTTCGAACGAAAAATACTTGCACGCACATCCAACCTTTATCAACCGCATAACCAAACACATCGCGGTCGACTAAGTCACTCATAATCATCTTCTGCTTTTCCATTATTGCATCCATATGAGCAATTTGATCTCGCAATTCTTTCGCTCGTTCAAACTCTAATTTTTCCGATGCTTCATACATTTTCGTTTCCAATTCCGAACGAATCTCTTTATGTCCACCATTTAAAAACTTAATAATTCCATCTACAATTTCTTTATTTTGTTCATCTGTTACCTCTTGTACACAAGGCGCTAAGCATTGTCCCATATGATAATATAAACAAACTTTATCTGGTATATTTGTACATTTCCGAAGCGGATACATACGATCTAACAATTTTTTCGTTTCATGAGCTGACTGTGAATTTGGATATGGACCAAAATATTTCCCTTTATCCTTTTTTACATTTCTCGTAATAAGCAAACGCGGTTGTTTTTCAGCTGTAATTTTAATAAATGGGTATGTTTTATCATCTTTTAATTGGATATTATACTTCGGATCATATTTTTTAATTAAATTTAACTCTAAAATAAGAGCCTCTAAATTTGAAGAGGTGACAATATATTCAAAGTCAACAATTTCTTCTACAAGCCGAAGTGTTTTTCCATCATGTGAACCAGTAAAATACGAGCGCACACGATTTTTTAACACCTTTGCCTTCCCGACATAGATAACTGTTCCTTGCTTATCTTTCATTAAATAACAGCCCGGTTGGTCCGGTAAAATCGCTAGTTTTTCTTTTAAATACTCGTGCACGCGCTCTCTCCTCTCTTACCTTTTCCACTCGTATAACACGATTGTATGATAAACAGGGTCAAATAGCGGGTTAGAACGAAAGACGGCAACTTCTTTTACCTGTCCTTTTATATCAACCCCTTGTTTTTGAAACCCTTCAATTAAATGGTTCGTAACGTATATTGTATCATTCTTATAATATTTTTTATCTTGTAAAAAATAGTCATATGTGTAAAAGCGTTTATGTTCATATGGTACATGCAAATATTCCATAATCCGTGTCTCTTCCCATGTATATACGATGAACGGCTGCTGTTTTTCTTGTAAATACGACACAAGCTGATACGTTGCAGGTACAGCTTCTTTTTGTTCCTGCATAAGCGGTATACTAATAACAAGTTGAAACGTTGCAAATAACAGCAATAAAATTCCGCTATGCCTTTTTAACCATGAAATAGCAAGTACGCAAAGTACTATTGCTACAATTGGATAAGAGTGACGCGGTTTATCAATATTTTGTCCAAGTAAATTCCACACAAAATATACAATGCCAAGCGCGATTAACAATTTCGGATAGCAACGTATGTTCTTCCATTGTAAAACAAATAGAAGCAAAAAGAAAAGAAAGAAACTTGTAAGAACATACGAATGGACACCTATCCCTGCAAATCCAATATTCTCGGAAAGCAAACGAAACAGACGTGATATAAGCGGTTCACTCGTTTCTGTAACAGCACCGCCCCATTCTGTAAAATGACCTTCTACAAATCCAAACGAAATTTTCCATAGTCCCTCTACACCGCCGATATTCCAAATAAGCGCTCCAATCCATACAAGCTGAGAAAGAACAGCTGTACAGCATATGATAATAAACCGCCATTTTTCTTCATGCCACTGCTGCCATACTAGTACAATAAGCGCGATTCCAAACGGTGCATATGATACACGTATTCCCATCAATACCGCGAAGAAAATGACTGGCCAAAATTGAGCTCGAAATTCATTCGTGCGAAATGCACGCTCTACACTCCACAAATACCACCATAGCACTGCTAATGCTGCTCCCTCTGACATTGGCTGTGTTACTAAAATGGAAAAATAACCGCTCGTTTGCAGTGCAGCTACAACAATAAGAGCACTCGTTTTACTTACATAATGACGTGCCATCCAATACATTGGAAAAGCCGCAGTCAGTGCCATAACCGCATTAAAAACCCCTAACGATTGCACAGGACTTTCTATAAAAAGGTGCGTCATCATTCCCCCTAAAATAAAAAATGGATAACCCGGGAAATGAGGTTGCATCGCTAATATGTCATATTGTTTTAGCGCAAGCGAAAAGTCTACTTCATCCCACGAGGCAGCAAACGGACTTGCATAAAAAAAACGAATAACAATCGCACTTGAAAACAGAATAATTGCCCATATACGTAATATTCGATTCATCTTATTTCCTTTCTGCAAAAAAAGTACAAGGAATATTCCTTGTACTTTTAGCTTACTGATTTATTTGCTTCGACTTCAGTTTTCTTTTTTTCAACAGGTTTTTTAAAAACAATTAACATATAAAGGACAACAAAATAACCGATATATGCAAGGATTTCTTCAAGTGATGGCATCGAAGAATATCCTAAAAATGCTTTTAAGAAAATACCGATATCACCGGAAAGAAGCGGCGCAATACCATGATCACGCAAGTAATGATCATAATCAATCGGATGCTCCGGAAGCAGCCACGTAATATCGTATACGTGCGGCATCACACTGCCAAGTATTTTTAAATCTTGGAGTATGGAAATACCTTGTACAAGAAGTCCCGCTGCAATGAAGACAATAAATACTCCCGTTACTCTAAAGAATACTTTTAGTGAAATACGCATCGTTCCTTTAAAGAAAAAGTAGCTGACAAGAACTGCAACAAGAACTCCTGTAATTGCTCCCCACCCTTGCATTGCTGCTTCAATATTTCCGCCTGTAATCGCAGCAAAGAAGAACACTGTTTCAACGCCTTCTCGTAGCACAACAAGAAAGGAGTGTACGACCATCCCAATTACGTTTCCAGTCGTAATATAATGACTCATTTTACTTTCCATAGTGCCTTTTATATTTTTGCTATGTTCTGCCATCCAAAATACCATTTGTGTAAGCAAAATAACGGAAATGAACATAATCGATATCTTTAAATACATCTCACTTCCCATTGCGGCAAAGCCAGTAAACACAACTTGGAAGACAAGAGCAACAATATAACTTGCTACAACCGCAAGGCCTGCTCCTAACCAAACGTATTTCACAAACTGCTTATTATCCGTACGCTTTAAATACGTAGTAATAATCCCAACAATGAGCAATGCTTCTAATACTTCACGAAATGTAATAAGAAATGCCTGTAATTGCATCGCTCTTCCTCCTCATTCTTACTTACGTTTTCGCATTGCGTATACAATAACTCCAACAAGTATAAGTACTATAACAACAATTGGAGCCCAGTTTTTCAATTTGCTTAAATCTGTCCATTCTGTTTTGCCTGCGCTTTTTGAAGCTTCTTCTTTTCCGCTCGCATCAAAATGGCCAACTCTGAAATCTTTAATTTTAAATTCTTTTTGTAAACTTGTTAAAATAACATCTTTACTTTTCTTGAAAGCATCTTGATTTGCTTCCTTTTGTCCTACTCCAAATAAGCCTGGATTTCCAAGTGATTCTAATGCTTTGTTAAATTCATCTTTTAAAGTTGTATCTAACTCTTTATTATGCTGTGCAACAACTGGTGATAACGCTTCATATGTTGCAAATGCTTTTGCTAATAAACGTTTACTTGTATCATAATCTTTAAATTGTTCATCAACATTTGTTAAACGACGATTAATATTAAGAGCAAGAATTTTTTGCATATCAGCAATAAGATCTTCTTTATTTTTCTTATCAAAATCGTTCATAATTGCTTTAGTTGGTTCTTTTCCCATGTGCTGATCAATTTCTGTCTGCACATTTTCATATGCTTTCTTTGCTTCTGTAAAGTTTGGCGGATTTTCATCTAACTTCGCGACCATTTGCTTATATGCCTCTGCAACCTTTTCCTCGTTCGGATTTCCGTACGAATAAGCAAATGCACTTGTATGTATCGAGAATAGTAAAAAAACACCAACAAATAATGAAGTAATTATTTTTTTCATAAACGTTCCTCCTAAAGAGATGATAATAATTATCACTTTCAATGTCAAGAAAAGAAATACTCACTATGAGCATTTCTTTTCTCTTGCTAATACATGCGCTTCATAATCAATTATAACTTTCTCTACCGGGCGTCTCATCTCTTTCCAAATTGCGGGAAAAACGCGCGTCATATACTTACGAAACGAAATAAACGACTCCCCTGTTTCACGCACTTTATACGTAATCGGTACTTCCTGAACTCGAAATCCTTTTCGCACTAAATTTAGTGTAATCACTTGTGCATAATTGTAATCATGCACAATTTCCCCGTGCTCCATCGCTTGCCGTGAAAAAGCACGCATCCCTGATTGACCATCACGAATCCATTTACGTAGCAATATACATTGCAGCATCGTAAAACAATAGTTTCCAAGCCGTCTATGCAGTTTCATACCGCTAATGGTACCGCGAAAACGTGATCCCATTGTATAATCTGCTTTTCCTTCCAAAATGGGCTGCAATATATTCGGAATTTCATCTGCTGGATATTCATCATCCGCATCAATCATCACACTAATATCAGCTCCCAGTCGATAGCTCTCCTTGAGGCCTGCTCGAACAGCTGCACCTAAACCGCCATTTTTTGCAAATGAAACGATATGATCTGCTCCTGCTTCTTTTGCAACTTCTACCGTTCTGTCTGTTGAACCGTCATCAATGATAAGAACTTCTACTGTTACACTCGGATGAAAATGACGCGGTACTTTTCGAATAACATGCGCAATGGATTCTTCTTCATTTAGGGCTGGTATAAATACAATCACTTTCATTACTTTTCCTGCTCCTTTAACGCTTCCACTAACACAGGACCACGGCTATGTGATGGATACGGTGCACCTAATAAATAAGCAAGTGTTGGTGCCATAGAAACGAGGCTTTTCTTCTCTTCTATTTTCACACCTTGTTTAATATGGGGACCGTACATAAAGAATGGCACAAAACGTTCTCCCTCATCTAAATGGCCATGACCGCCAATTCCATCTGCCTGTCCATGATCAGCACAAATGATAAACGTCGTATTCTCTGCTTTTCCTGTTTTCTCTAAATGCTCGATAAAATGTTTCACATGCTGGTCTGCTTCATAAATTTTTTGTAAATACTCATCATATAATACACCGCGGCTATGTCCCGTTTGATCTGTTGAAATGAGTTGTACAATAAAAAGATCTGGGTCTTGTTCATCCATAATTTGTTTCGCCTTCTCCATAATCTTTCCATCCACAACATCATTTTTCATCACAGCTGTAAATGTTTCTACATCTTCACCAAACGCATCGACTAAATGCGCAACGGCTAGCATTTTTCCTGTTTTGTCTACTTTTCGAAGCGAATCAAAAATACTTTCTACGTTCACACCGTGTTTCCAAACCATGTTCGATTTAATGCCATGCTCAAACGAATACGTCCCTGTAAACATAGAGGAGAAACATACAACAGTACGAGCTGGATACACCGTTTCCATGTTTAAAAACTCCGTCCCTTTTTTTCGAAGAGAATCTAAATACGGTGTATGCGCTGCTTCAAAACGATCTTTACGCATGCCGTCAATAACAATGACAACTACTTTTTCATTCAGTGCTTCTTTATTTTCAGGCATATTTTCCGTATAAGTTGGAATTGCTTTTGGCTGCCAATCAAATAAATTACGATGCAAGATAATTGTATATAGTGCAAGAGCACCGTAAAACATAATAATTGTTTTCCAATCTACTGCACCTAGCGTACCGCCTTCTTGGAAGAAAAGATAATAATAATACCAAAGCGATAACAATAGTAAAAACTTTGGCATTTGCTCCTGGGCATTTCCACTTGTAGAATCACTGTTCTTTAACACGAGTTTCCAAAAACGTGTAAAGTTTAGCCAAGACGTTCCAATGCGCAAATGATAATATAACGTTCCCCAAAATAAGATTGTAAAGAAAAAATATAATCCTAATGCAAATAATAATAACGGTATGTGTACCGTTTTAAAGACGATTAAATAGACAACGAACGGTAGCCACAAGTAATTTCGTAAAAACAATGGAAAATCAAACAAATAATATAAAACGAGTAGCGGAACAATGAATAAAAAACCACTAAAAAAGGCAGGAACAAAACCCGGTTGTCCAAACTGTGAAATAGAAAACAACAAAAATGTACCGAATACAAAAATCGGTGTAAATGGTTTCCCTTCATTTAGTAGGTTCCAACAGCGCGCCGCTACTTTTTCAAATTTTGACGCTTTCTTTACTTCTTCCAAAGAATTTTTTCTCCCTTCTGACTGAAAAATGAGCGTAATTCCATCGGATATAATAGTAATAGTATTACGCCCACACCATAAGAAAATATAAATTTAAAACCATGACTCATTAACGACCATTGGTAGGCATCAGATTGCATGGTTCCTACTGCTTGCAATGCTAATGTCATAACGGTCTCATACGTACCAATTCCGCCTGGTGTTAGTTGAAACACTTGTCCAGCAATGGTCACGCTATTTACCCAAACGGCTTGCACAAATGATAAAGGCTTAGCGATTTCATAAATTACAAATGCCTCGCAAATCCAGCTCAGCATAATAAGCAAGAGAATCATTCCGCCTTGTAGAGTAAATAGTGACTCTTTCAGTTGCTTCCACTGCTTTTCTGCAAATTGAGGTACTTTCTTATATAAGAGAAATAACATCACGCTTCCTATACATACACACGTTAGAATAACAGAAACATTAAGTAAAATACTTCTCCATAATAGTAACATACCCGCTGCCCCAAACAGACCGAGAATAAACAGATCTAGTATACGAAGTACAACGACAGATTGCGCCGCTTCTCCTAATGTTACTTTCTTCTCTCTTGTAATCGTCGTAATGCGAACAGCATCTCCTACTTTTAGCGGAGAAACATGATTAATGAATAAACTATACAACAGTCCATATAATGCCTCTTTCATCGTAATGCGATGATGAAGATATAATTTCCATGCATATGCACGAAATAAAAAAGCGATGCTGTACATCATAACGAGAAGCATAATTGTGTACGGCTGTCTCCATAAATCTTGAAGATGTTTCCATAATGAGGATACTTCAAACGATCGCCATGACAAAAGAAAAAAGATACATAGCAAAAAAACACCGCAAATATTAAACAATATCCGAATATTGTTTCGCCCACGCAACGGTTCGTTCCAACCCTTCTGCAAAAGATACACGCGGCCTATATCCAAGTTGTTCTTGCGCTTTTGAAATATCTGCCCACGTTGATGTTACGTCCCCTTTTCTATGCGCTTCTCTCCTTACACGCATAAACGGGAAATGTGTTTCTAACTGCGCGAGTAATTCTGTCATTAAAATAGGCGCGTTAGACCCCAGATTATATACATCACTATGATTTGATTGTAATGTAAGAGCGATTCCTTCTGTAATATCATCGATATACGTATAATCACGACCTGTACCTGTTCCGTACACAACAATTTCTTCCTCGTTTAATAATTTTCGAATGAAGCTTGCAATTGCCATATCCGGACGTCCCCACGGTCCATATACAGTAAAGAACCGTAAAATATTCATTTGAAATCCGTACATATATTGATACGCATGACAAAGAGATTCTGCTCCGTATTTGGATGCAGCATACGGTGAAAGAACACGACCGTTTGCCATTTCCTCTCGCAACGGCATCCCTGTCTGCTCTCCATATACAGAAGAAGACGATGCAAAAATAACATGCTTCACATTTTCTTCGCCGGCACATGTTAATACGTTGCTTGTCCCTTTTATATTAATATCAACGTAAGCACCTGGTATTTCAAGCGATGGTCTTACACCTGGAAAGCCGGCTAAATGAATCACCGCATCGATTTTCTCTTGCTGCATCACAGCTTTCACATCATCTTTTTGTAAAATATCACATTCATAAAATGGAACGTTCCCAACTTTCTGGACTTGTTCTAATTGAAAAAGTTTTCTAGACTTCGCATAATAAGAGTGAAAATTATCAAGAAGCACAACTTGTTTACCTTGCTCTAATAATTTCAACGCAAGGTGACTTCCGATAAAACCCGCTCCTCCAGTAATTAATACTTTCATTTCGTTCACCACCTTCTATCACCCTATGCAAAAGAAGAAACCTTGTCAAGGCAAGGTTTCTTCAAAAGAATATAGACGTTTCGGTTTTATCCCGCATTAACGGACAGTAAGACCCCCGCCTCAAAATTCAGAGAAAAGCAAAGAAAATAGGTGGGGATAACTGTCCGTAAAAGCCCGATTGGTGAGGGCTTTCCATCAGCGGGGGATAAAGCCCCCCCTCACTGATGGAAGTTTCACTTTATTTCGCTGTTTCCACAACTTTATTTAACGTGGATTCAATTTGCGGCAATAACTTGTCTGCTTCTTCTTTCTTTTTCGCTTTTACTGCGTCTAAATAAGATTGTGCTGTTTTTGTTAACTCTGCTGTTTGCTGCTCGCCAAGTACCGTTTTTAAATCATTTTCAATCATGTTAATGAACAATGCACCTTCTAATGCTGTAACAGGACCTTTGTCTTTTCCGAAGTTTTCTTGGCTCTCTTTATACTCACCTAATGCAACTTTTGCGAATCCACGTACAAACGCTTTATTTACCGCTTTTGCGTCAACTGTTTTTACATCTGTTTTTAAATCAAATTGCTTTAAGATAAATTCTGCTTCTTCAGGAGCTGCTTTTTTTACATATGGATAGACAGCTTGATAAAATGCCCATCCCTCAGCTTGCTCAACTTTAGCTTTTTTCTCATCTTTCTTTGCTTCTTCTACCATTTTTGTAGCATAACCGTGCGGCTCAGCGCCCGTTGCAAAGTAGAATGTTTTCATTAACGTTTTATCTACAACTTGCTTGCCAAGAGAAAACGCAAGTTTGTCGCCTTTATCAATTGCTGCGTTCATTTCATCAAAGCCGCCTTTAATCGTAGAAGCCATTTGTGTACCGTATGCCGTATCACGCTTTCCAACTGTACCTTCTACACCTTTATAAAACGCAAGCGCTTCTTCCATTTCTTTTTTCACATCATCTTTTTTGCCCCATTTTGTATCAATTTCTTTGAAATCATGGCGCATAGATTGGAAGAATTCTTTTTGCATTAATTTATCAAATAGTTGTCTTACAACCATTGGTTCCATTTCTTTCTTTTTCCCTGCTTCTAATGCAGCTGTAATTGTTGGATCAATTTGCTCACTAAATTCACCATCACGTTTTTGAACAAGAGATTGTAATTTTTCTTTATATAACTTTGTTACCTTATCAAAGTCAACCTCTTTGCCGTCTTTCGCTTTGTCAAGCTCCGCTATTCCATCTTTGTAAGCTTGTACAAAATCTGCTTCTTGTTGTTTTGTTTCTTCTTTTTTCGCAGTTTGTTCTGTCTTCTTCTCTTGTGCTTCAGACTTTTTCGTTTCCTCTTTCGCACAACCTGCAAAAAGTAAAGTTGTTACCGCTGCTGCAGATAATACTTTTAATTTTAACGTCATGGCTTACGTCCCCCTAAAACTCATTGATAGTGATTTTCATTATTGATAGCTTGATTATAAAAGTAGGGGTGACAAGTGTCAACAACATTTTCGTATCCGTTGTCTTATTTACACAAGGTAATTTTAACCAATATAAAAAGCCCAGCATCATCTGCTGGGCTTTGGAAATTAGAAATGTTTAGATACTAATTCAGCTAACGCTTCTTTCGGCTTGTAACCTAATGCTTGATCAACCACTTGACCGTCTTTTAATACGAAAAGAGCTGGGATGCTCATTACTTCGAATTTACGAGCTGTTTCTTGGTTTTCATCCACATCTACTTTTACTACCTTTACTTTATCGCCTAATTCTGCATCGATTTCTTCTAATACAGGAGCAATCATTTTACAAGGGCCGCACCAAGGTGCCCAAAAATCTACTAATACAAGACCTTCGCTTGCTTCAGCTGCGAAAGTTTGGTCAGTTACGTTTACAATTGCCATATTATTTCCTCCTTTATAAATTTTCTAACCAAAGTATATCATTATCTTATATACGTGGCGAATAATATGTATCGTTAAGTATTTTAACAAATAAATCGACCTTTATACTAGAGAATTTTCTTCTGAGTGAAAAAGCGAGAAGCAGGGGACCTCTCGCTTTTCTTTATTTATATAGGGGTAATTACTTACTAGGAACTCATTATCCGCAACTTAAGAATGTACTTTTAACTTTTTAAATTCTTCTGTTAGAAGCGGTAATACTTCAAATAAGTCACCAACGATGCCATAGTCAGCTACTTTAAAAATATTCGCTTCCGGATCTTTGTTAATTGCTACGATAATCTTTGAGTTAGACATACCAGCTAAATGCTGAATCGCACCAGAAATACCACATGCAATATATAAATCTGGCGTTACAACTTTACCTGTTTGCCCAATTTGCAGTGAATAATCGCAATACTCTGCATCACAAGCTCCGCGAGACGCACCGACTGCTCCGCCAAGCACATCTGCTAATTCTTTTAACGGCTTGAAACCATCTTCACTTTTCACGCCGCGTCCGCCTGCAATAATTACTTTTGCTTCGGAAAGGTCTACGCCTTCTGCTGTTTTACGGACAACTTCTTTAATCACTGTACGTAAATCTTTTACATCGACTGTCATAGAGGAAACATCGCCTGTACGCGCTTCATCTTTTTCAAGCGGCGCAATGTTATTTGGACGAATTGTCGCAAATAAGACTCCATCTGTTACAACCTTCTGCTCAAATGCTTTACCAGAATAAATTGGACGTGTGAACACAACATTACCACCAGCCACTTCTAACGCTGTCACGTCAGAAACAAGACCTGCCTCTAATTTCGCTGCAAGTTTTGGTGATAAATCCTTTCCTAATGCCGTATGTCCAAAAACAATTCCTTCTGGTTTTTCTTCTTCATACACCGCTAGAAATGCTTGCGCATATCCATCAGACGTATATGAAGCCAATTTATCGCTTTCAACTGTCACAACGCGATCTGCACCGTAAGAAATAAGTTCTTGTGCAAATGAAGCGACGCTTTCACCTAGTAAAAGACCGACCACTTCTCCGCCTTCTGCAATTGTTTTTGCGGCTGCTACTGCCTCAAATGAAACGTTACGTAAAGAACCGTCACGAACTTCTCCCATTACTAATACTTTACGAGCCATATGTTTTCCCTCCTGGATATCCTAGTATTTTTTAAACTACTTTCGCTTCTGTATGCAATAACGATACAAGTTCTTTTACTTGATCTTGCAGTTCGCCTTGTAACACTTTTCCAGCATCTTTCTTAGGAGGTAAATAGATTTCAATCGTTTTTGTTTTCGCTTCTACATCATCTTCATCTAAATCTAAGTCATCTATTTCTAAAGTTTCTAGCGGCTTTTTCTTCGCTTTCATAATACCTGGAAGCGATGGATAACGCGGTTCATTTAAACCTTGCTGTGCTGTTGCTAAAAGAGGTAACGATGTTTCAATTACTTCTGTGTCCCCTTCTACATCACGCTCGATTTTCACGTTTGTACCGTCAATTTCAAGCTTTGTAATTGTTGTTACATATGGGATATTCAGAGCTTCCGCTACACGTGGTCCAACTTGTCCAGATGCACCGTCAATCGCTACGTTACCAGCTAAAATTAAGTCAACATCCTTCTCTTTTAAGTACTCAGCAAGCACTTTTGCTGTTGTATATTGATCGCCATTTTCAACATCATCTTCAATGTTGATCAATACCGCTTTATCACAGCCCATCGCTAATGCCGTACGAAGTTCTTTTTCACTATCTTCACCGCCAACAGTAACGACTGTAACTTCACCGCCATGTGCATCTCTTACTTGAATTGCTTCTTCAATCGCATATTCATCGTAAGGGTTGATGATGAATTCTGCTTCGCCATCGTAAATTGCACCGTTTTTAATTGTGATTTTTTCTTCTGTATCAAATGTTCGTTTCATGAGTACGTAGATGTTCATTCTATTTACCCCCTTGTTTTTTAAGGAAAATTTGGTTAATTATAATTTTCTGTTAATTTATATTAAAAAAATAGAGAACTACTTGCCGTTAAAAGAAGGTTTACGTTTTTCTAAAAACGCTGCTACACCTTCTCTTCCATCTGTGCTTGTGAACACTTCACCAAATATTTGCGCCTCACGTTGTACTCCTTCATAATAATGAGAAGACTTCGTTGTTTGGAGAAGTTCTAATACAGCACGGACAGATGCTGCGCTTTTTCCGGCAATCTTTTTCGCTACCTTCAGCGCCTCTTCTAACAATACTTCTTCAGGGAATGCCCGGTTTGCAAGCCCCATCTCAGCTGCTTCCACACCTGAAATCGGATCGCTTGTTAACATCATTTCACAAGCTTTTGCTTTCCCAACATAACGCGGTAAGCGCTGCGTTCCCGCAAATCCTGGAATCAATCCTAGCGTTAGCTCTGGCAAACCGATTTTTGCAGTTTCACTTACAAAGCGCATATGGCAAGACATCGCAAATTCTAATCCACCGCCAAGCGCTGCGCCGTGAATTGCCGCAATAATTGGCTTTGTAAATTTTTCAACACGTTCAAATATCACTTGTCCATGTTGTGATAATTTTGTAGCCTCGTTTGCTTCTTCAACAGAAGTGAACTCTTTAATATCCGCTCCCGCTGAGAAAAAGCGGCCTTCCCCATGAACAAGGACAACGCGCACATTCTCATCCGTTTCTACTGCATCAAGCAGTTCACCAACTTCACTAATAACTTGTGAAGACATCGCATTTGCTGGCGGATGATTAATCTTTACAATTGCTATGTAATCCTCCACCGTTACAGATAGGAAATTCAAATGTACTCCCTCCCCATTAATTGCGGTAACCACAAGCTGCTACTAATAGCTCATGCACCGTTTTCGAAATTGCGACCAAATCATATTTATGATCGCTCATTACCCAGTTGGTGACAACTTCATCTACTGTTCCGAAAATCATTTGTCTTGCCACGCGGACATTTAAATCCGTGCGAAATTCTCCTTGCCTGATGCCAGTTTCTAAAATTTCATCAATGACTTGCAAGTACCCTTTCAGCACTTCATTAATTTTGAGGCGTAAGTCTTGGTTGGA
Organism: Bacillus bruguierae; assembly: GCF_037104725.1. Classification (NCBI taxonomy): domain Bacteria; kingdom Bacillati; phylum Bacillota; class Bacilli; order Caryophanales; family Bacillaceae; genus Bacillus; species Bacillus bruguierae. Next base: position 342,134 of record NZ_JBAWSX010000001.1, on the reverse strand, counting down.
TTGGCGAAGTTCTAGTTGCGTAACGATAGCAAGAGAATCATTTTGCGAAAGTAAAGAGAAGTGTGTTTCTACCAACATAAATAACTTCTCTACAGCGCTTTCGATTCCTGCTGTTTTTTGCCGAATTGTTTCGATAAATTCTCCCATCTTCTCCTGAAATAAGGATATTAATATATCTTCTTTATTTTTGAAATATAAATATATCGTTCCATCGGCAACACCAGCTTGTTTTGCTATTTTGGAAACTTGGGCTTGGTGGTATCCATTTTCTGCGATGACAATCACCGCTGCATCAATAATTTGATTATATTTAGGTCGATTCTTTTTCACAGTACTATCCCCTTCAAGAAGATGACTGAATGATGATTCATTCACATTTCAATAATACTGACTATTTTAAATATTGTCAATGCTATTCACTCAAAAAAAGAAAGGGCATTAGCCCGTTTGCTCATCACCTTGCTTTTGCAATTCTTCCTCAACAAGCACACGACGCAAAATCTTACCAACAGTTGTTTTCGGTAATTCTTTTCGAAACTCATATACTCTCGGCACCTTATACGCTGCTAAATATTTGCGAGCAAACGCATTTAACTCTTCTTCTGAACATGTTACACCATCTTTCACAACAACGAACGCTTTTACCGTTTCACCGCGATACGGATCAGGCACACCAAGAACAATCACTTCTTGCACCTTTTCATGCTCATATAATACTTCTTCTACTTCACGCGGATATACGTTAAATCCACTTGCCACTATCATATCTTTCTTCCGATCTTTCACATAAAAGAAGCCGTTTTCATCCATATATCCGACATCACCTGTATACAGCCATCCATCTTTCAGCACCGCTGCTGTTTCCTCCGGCTTATTCCAGTAGCCTTTCATCACTTGCGGGCCTTTCACAACAATTTCGCCAACCTCACCTACCGGCAGCGGTTCACCTGTTTCTAGTGACAGAATACGCGCATCTGTACTTGGCCACGGCACACCAATACTTCCAGGCACTCGCTTTGTCCATAAAAAATTACCATGTGTAACTGGGGACGATTCTGTTAAACCGTATCCTTCTACAAGCTTTCCACCTGTCACACTTTCAAACTGTTCTTGCACTTCAACTGGAAGAGCAGCTGATCCACTAATACATGCACTAATAGAAGAAACATCATATTTATGAAGCTCAGGATAGTTTAATAGCGCAATATAAATAGTCGGGGCTCCAGGAAATAATGTAACGCGATGTTTTTTAATCGCCTCTAATACCATTTTAATATCAAATTTCGGAACAAGAACCATTTTATATGCTTGCATAATCGATAAATTCATAACAGCTGTCATCCCGTATACATGAAAAAACGGCAATACACCGAGAAGAACCTCTTCACCTGCCCTGCAATTATAAAGCCAATGCATTCCCATCCTTGTATTGGACACGAGATTTTTATGAGTAAGCATAACGCCCTTTGGAAATCCTGTCGTCCCGCCTGTATATTGCAGGAGAGCCAAATCTTCTTCTGGATCACACGGCACATCTACCGCTGCATCCTCTGCACGTTCAATAGACTTCCAAACGTGAATATTCTCACTTTCTTTTACATGAACAACGAGGTTCGTTTGCTTCTTTTGTACAAATGGATACAATAAATTTTTCGGAAATGGTAAATAATCTGCGATGCGTGTAACAATGACATGCTCAATATTCGTTGAGGACTGAACATTGCTGACTTTCGGAAACACTATATCGAGGCAAAGAATAATTTTCGCGCCTGAATCATGAAGTTGGTATTCAAGCTCTCTTTCTGTATAAAGCGGATTCGTTTGCACGACAACACCGCCAGCTAATAGTGTTCCGTAATAACCGATAACACCTTGCGGGCAGTTTGGCAGCATAATCGCAACTCTGTCCCCTTTTTCCAACCCAAGTTTGCGAAGATAATTAGCAAATTGCCTGACTTTACGATCTAACTCTGCGTACGTAATATCTTTCCCTAGAAAATGAAGCGCTTTCTTTTCTGGATATTGTGAAGCAGCTTCCTGCAAATACATATGAAGAGGCTTCATATCAAAGGAAATCGTGTGCGGAATTTCCTTTGGATAACTTTGCAGCCATGGTTTTTCCACTTCTAACTCCCCCTTCTCTACTTTTTAAAAGCATATCTCCCCCGCTTTAACGGCACGCCCGTTCTAAAATAAATGAATGTGTATTCATGTTGCTTATTATCATTATAGTATAGGGATTGTTCGGTTACAATCATAATATTCAGACTATTGTAAACCTATTACCACCCTACGAATATTCTCCAACATACAAGTGTAATAACTCCCGTTAATAACGAAAATGTAACTCAAAATTATTGGTGATGAATTCATTTTTGTTAATAAAGACAAGGACAAGCAAAAAAGAAGACTTTCTTAACAAAAGTCTTCTCTCTTTATCAATTATTCTTTCTTCAAATTAATCTCAATATCTTTTCCATTCTCATCTTTCAAAATCACTTTGAGATCTCCTACTTCATCAAAAGAAGTAATATCAAATGTTTTTAACCGCTGCCTTGCTCTACTTAATCTCGATTTTATCGTTCCTTCTTTTTCACTTAAAATTTCACTTATTTCTTTTGTCGTAAATTTATTTACATAAAATAAAACAATCACTAATCTGTACTCGGCACTTAAATGGCTTAAAATACTTTCGAAATCTAATTTTTGTTCTATCTTTTCATTCATCGTATGCTGACTCGGAACTTGCTCGTAATCTTCGACATATACAATTTTATTTTTTCTTATTATATCGTTACACTTATTCATTAATATTTTCATAATCCATGTTTTAAAATAGCGCGGCTCTTTTAATTTCTTCAAATTACTAAAGGCTGCAAGAATAGCTTCCTGCACAGCATCACCTATATCTTCTTCATTTTTGAGACGTGCTTTTGCGACCTTATACATTTGCGGCATTATGATATCAATTGCCTCAATAAAGGCTTCTTCATCACCCTTTTGCGCTCGCTTTAAGAGTAACTCCATATAGCTCCCCCTTTAAAAGATTTATATACGTATATATTTTTGTACACCTATTAGACTATATAGAGATTCAAATGGTTGCATTTTATAGAATTTTTTTCAAATACTATATAAAGCCATTTTAATTTTTCGACATATAAGTCGCTGCTATGCAGAATACAACATAACCGCTTCTATGCGGCCAGTTGCTCTCGTCTCCCTTAAAAGAAAGGGGTTTTTATGTCGTTTTTTAATTTATATATAACTCCTTCTATACATATATCTTTCTGTAACTCTAACAAAAATCTCTCGTAAATTTAAATACTAGAAGGAAACTACAAAACTTTCACGAATTTACCATTTGAATCTAACCATAGGAGGTTTTTTCTATGTTCCAAACTGTAGAAGGTTTTTTAAAGGCGTGGAAATACGAAGCAGATTCAACCCAAAGAGTATTAGATATGCTAACTGATGAATCATTAACACAAGAAATTACACCAGACAATTGGACGTTAGGACGCATTGCATGGCATATTGTGACAACTGTTCCTGTTATAACATCAAGAACAGGCTTAAAATTCGAAGGAGAAACGGAGGATTACCCCGTTCCAACTTCAGCACAATATATCGCGGACAGCTATCGTCAAATGAATGAAGCATTTACTAAAGCATTACAGACACAATGGACAGATCAAGATTTAGAGACAATAAATGATTTCTTCGGAAAACCAATGCCTAATTCAATCTTTTTAATGACTGTCATTAACCACCAAAACCACCACCGCGGGCAAATGACAGTCCTTATGCGCCAAGCAGGATTAAAAGTTCCTGGCATTTACGGACCAGCAAAAGAAGAGTGGGCTCTAGCTGGAATGGAAGCTCCGAAGATGTAATATGTGCTTATGAAATGAAAACGAGGTTCCTCTTTTTTGAGGAACCTTGTTTTTGTTCTATGATAACAAAACAAATTTCTTTGGTATCATTTATAATGGATATAAATGAATATTGGAGCTGAAACACATGGATTATATAAGTTATTTACGAAATATGGTTGGACATGAAAAAGTAATTATGGTGGTCGCAGGTTGTTTTGTATTGAATGAAAAGAATGAAGTGCTTCTGCAATTACGATCTGATAACGGCAAGTGGGGACAGCCTGGCGGATTTATGGAATTTGGCGAGACAGTTGAAGATACAGCAAGGAGAGAAGTGTTTGAAGAAACTGGTTTGAAATTAGGCAAACTGGAATTCTTTAATGTATATTCTGGAAAGAAATACGAAAGAACGCTATCTAACGGTGATCAAGTTGCCTTAGTGAAATTGACTTATATTTGCAAGGATTTTCATGGAACATTACATACTGATAACGAAGAAAGCTTACAGCTAAAATTTTTCCCCTTAGATAATTTGCCTGAACTATGGCAGAATCAACAAGAAGTTTTTGACGATTTGTTGGAGTTTATGAAAATAAAGAACTAATGTTTCCTATCAAGTAGATAAAAGACCTATATGGTTACGCACTCACCTGCGTTCGATATTCTATCAGACTCAGGTGAGCGCGTTTTTCTTGCAATCGTTATGTGTTTTAAAAATAAATCATCACCTATTTTAAAAGCATTCTAATTCCATTTATAACTATACTTGCCACCCCTATCCCCACTAAAAGTAAATAAAACTTCTGCACTGGATTTCTGTAATATAAAAACCCTCCTATTAAAAGCGCTATAAGCCCACCTACTAGATTAAGTACAAGTAAATCCATAATCGTTCCTCCCTAAATAGACCTTCGAGATATAAGCCTTTGCTATACAAAATACAACATGACCGCAACTTGCTTTCTCCCTTTCGCATGTGGCAAAAAAAGGACCTGACCACTTCTACACGCGGCCAGTTGCTCTCGTCTCCCTCTAAAAAAAGGTGTTTTATATTACTCTTTTAACTTATCTGTAAAACTAAATCGCATCCTCTTTCTCAATGTCACGAATTGCCAAGTAGGCAATTATAATTCCAACAGCTGTAAGGACGAGCTGAATGGGAATAATCATAACCATTGAGAACCCTGGATTATAAGAACAAGCGAATGAAACGACAAGCAATGATGATACAATTGTGATGGGAACAGAATGCCTACGCATCCCGAAATACAGCGGAATTAAACTTGTACCTGCAGCAGCGATTGCAAATGGAATCATATTGATCGCTTGCTGCATCCATTCAGTAAATGTGATCGAGTACGATATAAACGAAAAGTATCCATGTAAAAGAAAGACAGCACCTGTAACAATCGTATTAGATAACCAAATTGTTATAAATGTCAGTATCGCTATAATGGCTAATTTACTAGCAATGATTTTCTTCCGCTTAATCGGATAAGAGAACATGAGCATGATTGTCTTATTTTTATATTCTTCAATAACTAATTGCGCAAGTAATACTGCTGCAAACACAATAAATGTTGCTCGCACCAGTGCCCCTATCAATAAAAAAGCCTCCTCAGCATTCGTCATAATTATATCATTTTCTATTTTTTGGATATAGTTCATAAAAATGAATAAGGCCGTAATAATGATGTTGGCAAGCAACGCTCCTTTTACATACCAGCCAAATTTAAACTTTTTCATTTCGAGCTTCATGAGGTGTAGCATAATGACCTCTCCTCCTAGTTCGCCTAATTTATTTAAACAAATCCACTTGCTCTATTTTTCTTACAGTCATATATGCAATCAATAGTCCAGCACAAGCTAATATAATTGGAATCAAAATAATATCGTATAAGGAATAATGATCTTTTAATGTCGATGTTAGCAGGGACATAATAATAACCGCAGATACAATCGTTGTCCGTACAGAATACTTTTTCATGCCAAAGTATAAGGGAATTAAGCTAATTCCAGTTGCTGCGATGGCATTCATTAATAATTTGGATGCATTTTGCAAAAGAATTGTCATCGTTAACGGCTCTGTTATGACTGAATAATATACATTTAATATATAAATGAAACTAAAAATTACAATGTCAGAAATGACAATCGAAAGAAATGTAAAGGTCACAATAATGATCAATTTTGCAATCATCATTTTTTTCCGATTGATCGGATACATAAACATGATTGTCATTGTCTTTTCTATAAATTCTTGAATAATTAATTTAGCAATTAAACTTGCCCCAAATATCATAAAGGTTGCTTTCACAAAACTATCAATAAACCGAAAGGCATCATCGTAACTTTTAAATTCTCCATCAAGCATAATTAATGTAACAAACCCTAGTGCAATAAGAAGCGCTATGAAGGCTCCTTTAATGACTGGCCATAGTTTAAATTTGACAAGTTCTAATCTTATTAAATTAAGCATGGATTCCCTCTCCATTCATAAGATTTAAGAAGTACTCCTCCAATGAACTATTCTTTTTATTGATACTCTCAATTGCTATATCATTCATAATCAATGTTTTTGAAATAGCTTGTTGCGTTGCTGACATGTCATAAATACGAATTATATTTTCACCCATAATTTTATAATTTGTCAGGTGTAGTTTATTTTCTAACAGATAAGCTGCTCGTTTCGCATCTTGAACCGTGACTTCAATATACTCCGCTTGTTGTCCATTAATGCTTTTCATCGAAACTTCTTTTATTAGCTTTCCATTTTGAATGACACCGATTGTATCTGCCATTTGTTCCATTTCAGCTAAAATGTGACTGGACACTAACAGCGTAATTCCATATTCTTTACAAAGCATTTTAAATAATTCTCGTAATTCTTTAATGCCGATTGGATCTAAACCGTTGATTGGTTCATCTAAAATTAACAACTCTGGTTTGGTTGTAATCGCTCTAGCAATCCCTAGTCGCTGTTTCATCCCAAGTGAAAAATCTTTTACTTGCTTATCATCAACATTGTGTAAGTTTACAAGGTCTAACGCTCGGTCAATTGCTTTCTTGTCATAATAGCCCATATATTCGCAGTGTAAATACAAATTCTCTCTAGCTGTTAGTTTTTCATAAAAGATTGGATATTCAATAATTGTCCCCATTCGTTTTAACACTTCATATGATGTACCTGTTAATTTCTCACCGAAAATCTCAATCTCACCGCTCGTCGGCTTCATTAAATTCGTGATCATTTTCATAATCGTTGTTTTACCAGCACCGTTTGGTCCCAAAAATCCATATATTTCACCTTGTTTCACATGCATATTTACGTTAGAAATAACTTCTTTACCATGAAAAACTTTTGTTAATTGATTCGTTTTCAATACGTACGTCATTTTTCATTCCCCTTTCGCACTCGCTTTATGTTTATCCCGCATTAACGGGCAGTAAGACCCCCACCTCAAAATTGAGAGAATCGAAGAAGATAGGTGAGGATAACTGCCCGTAAAAGCCCGATTGGGCAGGCTTTCCATCAGTGGGAAAAGCGTCACTGATGGAAGTTTCACTTTATATAATAAGAAATGGAATTCTCTTTTTTCTTACCTATTCCTTACAAATTTCTTAAGTTAAAAAAGCTTGTAGAATTGCTCTTTCTACAAGCTAAAAATTAATTCTTCTTAACATAACCGTAAACACGGTTTTCTCATAAGGTGTACTAGACAAATGAATTTCTCCCCCTAATGCTTCTACAAGACGCTTCGTAATCGTAAGTCCAAGTCCACTGCCTTGATACAAACGATTTCGTGAATCCTCCAATGTGTACATACGTTCAAATACTTTATCGATATGAGATTCAGAGATTCCTTTTCCTTTATCCCATATGTCCACGTACACAAATTGATCATCACTTCGCAGTGTAATCCCTAATGTTTTTCCGTCTCCCCCGTAGGCAATTGCGTTTGAAATTAAGTTATTCATAATTCTTCCGATAACTTCTGTATTTCCGTGTGCATATATCGGTGTTTCCGGTATATCGATATGAACGTCAAATCCTTGCGTTGTTAATAAATCATAAAATGACAGCATATGTTCCTGACAAATTTCATTCATATAAACCCGCGTCATTACAATATCTTTATCGCCAGACTCTAGTTTTGCAAGATCGAAAAATTTATGAATAAGATCTAACACTTCTAACGTCTTCGTATGAATCTTTTCTAATAATATCTTCTGATCTTTTTCACTTATCGTTTCATCTACATTTAAAATTTCCACATAACCAAGAATAACAGTTAGCGGCGTCTTTAAATCATGCGAAATGTTAGAAAGCATCTTTCTCATGGAGATTTCCAACTTTGAATGCTTAGCGATTGTTTTTTTCTTTTCATCTAATAAATAATTAATCGCCACTAATAATGACTTCAATTCTTTATCATCTGTCACAACTAATAAATTTTCACTCGTTTGCTTTTCTAGAATCATCTGCAGTTTTTCATATGTATAACGTAAATTCGCACTTCGATTTTTCCCCGTGCGATATTGAAAATAAATCACACCAAGTAATAGAAAAATAATTGCCGTTAAAAATATAACCATTCTATATCACTTCCAGCTTATAACCAATGCCCCATAGGGTCTTAATGTACTGCGGCTGAGAGGGATCATCCTCAATTTTTTCCCGCAACCTTCTCATATGCACATTAATAACATTCTCATCACCGTAATATTCTTCATTCCAAATTAAGCTATAAATTTGCGCCTTCGTAAACACGCGATTTTGATTGGTCGCAAATAGCTTTAAAAGCTCAAACTCCTTCGATGTAAGTTTAAGAGCTTCGTTGTTTTTTTGAACAGTAAAATTAGCCGTATCGACTTTCAAACTCCCAATTACAATCATGTCATCTTGTTTTTCCTGCGGAGCGGAATACGTAGTCGACCGGCGAATTCCAGCCTTCACCCGTGCAGATAACTCAATCATAGAAAACGGCTTACAAATATAATCATCTGCGCCAAGCCCAAGCCCTAATGCTTTATCCAAATCCGTATCTTTTGCGGACATAATTAAAATCGGAACAGAACTCTTTTTCCGAATCATATTCATCACTTCTAAGCCATCCTTTTTAGGCATCATAATATCAAGAATAATTAAATCAAACTGATCTTGTGAAAATTTAGCAAGCCCTTCCTCTCCATCCGAAGCTACTGCTACAACAAACCCCTCTTTCGTTAAATACCCCTTCACCATTTCTTGAATAGATAAATCATCTTCTACCAATAAAATTTTATGTTGCACACCATCACCCGTTTTCTTGAAAATTTATACTTATATTGTAATATGGTGGTTGAATTTGGTAAACGGGATATAGGGCATATTTCTCATTGATTTGAAAACAGGTAAGTATCCCTCCTATAGGCTTAAATCTAGACGCATAAAGCAGAAAGAGCCTCCTCGTAACTACGAGAAGGCTCACCTTACTTCATTTTATTTAAACTCTACCGTAAACGCTTGATCATAATACACGATATTCGGATTTACGATAAATAACTTTTTATCTCCAAACGTTGTTCTAAAGACCTCTACAGATTCTTCTCCTTTGACTGTACTGATACGCTTTTCTCGCTTTCCAAATTCTTTTTTTCCGTCTTCGTCTACTAAGAAGAATGGCCATTCATTACTGATTGGTTTCGTTGTTTTATAATATACATAAGTTTCCCCAGCTTTCTCCTCAATTCTAGTTATGGTCATTTCCTCGTTACTACCGAGAGGAACTTTCGTTTCTCCAGCCTTATTAACAGGAATTTTATTTTTCGTGTCATACCCTGAGTGTTTCTTATTATATAGATAAGGAATGACTGTTATTGATTTCGTATCTCGACTAGTTGTTTCAAAAGCTGCTGTTGAGATCGTATTATCATCAATAATATTCATCTGATTCTCCATTTGCTTTAAGACTTCTCCTTTGTCATCCAATACAAGATAATCAAAGCTTCCACCATTTTTCTCTTCCGCGCTTCCTTGCAAGTAAATTCTAAGAGGAGTTACAACGACTTTCTCTAATTTCGCCTTAGGGCGTAACGCACTTAAATCTTTATTAACAATAATTTCCTTCTCACTTTGTTTCGCTGGCACACTTTGAACAGGCAAATCGAAATCCCATTTCCCATGCGTCTTCCCTTCTCTTCCACCTAATCTATCTATATTAAGAGAAAGATTAAAATTATTTGCTATACCGGATACCTTAATTCGATTTCCATCTTCCTTCGCTTGCAAGTCTGGATTAAAGCTACTGTTATTGAAATCAAATGTCATAGCTCCGGAATATACTTTATGATCTTTATCTTTAAATTCACCATATTCTTGTTTCTGTTCTACGAAATTTTTCTCCTTTGATACAACAATATAGCTATTATCCGTCTCTATTTTCGGCGCTTCATCAAACGGTTTACTACCTTCTACGGTGTAAGAAACGATTAATGTCACTCCGTCGTACACAGTATTATTAATTGTCACTTTCACCCCGTTACTCTCCTTAACGGTAGCAGATTCTTTCGTGATCTTTTCTGTCCCTTCTTTGATATGAAAATAATCTAATACGGGCTTAAAGATTGGGGTTAACGAAGACATATTCGCATAACTTGGCATAGCGGTACTAAATACAGTTATAGCTCCAATACATGCTGCGGCAGCAGCACCTATTAATACTCGTTTCTTGATCAAACTTTTGGATGTTACCTTCGTTTGACGATATTCTTCAAACGAATCACTCACTCTATTTTTCAATTTATTGGATGGTTGCATATACTCGGCCTCTCTCTGAAATTCTTCACGCAATTGTTTTTCAAAATCCATTTACTTTGTCCCCCTCTCCAATCGGTGACTTTTCCATCTCTTTTCGCAACTGCCTATGCGCCGTGTGCAACCGGGATTTCACTGTACCGACCGGAATGCCGACAAGTAAGGCAATCTCCTCCAAGCTGTATTCATGAAAATACCGCATAATTATCACTTCACGATGCTTATACGATAGTGTTTTCACTAATTCTAGCAATTCACTGCGTGTTTCCATATGCAGCACCTCTTCATCTGTTCTATGAAACTGGTCCTGCCAAAATTCTTTGCTCTTCTCGAGAATCCGGAATCTGCGCCACAATTTCCTTCTCCAATCTTGTATCTCATGTACAATTAAGCTATGTAACCAAAATGAAAACGGGCGGCTGGGGTCATACTTCGCAAATGATTTCCACATGCGAATATAAACTCCATTCACAATGTCATCTACATCATGCTGATCTACAACGAGAAACGATACCGTTCGATATACATCTTTACTCGTCGCTTCATATATATGTTGAAAGGCCTTTTGGTCACCAGCAACCATCCTTTCTAGCCATTCCTGCCATTCTGTTTTGTCCATGGTTAGGACCCCCCTCTGCTTCTCGTAAAATAGTCTATATTTCTAGATTCACTCCATACCTTAAATGGTGTTGAACCTCTTTCTAAGGGGTGTATAACTTCCTACTGTATATAGTGCCATTTTACAAATTCATTACAATCTAGTGTTATTTCATCTTGCTATCCATCCCTTTAATAATACCAGCCTTTATAACTCACCAGCCTTTCCACCATCAATAGATTCAAGATTTTTGTAAATCTTTTCCCTTAAAGTATTTTTCACTCTTATATTCGCTCTTTTATGTAAAAAGGTTCAGAATTTTTTCGTGAATATAAAAAATAATGTAACTACTCAATCACTCTATGAAAAAAAGCAGCAATCTATATGCTGAAAAACGATAGCATAACAAGGTTTTTGGAAATATTTGCAGAATAATAACTTGTAATAAAAGAAAAAGGCAGAAAGGACAATAATTTGAATGGATAAATGGGATTGTTTAAAGCAACAAATAAAAGAAAAGTACAAAAAGCATAATGGAGATAGACCCTTTATTCTTGCGATAGATGGTTTAAGTGGTGCTGGGAAAACGACATTAGTACATCAACTGAAAAATGTCCTAGATAATGTAGTAATTATCCATATAGATGACCATATTGTTGAGAAAGCTAAAAGATATAATACAGGGCACGATGAATGGTTTGAATATTATCAGTTACAATGGGATACTAATTATCTAAAAGAACACTTATACGACAAATTGTATCAAAACAAAAAGTATCTATCTTTGCCATTTTACAACAAGGAAAAAGATACATTTACACAGAGAACGATAAAGATATCACCTAAAAGTATTGTAATCATTGAAGGTATTTTTCTTTTGAGGGAAGAATGGAAAACAGTTTATGATTACGTAGTATTCTTAGATTGCCCTAGAGAGATAAGATACGAGCGTGTACTTCATCGTGATACATACATAGGGAATTTGGAAGAGAGATTAAAGAAATACCAAAATAGATATTGGGTAGCAGAAGATTATTATTTAAAAAAGCAAAAGCCTTTAGAACTTGCTCATTACGTTCAACAACTAGATGGGGCTGATTAATAATTATTTGCTACTCTAAAAAATAAGCGTATTCGAGTTTCATTTCGAATACGCTTATTAATTTGAAGAAAATAAAAAAACAAGTTAAACAGAGCCAAAAAATTTAAAAATGGTGGAGGGTTCTTCATGGACTATCTTTAACCAACCCCGTCGTCGCTCTCCCATGTTTATTACACTATTAAAGACCCATTTCCCACCCGAAAATCCCTATAGAACTTCTTATTTCCCTATAGTGTAGCTTCATTTCTTCCTTCAACAATGATATGATGGAATTCACTATGAATGTTTACAATTCAATGTATATAAAAGGAGATTTCATATGTCAGAAAATAAAAAAGTAAGCTTAGCCGATTTAATGCGTGAGCAACTTGCGAAGAAAAAGCAAGGAAATGGAAATGGAGCCAATGCGCAAAATCAAAGTCAAGCAACGAAGAAGCTACAAAATCAACAAACGAAGAAACCGAACAATCAACGCAGACGCACAGGTGTTTAAATGAACGGACAAAAGCGCGCAAACATATCGCCTGGTCTTGAGGTTGATATTGTACTAAAGCAAGATCAGCGTACGGGGAAATTAACGAGAGGGATTGTGAAAGACATTTTGACAAACTCACCTTCTCATCCACATGGCATTAAAGTACGTCTACAAGACGGACAAGTTGGTAGAGTACAGCACATTGTGTAATAAGAAAAGGAGCTCATTTTATAGCTGAGCTCCTTTTTTGATGTCTTCTATTACTAATTTATAAATCCATTTTGATTTTTCAACGTATAAGTCACTGCTAAGCAAAACAAAAAGTGATCTCCACTCGTTTTCTCCCTTTGTTTTAACATTGCACGTGGCAGAAAAAGGAACTGACCGCTTCTACGTATGGCCAGATGCTCTCGTCCATCTAAAAAGAAAGAGGTTTTTATTTCATTTTTTTAATGAACACTACCTTTAAATAATCACCTTCAGGAAATTGTGAAATAGTTCGGAAGTCCTCTGGTAATGAATGTTCTTCTAATACTTTATACTTGCCATTCATTTCTTTAAATGCTGTATCAATGAAGCCTTTAAACTTTTTCATACCGAAAGCACTGCAATTTGTTGAAGCTACAATAATACCGTTATTTTCTGTAATAGCAATTGCTTCTTTTAATAAGTTTTTATAATCTTTCGCAGCGCTAAATGTATATTTTTTTGAACGTGCAAAGCTTGGTGGATCTAAAATGACCATATCAAACTTCAGCGCTTTTTTTACTGCATATTTGAAATAGTGAAATACGTCTTCTACGATAATATCTTGTGCTTCATAATCAACGCTGTTTACACTAAATTGCTCAATTGTTTTACTTAAGCTGCGGTTCGCAAGGTCTACACTTGTCGTCTTTGCCGCCCCGCCAAGTGCTGCAAAGACAGAAAACGCCCCTGTGTAAGAGAACATATTCAAGACCGTCTTGCCATTTGCATATTTATCGCGAATTTGCTTTCTAACATTACGTTGATCTAAAAATACACCGACCATTGCTCCGTCGTTTAAATATACCGCAAAGTTGACACCATTCTCTTTAACGATGATTGGAAACTCTCCGCGTTCCCCTGTTACGAAATCGTCTTCTTCAATATATTGACCTTTCGTATCAAAGCGCTTTTTCTGATAAATTGCTTTAAATGTAGTCACATTCTGTAAGGACTGGATAATCTCTTTACTAAATCGATAAATCCCCTCGCTGTACCAACTAATTACGTAATACCCATCATAATAATCAATGATTAAGCCGCCGATTCCATCACCTTCACCGTTGAACACGCGAAATGCTGTTGTATCTGGATCCTCATAAAAGTTTTGACGTTTACTTAAAGCGGATTTAATCTTCTTTTCAAAGAAGGCTTGGTCGATTTGTTCTTGTTCTTTTCTTGTTAGGATCCAGCCATATCCTTTATTTTGCTTTCCATAATATCCTGTACCAATAAACTTATTTTTGTCGTCTACAAGTTTTACGATTGTACCTTCTACATTCACATCATGTAAATTTATAATTGCTTCTTTTGAAATAAGTGGATAGCCACTTTTTAATTCGTTTACGTATTTCGTCTTAACCTTTAAAATAACTTCTGTTTTCATTACCTATCCTACCTTTCCATTCCAATGCTTTCTAGCTGTTAAGAAAGGCCCTATACGAAGTCAGAAGTTTTGTCCCAACTTTTTTTATGTATGAAACCACTCTATGTTAGAAGCACAAAAATAGGGCCGTTTATTTAGTATCACCTATAAACGGTCCCTTCTAACTATACCACGTTATTCTTTTATCCACATAACAAGCTCTTACCCTTTTTTATGAAAAAAATTAGGTTTATGAATTTGATTTGGATAAGGCTTATGATAAATATGCGTTGCTGCAGGGGATACAGGTGGAATTAACCATACCCAGTTCCCTGTTACGAGACGGCCGCATGCTGCTTCTTGTTTCTCAAATTGACTAAACTGCTGCGCTGCTGTATGGTGATCTACAATTGTTACTCCTTGTTTTTTGAAAGAGTGTAAAACTGCTATATTTAATTCTATTAATGCTTTGTCTTTCCAAAGTGTACTGTTTCTTGATGTATCTAAACCCATCATCCCCGCAACAGCTGGAAGAAGATTATAACGATCATGGTCAGCTAAATTGCGTGCACCAATCTCTGTTCCCATATACCAGCCGTTAAAAGGAGCAGCTGTATAGGAGATACCGCCAATTTCTAAACGCATATCAGAGATCATTGGAACACCATACCATTTTACTTCCAAAGACGAGAATGAATACTCTGGGTGTTCTAAAGGCACTTCTTTTACATATTCCTCTGGGATTGGCATGTAAACCGGTTCATTTCCATCAATTGAAAATACGAGCGGCAGCACATCAAAATGTGTTCCTTTCCCACTCCAGCCAAGTTCTTGACAAAATGATGAAAATGATAGGGAATGAGAATCCCCGATAATGCCTTTCTCGGTTTCATATCCAGCGTAACGAATCAATTGGTGATTATAAATTTGAATATGATTTTGCTCATTTCGGTATTGTTTAAAAATAGTAATCGTAGGTAGGATTTTCCCGTCGTTTGTAGCATATTGAATATGATGAAGCAATGCCTCATATATACCCTCTGCATCATTTACATCGCGTGCATCTAATACATGAAGCTTATTCCAAAAAAGACGACCGATGCAGCGATTACTATTTCTCCACGCCATTCGCGCCCCGTGAACAAGCTCCTCAAAAGTATGTTCATACGTTCCCGTCATTTGTATTTCAGATTCAATTTGTGATAATCTATCTTGTATTTCATGAGATTTTTCTAGCTCGTTGTAGCAATCTGTAATAAAATTAGTTGCTTCTTCTAACAGTTTTTTTGTTGTAATCATAGCGTCCCCTTCTATTCCTGTATAACATTCTCTATTATACATAACATCTTCTACTCGTGCCTAGAAAACACAATGAAAAAGAACACCAAAAAAACGGTGTCCTCTCCCTTATTTCGCAAAAAACATCAAATATATAACCCCAATAATAAAGAACGTTCCGCAACAAGCTAACAATACTTTTGCAAGTTTGTCCATAAACATAGCCGTTTCCCCTTTGCTTGGTTTCCTACTTCAGTTCTACAACTGTAACACCAAGGCCGCCTTCACCCATATCACCATAACGGAAGCTTTTCACACCGCGGTGTTTTTTCAAGTAATCTTGTACACCTTGACGCAATGCTCCAGTTCCTTTTCCGTGAATAATCGAAACGCGTGGATAGCTCGCAAGCTGTGCATCATCTAAATATTTTTCCACACGTGCTAGCGCATCTTCAAAACGTTCGCCGCGAAGATCCAGTTCTAACGAAACGTGATAGTCTCTTCCTTTTACTGCTGTCACTGCTTTTTTCTCAACAGGATTTGGTGTATTAATATATTCCATATCGGACTCTTTCACTTTCATCTTCAAAATTCCGATTTGAACGTTCCATTCGTTGTCACTTACTTTTTTCAGAAGCTGACCTTTTTGACCGAACGTTAATACTTTTACTTCATCGCCTGGTCTTAACACTTGTTTTGGTGCTGTGTTTTTCACTTTTGTTTGTTGTTTTTTCACAAGCTCCGGCGCTGCTCCTGCTAAACGACTTTTCGCTTCAATTAGCTCATGATCTTTAATATCAGCAAGCTTTGCTTTTCGCAATTGACGAAGTTCACGAATAATTCCTTCCGCTTCTTTCTTCGCAGATTCGACTTTTTCTTCGCCTTCTTTTTGTGCTTTTAGTAATCTTTCATCGCGCTCTTCGTTAAATTCAATAATTTGACGCTGCAGTTCTTTATGAAGTTTTTCAGATTGCTTACGAAGCTCTTCTGCTTCATTCCATTCACGCTCAGCGTTCTTTCGGCTTTCTTCAAGCTTAGCGATCATATTTTCTACTTTATTTGATTCCGTACTAATATGACCACGAGCACGATCAATTACACGGTCAGATAACCCAAGACGTTTTGAAATTTCAAAAGCGTTGCTTCGTCCTGGTACACCGATTAACAATTTATACGTTGGGCTTAATGTGTTTACATCAAACTCAACACTTGCATTAATGACTTGGTCACGATTATAGCCGTATGCTTTTAGCTCAGGATAATGCGTCGTTGCAACAACACGTGCGCCGCGATTATACACTTCATCTAAAATTGAAATGGCAAGTGCTGCCCCTTCTTGCGGATCTGTCCCTGCTCCTAATTCATCAAACAATACTAAGCTTTCAAAATCAGCTTGTTCTAAAATATCAACAATGTTTACCATGTGAGATGAGAATGTACTTAAACTTTGCTCAATGGATTGCTCATCACCGATATCGGCAAACACATTTTTAAACACACAAATTTCGGACTCATCTAAAACAGGAATGTGCAGACCAGATTGCGCCATTAAAATACAAATCCCTACCGTTTTTAATGTAACGGTTTTACCGCCTGTATTCGGCCCAGTAATAACGATTGTTGTAAAGTCTTTTCCAAGCACAATATCGTTCGGCACAACAACTTTCGGATCAATAAGCGGATGACGTGCCAAGCGTAAGTTCATATAACGCTCATTGTTCAAAATTGGTTTTGTTGCTTTTAATCGTTTTGCATAGAAAGCTTTTGCGAAAATGAAATCAAGCTCTGCCACAACATCAACGTTCTCTAAAATGATATCAGCCTCAGCTGCTACTTCTTCTGTTAACATCATTAAAATACGTTCTACTTCTTGTTTTTCTTTCACGCGCGCTTCTTGAAGTGCGTTATTCAGTTCTACAATAACTTGCGGTTCAATAAATAACGTTTGACCAGAAGCAGACTGATCATGAACGATACCACCATATACACCGCGGTATTCTTGTTTAACTGGAATTACATAGCGGTCGTTACGAATCGTTACAATTGCATCTGACAACATCTTCTGTGCATTAGAAGAACGCGTCATATTTTCCAGCTTTTCACGAATGCGACTTTCCGCTGTGCGAATTTGCTGGCGAATGCCACGTAGTTTTTCACTCGCGCTATCAACTACTTCTCCGCCGTCGCTAATACAATTTGTAATTTTCTTTTCTAAATCATATAAAGATATAATGCGAGCTACATACGTATCTAAAATTGGTAGTTCCACACCATTTTCAATCATATCTTCAATAAATCGTTTCATCTGGCGGCTGCCATACATCGTACTTGCAATATCTAAAAGTTCATGCGGGCTTAGCATGCTACCAATTTTCGCACGCTTTACATTGGGACGAACATCAAAAATCCCACCGAGCGGCACATGTCCTTTTAAACGGATGACTTTCGCAGCCTCATCTGTTGTTTCCTGCATTTCTACCACTTCTTCGTAATCTGTGCTTGGCACAAGCCCTTTTACTTTATCTCGTCCAAGTGAAGAAGCAACGTGTTCAAGTAATTGTTCTTTTACTTTTTCATATTCTAATACACGCAACGTTCGTTCTAACATAGTTGCACGTCCCCCTTGTGTTACTTATTACGCTTAATATAATTTAATAAACGTTCAATATCCCACGTGTTGATAACTGTATCTTTTTGAATCCAACCTTTGCGCGCAGCTGCAGTGCCAATCTCCATATCCTCTAACATTTCAAGCGTATGAGCATCTGTATTAATGGCGATTTTCACACCCGCATCTTGCGCTTGCTTTAACAGCTTCGCACTTAAGTCTAAACGATTTGGATTTGCATTTAACTCAAGTACAGTATTTGTTTCTTTCGCAAGCTCGATTAATAAATCTGTATCGACATCATAGCCTTCGCGGCGACCAATTAAGCGGCCTGTTGGATGCGCAATCATTGTCACATGATGATTCTCAATTGCGGTGCGAAGACGTTTCATAATCGTTTCGCGATCTTGTGAGAAACTAGAATGAATGGCACCGATGACATAATCAAGCTCTGCTAATATGTCATCATCAAAATCAAGCGTCGCATCTGGTAAAATGTCCATTTCAATACCACGCAAAATGGTTATATCTGGATACTTGTCATTCATACGTTCAATTTCTTTTCCTTGTTCACGAAGGCGCTCTTTCGTTAACCCATTCGCTACTTTTAAGTACTGAGAATGATCAGTAATCGCCATATATTTATAACCGCGAGCACGACATGCTTGTACCATTTCTTCAATAGAAAAAGCACCATCACTCCACGTTGTATGCATATGTAAATCACCTTGAATATGAGAGAACTGAATTAAATTCGGATACTGCTCAATTAGATCGATCTCTTTTCCATCTTCACGCACCTCTGGCGGGATGAATGGCAGTCCAAAGTGTGCAAAAAACGCTTCTTCTGTTTCGAATGTCTGCACTTCTCCCGTTTCTAAGTTTTCAACGCCGTATTCACTAATTTTCTCGCCCTTATCTTTTGCAATTTGGCGCATTCTTACATTATGATCTTTTGAGCCGGTGAAGTGATGCAAAGTAGTAATAAATTCTTCCGGCTTCACAAGACGGAAATCAATAGAAATATCGTACTCATACTGAAGGCGCACGGAAACCTTTGTATCTCCGCTTGCGATAACTTCAATCATATTATCAAACTGTAGTAAATGCTCACGCACCTTTTCTGGTTCTGTTGTTGCAATAATAAAATCCAAATCTTTCACTGTTTCACGAACGCGGCGCAAACTACCCGCACGAGAATAACGAATAATTTCTGGTACATTCGACAATTTCCGCTCTATTTCCCCGGCAATAGGAATCACCATTGCTACCGGAAGTCGTTCTGGACGAGAACCAACTTGAGCGATTGCTTCTAATATTTTCTCTTCCGTTTTCTTACCGAATCCAGCAAGTGCTTGAACTTGATTTTCCTCGCAAGCCTTCTTTAATGTTTCTATATCTACAACGCCAAGTTCTTTATATAACTTTGCGACTTTTTTACCACCCAGACCTGGTAATTTTAAAAGCGGTAATAAGCTGCTCGGTACTTCTTTTTCAAGCTCTGTAAGCACTTCTGATGTTCCAACTTCAATATATTCTGCAATAACGGCTGCAGTTCCTTTTCCGATTCCTTGTATTTTCATAAAATCTTCAATTTCTGAAAGGCTGCGATCATCATTTTCTAACGCTGCTGCCGCTTTACGAAATGCTGATATTTTAAAAGGATTTTCACCTTTTAGTTCCATGAAAAGTGCAATCGTCTCAAGTAGCTTAATCACTTGTTTTTTATTTACTTTCATTCTTCTCCCGCCTTCCCATCATAGAAAAAAACTTCTCTTTCTAAAGAAGAGAAGTTATACCTTGCTGCCTGTTTGCCATAATTCCTTAACTTTTTCAGAAAGAATCGGTGTATCATTTACAATTACTTTGCTTATTGTTGATGTATTAAGCGACGTTTGTACTTGCTCAACTGGAAGTACCGTACCGATCACAATTAATACAAACAATATAATATACACTTCTAAAAAACCTAAAATCGCTCCGCCTAATGCGTTAACCTGTCTTACAACAGGGATTTCTGTAAACATGTTTAAAAGATGTCCAAGCAATGTTAGTGCGATTTTTGTAATAATAAATAATGCGATAAACGCAATGGCTTGGTAGAAAACTGTTTCCATACTATTTGCATTGAGCCAATTCGGCACATTTACTTCTTGCTTAAATGGGTATGGAATAATTTTTTGCAATGCAGGTGCTAAATCTTTGCAATACCAATATGCTACAAGATAGGCAATAATAAAGCTTACTAACTTTACAATCTGCAATACCAGTCCTCTTCTTAAACCAAGAAGACATCCCATAACAAGCAATAAAATAATTATAATATCAACCATGTTATTCCAGTCCTTTTTGTCTCATTCTTTCTTTCAATTTTTCATTTTCTTCTTTTAATTTTATATAATCATGTACGACATTGACTGCTGTCAACACCGCCAATCGGTTTGTGTCAAGCGAAGGATTCTTAGCATTCAGTTCGCGCATTTTATCATCCACAATCGCTGCGACAATGCGTATATGACTTGTACTTTCATCGCCAACAACTGAATATTGTTGACCGTAAATTTCTACATTAATTCGACTTCGATTTCCATTTTGTTGTGACAACTTACTGTCCTCCAATCCCGTACAGAATCCTAAAGATTATCATACCATGAAAAAACATCATATGGAAACAGAAACAACTATTCGATATGATAAAAATATAAATAATGAAAAAGGAGTAACCATTTTGTCAAATTCTATTGTCATTCAAGTAAGTTCTGCAGTTATAATGGACATGAAAACACATTACGCACAAGTAGTGCAGCCAAAAGTTCCTCAAGGCGGTGTCTTCATGGCAAAGGTTCCATCTTGCACAATTACAGCCTATAAATCAGGAAAAGTTATGTTTCAAGGTGGACGTGCGACAGAAGAAGCGAGTCAGTGGCAAGCAAATGCCGCGCCCCCGAAAACTTCTGAAAAGAAAAATGTAAATGACCATTCTTATGCACCGCCAGCTTCCATCAGTGCAATGTCTATTCTCGGTTCAGATGAAGTTGGAACAGGAGACTATTTTGGACCGATGACAGTTGTTGCCGTATACGTCGATGCGACGCAAATTCCATTATTAAAAGAACTAGGCGTCAAGGACTCAAAAAACTTAAACGATACACAAATTTGCGAAATTGCAAAACAACTACTGGCGGTTGTCCCTTACAGCTCTCTTGTTCTGCATAACGAAAAATATAACGAAATGTTTGACAAAGGCTACAATCAAGGACAACTAAAAGCAATGCTTCATAATAAAGCCATTACAAACTTATTGGCTAAGATAGCACCAACGAAACCAGAAGGCATCTTAATTGATCAGTTCACACAGCCGGCTACATATTATAAATATTTAGCCAAACAAAAAAATGTTCAACGCGAAAATGTCTATTTCGCTACAAAAGGCGAAAGCGTACATATCGCCGTTGCAGCAGCTTCCATTCTAGCCCGTTATTCATTCGTAAAACAATTTGATGAACTAAGCAAAAAAGCGGGCATGTCACTTCCGAAAGGTGCCGGGAAACAAGTCGATATTGCGGCGGCAAAATTGATTCAAAGGCTTGGGAAAGAAAGATTACCTGAGTTTGTGAAATTACATTTTGCAAACACGGAAAAAGCGTTTCGATTGTTGAAGAAATAGTTATTTTTCAGTATGGACAGGATACGTATAGACTAAACAAGGAGCTGACCCAAAAGGCACCTATGTGCCTTTTGAAGTCAATCCTTTTTTCCATTTCCACCGAAATATCAACCGTTATTTGCAATATATTGACGCTTCGACAGAATATAAAGACATTCCGATAATATTCAACATACGAGTATTCGAGCCACTGAACTGGACCATACCAAAAAGTGAAAGGAGCTGACTAAAAAGTGGACTTTTTAGTGTCAGCTCCTTTGCTTTTACTACTCTATTTTAAACGTCTCTGCAACTTTTTTTGAGGCTTCTTTTAAATCATAAAATTCAACACGTTCTTTCTCTGGAGTATCCTTATGTCCAATTACAATTTCTCCGTCATCTTCTACCCAAACAAAATATTTCCCAATTGAGCCATCACCATAATCAATAGACATATTGTAATGAATAGCGGATTTAGCTGCTTCATCTAGTGATAATGTTTTAGGCTCATCGCCATTTTCCTCCAACCCAACCTGCTCCAGGGCAGATACAAGCTGTTTCATATCTTTTGCTTTTTTCAATACTTTCGTACCTTTTGTTTTCGTAGATGTTAGCTGAATTTCTTTTATCTCTTTTCCTTGAAACGTAACAACCTCTGCCTCTTGTGATGTTGTTGGAACTACTTTTTCTTGTTTCTCTTTTTCCTTTCCACATGCACTTAAACTGATTAGCATGATCGCTAAGAAACATACCATTCTTTTTTTCACAAATTCAGCTCCTTTCTCTTCCACATAATGTTTCTCCTTATCCCGCATCTCTCCCTGCTCAAAAGAAAAATAAAAAGGTATATCAAACAGCTTAATTGCTGTTGATATACCTTTTTTCCAATCTTAAAACTCCGCAGAGCCTGGTGTTCTTGGGAATGGAATTACGTCACGAATATTCCCCATACCAGTAATGTACATTAAGAAGCGTTCGAAACCTAGACCAAATCCAGCATGTTTTGTACCGCCGTATTTTCTAAGTTCTAAGTACCACCAGTAGTCTTCTTCGTTCATGCCTAGTTCTTTAATTCTATCTACTAAAACATCCATTCTTTCTTCACGTTGACTTCCGCCGATTAATTCGCCGATGCCAGGAACAAGTAAGTCTGTTGCGGCTACTGTTTTGCCATCATCATTTAAGCGCATATAGAATGCTTTAATATCTTTTGGATAGTCTGTTACGAATACAGGACGTTTGAATACTTCTTCTGATAAGTATCTTTCGTGCTCTGTTTGTAAATCAATTCCCCATTCTACTGGGTATTTGAATTCTGCACCTGATTTTTGAAGCACTTCAATTGCTTCTGTGTATGTGATGCGTCCAAAGTCAGAGTTAATTACGTTATTCATGCGCTCTAGAACTGTTTTATCAACAAAGCTGTTGAAGAATTCCATTTCTTCTGGTGCATGCTCTAATACGTATTTCATTGCATACTTCAGCATATCTTCTGTAAGATCCATTACATCTTCTAATTCAGCGAATGCAATCTCAGGTTCAACCATCCAAAACTCAGCAGCGTGGCGAGTTGTGTTTGAGTTTTCAGCGCGGAACGTTGGACCAAATGTGTATACATCGCGGAACGCTAATGCATATGCTTCAGCATTCAATTGTCCACTTACTGTTAAGTTTGTTTCTTTGCCGAAGAAGTCTTTTGAATCGTCTACATTTCCATCTTCACCTTTTGGCACGTTGTTCATATCATGCGTTGTTACACGGAACATTTCACCTGCACCTTCAGTATCACTACCTGTAATAATTGGTGTATGAACATGTACAAAGCCGCGCTCTTGGAAGAATTTATGAAGCGCATAAGCTGCAATTGAACGCACACGGAACGTTGCCGAGAATGCATTCGTTCTTGGACGTAAATGAGCGATTGTACGTAAGTACTCAAACGTGTGACGTTTCTTTTGTAATGGGTAATCAGAATCTGATAATCCCTCGATTTCGATTTTGTCCGCTTTAATTTCAAACGGCTGCTTTGCAGTTGGCGTTGCAATTAGTGTTCCCTCTACTTTAATAGATGAGCTTAATGGAAGCTTCGTAATTTCAGTAAAGTTATCTAATTCTGTATCGAAAACGATTTGAACGCTTTTAAAGAAACTACCATCGTTTAATTCGATAAAACCAAATACTTTTGAATCACGTAAGTTACGGATCCAACCTGATACTTGTACTTTTTGGTCTATATACTTATCAGTTTCTCTATACAGACTTTTTACTAATGTGTTTTCCATATTGAAATTCTCCTTTACATATATTTAAATACAAAAAAACCTTCCATCCATAAAGGGACGAAAGGTTAAACTTCGCGGTACCACCCAATTTGTCATAAAGACCAGCTCTAACTCGTATGTATGATACATACTTTCCGGTTTGTAACAGGCCGGATACCCGTCTAAGTCTACTCTTGAATACACAATTCAATTTCGGTTAGCAACTCCAAGGTGTTCTTCACATATACCGCCTCATCAGGCTCGCACCATCCCTGATTCGCTTTGGATTATAGTATATACTACTTTTCCTTATCATCGTCTTTCTTTTTGTTAAACTAAAATTAATGTACTACATTCCTTTGAAAGATGCAAGTTGTCGTTCTATATAAATACAAATTGAAAAACCTTCATAAAACCACTCTTTTTTTGATGGGCGAGAGCATCTGGCCATGCATAGAAGCGGTCAGGGCTTTTTTCTGCCACATGCAAGGGTTAAAACAAAGAAAAAATAAAGTGCAGATGATTTTGATTGCACTTTATTTTCTAACTAACTCTACTTCTCCAAACTTCTTCATTTGGATCTTCAATGTATTCGCTTTATCATAAGAAGTAATCGGGAAATTAACATGTACAGTCGTTTTATCATTTTCAACATCCATACTATACCCTTTTGATTTATATTCTTTTCCTGTTTCATCTATAACCTTCATATCCATAAAAGTATTTTCATCTTCTACTACTTCATTAACTGAAAATGTTAGGTTGAGAGATGTTGGATTTACCTTTGCAGATACAATATGGATGTTAGATGTTGTTTCTGCTGATCTATACTCAACCGTTGAAGTTGCTTCTTCTTTCGTTTTGTCGCTAATCGGTAAATTCCATATACCATCAATTTCTTTCCGTTCATCATTCTCATAAAAAACCTTAACGCTCTCTATTTCTAACACAGCATCTTTTAATTTGGGAATCAAGCCCTGATTTGACTCCCATATCGCTTCGTATAAAACTTTTCCAGTTTTCCTATCTATATATGGATTATTATCTTCTCCTCCGGATACATATAGTTTGTTACCTTTCAAAGGCTTTGTGTCTGGAATAGACTCCATAATATATTCGCCATCACCATTTTTTAATCGATAGTCAAAAGACACTTCTTTTACCTGTTTCTTGAATATGCTTGTATCCCCAAATACTAATTGAAAGCTAAACCCTAGTTTATTCGCGTCAGCAAAATAACTGTCAAGTATCACTGTGATCCCTTTATCAGTAGCCGTACTATTGCTTTTTTGTGTAAATCCTTCATCAACCGCTCGCTCAATTCCTTTATCATTAAAATGAAATAATTTGTTTATGTTAGCTCGCACATGCTCATTTGTAAAAACACCACCAGCTATCACAAAACAACAAGCCGCTACTGCAAATTTTCTCCACATCACATTTCTTTTCTTTTTCTTTGCCTTCATACGTATTACATCATAGGAATGATCTAAAGACTTTCTAACAATACTAGGTATTTCTTTTTCCTCATGTAACACATGCTGAAATTCTTTTTCAAAGTTACTTTTCATTTACACTCACTCCTTCACCACTGTAATAATGATTACGTAATATTGACTTGGCTCTGGAAAGTCTCGATTTAATCGTTCCTTCCGGTTCTTTTAAAAACACACTCATTTCTTTTATACTAAGCCCAACGATGTAATATAAAACGATCGCCATTTTATAGTCTTTATTCAAACTATTTAGTGCATCTTCCAGTTCTATTTTCAGAAATTCATTTTCATTTTGTTTTTGTTCAATGTGCCCATCTACTAACGTAATTTTTTGCTTTTTGTTTAATATACCGTTACATGTATTGATCAATATTTTACAAATCCATGTATTAAAGTACTCTTCGTTTTTAAGTGTATGTATTTTCTCGTAAGCCACTGTGATTGCTTCTTGCATCGCATCGGCCACATCCTCATCTTTCTGCAACAGTTTACTTGCGACTTTGTACAGCACATCTTCATAGCGCTGCACAAGAGAAACAAATGCTTCTCCATCTCCCTTTTTTGCCTTTTTCACTAAGGCTTCTAACTTCCCCATTTCAGAACCCCCTTGCTAACTAATTTCAATATACGCTTGTTTTCATGTTCTTTACATTCTATTAGATACAAAAAACCAGTATTTGGTTGCATTCATTTTTGCTTTTTATAAAAAAAGAAGCCTATCACTCTTATCGTGAGTGACAAGCCTCTCTCTTACGTAAAATTTCATCGTCGCTAATACACCTATGACACTAGCTCATTTTTTATAATTCATGTTGAAAAACAAGCATCTACAATTTAGAAAACATATCCTACACTATACATCAATAGAAAAGTGAGGAAGCATGATAAGAATCCAAGGCTTTGATATTATCCATTTTAAGTAGACAGTCCAAAGAAAGAGCCATACTGTTTACTTAGGAGGGATTTGTTATGAAGAAAACTTACAAAACCTATAGTGAAGAATTTAAATGGGAAGTTGTTCAACTCTACTTAAAGGGAAGTGGAACTCTAAGAAGCATTGCCGCACAATATGAGATATGGCAACCAAAAGCGAAATATGAGGCCATATGCAAATAGATTCCAATTAAACAGGGTATTAAGAGAATATTGAGTCTTAATACCCTTTGCGTTAATTAGCCACTTGATAAATTCAAATGTTTAAATAGTGTTAAAATTAAGTCATTTTATTTTATTCTTATTTACCATTCGTTTACGTTACAACTTTAGGCACACTACATATTAAATTCTTCGTACTTTTTTGAATTTATAATTGCTATTCTAGAAATTTCATTCATTTTTCCTAAGTGGCTTGTGAAATAATTTCTTGTTCATCAAGTAAGAACTTCAAGCTTGATAAAGAGATTGTTTGGAAATTCTCTTTCGACATACGCTTTCGATAATGCGTAGGTGTTTCTCCAATCACTTTTTTAAATATGCGGCTAAAGACTACTAAACTACGAAAGCCCACCTGATAAGAAATGTTTTCTACCGATTCATTTGTCATTGAAAGTAAATACGTTGCGTGATTAATGCGCACCCTTAAAATCCAGTCCTTCATGCTCATCCCAAAATGATTGTGAAAGACCCGCGAAAGATGGCTTCGATTGACTGCAAGATGATCTGCCACATTACGTACTGTAATCTCCTCTACATAGTGCTCTCCAATATATGTCATCGCTTCAATTGCGAGTCGTGAAAACTTTTGTTTTACTCCTGGTGAGAATTCGCCACCATCTGTAAGTAATAATCTTAAAAACCGATAGGTCAACTCATTCAACTTTAATTCATCTTCTAGTGTACGGTTGGAGCAATTCATACACTCCAAGATAATATCCAAATATTGTTGAATATTAGTTGAAGTAACAGAGTAGTTATCTTCTTTAAAAATCGAATAATGAATAATTTCGTCTGCTACCTTCCCACCAAATGACAGCCACGCATACAACCATGGTTCTTCTGCATCCGAACGATAAAAGGTCGACTCTCCTGGGCGAATGAGAAAAATATTTCCTTTCTTTAATGAATATTTTTTATCTTTTACATGGTACGTTCCTTTTCCATCCAACACGACATGAATAATGTAGCTGTTACGTACAGCTGGTCCAAAAGCATGAAAAGGCAGTGTTTTTGAAAAACCACAAAAATCAAAATAAAGTTCGCTTGAGAAGTAATGCTGTTCTTTTTTAATAAAGATTGCTTGTTCCATGGACTTCTCCCCTCTTCGTGATGACTATAACCTAATCTGCCTTTTGAAGGAAGAAATGCAACAAAAGGTTAAATCAAGGTCACAAAGTGATATAAAACAGAAAACGCTTTCTTGTTAAACTATACTTGAAAAAGAAAAACATAGGAAGGAGATTAATATAGTTCGTTAGTTTTTTATGTTTAATTTTGTAAGCGCTCTTTTATCATTATTAAAATTAAGTGGTAGGAAAAATTACAAAAGAGGAGAATGGAAATGAATGAAAAATTAAAACAACGTGTTTCCTATGCCTTAGGTGCATTTGGTCATGACATATTTTATGCAACTTTGAGCACCTATTTTATGGTCTTTGTTACGAGTGCGATGTTCACTGGGGCTGATAAAGCAACGACTGCAAAAATGATTGGAATTGTTACGAGTTTAGTCGTAGTAATTCGATTGGTAGAAATTATTTTTGATCCGATTATTGGAGGAGTAATTGACAACACAAAAACGAGATTCGGGAAGTTTAAGCCTTGGTTAGTCATTGGTGGTGTAGTTAGTTCTATTTTTCTTGCATTCATATTTACCAATTTCTTTGGTCTGGCAATTCATAATACTACACTGTTCATCATTTTGTTTGCAATTGTTTATATCTTGCTAGATAGTTTTTATTCATTTAAGGATATTGCTTTTTGGTCGATGATTCCAGCGTTAAGCACTGACACTAAGGAACGAGAAAAATTGGCAACATTTGCACGACTTGGTTCATCACTTGGTGCAAATGGGACTACACTAGCAGTTGTACCAATCGTTACCTTCTTTACTTTCTTGATGACTGGTGAACATTCTCAAGGTGCCTCTGGTTGGTTTTGGTTTGGCTTGATTGCTGCTGTTCTTTCTGGTGGAACAGCGATTATTACAGCACTTGGCACAAAAGAAAATGATAGCGTCATTCGTCAGCAACAAGAAAAAGTAGCCTTTAAAGATGTTTTCAAAGCTATTGCTAAAAACGATCAGTTGATGTGGCTAGCACTTTCATATATTGCATATGCGATTGCCAATGTTGCAACTACTGCTGTGTTATTCTTCTTCTTCAAATATATTCTAGGAAATTCAGGTGAGTTCTGGATTGTGGGATTAATTGCAGCTGTATTAGGCTTAATTGCCGTTCCACTTTTCCCAACGCTCACGAAATTAATTTCAAGACGTTTTGTCTATATTGGCGGTATTGTGATGATGCTTCTGGCATATGTATGTTTCATCTTAGCTGGAACAAGTTTACCAATGGTTATTGTGGGATTAGTGCTCTACTACTTCCCTCAGCAGCTGATTTTCCTTTCAGCTTTGATGACGATTACCGACTCAGTTGAATATGGACAATGGAAAAATGGTGTCCGAAACGAAGCTGTAACTTTATCAATTCGTCCATTACTCGATAAACTTGCTGGAGCTTTATCAAACGGAATCGTTGGATTTGTAGCTGTTGCTGCTGGAATGACTGGCAATGCTACAGCAGCAGACATTACTGCACAGGGTGTTTCAACGTTTCACCTTTATGCGTTCTACCTTCCAGCAGCACTCATGATTTTCTCTGCCATCATTTTCGCATGGAAGATCACATTAACAGAGAAAAAACATGCACAAATCGTCAAAGAACTAGAAGCAAAGCTTAATCATGGCGAAAAAGCAACTAAAAAGTTCAATTCTAGTGATTCACTTGCTAAATGAAGAATAGAGGATATCTAAAATGAACATTACAACAAAAGATTTCGGTGCAGGTTATACGATTATCACTATTACCAATCTGAACGGCCTGCAATTGACTGTTTCAGATTTCGGTGCTCGCATTACGAGTTTAAAGGTACCAACAACGAATGGTCTACGTGAGCTCGTACTTGGTTTTGATACGGCAAAGGAATATTTTGAAAAAGATTTATATATTGGTGCCTCAATTGGAAGAGTAGCTGGACGAATTCAAAATGGAACTTTTCAAATTGATGAGGAAATCTATAAAGTACAAATTGATGAGACAACCGGACACACTTTACATGGCGGTACCCCAGGATTTGAAGGAAAAAAGTGGAAATATCAAGTTGTCGATAATAATGATGAGGCCTCAGTGATATTTCACACGGTGAGTCCAGATGGTGAAAATGGTTTTCCAGGGAATCTTGATGTCGAGATACGTTACACGTTAACTAACACGAATGTTTGGAAAGTAGAAACTAGGGCGACAAGTGACAAAGACACCTTGTTTAATCCAACAAATCACGTGTACTTCAATTTAACTGGTGATGTAACGCAACCTGTAAATGAACACACATTATGGGTGGATAGTAATAGATTCGCACCACTTGATCGGAAAAGTATTCCAATTGGTGAAAAGTGGCCTGTAGAAGGAACTGCGTTTGATTTTCGAAAACCAGTTAAACTCAAAGAAACCTTCACTAGTACTTTTGATCAAAAAGAATTAGTGGATGGAATTGATCACCCATTTTTCTTGAACCGACCTGAACTATCACATAGTTCAGTGAAACTCATTAGCCCGGATGAGGTGGTTACAATTG
The DNA here is from genome assembly GCF_037104725.1 of Bacillus bruguierae. Taxonomy (NCBI): domain Bacteria; kingdom Bacillati; phylum Bacillota; class Bacilli; order Caryophanales; family Bacillaceae; genus Bacillus; species Bacillus bruguierae. Next base: position 311,593 of record NZ_JBAWSX010000001.1, on the reverse strand, counting down.
AAGTAGCCACAAAAGAACCAAGTGTCGTCATCTTTACAGCAAATTTTGGTGAGAATACGCCCCTCATGCATGGCAAGCAACTTGCACACCATGGCGGAATTACCTTTGAAACACAGGTTTCCCCGGGTGCTGAACAGCATTCTGATTTTGGAGATATAATTCTTAGGGCGGATTCAACTTATCAAACAACGACAGAATTTCATGTTATTGCTCCATCACGATAAATTGGGATTGAGTTAAGCTAGATTGAATTATTTTCCATAAATAACTATGAAAAAAGGCGAAAACTCCCGTATCGTAATTGTTGTCGAGACAAACCACGAGAGGAGTTTTCGCTTTCTACTCTAAGTTTATCAAAATGATTTTGAATTAATTCGTTCTTCCACGGCGAAATGAAGCCGTGAAATGATGCATCGTGGTCGTGCCTTGTCAGATGTGGAACGGGAATACAACATTCCTTATACTACGTTAGAAACATGGATAGAAAAAATTAAATACTGCTATCAGAATGTATTTAAAATAAATACAAAAGAGAGGTTTATACTTATGGAAAAGAAACGTGAACTAGCTCTAAAATTTGCTGAGGTATTTGGACCTCAAGAAACAACTCAATATTTTTCTCCAGGACGTATTAACTTAATCGGGGAACATACAGACTACAATGGTGGCTATGTATTCCCCGCTTCTATTACTTATGGAACTTACGGAGTAGCTAGACGTCGTGAGGATGATAAAGTATTGGTTTACTCAACGAACTTTGAAGAACTTGGCGTGATTGGCTTCACGTTGAATGAACTAGATTACGATAAAAATGCGAATTGGGCAAATTATGTAAAAGGAGTTATCTTAACACTGAAAGAAGCAGGTCATAAAATAAACTGTGGTTTTGAGTTATTAGTTGAGGGAACGATTCCGAATGGAGCGGGACTTTCAAGTAGTGCTTCACTTGAATTACTTATAGGCGTAGTATTAGAAGACTTGTTCAACTTAGACGTAACGCGACTTGAATTAGTGAAAATGGGTAAAAAAGTTGAAAATGAATTCATTGGTGTAAATTCTGGTATCATGGATCAATTTGCCATTGGATTTGGTGAGAAAGACAAAGCGATTCTCCTTGATACCAATACGTTAGAGTATGAAATGGTTCCAGTGGTTTTGGACGACTATGCTATTGTAATTATGAATACGAATAAACGTCGTGAACTAGCAGATTCAAAATATAATGAGCGCCGTGCTGAATGTGAAGAAGCACTCGCACGTCTCCAAACGAAGTTAGAGATTCATGCACTTGGAGAACTAAGCGAAACAGAATTTGATGCAAATCAAAATCTTATTGGAAATGAAATCCTAATTAAACGCGCGAAGCATGCAGTTTACGAAAATGAACGCACAAAAAGGGCCAAAGCAGCTCTTACTGCAGGTGATTTAGAAGAATTCGGAAAGCTATTGAATGCTTCTCATACATCTTTAAGAGATGATTATGAAGTAACCGGGCTTGAATTAGATACATTGGTGGCCACTGCGCAAAAACAAGAGGGTGTGCTTGGAGCTCGTATGACTGGAGCAGGATTTGGGGGATGCGCCATCGCATTAGTAAAAGAAAATGAAACCCACACTTTTAAAAACAATGTTTATGATGAATATCTCAAAGTTGTGGGATATGCACCTGTCTTTTATGTGGCACACATTGGTAGTGGAACTACAGTGATTGGATGATAAATGAGGTGGAAACGATGAACACATGTCAAGCAATTTATGATTTTACTACACTTGCAATTGAAAATGGAGCCATTGAGGAAAATGACCGAATTTATATGCACAATCAGCTATTACGTTTGATAGGCGAATTGGAAATGGGAGAGATTACCAGTGTAGTCGAAACGGACCCACATGTGTTGTTAGATACGCTTATGGATAAAGCGACGGAAAATCTTATTATCTCTAAAAACCAAGCCAATCGTGATATGTTCGAAGCGCTTTTAATGAATGTGATTACACCACTTCCATCCAAGGTCAATGCGAATTTTCAGGAGGCATATCGCAAAAGTCCTGAACAAGCAACGGATTATTTCTTTGAACTAAGTAAACGCAATGATTATATAAAGACCCGTGCGATTGCAAAAAATCTTCATTATTTAGCAGAATCAAAATATGGTGAACTTGAGATTACTATTAATTTGTCCAAACCAGAGAAAGATCCAAAAGAGATCTTAGCGGCTAGAAATGCACCGAAGGGCAATTATCCAAAATGTTTACTTTGTATTGAAAATGAAGGGTATTTCGGCCATTTGAACCATCCAGGTAGAAGCAATCACCGAATCATTAACATCGAGCTAGATGGAGAGGAATGGGGTTTTCAATATTCACCATATGCATACTTTAATGAACACTCCATCGTATTATCTAAGAAGCATCGACCAATGAAAATTTCTCGTGAGGCATTCTCTCGTTTATTTAGTTTTGTAGAAATCATGCCACATTATTTCATTGGTTCAAATGCGGATTTACCTATTGTAGGAGGATCTATCTTAAGTCATGATCACTATCAATCCGGAAGCCATAACTTTCCAATGGCAAAGGCTAAAGTTCTTAAAACATTTGAACTACCTGACTACCCAAATATTTCTTGCGGTATTGTCAACTGGCCAATGAGTGTGATTCGCCTCTCTTCTTTAAACAAAGAAGAGCTAATTAATGCCAGCACCTACATCCATGAAAGTTGGAAGAACTATTCAGATGAATTCTTACAAATTCGTGCAGAGTCAAAAGATGGCACAAAACATCATACGATTACACCAATTGTACGGCGCCATGAAGAAAAGTATGAAATTGATCTTGTACTGCGTGATAATAATGTGAGTGAAGAATACCCTGATGGAATTTTTCACCCACATCCAGATGTACAGCATATTAAGAAAGAAAATATCGGGCTTATTGAAGTCATGGGCCTTGCGATTCTCCCCCCACGTTTGATTGAGGAGCTTCATAAAGTTGAGCTGTACTTGTTAGATAAAGAAGCCAATGTTCCTGAAATCCATCAAAGATGGGCAGATGAATTAAAAGCCCAGGGCGGCTATACGGAAGAGACCATCCAAAGCTTTCTTCAAACTGAAGTTGCAAAAAAATTTGAACGCGTCTTAGAAGATGCTGGTGTCTATAAGATGAATAAAGATGGTAGAGCAGGGTTTGATCTCTTTATCAAAGAATTACAAAGCACAAATCGAGAGGTGATGACGAAATGACAGTTTTAGTTTTAGGCGGTGCAGGCTATATCGGTTCACATGCCGTCAATCAATTAATCACAAATGGCTATGATGTAGCGGTAATCGATAATCTATTGACCGGGCATATCGAGTCGTTGCATGAAAAAGCGCGTTTTTACAAGGGAGATATACGTGATAAGAAATTCATGTATGAAGTCTTCTCTCAAGAAAAGAATATTGAAGGTGTGATGCATTTTGCAGCATTTTCACTTGTTGGTGAATCAATGGAAGAGCCATTGAAATATTTCAATAACAACGTTTACGGTGCGCAGATTACCTTAGAAGTCATGAGAGAATTCGGCGTGAAATACATTGTCTTTTCTTCAACTGCTGCAACGTTCGGAATTCCAGAAGAGATACCAATTAAGGAAACAACTCCGACAAAGCCAATCAACCCATATGGTCAAAGTAAGTTGATGATGGAACAAATGATGAAATGGCAAAGTGAGGCAAGCGACATGAATTATGTGGCGCTTCGTTACTTTAATGTTGCAGGTGCAAAAGAAGATGGCTCAATTGGAGAAGCCCATAATCATGAAACACATTTAATTCCGATTATTTTACAGGTAGCACTTGGTCAGCGTAATGAGCTCATGATTTATGGGGACGATTATAACACGCCGGATGGAACGAACATCCGCGACTATATCCATGTAGTAGATTTAATCGATGCACATATCAAAGCGCTAGAATATTTAAAAGCTGGCGGAAAATCGGACGTATTTAATCTTGGTTCAGCAGAAGGCTTTTCAAATAAAGAAATACTTAAAGCTTCTCGTGAGGTCACAGGACATCTAATTCCAGCAAAAATCGGCCCGCGTCGCCCAGGTGATCCAGATGTGTTAATTGCATCAAGTGTGAAAGCCAAGGAAATTCTTGGTTGGGAACCAAAATATACTTCTATTAAGGATATTATCGCTACAGCATGGAAATGGCATCAAAGTCATCCAGAAGGGTATTAAAACATTCGAAAAAGAACTGTACTAGAGGAGGTGAAATTTCTAGTGCAGTTTTATTTCCAACCATAATAATTAGTAGTGAAGTTTGTAGAAATTGTAGGGATATGATATCTTAGTTAAATTGCTTTGGTAGCGTCAATAATTTTGTGTGGTAACTTAATTTTACATGAAAAGATGGCTGTTTTTATGTCTTCAATGAACCTTACAGAAGAACTACAATTATTAGAACAGGAATTAAAAAGCAAATATACAAACTTGTATTCTATATCTAATCAAAATACTCCAGATGCTTTCAGCATCTGGAGTATTTTGATTAACTTGATGGCTATGTGCCACAAGGCTGCTTTTTTATTATTTACGCAACTCCGCACCAAATTTCTCTTCTACCGCTGCTAATACACGGCTATGTGCTTCTGTTACTTCTTCATCTGTTAATGTACGTTCTGGATTGAAGTAGTTCATAGAGAATGCAAGTGATTTCTTGCCTTCTTCCATTTTTTCGCCTTCGTATAAGTCGAATAATGTTACTTCTTTTAGAAGTTCTCCGCCTGCTTCGCTAATCGCTTGCTTCATTTCACCAGCTTTTACTTCCTTGGCTACTACAACTGCCATATCACGTGTCATAGATGGGAAACGCGGAATTGCTGAGTAGTAAGTATCTTCTGTATCAGCAGCAAATACTTTTACTAGAGATAATTCGAATACGAATGTATCTTTTACATCTAATTGTTTTTGCGCTTCTGGGTGTAATTGACCGATGAATCCAATTACTTCTCCGTCTAGTAAGATATCGGCTGTACGTCCTGGGTGCATGCCTTCACGTTTTGCAGGAGCATATGTGATGCTGCTTGCAACGCCAAGTACATCGAATAATCCTTCTAATATACCTTTTACAACGAAGAAGTCTACAACTTTCTTCTCACCTTGCCATGCATGGTGAAGAGCAAGACCTGTCATAACGCCAGCAAGATGTTGTTCTTCTTTTGGAAGCTCACCTTTTGCTGTTGGCAAAAAGATAGAACCTACTTCATATAATGCAACACTGTCGTTTTTACGAGCGTTGTTATATGAAACTGCTTCTAGCAATTGTGGTATTAAGCTTAAACGAAGCTGGCTGCGTTCCTCGCTCATTGGAAGTGCAAGATTTACAGGAGCCTTTTCGTTCGGCTCAACCATATATTGTTTCGCTTTATCAGCGCTTGTTAATGAATACGTAATTGCTTCATATAAACCAGCACCTTCTAGGTAGCGACGTACTTTACGACGTTTTGCTTGCGCTACTGTTAATTTACCACGCGTCATTGTTCCAGTTGGTAATGTAACTGGGATATGATCGTATCCGTATAGACGACCTACCTCTTCAACTAAGTCTTCTGCAATTGTAATGTCAGGTCGACGTGCTGGTACGTTTACATGGAATGTTCCTTCTACTTCTGTGAATGGGAACTTCAAGTTTGTAAAAATTGTACCCATTTCACTTGCAGAGATTTCTGTACCTAATACACGATTTACCTTTTCAGTTGTAACTGATACTGTACGTTCTTGTACTTGTAAGTTATCAACTTCTACTACACCTTCAAGCGCTTCGCCACCAGCGTATTTTGCCATTAATGCAGCTGCATGTTGAATTGCTTCGAATGTACGTGTTGGATCGATTCCTTTTTCGAAACGTGCACTTGATTCACTGCGAAGACCTAAGTCTTTTGATGCGCGGCGCACCGTTTGACCTTCGAAGTATGCAGACTCGATTAGAACGTTTACTGTATCGTTATCAACTTCAGATTCAGCTCCGCCCATTACACCAGCAACAGCTAATGCTTTTGTGCCGTTTGTAATCGCAAGGTGATGCGCTTGTAATGTACGTTCTTGATCATCTAATGTTTGAATCTTTTCGCCTTCTTTTGCAAGACGAACAACGATTTCTTTTGAACCTAATTTATCGTAGTCAAACGCATGTAATGGTTGACCGTATTCAATTAAAATGTAGTTTGTAATATCAACTACGTTGCTAATCGGGCGAATGCCAGCTGCCATAAGACGCGTTTGCATCCAGATTGGTGATGGACCAACCTTTACGTTTTTCACCATTTTTGCAATATATAATGGGTTTTGTTCTGTTGCTTCTACACTTACAGAAATATAATCAGATGTTTTTTCTGCCACTTCTTGTAAGTGTGCTGCTGGAAGTTTCACTTCACGGCCGTAAATTGCCGCTACTTCATACGCAACACCTAACATGTTCAAGCAGTCAGCACGGTTCGGTGTTAAACCTAATTCAAGTACTTCATCATGTAAATTTAAGATTTCAAGTGCATCTGCACCAACTTCCACGTCACTTGGGAAAATAAAAATACCTTCTGCATAGTCTTTCGCAACTAATTTGCCGTCAACGCCAAGCTCCTGTAAAGAACAAACCATACCGTGAGAAGCTTCACCACGTAGCTTTGCTTTTTTAATTTTGAAGTTACCAGGAAGAACAGCACCAACTTTTGCAACTGGTACTTTTAAACCTTTTGCAATATTAGAAGCACCGCAAATGATTTGTACTGGCTCTTCTTCACCGATGTCGATTAGACATTTGCTTAATTTATCAGCTTCTGGATGTTTTTCACATTCTAATACGTGACCAACTACAACACCTTTTACACCTTTATTTAATACTTCAATGCCTTCTACTTCAATACCACTTTTCGTGATTTTATCTGCTAATTCTTGTGCCGTTACATCTTGAATATCTATATACTCTTGTAACCAACGATATGATACGAACATATTTATCCTCTCCTTCCCTTACGCTCGTTTGAATTGTTGTAAGAAACGTACATCATTTGTATAGAAATGACGAATGTCATCAACGCCATATTTTAACATCGCGATACGCTCTGCACCCATACCGAATGCGAAACCTTGATATTCTTTTGAATCATAGCCTGCCATTTCAAGTACGTTCGGATGAACCATACCAGCACCTAAAATTTCAATCCAGCCAGTCCCTTTACATGTGCCGCAACCATTTCCGTGACACATCATACAAGAAATATCCATCTCAACAGATGGTTCTGTGAATGGGAAGAAACTTGGACGAAGACGGATTTCACGATCTTCACCAAACATCTTTTTCACAAATACTTGCAGTGTACCTTTTAAGTCACTCATACGAATGTTTTTATCAATTACAAGACCTTCAATTTGCATGAACTGATGTGAATGCGTTGCATCGTCATCATCACGGCGATACACTTTACCAGGGCAAATAATTTTAATCGGGCCTTTTTCTTTATTATTTTCCATTGTTCTTGCTTGCACAGAAGATGTATGTGTACGTAGTAATGTTTCTTCTGTAATGTAGAAAGTGTCTTGCATATCACGCGCTGGGTGATCTTTCGGTAAGTTTAATGCTTCGAAGTTATAGTAGTCTTTCTCTACTTCTGTTCCTTCTGCAACTTCATATCCCATACCGATAAACACATCTTCAATCTGTTCAACAACCGCTGTTAACGGATGGTGACAACCTGTTTCTACAGGGCGACCTGGTAATGTAACATCAATAGTTTCAGATGCTAACTTCGCTTCAATTACTGCTTTTTCTAAGTGGTTAATTTTGTCTTCTAGGCGCGTTTGAATTGCCGCGCGTACTTCATTTACTAACGCTCCCATACGTGGACGCTCTTCTGGAGATAATTTCCCCATGCCGCGTAATACTTCTGTAATTGGGCCTTTTTTTCCTAAATACGCAACGCGTACATCGTTTAAGCCTTTTAGCTCTTTCGCTTCTTCAATCAGCTCTAAAGCTTCTTGCTTTAGCTCTTTTAAACGTGCTTCCATTTGGAACCCTCCTAATGTTAAAAATAAAAAAACCTCGCTCCCTAAAAAGGGACGAGGTAAATTCGCGGTACCACCCTAAATTGACAGAACGAGCCTGCCCACTTAATTCGTTATAACGGCTTGTTAGACCGGAACGCCTTTACATTTACATGGTCCTGGCGTCAACTCCAGAGGTGAATTCACTTCCGTCTACCATAAGAATGCTTTCAGTCCATGACATTCTCTCCCTAAATGGCGATTTTGCAAGCTACTCTTCTCTATCATCGTTTTTTAAACTATTTCACTTTTATTGGATGTTCAAAACGTCCGGTAAAGATAGCTCTCGTATTTCTTCGTTACGTCGCCACTCCGTGTCCTCGTGGCTTCCGTGCCTCGAACTACTCGGCTCTCTTTATCCTCTTTTTTGAACACGTACTTCCACCTATTATAAGAAGTTTTTTAGCGATTCGCAACCGGAGTTTGTAAATAATACGTTAAAATGCCTGCTGCAACCGCAACATTTAATGATTCTGCTCCTCCGTAAATCGGAATGTATAAATTTTGATTACATTTCGCAAGAAGCTCTTGGCGAACGCCATTTCCTTCGTTACCTACAATTAATGCAAAACTTCCCGTCGGTGCTACTTCACCGTATGGAACCCCGTTTTCAAGAGCTGTTCCGTATACAGAAACGTTCTTTTCTGTTAACTTGTCTACCCATTCTTCTAAGTTTCCTTTTACAATCGGTAAATGGAATACAGACCCTTGTGTAGAACGTAATACTTTACTGTTATATACATCGACGCATCCTTCTCCAAGAACAACCGCATCAAGTCCAGCTGCATCTGCTGTACGAATGATTGTTCCTAAGTTACCTGGGTCCTGCAGGCCGTCTAATAGTAGAAACTTTCCATCTGTAAGAGCGATTTCTTTCTCATGTTTCTCACAAACCGCAAATACACCTTGCGTCGTTTCTGTTTCACGTAACAATTTTACAACCGCTTCAGACACAATATACATTTCCACATCAGCAACCACCCAATCTTTCGGAAGGTCTGTCTGCTCTGAGACGATCAGTTCTGTTGCAACTCCTGCTTTTAAAGCTTCCTCTACTAAATGGAATCCTTCTACAAAAAATAACCCTTTTTTATCGCGCTCTTTTTTCGTTTGCAGCTTCTTCCACTGCTTCACACGCGGATTTTGTACTGAATCAATGTTTTTCATTCTATGCATTCCCTCTCTTCTTGTCTTCTCATTATAGCCTATTTTTCATACATATTTACATAAAAAAGAACAAAAACTAACCTCAGTTTCCATTCCTAAAAAGAGGTGAACATGATGAACTTTAATTTACGCGGTGCTGTATTGGCAAACGTATCAGGAAACACGCAAGACCAATTACAAGAAACAATTGTTGATGCAATTCAAAGCGGAGAAGAAAAAATGCTTCCAGGCCTTGGCGTTTTATTTGAAGTCATTTGGAAAAATGCTGATGAAAATGAAAAACATGAGATGTTAGCAACGCTAGAGCAAGGATTAAAGAAATAAGCAAAAGAAAGTCACCTTAGCATAAGAAAGCTAGGGTGACTTTTCTGTTATAAAAAAGACATCAAACTTCCTCTTCTCTTAAATATTTCTACTTTACTAACCCAAGATGATGAAGTAAAATGTTCAAAATATACTTATGTCTATCTATTCGTTTCCATCATACACATCAATGAATAAAAGGAGTGAATGTTTTATGCGCCGTGTCACACTTGAACAAATTTTCAAACATCCTATTACACAAAAATATATAAACCGTTCTGGAATGGTTCACGCAATTGCTGTTGCTTACCATGCGTTTCACTTAGCAAAAAAATATCACGTTTCAGTCGATGCAGCAACAAAAGCTGGTTTTCTTCATGATGTAGGACATTACACATGGTATCGTAATGGGGAATGGGACTATGAATTGTATAAAAAGAATGATATACACGCTATTAAAGGAGCAGAAAGAGCTCATAAATTATTAATCCGATTAGGAGAACACCCAAAACAAGCAAAGGAAATTTCCGTTGCCATTCTCTTACACACTGATTCTTTTCTACTAGAACAAACACTTGAGAGAACACCTCTCCAAAATATTATTAAATGGGCAGACGAAGCAGATGAAGAACCGAGCGGGGCACATCACTACCGAACAATCTCTTATGAAAAAGCACTGCAAGCAATCAAGCGATTAGATCAGATGGTAGATCGTGAATTACAAATCCAACAATCGACATCCTGTGCTCATCTTTCTCCCAATGAAAGAACAGAGCAAATTTGTTGATCCATAACAGGAAAAAAATCACCTTAGTAAATGCTAAGGTGATTTTTACTTTGATTAGAAAATTTCTAACTATTATGTAATATAAAGTTATGGTACATTTTATCCAAATATGTATAATTTTATATATAAACAATAGAGAGGATTCGATATATGCAACATTCTGTACAACTTACATATGATCAAAACCATTCTTTATCATGGGGAAAATTTGTTGGTTCTGTTTTATTTGCTTTTTTTGGGGCACAGATCATAAGCGGTTTATTTATAGGTCTTCCGTTTATGATTTACACTGCAGGCCTTTCCGACAAAAAAACAATCGCCCTATACAGCTCACTTGGAAATACTGGAGGTACTTTATTACAACTGCTCATTTTATTATTGTTTATTTTTAAATACGAACCTATAAAGAAACTATTATTACCTGTTTTAAATTTTCAAGCACTCCAAAAAGTTCGTACATATATATACTTATTTCTTTTCTTCGGACTTAGTATTGCTATTCATATATTTATAATTTCTAAGCTATTTCCTCATGCAACGCAAGAACAAGATTTAGCTTTAAACTTAGAAAATTTAAACCAATATAAAATTCTATTAATTTTAGGAAGTGCGATTTTCGTCCCCATTTTTGAAGAGCTTATTTTCCGCGGAATCATTCTTCAATTTTTCCAGCAACGTTTTCCATTTTGGATAGCAGCAATTGGCTCAAGCTTCATCTTCGGAATCGCCCATATATACTCTCTAGGTGTTATGGTTGGTGCTTTTATGATGGGAATGTTTATGGCCGTATTATGTAAAAAAACGAATTCTATTATTCCAGCTATGTTATTTCATATGATGAATAATACGCTTGCGTTTTTATCTTAAAAACTGAATAAACCAGTTATCACCATCAAAAAGGAGCATAATTTTGCAAACACGCCATTATGGTTGTATAATGGCGTTTCAATTTTTATTTTATTATTATCTCAAACGTTTCCTCATCTAAAGGAGCTTTTGGAACAGTCTATTTCACTTTCATATGTTGAATTATTCAGTAGAATGTACATGGACTCTACTGATTATTAATAGCATCCACGGTGATACATCACTACTATTTTCTTTTATTAATCATCATCTCTAGCATAATCTTATCCATATTCGATGAACCTTCATTTCCTAATCGGCAAAAATTCTCAATTGTTTTATCAACATCTGCTTCGATAAATCCATCTGTAGCAGAGATACACATTCCTTGTGAGGCTAACAGTGCAGATTGTACAGCTGCGCTTGAACAAGTTGCTACTTTCATCGCACATCCTGCCTTTGCTCCGTCACAAATCATCCCTGTTACATTTCCAAGTGTATTTTGGATTGCATACTTTATCTTTTCAATATCTCCACCTAATAAATACGTAATAGCAGCCGATGCACTTGCACCAGCAACTGTTACACCGCAAAGTGCAGACAAACGTCCAAACTGACTTTTAATGTAAATCGCTAATAAATGACTTAACGTAACAGCACGAATTAGCTCTTCTTCCGAAGCATTTAATTTCTCACCTGCAGCTACTACAGGCATCGTTACGGCAATCCCTTGATTACCACTTCCTGAATTAGCCATTACTGGCATTGTCGAACCGGCCATACGTGCATCTGAACCAGCAGCTGCTAATGCCATCGCATGAGTTGTTAAATCATCTGATAGAATTCCTTTCAATACATTTGCCTTTAATGTTTTTCCAACTTGTAAGCCATATTCATTCGACAAACCATCTAGTGCCACATTACGATTCAGTTCAATACTCTTTTTTACAAGTGCCAATTCCTTTACATCTACAGTCGTAACAAATTCATATATTTCTGGAATCGTTAGTTCATCACGTTCTTCTTCAGAAGTGGCAAAGTGTGTATTTCCACATCCATTCTTATAAACAAGCTCCCCATTCACTTCTACTAATGCGATAAATGTGTGATTATCATGAATAATAACCCTTGCATATCCCTCGTCTGTCGTAAATTTCACTTCAATGTATAGCTTTTTAGACGTATCTGCTAATTCTACAGACACTTTCCCCGCTTCTACTAAAGAGATTGCTTGTTCTTCATCTTCTTCTGAGATTCCGGCTAACACTTCTAAATCTTTTTTGCTGTCTCCCGCTAACACCCCTAAAGCAGCAACAAAGTCAATTCCAGTAGCCTTCATTCCTGGTATACCAACCGCCATTGCATTTTTAATGACATTTGTACTTGCAAGTACTTCAATTGACTGTATGTCACCCTTCATATAATCTCTTGCAGTAGCTGCGGCTAACGCAATCGACACTGGTTCTGTACACCCTAAAGCAACGACTAATTCTTTCTCTAACACACGTAACATACTATTCTTGTTCACAAATTGTCCCCCTGTCTTTCAACTACCCATCATGTGAAATGATGAACAAGTTTTCGCAAAAAATTAATTGTTTTCATCTACCTTCGAAAGAAATGTGACGAGCGGATAGTATTGTTGTAATAATATTTCATTCTTCATTACTCCTATACCGCCTGTATTACATTGCGATGATAATTTATTATCGTAATTTAATAGTATTACAATATGTAAGCGATTACAAAGAATTTTTGAACCCCTTTAACATTTTTTTCTATCCCTAGATATTTGCAGTGCAAGCAAACCTTCAAGGAATGGGGGTTTTGTTCTTCGTGTTAGTGGGCGGAATATGCGCATTCAACTATGGCAGAAAAAGAAAGTAAACAGTATCATTCATTTAAAACCGTTCACATAAAAAAAGCAGAGATCATCTCTCTGCTTTTCTGTTTGCCTTATTTCCTGGTTGTAGGAAAAATGATAAGACTAATGCAATGGCCGTTAAGATTGTTGCAATCCAAAATGCATCATTAATGCCGTTAATGACGGATAACTTGGAAACTTGCCCAAATAGCATTTGTGAACTTAATGCATTTCCTGCCTGAGCTGATCCTGTCATGGCAGCAACGCTTTGTCCCATTTGCGATAGTTTGTTTACGATAATCGGATTTGTTGTTGTAATTGCATTTGCGTAATCTGCCATATGATTTGTCATTTGCTGCGTCATAATTGTGATTAAAAGCGCAGTTCCAATGGAGCCCGCAACTTGTCTTGATGTATTTTGCGTTGCTGTTCCATGAGAAATAAGTTTCATTGGCAGAGCATTCATCCCGGCCGTCATGATTGGCATCATAATAAAGGACATCCCAAACGAACGAATAATATAGTCTCTCATAATTTCACTATAAGGTGTGTCTAATGTTAAATGTGTAAATTGATATGTTGCATATGTTGTAAGGATTAATCCAAAAATAGCAAGTGGTCGAATGCCGTATCTATCAAATAATTTCCCGGCAAATGGCCCCATCATTCCCATGATTAAAGATCCTGGCAGAAGGAGTAATCCTGAATCAATCGGTGTAAATCCACGAATGTTTTGTAAATATACAGGAAGCAATATCATCCCGCCATACAATGCCATCGTAACAATTGCATTGATTAAAAGCGTCGAGGTAAATGCAGAATAGCTGAATACACGAAGGTCTAACATTTTGTTGTCAACCGTTAACTGTCTCCAGATGAATAGACTTAGTCCGATGATACCAATTACGATCGCAATGATAACCTCCATACTACTCCAGCCATTATTCCCTGCCTCACTAAAGCCATATAGTAAGCTTCCAAGTCCGATACTAGAAGCAATCACACCAAAAATATCTAGTGTCGCCTTAGCTACAGGCTGTTTGAGCGTAAAATATTTTAGTGCTAATACGATAATAAGTAAACCAATGATAAACATCGCATAGAACATAACATTCCATGTGTAGTTTTGAATAACCCAGCCTGTAAGTGTTGGCCCAATAGCAGGTCCTAAAATCATCGCAATACCAAGCAGTCCCATCGCAGCCCCGCGTTTATGAGGCGGGAAGATTGTCATGAAAATATTCATTCCGACCGGCATTAAAATACCAGCACCAACCGCTTGAACAACACGTCCTGTCATCATCATCGTAAAGCTTCCAGATACCGCACAAATCATTGAACCTGCTGTAAAGAACAGCATAGCCGCTAGAAATAAGCTTCGGTACGTAAACCGCGAGACTAAAAATGCACTAATTGGCACTAATACCCCGTTCACCAGCATAAATCCTGTTGTAAGCCACTGTGCTGTAGATGTTGATACATTAAATTCATTCATTAATGCTGGCAAAGCAACGTTAATTAACGTTTGATTTAAAATCGAAACGAACATTCCAAAAATAAGAACAGCTAAGACAACTTTTACGTTAAATTCAGGAAGCACCGTTTGAGAACGAGACGTTTTCGGTTTCGTATCTTCCGCTTTTTGTTCTTGTTTTGGTTGTTCCTGTTTTGGTTGTTCTTGTTTTTCAATTGTTTCTTCTTCCTTAACTTCTGGTATTTCTTGTTTTCTTACTGCCTCTTTTTTATTATCTGAAACCCCTTGTGCTCGAACTGGTTCTTCTATCCCTTTTCCTTTTTTTCTAAAAACACGATTTACAATAATGAACACGACAATACATAAAAGAGCGTATCCTACAATAAAGATCGAGGACATATTTCATTCCCCCTTACTTATGAATCCGAACTGTGACATTCATGCCTGGGACAATATTTAATGATTTACTATGATCTAATGAAATCTTAACAGGAATAACTTGTGTTACTTTCGTATAGTTCGCTGTTGCGTTGCTAGATGGTAGCATAGAGAATGCATTTGCTGTTGTTAAACCAATTTGTTCTACTTTTCCTGTTAACGTTGTATCAGGATATGCATCAACATATACATCCACGTCTTGCCCTTTTTGAATCTCATCTACGTCTGTTTCTTTAATATTTGCCGTTACCCATAGATCACTCATATTATAGGCATATGCAAGCGGTGTTCCTGGCGCAATATAAGAATCTCGCGTTGCATTTGATTGAACAAGCGTTGCATTTGCTGGAACTGTAATATCTACTTCTTGTGCAGTACCCCCAGCGTTATTCATTACAGAACCTACTTTATCACCAGCATTATAATTTTTTCCTACTTCCGCTTTCCAATCTGTTAATTTCCCTGCAACTGGAGATGCAATAGGTACTACTTTCCCATCAATTTTTGCATTGTCCGTTTTCAAATAATTTGTTGATTGATTGTAATAATAATAGCCGGCAAATCCACCGCCAACTAACACAATCAATGTAACAATATTGATGATAATCATTCTCCGAAATTGACTCATTGTTTCCCTCTCCTTATTTTCAATATCAATTTATTTTCTAATAAGTCCTGCTCTCTTTTTAATTAACAAGGTTGACCATTCATATTATTAAGGACTAATTAAAAAAAGAGCCTTTTTCTGCGCGCAAAACCCTCTCCTTATTTTGTGCTAAGAAAAAGAATATCGTTTATAATTATAAATAATTCATTTCGAGCGACAACCGACAATTTATTTTGAAATGTTGTTTTTCCAACATTTCACTGTATATATGTTGAAAAAGTATAAAAAACCAAGCAAGGAGAACAAAAATGTCTATTAAAAATTCAAATGATCCACGCGTAAAACGAACGAGACAATTAATACAAAATGCTTTTGTCGCTTTAGTTGACGAAAAAGGATTTGAAAATATAACAGTACAACTTATTGCTGAGCGGGCACCTGTCAATCGTGCTACTTTTTATAGTCACTATCATGATAAATATGATTTATTAGATACAAGTATTGAAGAGATGTTGAATACCTTAACAGAAGTAATTAAACCAAAAAAATTTCAAAAAGAAGATTTTCAGCTTACATTCGATTCTCCTCATCCAATCTTTTTTGCCTTGTTTGAACATATCGCCGAAAATGCTACTTTTTATAACGTAATGCTCGGTGAAAAAGCAGCTGGAAATTTTTCTTACAAAATGATGAAAACCATTCAGGCACATTTCGCATTAAGCCTTTCTATTTCACAGCCAAATGATGACGAACTGATGGTTCCACGTGATATTCTTATTAGTTACGTAACCGGCGCGCATGTCGGTATGATTATTTCGTGGTTAAGAAGAGGAATGGTATACACGCCACATTTTATGGCTTTGCAGTTAACACGTTTAATCATTTTAGGATCCCATACCGCCGCCGGGTTAGAAAGACCTTTTTAATAGGAACAAGAAAAAGCGAAAGAGGGCTCCTCCTTCGCTTTTTCTTATATTAATCAAATGTAATGTTATGTACAGCCTTAGTATCAAGACGTTTCACAACTTCTACAATTAACTTCACTGTATTTTCATAGTCATCACGATGCAACATTGCCGCATGGGAATGAATATAGCGAGTTGCAATTGTAATTGCCATCGCTGGAATACCGTCCACAGAAATATGGATTGCTCCTGCATCCGTTCCGCCGCCAGGAAGTGCATCGTATTGATACGGAATATTTAATTCATCTGCTACGCCAACAACGAAGTCACGAAGACCTTTATGTCCAACGATAGATGCATCGTATAAAATAATTTGCGGGCCATCACCCATTTTTCCTTGTGCTTCTTTTTCGCTTACTCCTGGTGTATCACCAGCAATTCCAACATCTACTGCAAATGCGATATCAGGTTGAATATAATGTGCAGATGTTTTCGCTCCGCGAAGACCTACCTCTTCTTGTACAGTTCCAACACCGTATACAATGTTTGGATGTTTTTCATCTTTTAATTGTTTTAAAACATCGATTGCAATTGCGCAGCCAATCCGGTTGTCCCATGCTTTCGCAAGTAACATTTTTTCGTTTTTCATTACTTGGAATTCGAAATATGGTACAACTTGATCTCCTGGGCGTACGCCCCACTCCAGCGCTTCTTCTTTACTAGAAGCACCGATATCAATAAACATATCTTTAATATCAACTGGCTTTTTACGAACTTCAACTGGTAAAATGTGCGGTGGTTTTGAACCAATGACACCCGTTACATCACCTTTGCTCGTAACAATTGTTACGCGCTGCGCTAACATAACTTGTGACCACCAGCCGCCAACCGTTTGAAAACGCAAGAAACCTTTATCATCAATTTGCGTAATCATAAAACCGACTTCATCTAGATGACCGGCTACCATAATTTTTGGTCCATTGCCGTCACCAATTTTTTTCGCAACTAAGCTTCCTAAGTTATCTGTTGATACTTCATCAGCAAACGGTGCGATATATTTCTTCATTACTTCGCGTGGCTCACGTTCATTTCCAGCAATCCCGCGTGCATCTGTTAATTCTTTTAGCATCGTCAATGTCGCATCTAGTTTTGTCATTGGACAAAGTCCTCCTTTTTCTTCATCTCTTCAATTATACAAGAGTGGAGAATAATATTCAAAAAATTCCATCAATACCCTTCTGTTTGACGCTGATGATTCACTTCATTTTTATCTAAGTATGCTTTTTCAATCTCTTCTTGTCCAAAATCAAGTGCTTGCCCTAAACGAAGATAGCTCGTAAACAATTCAATGTAATTTGTAATAGATGGCTGCTCATTAAAACGAATTGCTTTCGCATATACATCTAAGAAAATTTCTACTTGTGTTTTATTTGTTAGTGCACATTTATAAAACAAGAAATTTTTATCAATTCCTAAATCGATTCCAATAGATAAAATAAAATGCAGCCCATCTACGTACTCTTCTAGCACAACCTGACGCTCAGAAGCTGGCTTATTACTCCAATATTTAAAGCAGCGTGTTTCATTTGCAAGTTCACCAATTTCCACAAGAAGCGCTAACATTTTTTCTTTTAATAACTTTTTCGGCTCTAGATTATGTTCTTTCGTAATACGATCATCTAATTCTTTTTGTAATTTAAATAGTTGTAGTAAATCCAAAACGTACTCCTCCTTCAATATCGAATAAATTTACTCGATATTGCTCCATTCTAATGGTAAATATAAGCAAATAACCAAGTTATATTCTTACATTATAACAGTGTCAGTTTCGTGTGGAAAGACAAGATTGGCCAAAGTCAAGTTCCCATGTTACAGCATATTTCATGCAAATAAACATAAAAAGCCAGAGAACCTCTCCGACTTTTTATGTTTATTCTTCTATATTATTGTAACTTTTATTCTCACTTTGTCATATCTAACACAACACGTCCATTAATCTTTCCTTCTTCCATTTCAGCAAATACATCGTTAATTTCATGAAGGTGACGCGTTTCAATAAAAAAATCCTTAGGAACAATGTCCTAAGGATTTATTATCAATTACTTGTTTAAAGCAGTTTTAGCAGCAGTTGCTAATTCAGCGAAAGCTTTTGCGTCATGAACAGCTAGGTCAGCAAGCATTTTGCGGTTTACTTCGATACCAGCAAGCTTAAGACCGTTCATTAAACGGCTGTAAGAAAGACCGTTCATACGAGCAGCTGCGTTAATACGAGTGATCCATAATTTACGGAAGTCACGTTTCTTTTGACGACGGTCACGGAACGCATACATTAAAGATTTCATTACTTGTTGGTTAGCAACTTTGTATAATGTATGTTTAGAACCGTAGTAACCTTTTGCTAATTTAATAATTTTTTTACGACGTTTACGAGTAACCGTACCACCTTTTACTCTTGGCATATTATTTCCCTCCTAGATATCTATCTGAACAAAATATAAATTACATGTTGTCAAGCATTTGACGAATACGTTTGAAGTCACCAGCGCTTACTACACCAGCTTTACGTAATTTACGTTTAGCTTTTGTAGATTTGTTAGCGAATAAGTGGCTTGTGTAAGCGTGAGAACGCTTTAGTTTACCAGATCCTGTTTTTTTGAAACGCTTTGCAGCGCCGCGGTGAGTTTTCTGTTTAGGCATAGTGATTTCCTCCTCTATTTATTACTTATCATTTTTCGGTGCTAAAACTAAGAACATACTGCGTCCTTCCATTTTTGGCTTAGATTCAATTGTACTAACTTCAGCACAAGCTTCAGAGAAGCGATCTAAAACACGTTGACCGATTTCTTTATGAGTAATAGCACGACCTTTAAAGCGAATAGACGCTTTAACTTTGTCGCCTTTCTCCAAGAATTTAATAGCATTGCGAAGTTTTGTGTTAAAGTCATGTTCATCAATTGTTGGACTTAAACGAACTTCTTTCATACTAATGATTTTTTGATTTTTACGCTGCTCTTTTTCTTTCTTTTGTTGCTCAAAGCGGAATTTTCCGTAGTCCATAATACGGCATACTGGTGGTTTCGCATTTGGAGCAACTAATACTAGATCAAGATTTACGTTTGCAGCCATATCTAATGCTTCTTGACGAGACTTAATTCCAAGTTGATCACCATTTGCACCAACTAAACGTACTTCACGTGCACGAATTTGCTCGTTAATCATCATGTCCTTGCTAATAGTAAGCCACCTCCAAGGTTTTATGGGAATACGTTTCGGGAAGGAAGAACCCAAACAAAAAAGTGCGGGCATACGACACCCACACTTATAATATCTCTAGTAAGAAATACTTACCTGTCAACTGCTTTCGCGTCAATCAGGTGAGAAGCGGGTGCTTCTACTTGTTCCACAAATCCGTATTCTATTATCCTTGATGATTTTACCATAGGACGTGATGCATGTCAAGAAGCTCTACTTCTTAAGTAACAACAAAAAATATTGTAACAAACAAAATGAATACATGCAACATTTTTTTATATAAAGCGAACTTTGGTTCTTATTACCAATCAAAAATGCACAAAAAAGCCGCGGACAAGCCGCGACTTTTTCTTATCGTTTTCCTTCAACCTTAATTAGGTCAACGAATGCATCTAATGAGATTGTTTCTGATTTTTGTTCACCGTATTTACGGACGTTTACACCAGTTTCAGCAACTTCATTGTCACCTACTACAAGCATATACGGAATTTTTTGCATTTGTGCCTCACGGATTTTGTAACCAATTTTCTCGTCACGAGTATCCACTTCAACACGAATGCCAGCACGTTGTAATTCTTCTTGTACTTTCTTCGCATAGTCTAAATGTACTTGCGGAGAAACTGGAATTACTTGTACTTGAACCGGCGCTAACCAAGTTGGGAATGCACCTTTGTATTCTTCGATTAAGAAGGAAACAAAACGTTCCATAGTTGATACAACACCGCGGTGAATAACAACTGGACGATGCTGTTTACCGTCTTCACCGATGTAAGTTAATTCAAAGCGTTCTGGAAGTAAGAAGTCTAATTGTATAGTTGAAAGTGTTTCGTCTTTTCCAAGCGCAGTGCGAACTTGTACGTCAAGTTTCGGACCGTAGAATGCCGCTTCACCTTCTGCTTCATAGTACTCAAGACCCATTTCATCCATAGCTTCTTTTAACATTGATTGAGCTTTTTCCCACATTTCATCGTCATCAAAATACTTTTTAGTATCCGCTGGATCACGATAAGATAAACGGAATGAATAATCTTCTAAATCGAAGTCTTTGTATACTTCTAAAGTTAAGTTTACAACGCGTTTGAATTCTTCTTTAATTTGATCTGGACGAACGAAAATGTGCGCATCATTTAAAGTCATCCCGCGTACACGTTGTAATCCAGATAGCGCACCAGACATTTCATAACGATGCATTGTTCCAAGCTCCGCAATACGGATTGGTAATTCACGATAACTGTGGATATCGTTTTTGTACACCATCATATGGTGAGGACAGTTCATTGGACGAAGTACCAATTCCTCATTATCCATTTCCATCGATGGGAACATGCCATCTCGATAGTGATTCCAGTGACCAGAAGTCTCATAAAGCTCTCGGCTTCCTAGTACTGGAGTATATACGTGATCGTATCCTAAGCTTACTTCTTTATCAACAATGTAACGCTCGATAATACGGCGGACTGTTGCACCTTTTGGTAACCAAAGCGGTAAACCTTGTCCTACTTTTTGGCTATTTGTAAATAGTTTTAACTCTTTACCTAATTTACGATGATCACGCTCTTTCGCTTCTTCAAGCATACGTAAGTGCTCATCTAACTCTGCTTTTTTCACGAATGCAGTACCGTAAATACGTTGCAGCATTTTATTATTGCTATCGCCGCGCCAGTAAGCACCAGCAACGCTTAACAATTTAAATACTTTAATTTTCCCTGTAGATGGAAGGTGAACTCCGCGGCAAAGGTCGAAGAATTCGCCTTGTTCATAAATTGAAATAACCGCATCTTCCGGAAGATCGTTAATCAATTCTAATTTTAGCTCGTCGCCAATTTCTTCATAACGACGAAGCGCTTCAGCACGTGGTACTTCATGGCGAGCAATCTCAAGATTTTCATTTACGATTTTTTGCATTTCTTTTTCGATTTTCGAGAAATCTTCAACTGTGATTGCTTCTTCCATATCGATATCGTAATAGAAGCCATTTTCAATTACAGGCCCAATTCCAAGCTTCACATCTTTATATAAACGCTTTAATGCTTGCGCTAATAAGTGAGCTGTTGAGTGGCGTAAAATGTATAGCCCATCTTCAGAATCTA
Source organism: Bacillus bruguierae (assembly GCF_037104725.1). Taxonomy (NCBI): domain Bacteria; kingdom Bacillati; phylum Bacillota; class Bacilli; order Caryophanales; family Bacillaceae; genus Bacillus; species Bacillus bruguierae. Next base: position 289,777 of record NZ_JBAWSX010000001.1, on the reverse strand, counting down.
ATGTCACGATAGAAATTGCACCATCTTGCTCAATCGGTGTACGTAAGTCTACCATTTCTTCATTTAATTTCCCTGCAATCGCTTTTTTCTTTAAGCCAGGGCTAATAGAAGCAGCAATGTCTTCAGTTGTTGTTCCTTTTGGAAACTCCTTCACAGCTCCGTCTGGAAATGTAATTTTTACTACATCTGCCATCTTTAGTCACTCCTTTTTCATAGTCAAAATAAAAAACACCCATCCCTATAAAAAGGGACGAGTGTTGAATTCGTGGTTCCACCCTTGTTCCAGCTAACACATTGTTAACTGCTCAAGTTCATGATAACGGCACTTGCCGTCAGCAATTACTAGACATTCGTTCACTGCTGAAGTTCAGAGGTGGTAAGTAATAATCTCGTATTAAGAAGCTCACAGCCTAAGGCTTCTCTCTCTGAGAATCGTGGATAACTACTCATGTCCTCATCGTAACATTTTAATGTATTTTCATGTATGTACGTAATTATATGCTCAAAAATTTAGAAAATCAAGGGCGTTCCCTTTATTTTTGAATTTTGTCACATTCTTTTCAAATTCATGAAGCGCATATAACTGCACTCTCTCCTGAAATACATTTTGAATCGTTACAATCATATTATGATCTTGTTCTTTCGCATACAGATGAATTCTTTTAGGCGCGATTGACAGAAGCGGTGCCATAATATTCGGATCAATGTATAGATCTTTTTGAGAGAGTAATTCTTCTTCTATATACTGAACAAGTTTTTCTTGTTTTAAACGTCTTCCCTTTTCATCATAAAAGACACAACTATCATTAAACACGAGATGCAAGCAAGATAAACGTGATTTTCGGCTGCTTACTTGTTGCCGTAATGTTTCTACGAACATTTGATACTCTTGTTCTAACTTATATTCATCTATCGCCATCTCCGCCGTTCGATACAAAAATTCATTGTACTTTCTCAAGCGAAAACGAATGTACGCTTCAAACGAAAACGACATTGTATCATGTATCCATCCTTGTAAAGAAGACAGTACCAATTCTGTCCCTCTTTCCTTCGAAGGTGCATCTACTAATCCTTTTCGTTTCCCTTTTAAAATAGAATGAGCCATATGTAAAATTTGATTTCGTTCTTCTCGCTCTTCATAATAAAATTTATCTTTTAAAATCGCACTTATCCATTCATCTTGTTTCGTATTGATAATATATTGCACAAATACAGGAATAACCACTTGATCAATGTAGCGTGACTCTTGTATTGGTATATGAACAATTACCATTTGTTCGTACAAGTAAATGCTTATTTCTTCATATATATGATCTGTCCTTTTTTTAAGCTCTTTATATACAACAATAGCATCATTTTTTTCTTCGAAGCAGATTTCAATCACTTTTGTCCCCCCTTTTATAATTCTTGCTATTTCCATATATATTAGGGAGATGTACAAAAAATGATACAAGCTAGCATGAATTTTTCATATTCATAAGCTATTTTTATTGTATAATTTAACTATAAAGATTTTAAAAGGAGCGATACACTATGTACGAATATAAATTTGTTAAAATAGAACTAAAATCTAGTCTAATGAAATCCCAGCCAAAAGAAGATTATCAAACGATCATTACAGAACATGCAAAAGAAGGGTGGCGCTTCGTACAAATTTTTGCTCCTAGTACGGTAGGATATGGATCAGCTGCATATTTTGAACTTATTTTCGAACGAAAACAAACGATATAAAGTGAAACTTCCATCAGTGTGGGGTTCTTCATCCCCACTGATGGAAAGCCCGTCCAATCGGGCAAATGCCAGCAGTTATCCCCCCTATCTTCTTTAGAAAAGCGGAAGTGGCTCGCCCAGAATGTGAGGGGGATGGAGCTTCTGACGTAGAGGTGTTTTTTGCCTCATAGGAAGAAGCGAAGCCACCGAACATTCTAGCCACTGGAGCCGGACAGCGTTTTTCTCTCAATCTTGAGGTGAGGGTCTTACTGCACGCGAATAGCGGGATAATAAAAAAAAGAGCAAACTCACTGCTTGCTCTTTACGTATACCTACGGTTTTTTCCGCCAATAGAAATCGGCTTTGCTAAATATTTAATACGCTCCATAATGCGAGCTGCTTTCATTTCTTCTGCTTCTCCGCGCTGTGTATACGTTAAATGATGCTCGAGCTGTTTAAAATCAAAGTTAGATGTGAAAAACGTCGGTAAGTTCTCAAGCATACGGAATTGTAAAATCGCTCCAAGTACATCATCACGCACAAAGCTCGACATCGCTTCCGCTCCAATATCATCTAACATGAGTACTGGCACATGTTTGACGGCATCAATTTTTTCACTAATCGTATTATTTTGCAATGAGCTTTTAATTTCTCGTAAAAATTCCGGCAAATATACGATCATGGAGCTAATTTTACGCTGCGCTAGTTCATTTGCAATCGCTCCTAAAATAAATGTTTTCCCAACACCAAACGGACCATAAAAATATAAAGCTTGCACCTTTTTCCCTTGCTCGTACTCACTTAAAAATTCATTTGCAGCTCGAATTGCCTCAAACCGCTCTCCATCTGACAAATCAAGAGAAGACATAGACGCCTGCAGAATATCTTTTGGCATATAAATGCTCTGAATGAGTTTTTCTTGTTTCTTTCGTTCATCATAAGCCACTTTTCTCACGCAGCAATCGTATTGAATATCAATCATCTTCCCTTGAATAATAAGCTTTGGTTCGTATCCTTGAATCATGTTTTTGCATGACTCTAAGTTCGGACAATCTTTACATCCAACGCTTTGTCCAATGTACTCATATAACTTCACAAGGCTACGTTCAACCATCGACGTTGTTACTTCGCCTTTATGTTCTTCTATAAACGATTTCACACGTGGATGCGCCATTACCTCTTCTTTTAATACTTCATATCTATTCTTAAAATTTTCATTTTGCATTAACTTCGCAAATGTATTTTGAATTGGTTCCATTTCTTCACCTCAAAGGGAGCTCGCCTCTATTAGTTTCGCTTATATTTTTTCAGCTGTTCCTCTAACTTTTTACGCTCTTCTTCTAAATTCCCCTGCTCTTCACTGCGATGGGATGGCTCGCTATCTTCTGTTTGTTCCTTTAACCAATCTGGTACAAGTTCTTTACGAACCGTTTTCTTCGTCGTCTTCCCTTTTTTCTTTGTTTCCGCCCATTCTTGATATTGACGATTTTCCTCTTTCGCAAGCCCCATCGCTTCCGTTACTGTTGTAATTTTTTTACGAGCCCAGTGTCCGGCAATTTTCTCTACATACGATTTCGCTAACTTCATATCAGAACGAAGCATTACATAATAAATAAGTACATTTACAACACCTGGCGTTAGCTTCTGATGCAACATAACATCTTCAATAATTTGCAAATCAGCCTTCGTCGGCTCAGCCCCGCCCGAAATTTCTTTTAATAACTCTCTTGGTGAAATTTCTTCTAGCTGTTTAATGAGCATCTCTTCTTGTGTTGTCGGTTCTTTCTCCTTCATCGTCCGAGCATGCAACGGCTGCGTCCGCTCACTCAATATAGGAAGTGCCTGTCCATTCTCAAATTGGTACCAATCACGCGCACCTTTTCGCAATCGTTCCATATCAATTGTATTATGCTCCGTAACAGCACCAAGAACAATATTTTGCATGGATAACGGATCAATACCATATACGTAAGCTAATATTATCACACATTCACGCATCTGATCCGTGATTGCTTTACGCGGCACAAGCGCTGATAATCCTTCTACAAATAATGAAAAATCAAAGAAATCATTCCAAATTTGAGGTGCATTCCCCTCAGCTCTGCTCGGCATCACAGTCGCGTTTGGTATAAGCAGTTCTTCCTTGGCATGCTCCACTTGACCTGGATTAAAAGAACCAAACACATCATTAAAGGATCGTGTTGCATTTTCATAAGAAGCAAAATCAAATTCTTCTTCTAAGAAATATTGCTTCACTTGATTATATTTCGCCTTACTTAAGCGGTTATATAAAAAAATACTTAATACAATATCATCAAAAAATTGTTTTGGCATAAGTGGTGGCTGTAACTCATAAATAAACATGCGAATATCTTTTTCTTTTTTCACATACACATTTAAAAGTCCAATCGCCTCTAACTTTATACGTTCTTCATAAATATCCGGGAGCTGCATTTGCATTGTTACCATAATAGAATGATGTGTATTTTCTTTTCCAAATAAACGGTCCTGCTCTAACTCGCCCCACAATGTCATATATAGACTAAAAGCTTTACTGCCAATTAGCGGTTGATATAACATTGTCAGCACTTTACGATCATAATTGCTGAGCAGCCCTCTTGCACTTACTTTGTAACGGTCAATTGGCAACAGCTCCATCCATGACTGTCTTTCCATCCTTGCAAATCCTTTCTGTCATTCGTTTTCATGGTTAGTTCCACTTATCTTCTTCGTTTCTCTTTGAATCTCGAGGTGGAGGCCTAACTACCCGCGAATAGCGGGATAAATCTATTTTGATTTTTCAACATATAAATCGCGGCTATGCAGAATACAACATGCCCGCTACTTGCTTGCTCCATTTGTTTGTAAACCTCGCATGTGGCAGGAAAAGGACCTAACCGCTTCTATGCACGGCCAGATGCTCTCGTCCTCCTCTAAAAGAAAGAGGTTTTATGTCGTTTTTTCAATTTGTATTTATATATTAGTGAAAAAAGAGCTAATAGCTTACGCTTCTAGCTCTTTTATTTTCGTTCTTTTTGAAGAATATCTTTCAGCTCTTCAATAAATACGTTCAAATCTTTAAATTGTCGATAAACAGATGCAAAACGCACATATGCAACATCATCAATATCACGAAGCGCTTCCATGACCATTTCACCAATCATATCGCTTTTTACTTCTGACATTCCTAAGTTACGCAATTCCCGTTCTACATGTTGCGTGATTTCCTCTAATTGTTTCAACGTTACAGGTCGCTTTTCACACGCTTTAATTAAACCACGCAAAATTTTCTCTTTGTTAAATTCTTCTCGCGTCCCTTCTTTTTTTACAACAATGAGCGGCGGCTCTTCGACACGTTCAAATGTTGTAAAGCGATTGAGACAACTTTCGCACTCTCTTCTTCTGCGAATGGATCGTCCTTCGTCAACCGGACGTGAATCCAATACTCTCGTACCATTGTGAAAACAGGATGGACAACGCAATCCGTTCACTCCTTTACAATTTAATTTTATCTTAACAAAACTAAAACATTTTAAACAAGAATTTTCTCTTCTATATTATAAGCACTTGATCAAATACACTTATGTATAAACAAATTCCTTCTTATATAATAGATATATAAGTAATACAATATAAAGTGAAACTTCCATCCGAGGGGGTTTTCTTCATCCCCCTCGGATGGTTAGTTGAACCAATCGGGCTTTTACGGGCAGTTATCCCTCACCTATCTCCTTCACTTCTCTCTGAATCTTGAGGCGGGGGTCTTACTGCCCGTTAATGCGGGATAAACTAAAAAGAGGTGTATTATACACCTCTTTACATTTTAAATCAATTATCTTCTTTTTTAAAGAGCTTTTGTCTCTCTTTGCTTAATTTCGAAGCTACCTGTACCGCGAGGAAGTTCAATACTTTCTCTCGTCTTTGCTCCTAATCCTTCAGCGATATACTCCGCAGCAACATTTGGATCAATGCGATCACCACAAGTATATACATCAATACTTGCATAACCATGCTCCGGAAAACTGTGAATTGTTAAGTGAGATTCAGAAATAATTACAACTCCACTTACACCTTGTGGTGCAAACTTATGGAAAGCAACCTCACGTACTTCAGCGCCTGCTCGAAGTGCTGCATCCACAAATAATTTTTCAATATAAGGCATATCATTAAGCTTGTCGAAATCGCAATCCCAAAGTTCCGCGATTACGTGACGACCCATAGTGTCCATAGTATCCATTCTACAGTTCCCCCTTGTTAATTTAATTTAACTGTTCGAATTGAAAACTAATTTGCAATTTGGCTTGCTCCACTACCACGGGGGAAAGTTAGTCCAGAGAGGTCCTAACCCTTTAAGTAGTGACTACCACCTCAGCTCTTAAGTTTACGAATGTTAGTATACTTTGTTTATTTTCATTTTGCAACAACAGTTTTTTTATTTTCCCAACGACACTTTCCCTTTTACTTTTCTAAAAAAAAGGAAAAGATTCAAAATCACAGTATTCATAGCTATTCTAGGTGATTTACATAGAAAATATATGTAATTTTTTTCTATTACAAAAAGAAAAAAAGACAGGCTAACGCCTGCCCTTTTCTCATCTATTAAATATGTTGTACGTTTTCTTGTTTCGCAAATTGATCTACAACAAGCTTTACAAGGTCTACAACACGACGAGAATAACCCCATTCGTTATCGTACCAAGCAAGTACTTTTACTTTTCGCTCACCCATTACCATTGTAGATAAACCATCAATGATTGCAGAATGCGTATTTGTATTAAAATCTATAGAAACAAGCGGCTCATCGCTAAATGCGACAATTCCTTTTAATGCACCGCTCGCAACATTCATAAATGCTTCATTAATCTCTTCCACTGTTACATCGCGTTTTACATCTACAACTAAGTCAACAAGAGATACATTTGGTGTCGGAACGCGAAGTGCCATACCATGAAGTTTTCCATTTAAATGCGGAAGAACTTTTGCTAACGCTTTCGCAGCACCTGTCGTTGTTGGAATGATAGATTGGCCGCATGCACGTGCTCTGCGTAAATCTTTATGTGGATTATCAATATTTTTTTGGTCATTTGTGTATGCATGAACTGTTGTCATTAAACCGTTTTCAATTCCAAACTGCTCATCTAACACCTTTACAACAGGTGCTAAACAGTTTGTTGTGCAAGATGCATTTGAAATAACGATATGTTTTGTAATATCAAGTTGTTCGTCGTTTACACCAACAACAATTGTTACATCTTCATCTTTTCCTGGCGCAGTTAAAATAACGTTTTTCGCACCAGCTTCTACGTGAAGACTTGCTTTTTCTTTGGAGTTAAACTTACCTGTTGCTTCAATCACAACGTCTACTCCCAATTCTTTCCAAGGCAATTCTTTTGGATCGCGGTTGTTTAAAAGGCGAATCATTTTACCATCTACTAATAGATGATCTTCAAACGCTTCTACTGTACCATCAAATTTACCGTGAACTGTATCATATTTAATTAAATGTGCTAACGTTTCAGATGGGTAGCTCGCATTAATTGCTACAATTTCGAATGCGCTTTCTTTTACTGCCTGACGAAACACCATTCTCCCAATACGTCCAAACCCATTAATTGCCACACGAATCATAATATGTTATCCCCCTTGATTGCGTTATACTATTTATCTCAAATCCCAATAATAGTATAACACAAAAAGAGGATATGTCACTAAACAATTTCATCATTTTCAAAATTTTTTATTTAATAATATTCCATTCCTTTAAAATGCTACTTAATTGCGCTTTCGTTTCTTCTATTGTGCCATTATTATTAATCACTTTATCTGCTAATACTATTTTCTCTTGTAGCGGCATTTGGGCAGCAATTCGTGCTTTCGCCTCTTCTTGTGTAAAATTGTTACGTTCCATTAGCCTTGTAATTTGCGTTTCATTGTCCACATAAACGAGTAAAATTTGATCTACAATACTTGTTAATTTACTCTCGAATAAAAGCGGAATATCGAGCACAATCGCTTGCGCATTTTCTCTTATGTATCTATCCTTTTGTGCATTCATTTCGTTTCGTACAGCGGGATGCACAATACCATTTAACAGCAACCGTTTTTCTTCATTGTGGAATACAATGCTACCAAGTTTCGGACGATTTAACTCTTCATTGTCCCCAAGCACTTCTTTTCCAAATGCTTTTACAATTTCGTTATACGCTTCCTTACCAGGCTCCACAACTTCCCTTGCAATAATATCTGCATCAATGACTGGAATGTGAAAACCTTGAAACATTTTTGATACTGTACTTTTTCCACTGGCAATGCCGCCCGTTAATCCAATTACAACTGTCATCATAATCCCCCTTATAATAAAAGACGTGAAACAATCGTTTCACGTCTCTTACATTTTCCAAATTCCAATAATAATAAGTAATACACCTGGTAAAAACGTGAATTTTTGTAGCCATCGCATATTTGATAATACTGTCCCTACTTTCATTCCACTGAACAAAAATAGCGAGCTCATTACCGCAACTAATCCTGCCATCAGTAATGGAGAATATCCAAGTAAAGATGCCCCAATCCCAGCTCCAAATGAATCTAATGAAAGTGCCACACCAAGAAGAAGCGCTTCTATTCCAGAAATGGTTCCAGACTTATCAAAATCAGCAACAGTTGGTTTTCGTAAAATTTGAATGACAAGACCGAGAGACGCAATTTCTAAGTTCCATACTTTTTCTTCTTGCAGCGCATCCTCTTTTTTATCACTTTGAAAAAATTGATACAACACCCATGCACCGATTGCTACCAGAACGAATCCTCCAATTCTTTTCGCCAGCACCGGTGAAAAAATTTGAGCAATCATATGCCCGATTCCCATTGAGAGTATCATCACAACGGCTGAACAAACCCCGATTACAACAATTGATTTCAGTGGAATCCGAACATTCCGAAGCCCGTACGTAAGCCCTACACTACAGCTATCCAAACTTAACGTAAAAGCTAATAAAATAAGAGAAAAATAATGATACATCGATAAGCTCCTTCCCTATACATAGCTTTGCTTATATATATGACAAAAGCCTATCCGATGTTATTGTGAAAAATAAAATGATATTGCTGTCTATAAATCTGTTTACCGCTGTTTCGTTTGTTTAACTTTTCGGCTGACAAGCCGGACAATAATGTGTACCACGCCCGCCAACAACTGTTTTTTCAAGCAAAGTGCCGCACGTTTCACATGGCTCGCCTTTTCTTCCGTATACATAAAGCCGCTCTTGAAATGAACCAACCTTTCCTTGTGAATTCACATACGTACGAATCGTACTTCCACCACGCTCTACTGCTTCCGATAACGTTGCGACGATTTCTTTGTACAACGTTTCAAATTCTTCTTGTGTTAAAGAAGACGCTTCTCGCTCTGGGTGAATACGTGAACGAAATAATACTTCATCTACATATATATTACCAAGACCCACTAAAATACGTTGATCCAGTAAGGCAACCTTTACTTTCCGAGCAGTTTTTTGTAATTTTTCTTGTAAATACATAGGTGTTAACTCAGTTGAAAAAGGTTCCGGCCCTAAATCCGCAAGCGGCATAACTATAAACTCTGTACCTTTTTCAAACAGATGCATCGTACCAAATTTCCGTACATCTTTGTAACGAAGTTCTGTACCATCTGTAAAACGAAAACGGACATGTGTATGCTTATCCACTGTATCCTCACTATCGTGAAGCATATATTTCCCTTCCATTCGTAAATGAGACACAATAACGTAACGGGTTACATATATAAGAAGAAACTTGCCGCGGCGTTTGACCTCTTCGATTGTTTCGCCGCGCAGCATCTCTTTGAAAAGTTCAGCGTCATCTGGTTCTTTCACTAAATTTGGATATGTTACAATCACTTCTTCAATTGTCTTTCCTTTGACGAGCCCTTCTAGCGTTCGCCTTACATTTTCAACCTCTGGTAATTCTGGCATACTATCACTTCCTTACTTTGCGTCATACCACGTTGGACCGTATGAATAATCAACCTTTAATGGAACGGAAAGCTCAATCGCATGCTCCATCACTTCAGGTACAAGTTTCTCTAACTTTTCTACCTCTTCTTGCGGCACTTCAAAAATAAGTTCATCGTGCACTTGCAGTAGAAGACGTGCTTGTAATCCTTCTTCTTCTAATCGATCCGCCATAATAATCATTGCTTTTTTGATAATATCAGCAGCACTTCCTTGAATAGGTGTATTCATTGCAGTCCGCTCTGCAAAGCCACGCACATTAAAATTACGACTCGTAATTTCTGGGATGTAACGACGGCGATTTAGCAATGTAGATACATAGCCTTTTTGTTTCGCCTCTTGCACAATATCACTCATGTACTCTTTGACTCCTGGAAAACTCTCTAAATACTTTTGAATGAAATCTGCTGCTGCTTTTCGCGTAATACCTAGGTTTTGCGATAAACCGTAGTCACTAATTCCATATACAATCCCGAAGTTTACCGCTTTCGCTTGACGTCTCATATTAGACGTTACATCATCCTTTTCAACGCCAAACACATCCATCGCTGTTTTTGTGTGAATATCCATATCATGTTGGAATGCTTCAATTAAACCGTGATCTTTCGAAATATGGGCTAATACACGTAATTCGATTTGAGAATAATCTGCTGCAAACATGACCCAATCTTTTTCTGACGGAATAAACGCTTGACGTATTTTTCTTCCTTCCTCTAAACGAATCGGAATGTTTTGTAAGTTAGGTTCCGTTGAGCTTAAACGACCTGTTTGTGTTAACACTTGGTTAAAGCGCGTATGAATTTTAGACGACTCTGTATACACAACTTTTAATAATCCTTCGATGTACGTAGAATTTAATTTCCCTAACTGACGATAATGCAAGATTTTCGGAATAATTTCATGATGTTCCATTAATTTTTCTAAAACATCAGCCGATGTAGAATAACCTGTTTTTGTCTTCTTAATAACCGGTAAGTTTAAAGTTTCAAATAAGATGACACCAAGCTGCTTCGGTGAGTTAATATTAAATTCTGTTCCTGCCAGCTCATAAATTTCTTCTTCCATTTTCTTTAGCTGCGTAGCCAATTCATCCCCCATCGTGCGGAGACGATTTGCATCAACTGCAACGCCCTTACATTCCATATCTGCTAATACACGGCAAAGCGGCATTTCCAGCTCAGTAAATAATTCGTACTGCTCATTATTTTTCAACTCTTCAATAAACGATTGCTGTACATCATATAACACATGTACTTTTCGTGCTACGTGTTCCGCGACAACCGTCTGCTCTGGTACAGCACGTTTTGCACCTTTTCCATACACTTCTTCATCTGATTGCACAGCATGCATATCTTTCATTTTCGCAACAGCACGGAAATCTTTATCTGTCTCCGCTGGATCAAGTAAGTAAGCTGCAATTAATAAATCAAAGTCAATTCCCTTTATTTCATAGCCTTTCCACTTTAACGAAACAATTGCACGCTTTGCGTCAAATGTATACTTCTTCATCTCTGGATTTGCTAACCAGTTCGTAAAAGCTTCTGATGAAAGAGCAATATCAGCCTTGACAAAGTAACATCCATTTTCGTTTTGAATACCAAACCCTTGAATATCCGCTCCGTGATAATTATCCTCTTGCACTTCTACAATGATTGCACTATCCTGCTGCAACATTTCTTCCGTTACTTCTTCTACAATTTCAAATGAAATATCATCAAGCTCAGCTGCAGGTGTTTCTACAACCGGTGCGCCGAGCTTCGTTAAGAGAGAATGGAACCCTAAGTTCTCGAACACCGGAATTACATCGCTATGTTCATATCCGTTAAAAGCAATATCTTCTAAATGAATTGTAACTGGTGCATCGGTAATAATTGTCGCTAACTCTTTACTCATCAATGCTTGTTCTTTATTTTCTTCAAGCTTCTCTTTTAATTTCTTACCGCTCACTTTGTCTAAGTTTTCATATACAGCCTCTACTGTTTCAAATTGTGTTAACAATTTAATAGCTGTCTTCTCGCCAACACCAGGGACACCTGGGATATTATCTGATTGATCTCCCATTAGTCCTTTCATATCAATAATTTGCTTTGGTGATAAGCTGTATTTTTCAAATAACGTTTCTTTCGTATACTCATCTACTTCTGTAATTCCTTTACGCGGAATACAAACGCGCGTATTGTCTGAAACAAGTTGAAGCAAATCTTTATCTCCTGAAATCACTTTTACTTCAATCCCTTGCTCACTCGCTTCTTTCGCCAATGTTCCCATAATGTCATCCGCTTCGTAGTTCTCTAATTCGTAGCGAGGCACATGAAACGCATCTAACAATTCACGAATGAATGGAAACTGCTCTGATAATTCTGGTGGCGTTTTTTGGCGGCCGCCTTTATATTCACTAAATGTTTTATGACGAAACGTCGTTTTCCCCGCATCAAAAGCAACGAGCATATGCGTTGGTTTTTCTTCTTCTAAAATTCTCATTAACATCATCGTAAAACCATAAATGGCATTTGTATGTATACCTTTATCGTTATTTAAAAGCGGCAATGCAAAGAACGCGCGATACGCAATATTATTTCCATCAACTAAAACAACTTTCTTTTCCAAATGGAACAACCTCCCCGTAAAAAATTAAAACGATTTCTCAATACAATAGAAAAAGCCGTTGTTTTTCTTCTCTCTATATTACCACGACTGAAAGAGAGAAGAAAAACAATGGCTTTCTTTATAACTATATTCAACATAATAATTAAAAACTATTTTGTCATGCAAAAGGGAAGTGACGAGAATAAGCTTCCTTATCCTCGTCCCAAACTACTCCTTGGATGAAGGGGTTTTCATGTATTATAGTAACAGACCTTTATTAATATAAAATGAAGCTATTGTTAATATAATGTAAACATCTATTTCGTATACTTTTGAAGAGTAACAATAAATGTCGTTCCAACCCCAATCTTACTTTCTACAGTAATCATCCCATGATGTGCTTCAACTAAATGTTTCACAATAGATAATCCAAGTCCTGTACCACCCGTATTACGACTGCGCGCTTTATCAACACGGTAAAAACGTTCAAAAATACGAGGAATCTGCCCTTTTTCTATTCCAATACCTGTATCTGACACCTTTATATATACGTTTTGGCTATCATGAGAAAACGTAACAGAAACAGCTCCTCCGGCCGGCGTATATAGAATTGCGTTATTCATCAAGTTAATAAAAACTTGTTTTAACCGCACTGCATCTCCTATGACAGAAATATGATCATTCACATCAACATGCAAACGAATGTCTTTATCTGTTGCTTTATTATTTAGTATCATACCAACTTCTTCTAGCAGCTCTTTTAAATCGACAACACCCATATTTAATTGAAACCCTTGTTGCTCAATTTTCGATAAATCAAGTAAGTCTTCAATTAACGCTTGCATTCGGTCGCTTTCTTTCAAAATAATATGTAAGAAGTGCTCTCGAAACTGCTGGTTTTCCATCGCTCCGTCAAGTAATGTTTCTGAAAATCCTTTAATAGAAGTAATTGGTGTTTTCAGTTCATGCGAAACATTTGCCAAGAAATCTTTACGCATTTGCTCAAGCTTCTTAAGCTCTGTAATATCATGGAAAACAAGGACAATTCCTTTCCATTCATGGTTCGTTCCAATAATAGGAGCACCGTACACTTCAAAATGTTTTCTTTCAATTTCAAGAGGCAACAACATTTGCTTTCGCACTTTAACCTCTGTCATAAAAATTTCTTCCACGAGTTCGACAATTTCTTTATGTATAAATGCCTGATAATATAACCGATGCAAATACTCTTCATCTGTTACATGGAAAATCTCTTTATAAGAGCGGTTAACAAGACTAATATAACCACGGCTATCAATTAAAATCATGCCGCTCCCCATATTTTCAATAAGTGTATGCAACCGATCTTGCTGCATTTCTTGCTCTAATGTCATCTCTTGTAAATTACGTGCTAAAATGTTCATCGCCTTACTAAGCATTCCCGTTTCATCTGAATGTTTTTCATAAGCACGCGCTTTATAGTTCCCTTTTGCCAATTCAATAGCTACTTTTGTAACAGACTCAATCGGCCGAATATATTGTGCTGTAATTTTCATCCCAAGAAATATAACAACGAGACAAGAACTAATAAAGCCAACAATTAACAAGCCCCACATTTTGGGATGTACAGTTTTCAAAGATTCCATAGAAGCGTTAATAATGAGATACCCTTTCTTCCCCTGTGCATCTTGAATAAAAGTCGCATAATAATAAGGGTATTTATCCTTTGTTTCCTTCATCACCACTGTATGCGGTTGTTTTCTTGCTTCATAAAGAAGTTCTTCTATCACTTCTTTATGTAACACAGTCTGCTCTTTTACAGTATCATATTGAACTTGTTTTTGTTCATCTAGAAACGTTACGTATAAACTGAAGTGCTCTTCTAATTTCGAAAATACATTTGGATCCTTTAGAACATGATCAATTCCTTCCACCTCAACGACAGAAGCAATATATTTTGTTTCTTTCTCGATTCTCTCATGGACATGATCAACATAAAATCCTTCAAATACTTTTTCAATCAACATCCCTGTTCCTACAACAATAAGTACAATGAGAGAAATAAACGTAAGGAGAAGCCTTGAGCGAAATTTATTCATCTCCTTTTGGCTCCTCCAATTTATAACCTAATCCGCGGATTGTTTTAATATAAGTTGGTTTTTTTGTGTTTTTTTCGATTTTATCTCGCAAGTGACTAATATGAACATCAACAATACGTGTATCACCAGCAAAGTCATAATTCCACACTGCACTTAGCAGCTGATCGCGAGTTAACACGCGGCCTTTATGTTTCGCTAAATATACGAGTAATTCAAACTCTTTTGGCGTAAGTTCTAACTTATCTCCTTTAAAGTATGCTTCATAAAAATCTGGTAAAATTTTCAACCCAGCAAGTATAATACTATTTTCATCTTCTGCTTCCGGAGCTTGTTCATCATGAATTTTCGTACGGCGCAAAATAGCTTTTACACGCGCAACTACTTCTCTTGGACTAAACGGCTTTGTCATGTAATCATCTGCTCCAAGCTCAAGCCCTAATACTTTATCAAATTCATCGTCTTTTGCAGTTAACATTAAAATAGGAGTCATTATCCGCCCTAGACGCAGTTCTTTACAAACTTCCATGCCATCCATCTTTGGAAGCATTAAATCTAATATAATGAGATCAGGACGCTCTGTCTGTGCCTTATGCAGCGCTGTTTCCCCATCCATCGCTGTTATAACCTCAAACCCTGCTTGCTGCAGATTAAATTCGATTAAAGTTAAAATAAACTCCTCATCGTCTACGACCAAAATTCGATTGCTCATTCTATTCCTCCAAGTTATAGGTTCTAAACCTTCCTCATCCTAATACCCTTCCCCGATATTTCCATCATACTAGAAAACAAAATCCCTCTCAATACAATTGTGCTTTGAAAAATGTGACTTTATTTCCTACTTTACAAGCAGTCTCCTACTGACTGCTGTTTCACTTTATGCTACCCTTATACAAGAAAACGATAAAATACATTTTCCTATATTGTTAAGCAGTGTAGGCTTTGTTTCCAGAAAGGGGTATTTAGATACCGTAAGTCTAAAACTGGTAACGATATTCTACTTATATTTATTGGTTATATATTGATGATGATATTCTTAGCTTATATTGGGGCGACAGACCATAAATAGCGGGATAAACTACTCTTCTTTTCAAGAGTAAAGAGCATCTAGTGGAGTAATCTTGATCCTTTTTCGATATATAGATTGCGGCCATGCAGAAGAGCCCTCACTTGCTTTCTCTCTTTGTTTTACCTTGCATGTGGCAGGAAAGGGCACTGACCGTTTCTACGCATAGCCAGATGCTCTCGTCCTCCGAAAAAGAATGGTTTTATTTCTTTTTTAATTTGGATTTATATAGAATAGAAAGGAGCTTTTATGTTAAAAGCATTTATTATCTTTTTTCTTGCAGGCTTAGCTGAAATTAGCGGCGGTTACCTTATTTGGAAATGGCTGCGCGAAGGCGGTTCTATTGGAATTGGACTCATCGGAGCAGTTATTTTATTTTTATATGGTGTTATCGCTACGTTTCAAGTATTCTCAAGTTTCGGAAGAGTGTATGCAGCTTACGGCGGCGTGTTTATTGTCATGAGTTTGCTGTGGGGCTGGTGGATTGATAAGAAAACTCCCGACTTATTCGACTGGGCTGGGGCCTCCGCTTGTATCATCGGCGTATTTATTATGTTATGGCCGCGTGGGTAAAAAACGAAAGCTGTCCCAAAAGCACTATTTTTAGGACAGCTTCTTTCATTAAAAATTATCCAGTGATCTTTCAAATATCGTCGTTAAATGATGCGGCGGTGCTACTGTTAGTAACCCTTTTATTACTTCTTCTTCCTGTTCATTGTACGCAACCATTTGCATTTCAATGAAATGATCTTCTGGGTAAACGGAAACAACTTCAAAATGAATTTGGAGCGTTGTGTAGTGATATACAGGCTTTACAAATTCGAGTTCTTGTCTTACAACGTGACTTCCTGGACCAGGTAAGTACTTTGTAACTGCAGTTGTAACAATCCCCGTTAACATAATAGTTGGTACAATTGGTTTTTCATACGGAGTTTGGGATGCGTAATCATGCTGAATATATAACGGATTCGAATCATTCGTTAATCCTAAATATAATAACAAATCTTTGTCTTCTATTTTCTCTGTAACGGATAACTTTTCCCCTAATGTAATTTCATCCATTTTACGACCTAATTTGCTTCTTTTCTTTAACATGATACAATCCCTCCGATCGATATTTTCATTATCCTACTCGAAGTGATATATTATACGAATCTTTATAAAGACGAGAGAACATTCGCTACAAGTCTACGTGTTATATTGTAGGATACCTCTTTGTTAACGCTTTCAAATTATTTTACAAAAACATCCTTCTAATAGTGGAAAAAGATTCGGGAACCCCGAATCTTTTTCCTTCTTTTTTATGCAAGAACTTTCATTACACTGCGTATAGATTCTACAGAACGATCTAATCCTTCTTTTTCTTCCGGAAGAAGATCTAATTCAATAATCTTTTCGATTCCGTTACCACCAAGGATAACTGGAACACCTAAGTAAAGATCGCTATAGCCATATTCACCTTCAAGGTATGCAATAGCCGGTAAAACGCGGCGTTGGTCTTTTAAGATCGCCTCAGCCATCTCTACTAAAGAAGCAGCTGGTGCATAGTATGCACTACCGTTTCCTAATAGATTTACAATTTCACCGCCACCTTTGCGAGTGCGTTCAACAATCGCATCTAGGCGTTCTTTCGGAATTAATGTTTCAAGCGGAATACCACCTGCATAAGAATAACGAACAAGCGGCACCATCTCATCACCGTGTCCACCAAGAACAAATCCTGTAATATCTTTCACAGATAGATTTAATTCTTGTGCAATAAATGTACGGAAACGAGCTGTATCTAATACACCAGATTGACCGATAACGCGCTCTTTCGGGAATCCAGCTTCTTTAAATACAGAATATGTCATTGCATCAACTGGATTTGTTAATACAATAATAATTGTATTCGGAGAATATTTCGCAATTTCCTGCGTTACACTTTTCATAATTTTAGAGTTTGTTGCTACTAAATCATCACGGCTCATCCCTGGCTTACGAGCGATACCTGCTGTAATAATTACTACGTCAGAATCAGCTGTATCTGCGTAATCAGATGTGCCAATAATATTAGCATCGAAACCTTGTACAGGGCTTGCTTCTAACATATCTAACGCTTTCCCTTTTGTTGGATTTTCAAGTTGCGGAATGTCCACTAATACAACGTCTGCTAATTCTTTTTGTGCTAATAAGAATGCTGCTGTTGCCCCTGTAAATCCTGCACCGATGACTGAAACTTTTTTGCGTTTGATTGTCATAATTTCTCCCCCACTTTGAATTATGCGTTTTTAATAATTGCTGCGTCCATATTGTTAATAAGGGCATCAGCAAATTCGGAACATTTCACTTCAGTTGCACCTTCCATAAGGCGTGCGAAGTCATATGTTACCACTTTTGAAGCAATCGTTTTTTCTACAGAATTAGTAATTAAATTCGCTGCTTCATTCCATCCTAAATGTTCTAACATCAATACTCCTGAAAGAAGAACTGAAGATGGATTTACTTTATCTAAACCTGCATATTTTGGAGCTGTACCATGTGTCGCTTCAAAAATAGCATGCCCAGTAACATAGTTAATGTTAGCACCCGGTGCAATACCGATGCCTCCAACTTGTGCTGCAAGTGCATCAGAAATATAATCGCCATTTAAGTTCATTGTTGCTACAACGTCGAACTCGCGTGGACGTGTTAAGATTTGTTGTAAGAAAATATCTGCAATTGAATCTTTTACGATGATTTTTCCAACCGCTTCTGCATCTGCCATCGCTTTATTCGCAGCATCTTTTCCTTCTTTCTCAACAATGCGATCATATTCAGCCCAAGTGAATACTTTGTCGCCAAATTCTTGTTCTGCTACTTCATAACCCCAGTTCTTGAAAGCTCCTTCTGTAAATTTCATAATGTTACCTTTATGAACTAATGTAACAGAAGAACGTTTTTCATTAATTGCATATTGAATCGCAGCGCGAACAAGACGCTTTGTACCTTCTTCAGAAATTGGTTTAATACCAAGTCCAGAAGTTTCTGGGAAACGGATTTTCTTTACACCCATTTCATTTTGTAAAAATGCAAGAAGCTTTTGAACCTCTTCAGAACCTTGCGCATATTCAATACCAGCGTAGATATCCTCTGTATTTTCACGGAAAATCACCATATCAGTATCTTCCGGACGCTTAATAGGAGAAGGAACCCCATCAAAATAGCGAACAGGACGTAAACATACGTATAAGTCTAATTCTTGACGAAGTGCTACGTTTAAAGAACGAATTCCGCCACCAACAGGAGTTGTTAACGGTCCTTTAATTGCGATTAAATATTCGCGAATCAATTCTAACGTTTCTTCTGGTAACCACTCACCTGTTTGATTAAATGCTTTTTCCCCTGCAAGCACTTCTTTCCAAACAATTTTCTTCTCGCCATTATATGCTTTTTCAACAGCTGCTTCTAACACACGAGATGCTGCTGCCCAAATATCTGGTCCAATTCCGTCTCCTTCAATAAAAGGAATGATTGGATTGTTAGGTACATTCATAACACCATTCGTTACGGTAATTTTTTCTCCTGTAGTCAATGTGATTACCCCCATGTTTGAAATTTCATATATATGAAACTGAGGGATAAATCCCTCAGTTCAAATCATAATTCAAGTCTAAATATTTCAATCATTATATCTTTGCGAAAAAGTCAGATTAATGAAAGCGCATTATATTCTTTGTCCGATTGGTACATAGCGTTGGTTAATCGGACCAGTATAGTCTGCACGCGGACGGATTAGGCGGTTATTTTCATATTGTTCTAGAATATGAGCTAACCAACCAGACATACGGCTGACTGCAAAGATTGGTGTAAATAGATCATGATCAATTCCTAAGCAGTGGTACACAGATGCAGAATAAAAATCTACATTTGGTGGAAGATGTTTTGCTGAAGTTACAAGCTCTTCAATTTTAATAGACATATTATACCACTTCTCTTGTCCTGTTAGCACGCATAATCGCTTAGACATTTCACGTAAATGTTTTGCACGTGGATCACCATTGCGGTATACACGATGACCAAAGCCCATAATTTTCACTTTATTGTCAAGTGCATTATGAATATATGATTCTACATTTTCTTCTTCGCCAATTTCCATTAGCATCTTCATTACGTTTTCGTTTGCTCCGCCATGAAGTGGTCCCTTTAAAGCACCAATTGCTGCTGTAATACCGGAATATACATCAGAAAGTGTAGCCACACAAACACGTGCTGTGA
Source organism: Bacillus bruguierae (assembly GCF_037104725.1). Classification (NCBI taxonomy): domain Bacteria; kingdom Bacillati; phylum Bacillota; class Bacilli; order Caryophanales; family Bacillaceae; genus Bacillus; species Bacillus bruguierae. The sequence continues at coordinate 270,092 of NZ_JBAWSX010000001.1, read as the reverse complement.
AAGTAGATGCATTTAATTCATGATCCGCATGAAGTACAAGCGCTTTATCAAACGCTTCAATTTCAACTTCATTTGGCTCACGATCATTTAACATATATATAAAGTTTGCAGCTAATGATAAATCTTTACGAGGCTCGATAACAGGTAACCCCTTGCGAATTCTCGCATATGCTGCAACAAGAGTTGCAACTTGCGCCTGTAATTTAACCGCTTTCAAATAATTAGATGCCTCATCCATTAATTCAGCACTTTCATCATACAATGATAGCATGGAAATTGCTGTACGTAAAACTGACATTGGATGCGCAACAGTTAAATTTGTGTGTTGTAAATATTCCAAAATATCTTTTGGCACTGCCGCATGCTCGGCTAACTGTGTTTTTAATTCCTCTAATTCTACTTCATTTGGAAGTTTGCGATGCCATAATAAATATACAACTTCTTCAAATGTAGCATTTTCAGCTAAATCATCAATATTATATCCCACATAAGTTAATGTATCATCAATAATAGAGCTTACAGATGATGTTGTTGCTACTACCCCTTCTAAACCTCGAATAACAGTCATTATAATCTCTCCTTTTCCTCGAAATTTCTCCCCAACCTAATACTTTTTCTCAATTAAATGTGTGTTCCACTGTTCAAGAAAGTGAATGAGCACCCGTTCACCTCTTAAACAAGTGAAATACACAATGGCACAATCATTACCATTTTTACATCTATCTATCGTCCCACACTATGCAGCATGGGCGTGAGCTTCTCCCCGAACCCCCACGCCTAAAACGACACATAGTGAGGAAATATAATTTCGGAGAGCTTTCCTATAAAAACAGCATAAAACAATATTAACAAAATTATTTCATGTTATTTTTATTTTATCTGGTGTAGGTCTATGCTGTTATGTAACTCGAAGAAGTGCCTTACATACATTATAAACAATTATCTGACTTTTGTGAATGGAAAGAATTCGAAAATTTTATATTAAAATAAATTTTTTTATTTAAACAGCTGTATAATGTTCATCACAGCGTATGCAATTCCTGCTCCAATTAACGGTCCTACCGCCACTCCATTAAATAGTGCTACCGCAAGAATTGTTCCAAACACAAGAGCAGTTGTAATGTGCGGATCGTGTGCTAAAAGTTGTACACCGCCTTTGGCAATAAGCGCCACAGCAATTCCTGAAGCGAGAGCAATCCAAGCATAATAAGATTTTGTCGCCTCTACAAGCTGCTTAAATCCAATTTCTCCTGTTGCAATCGGGACAAGGACCGCAATTGTTATAACGGTAACCCCAAGGTTAATTCCTTTCGTTTGCAAATAAGGGAAAATTTTATCTCCTAAAAACGTCCACTTTAGTAAAAATAGAACACTAACCGCTACTGTTAAAGATTGATTTTTCGCGATAAGTCCAATGACAAGAAGTATGAATAAAAATAAAGTCGACTGACTAATCATGATGTCGCATCCTTTCTGAAAATAATGAAGAGCTCTCAAATATGTCCCCTTTCTGAAATAAAAAGAGGAATTCGCTCTTCAAATAGAGAATCGTTTCCACTTATACCAAAAGTGATTACTTTCCTTTTCTTTCTTATAAGAAAAAGGTAAAATAAAAAAGAAAAAATCTATATTACATCATACCATACCATTTACAGAAGAGGCATGAAGTACCTCATTATTTGATGTATATTTTCAAGCGAATCATTACACAAGCTTCGCTCATACCTAACATTTTTTACAGAGGAGGGAAAACACCTTTGAGTCGAAATTCACTCTACATAGCACTTCGACTTCTCTTTGTTATTGCAGCAACTATACTAGGAGTATACGCGCTGTTGTATATATCAAGTCTTGTCTATCCATTTATTATCGCTTTTGCAATTGCATATTTAATCAATCCAGTTGTAAACTTTCTCGATCAAAAACTACGATTCCCTCGTGCTTTGTCTGTATTTATTAGCCTCGTTCTTGTTTTTGGCGCCATCGTCGGGCTCGTTACGTATCTTGTAACAGAAGCGATTTCCGCAACAACATATTTGTTACAAATCGTACCAGAAAAATTCCCGGCTCTAGTTCAGTATTTACAGGAATTTGCACTTACCAATATTATGCCACTCTACAACGATTTGATTTCTAAGTTTAAGCATCTCGGTGCAACACAACAAAGCACGATTACAACAAACATTCAAAATCTCGGTACAGAAGCAACACAGCAAATGAAATCTATTTTGACAGCCATTATAAGCGGATTAACAAATTTCATTAGCGCTCTTCCAACCACCTTAACTGTTCTCGTATTCGTCTTGTTAGCCACTTTCTTTATTAGCTTTGACTGGCACCGCCTTGCCTGTAAAATCGAAAAGTTATTACCTAATCGATTACACGGTTATGGAAAAACAATTTTTGTGGATTTACGAAAAGCTTTATTTGGATTTGTGAAAGCACAATTTACACTCATATCCATGACGACCATTATCGTTCTAATTGGACTATTAATTTTGCGTGTACCGTACGCAATTACAATCGCCCTTGTTACAGGATTTGTGGATTTACTTCCATACTTAGGAACAGGAGCTGTTTTCGTTCCATGGATTATTTATATATTCTTTACAGGAGATACCGCCTTCGCACTTGGTTTACTTATTTTATATATCGTTGTCATCGTGCAGCGTCAATTAATGGAGCCAAAGGTATTATCATCTAACATTGGACTTGATCCACTGCCAACATTATTTTCTTTATTTATCGGATTTAAACTATTTGGTTTTTTAGGATTAATTATTGGTCCTGTAACACTCGTTTTATTAAATACATTGCATAAAGCAAATGTATTTAAAGATCTTTGGAAGTTTATAAAAGGGTAATAGCTACATCACCTAAAACAAGGAGAAGCCCCTCCTTGTTTTTTTATTTATAAAAACGAATAAAAATACTATATTTTTCTTCGTTTTTCTACAAATGAATAAATATTCATCTGTTTTTTCGACAAAAAATAACGCTTGAAGAGTTTTTCTCTCTCAAGCGTTATTTTTGCACAATAATTGTATTGTTTCGACTTATTTTTCGTTCCATCCATTTGATTATCATATATTTCACTGGTTTTCTCGCTGCTGGAATCAATAAAATTATTCCTACACAATCTGTTATATAGCCAGGTATCATTAGAAGTATACCACCTGCAAAAATACAAATCGCATCCAATACAACATCACCTGGAAGTTCACCTCTACTGAACCGATATTGAATATCTCTCCATACCGCTAACCCTTGTCGCTTTGCTATATATGCTCCAATTATACTTGTTAGCATAATAACACAAAATGTCGGCCATAACCCAATCCATTGACTCGATCCGATTAACATTGTAATTTCTAACGCTGGAATTAAAATAAACAAGAAGAGAAACACTTTCATTCCTCTCACCTCTTTTTCTAAATCTTCTTATTTTCAAATTTTGTAAAAAAAAGAGAAGGATTTACATCCTTCCCCACATATTATTACTTATAGCACTTCCGCATGTCCATTATATACAATTCCACGCGCCGCATCAACTGTTACTTCTTGGCCGCTTTTTAGCGTAGCAGTTGCAGTTGTTACACCAACGATAACTGGAATGCCGATTGATACACCAACAACCGCTGCATGGCTTGTTAATCCGCCTTCTTCTACAACAAGTGCTGCTGCTTTTTCAATCGCAGGAATCATATCTTTATCAGTGCTTACTGTAACAAGAATTGAACCTTCTGTTACGTTTGCTATTGCTTCCTCAGCTGTTTTAGCTACAACAACTTTACCTTTTGCCGTTTTACGACCAATTCCTTGTCCTTTAGCGATTTGTTCGCCAACAACATGAATTTTCATTAAGTTTGTTGTACCAGTTTCAGCAAGCGGTACACCAGCAGTGATTACAACTGTATCACCAAGACCAATCATTTCTGCATCCATAGCTGTTTGAATCGCTGTTTCTAACATTTCATCTGTAGATTTTGCTTTTTCTTCTGCCATATACGCTTGTACACCCCAAGATAGCGCAAGACGACGACATACTTGTTCATTAGATGTTACAGCTACAATCGGAGATTTCGGACGATATTTAGAAATCATTTTTGCAGTATATCCACTTTCTGTAGGAGCTACGATTGCCGCTACATCAAGCGCAAGCGCTGTATGTGCAACAGATTGACTAATTGCATCTGTGATTGAGTAAGATTGCTCTTTAAGACGTTTTTGGAACATATCTTCATATTGCAGTGATTTTTCAACACGAAGTGCAATATTCGCCATCATTTTCACTGCTTCAACTGGATATAAGCCTGCTGCTGTTTCACCAGAAAGCATGATTGCATCTGTACCATCGAAAATAGCGTTTGCTACGTCACTTGCTTCCGCGCGTGTCGGACGAGGGTTACGTTGCATAGAATCTAACATTTGCGTTGCAGTGATAACTGGCTTTCCTAATACGTTACATTTTTTGATTAGACGCTTTTGTACTAACGGTACTTCTTCTGGTGGAATTTCTACCCCCATATCACCGCGGGCTACCATTAAACCGTCAGAAACTTCTAAGATAGAGTCGATATTATCGATACCTTCTTGGTTCTCGATTTTTGGAATAATTTGAATGTATCCTGCGCCGTGTGCTTCTAATAGCTCACGAATTTCTAATACGTCAGATGCTTTACGTACGAAAGAAGCTGCAATAAAGTCAACGCCTTGCTCGATACCGAAGACGATATCTTGAATATCTTTTTCCGTAATACCAGGAAGCTTAATACTTACGTTTGGTACGTTTACACCTTTTTTATTTTTTACCATACCGCTGTTTAACACTTTTGTGCGGATATCGCCATTTGCTTTTTCAATTACTTCTAACTCAATAAGACCGTCATCAATTAGAATGCGAGAACCTGAGTCTACATCGTCATAAAGTCCTGCATAAGTTACAGAGAACTTTTCAGCAGTTCCTAACACTTGCTCTGTAGAAATAACAACTTCTGCACCTGTTTTTAGTTCAGCTTGTCCGTCTACAAAGTCATGTGTACGAATTTCCGGACCTTTTGTATCAAGTAAGATTGCTACCGTTTTACCTGTTTTCTTTGCAGCCTCACGGATCGTTTTAATGCGTAATCCATGCTCCTCATGACTACCATGAGAGAAGTTTAAACGACAAACGTTCATACCTGCTCCGATTAATTGTTCTAACTTCTCAATACTTTCACTAGCGGGACCGATTGTACATACAATTTTAGTTTTGCGCATACCGCACCTCCGAATATTTATGAAAACGTTACCATTAACTTAACATTACAACAATTAGATAGATAATTCTTTTGATAATTGATACATCTCTGCATCAATTTCATGTTTTTTCGCTAATGCTTCAATAATATCATGATCAACAAGTTGGTTATCTTGAATACCTACGCAACGGCCACCTTTTCCTTCTAATAAAAGCTCGACTGCTCTTGCACCAAGACGACTCGCTAACACACGATCCATCGCACTCGGAGATCCTCCGCGTTGTACGTGACCTAATACTGTAACACGCGTATCAAAATTAGTCGCTTCTTCGATTTGTTTACCGATTTCAATCGCGCTGCCAACACCTTCAGCTACAACGATAATACTATGTTTCTTACCGCGTTCACTACCGCGTTTTAGACGAGCGATTACATCTCCCATATCATACTCTGCTTCTGGAATTAAGATTGTTTCTGCACCGTCTGCTAAACCAGCCCATAATGCGATATCACCTGCATGGCGACCCATTACTTCAATTACATATGTACGTTCATGGGATGTAGCTGTATCACGAATTTTATCAATTGCATCGATAACAGTATTTAAAGCTGTATCAAAACCAATTGTGAAATCTGTACCAGGAATATCATTATCGATTGTGCCAGGTACACCAACACATGGGAAACCATGCTCTGTTAATTTCTTCGCACCTTGGTAAGAACCATCCCCACCAATAACAACAAGTCCTTCAATACCAAATTTCTTTAATTGTTCAATCCCTTTTAATTGTCCTTCTAGCTCTTTAAACTCAGGACATCTTGCTGTATATAATTTTGTTCCACCGCGATGAATAATATCGCCTACAGAACCTAATTCTAATTTTTCAATATGACCAGAAATTAATCCTGCGTATCCATGATAGATACCATACACTTCTAAATCATGATATATTGCTTTACGAACAACTGCACGAATAGCAGCGTTCATTCCAGGTGAATCTCCACCACTTGTCAAAACACCAATACGTTTCATTAGTACTCACCTCATAAAGATTATTTGCCTTATAATAAAATAACATGAAGAAATATAAAATTACAATGGAGAAGATGTGTCTTTTCATAAGAAAAACGTGCATTCGCGAGATGGAACGCACGCTTTTTCTATTTTACCCCAATGGAAGCGTTTGAAAACGAAACTTGCCCAATTTTCATATATTTTTTATAGCGATTTTCGATTAGCTGCTCTTTCGAAACACCTTCCAATTGTTGGAATGTTTTTTGCAGAGTACGATTTATATATTCCGCTTGCTTCACTACGTCGCGATGCGCACCGCCGCGAGCTTCTGGAATAATTTCATCAATGACACCTAATTCTTTCAAATTAGCCGCTGTGATTTTCATCGTTTCTGCAGCTTCTTTTGATTTCGTAGCATCTTTCCAAAGAATTGCCGCTGCTCCTTCAGGCGAAATAACCGAATATGTGGAGTTTTCTAGCATGTATACATAATTACCTACACCAAGTCCTAATGCACCGCCACTTCCACCTTCACCAATTACAATACAAATAACAGGTACAGTCAGTCCAGCCATTTCAAATAAATTGCGCGCAATTGCTTCACTTTGTCCACGCTCTTCAGCTGCCTTTCCTGGATATGCACCTTTTGTATCAACAAAACAGATGATTGGGCGATTAAATTTTTCAGCTTGCTTCATAAGGCGCAGCGCTTTGCGATACCCTTCTGGATGAGGCATTCCGAAATTACGGCGAATATTTTCTTTCGTATCTTTCCCGCGCTGATGACCAATTACTGTAACAGGCATCCCGTTATATTTCGCAATCCCGCCGACAATTGCTGCATCATCGCCAAATAATCGATCTCCGTGACACTCAAAAAAATCAGTAAATAAGTGCTGGATGTAATCCAGCGTTGTCGGTCTTTCCGCATGACGCGCAATTTGAACACGGTCCCACACTTTCATGTTACCGTATATTTCTTCTTCTAAATGCTCTAATTTGCCTTCCAAGATACGAATCTCTTCACTGAAGTCCATCTGACTGTTTTTCGTATACTCTTTTAACTCGCTAATTTTATTTCTTAGCTCAACAACTGGTTTTTCGAATTCTAATTCTGCCATGACACCACTTCCTCCCCTTGATGAACTTCTAAAATCTTACGGAGCGTGTCTCTCATATCATTGCGATGCACAACTGCATCTAATTGTCCGTGTTCTAATAAAAACTCTGCCGTTTGGAAATCCTCTGGCAATTTCTCACGAACCGTCTGTTCAATTACACGACGACCGGCAAACCCAATTAATGCACCAGGTTCTGCTAGATTGTAATCACCAAGTGAAGCAAAGCTCGCAGAAACTCCGCCTGTCGTTGGGTGTGTCATAATTGAAATGAATAAACCACCTGCATTGCTATGTTTTTTTAAAGCTATACTTGTCTTCGCCATTTGCATTAAGCTTAAAATACCCTCTTGCATACGAGCTCCGCCTGATGCAGTAAAAATAAGAAACGGCGCTTTCATTTCATATGCTTTTTCAACAGCACGCGCAATTTTTTCACCTACAACAGAGCCCATGCTTCCCATTCGAAACCTTGAATCCATAACCGCAACAACAACAAGCATATCCTCGATCGTTCCTTCTCCTGTCACAACCGCTTCATTTAATCCGGTTTTTTTACGATCACTCTCAAGTTTCTCCTCGTAGCCAGGGAATTGAAGCGGGTTTGCCGAAATCATTTCTTTGTCATATTCACGAAATGAATTTTCATCTAACAAACTTTCAAGACGTTCCCATGCATTCATCGGGTGATGATAGCCACAGTTAACACATACTTTTAAATTTTTCAGAAGTTCTTTCGTATACATGATTTTTTTGCATTTCGGACATTTTGTCATGACACCGTCCGGTACATCTTTTCGTACCTGCTCTGAAGGAATTGCAGCATACTTTTTCTTCTTTAGGAATAAATCTCGTAGCAAAGTTTGACCCTCCTTTAGGTGATAAAAGAGCTAAGGTTAACGAGTAAGAAAATGGGGCTAACACCTAAATCAATTGGTGTTAGCCTTATTTTCTCAATTTGCCTTATAACTCGTCTCTTTACGTTTAACTTTAAACGTTATCTTGTAGAATTTGTGTCGGAACGTGTCATGGTTATTTCGACAAATTTTGTATAAAATTACAAATGAAACTGTATATTTCCCATTATTGCCTCATAAAGCTCTAATGCTGTTTGTTCTTGTTTATTCTGTAATGCTATATATAGCTTTTCATGTAACTCGCGCGCGTTTAAATGAACATCACAAGAAAGCGTCGAAGCGTAGTCATGTACAATCATCCAAACACGATACATTAAATAATTATCAACTTGTTCTACAAGCGTTTTTAAAAAAGTTTGATGAAATACTGCGATAGATGATTGTTCATCGGAAAAAATTTCATGAAATGCTTCCAAACAGTTCCCTGTCTGTGTTTGACATAAAACACGAATCGCATCTTTTTCAAGCAATTCTTTCATTTGTAACAAATCTCGCCGCGTCTTTTCATCTTGTAATAAGAACGGTGCAATTAATTGCACCAGACCGTTTTCATAAAAGTTTCGAATGAACGTCCCTTCACCGCGCCGCGTTTCAATTAGACCTACCAGTTCTAACGACCTGAGCGCTTCACGAACAGATGAGCGTCCGACATGTAAACGTGCACTTAGCTCACGTTCAGACGGTAGGCGGTCGCCCGCCTTCAATCCATCCTCTTGTATGATAAACCGAATTTTTTTCACTATTTCTAGATATACTTTTGTTTGTGATGATGTCAATGAACATTCCTCGCTTATTCTTTGCCGATAATCGCTAGATTTCTCGTTCTTTCAGCTACTTCCTTCGGATCAACTTGACGGCGAGCAACACCTGTTTCCATTGCAGCTTTTGCAACATACGCTGCTACTTGTGGTGCTACGCGTACATCGAATGGAGCTGGAATAATATAATCAGCACTTAACTCTTCTTCTGATACAAGTTCAGCAATAGCTTGTACTGCTGCCACTTTCATCTCTTCGTTAATTTGCGTTGCATGTACATCAAGAGCACCACGGAAAATACCAGGGAAAGCTAATACGTTGTTTACTTGGTTTGGGAAATCTGAGCGTCCCGTACCTACAACTGCTGCTCCAGCTGCTTTTGCCATATCTGGCATAATTTCTGGATTTGGATTCGCCATCGCAAAGATAATTGCATCTTGGTTCATAGTACGAACCATTTCTTCCGTTAATGCACCTTCTACAGATACACCGATGAACACATCTGCACCTTGAATCACTTCTGCTAATGAACCTTCTACACGATTTTTATTCGTGTATTTTGCCACTTCATTTTTCACAGCGTTCATACCGACAGAGCGCCCTTCAAAAATCGCGCCTTTCGTATCGCACATAATAATATCGCGTACACCGTAACGATATAAAAGTTTAATAATTGCAATACCTGCTGCCCCAGCACCATTTGCAACAACTTTAATATCAGACATTTTCTTTCCAACTAGCTTTAATGCATTCACAAGACCCGCTACTGTTACAATTGCTGTTCCGTGTTGGTCATCGTGGAATACAGGAATATTTGTTTCTTTTTTCAAACGCTCTTCAATAATAAAGCAATTTGGTGCTGCAATATCTTCTAAGTTTACGCCGCCAAAAGTTGGCTCCATTAATTTTACAGTTTCAACAATTTTATCTACATCATTTGTATTTAAAGCAATTGGAAATGCATCTACACCAGCAAAACTCTTAAATAATACAGCTTTACCTTCCATAACAGGAAGTGATGCTTCCGGTCCAATATTTCCAAGACCTAATACAGCCGTTCCATCTGTTACAACTGCTACCATATTGCCCTTCATTGTATATTCGTATACCTTGCTCTTATCGTCATAAATAACCTTACATGGTTCTGCAACCCCTGGAGAATACGCAAGACTTAAATCTTTTGCATTTTCTACCTTTACTTTTGATACTGTTTCTAGTTTTCCTTGATGCACTCTATGCATGTGAAGTGCTTCTTCACGAAGTGTTGACAAACGATCCACTCTCCTCATATTTTCTTGCTGCATAACGTTATTCATTCTCCAAGGTGGTCTGACCACGAACGCTATTACTACTATAATCGAAATAGTAGGAAATTGTCCATTATATTTTTACAACGACATTTTCCTTTCCGACTATCTCATAAAGCGCTTGTAAACATTCTTCACTTGGATGAATGGATAAGCTACGAGATAATTGTACCATCTTATGCTCTTTTTCATAATAAATTAGTACTTTCGCAAAACCTGAATAGTTAAACAATATTTTTGTGACATTGTTTAACAGCCTTTTTTCATACTGTGATGGTATTTTCACGTAAATAGAAGCGTCTTTCATTTCTTCATAAGTATCCATTTTCTCTAACGGGTACAAGCCATTTACAATCCATTGCAGCTTATTATTTCGCTGTTCAATTGTTCCTTCTATTAAAACAATTTCTCCTTCTTGTAACCGCTCTTTAAAATGGATATATGTTTCCGGAAATACAACTCCTTCCATTTCGTGATTTTGATCACAAAACGTGATAAACGCCATCTTCTGTAATTTTTTCGTCCGAATTATTTTTATATTTGTCAAATATACAATTACCCGTTGTACTTTTCTTCGCTGCTTCATCGCACCTGCAAGTGTTGGGATTTCCAATTCCTTACCAAGCTTTGCGTACTGTGCGGTTGGATAACTTGTTAAGTAAAAGCCTAGCGCTTCTTTTTCTTTATTTAATTGCTGGATAAAAGATAGCTCTGCCTCTTGTGCATACTCCGATTTCGGTACAAGCTCCTCACCAATTTCCCGCGCTAAGCTCGCATATTCTAACGCACCTTTAATACTGTTAAATAAGGCTGAACGCGAAACGTTAAAATCATCAAAACAACCGGCCCAAATCATCGTTTCTAAATTACGCTCTGTCACAAATTTCGCTGGCATGCGCAAACAAAACTCAAATAAATCTTGAAATGGCTTTTTATTTCTTTCTTCAATTAAAGCATTTACTGTCGCCATCCCTACATTGCGGATCGCAAGTAAACTATATCGAATTGTATTTCCTTCTACTTGAAACTCATAACTGCTCTTATGAAGAGACGGCGGTAAAACGCGGAACCCTTTCCGCTTCGTTTCCCGAACATATTGTACAATCTTCTCTTCATTTCCAATTGCACTTGATAATAATGCTGTCATAAACTGAAGCGGATAATTCGCTTTTAAATAAGCAAGCTGATATCCAATCATACTATAAGCAACTGCATGACTTCTGTTGAAGCCGTAATTGGCAAATCGAACAATTAAATCATAAATTTGCTGGGCAGTTTCTTCATCATATCCATTTTGCAAGCACCCTTTCACGAAGTGCGTACGCTCTTCGTCTAAAATATCACGATTTTTCTTACTTACGGCGCGGCGTAATAAGTCAGCCTCACCAAGAGAAAATCCTGCTAAACGAGAGGCAATTTGCATAATTTGTTCTTGATAAACGATAACTCCATACGTATTTTCTAAAATTGGTTTCAAATCAGGATGCAAATAATGAATGGTACGTTTCCCATGCTTGGAATCAATAAAAACTGGGATTTGCTCCATCGGTCCTGGGCGATATAATGCGTTAACCGCAACGATATCTTCAAATTCATTCGGCTTTAACGAACGCAGAACATTCCGCATTCCGCTTGATTCAAGCTGAAAAATCCCTGTCGTATCTCCTCGTCCAAGCAGTGCAAATGTGTTGGCATCTTGAAGAGGCAATTTCCGTATATCTAAACTTTTCCCTGTTGTCTTTACAATAAATATGCGAATATTTTCAAGCAATGTTAAATTACGCAGACCAAGAAAGTCCATTTTTAATAGACCCAGTTCTTCTAATACTTCTGCTGGGTATTGTGTGACATATACATCATCATGGCCGCCTTGAATGGCAACACTATTTGTAAGCGGCTCTTCACTCATAATCACTCCGGCTGCATGAATAGACGTATGACGCGGCAAACCTTCTACACGCTTTGCAATATCAAATACCCTTTGAAAAATTAGATTACTTTGTAAATAACTTTGTAATGATGGCGATTCTGTGTAAGCTTCTTCTAATGTAATCCCAACTTTAGACGGAATATGTTTTGAAAAAATATCAATTTCATTTGGCGGCAGTCCCATTACTCTTGCAATATCACGAATTGCCGCTTTTGCTGCAAGTGTTCCAAACGTTACAATTTGAGCCACGCGCAGTTCTCCGTACTTATTTTTCACATAACGAATCATTTCATCGCGGCGAATATCTGGAAAATCAATATCGATATCAGGAAGTGTAACGCGCTCTGGATTTAAGAAACGTTCAAATAGTAAATTGTATTGAATTGGGTCAATGTCTGTAATTTCGAGCACATAAGATACAAGTGACCCAGCTGCCGAACCACGGCCTGGTCCTGTTAAAATGCGCTGCTCGTGAGCGTATTTCATAAAGTCCCATACAATAAGAAAATAATCACTAAATCCCATCCGAGAAATAGTATGCAGCTCATGATTTAAACGCACTTTATGCACATCGGTCACCGCCACATATCGCTTCTTCAACCCTTCTTCACAAAGGCGACGTAAAAATTGATCGGATGATTCATTTGTTGGTACTGGAAACTGCGGCAATTGATTTGTATGAAACGGAATTTCTACATGACAACGCTCAGCAATACGGAATGTGTTTTGAATCGCTTCTGGTATAGAAGCAAATAACGCCTCCATTTCAGAAGCTGATTTCATATAATATTGATCAGTCTGCAAACGCGGCCTTTCCGAATCGGTCATTTTCGTCCCGCTATGAACCGATAATAAACATTCCTGTACAATTGCATCGCTTTGTTTTACATAACGAATATCATTTGTCGCCACAAGTGGAATCTCAAGCTGCTTCGCAAATGGTAGAAGCTCTTCTTGAAGCAACAATTCCTCTTGAATGGCATGGTGCTGCACGCTTATATAAAAGCTAACAAATATATTTTTATACATCTTTGCTACTTCCTCAGCAGCCTCATGTTTTCCTTGCAATAAAAGCGTTTCAATTTCCCCATCTTTTCCTGGAGAAATCGCAATTAATCCCCCTGCATAATGCGCAAGCCATTTTTTAGGAATACCATCTTTTGACTTTGTCATAATGCTGCTAGAAATTTTAAGTAAATTCCGATAACCAGTTTCGTTTTCAGCTAGTAAAACAAGCGGATACGACTGATCCTCTTCTTCATTCCATATGGAAGCTGTTAAACCGATAACCGGCTGAATCCCCGCTTTTTTACAAGCTTTATAAAACGGAATAACACCATACATCACATTTTCATCTGTAATTGCTAATGCCGAAAATCCAAGTTCTTTCGCTTGATAAACAAGCTCATCTATTTTACAAGCACTTTTCAATAAACTATAAACGGTTTGACATTGTAAATGCACAAACTTCACTTTTATACCCTCTCTTTACCTATTTGACTACTTCCTATTATACGTGAAATCAAAACATACTTCTCCTTCTTTGTCCATATACATACAGTGAAACTTTAATCAGTGGGGAGTTTCCTTCATCCCCACTGATTATTAGTTGAACCAATCGGGCTTTTACGGGCAGTTTATCTCCTACCTAACTTCTTTGCTTTCGCTGAATTTTAAGGTGGGAGTATTACTGCACGTTAATGCGGGATGAAAAAGAAAGGAGAATGATGATGGAAGTGAACCAAAGCTTTTTCTCTCTTCTCATTACAAGCTATTTTATTGCTCTTGGTGTTATGATTGGCGGTTCATTAATTGGCGGAATCGGTGCTTTTTTAGTAGGAAAACCACCGCTCACAATGATTACACAATTTGCAGAGAATTTACGAATTTGGGCTCTCGTCGCTGCCATTGGCGGAACTTTCGATACATTTTATAGCTTTGAACGCAGCTTTTTTGGAGGAGATACAAAAGATATTGTGAAACAAATTCTCCTTATTTTCTTTGCCACGGGCGGTATGCAAACTGGATTTACGATTATTAAATGGATTACACAGGATCACGTATGAAAGTCCCAAGTTCACTCTCTAATCGCTGGAAATTATTTTTAGGCGGTGCGGCGGTTGGTGGTATTTTAAGTTGGATTATTTTTTTGTACATATATGGCGTGTTTCAAGAAGAGCAAACTAAAACACTTGAAACACAAGAAGCACAAATAGAAAAACTAACCGAAGATTTACGTGTACTCACGGAAGATCAAAAAAAAGAAAATGAAAAAAACAAAAAACTGTTAACCATTCAAGAAATTGAAATTGAGATTGCAAATTACGAAAAATACAATTTAGACACGCTAACAGTGGAAACATTACAAACTTCCATTCGCGATGATCTCCGTCACTTGCTTACCCAAAACATTCAAAGCGTCGCAAACAATAAAGAACTACTAAAGAAGGTTATTGAAAATAAAGTATATAAATATTACGACCGTGTCTATCGATTTGAAATCGAAACTGTTTCATTTGATACCATACTGGAAATTAGCGTCAAAATAAAACAAGAAAGGTAGAGCTCCCTCTACCTTTCTTCTTATTTACATAATTCACGTAAGTCTGCAAAAATACGATCTGCTTCTTCCCAAGAAAAAGCTTTTGCTCCCGACGCCATCGGATGCCCACCGCCGTTATATCGCATTGCTAACGTATTAATAACCGGACCTTTTGAACGAAGGCGAACACGAATCACATCTTCTTCCTCTAAGAATAAAACCCACGCTTTTAATCCTTCAATATTTCCAAGAGCTCCAACAACTCCTGAAGCCTGATTCGGAAGCACATCAAATTGCTCTAATACTTCTTTTGTTAGCTTAACGTATGCTGCGCCTTCTTCAGTCATCGTAAAGTTTTGTAGGATATAACCATTTAAGCGTGCAATGCGCTCATTCGTTTTATACATTTCATCATATAATGCTGGGAATTCAACGCCCATTCCTACAAGCTCAGATGCATAACGAAGTGTTTTAGCAGATGTGCTTGGGAATAAGAAACGTCCTGTATCACCAACTATACCAGCTAAAATAAGACGTGCCGCTTCTTTTGATAACGTTAATCCTTTATCCTTACCGTATAAGTAAAATTCATAAATCAGTTCACTTGTAGAACTAGATGTTGTATCTACCCAAACAATATCACCGTATGGATCTTCATTCGGATGATGGTCAATTTTAATTAACTGCTTTCCTTTTGTATAACGCTGATCGCAAACACGCTCTTGGTTTGCTGTATCACAAACAATGACAAGTGCCTCTTCATACGTAGCATCATCAATTTCATCCATTACGCGTAAGTACGCTAAAGATGGTTCATTGTATCCTACCATATAAATCTTTTTCTCTGGGAATGACTCTTGCAGCATCGTACCAAGTCCGCACTGTGAACCTAATGCATCTGGATCTGGACGAACGTGGCGATGGATAATAATTGTATCAAATTGCTTAATTGCTCCTAAAATTTTCTCATGCATATGTAAAATCTCCTTTTCGGCCAATTTATTCCTATTATAGCTCAAAACACTTCATACAGGTGGAGAATTGAATTACAATAGAGAAAGAACATACAAATAGATGGGGGATTAAGGTCATGCCAGTATTAGTCTTTTGTATTATCGTTACATTTATGTTGTATCTCTTCTACAAAACAAAATATTTTCGCACAAACCGTTCTATGGAGAAAGGATGGCTTGCTGGAAAATCAGCAATTGCACTCGGGTTATTTGTTGCATTATTTGGCGCAAATCAATTTTTTTTAGATGTTTCAACGGCTCGTATTATCGTTGGCGTTTTATTTATAATCGTTGGCGGAGCTAGTATTTATAATGGCATTCGCCAATATAAACATTTCTTACCACTTGCGATTGAAGAGGCAGAGCAGTTACAAAAATAATGAGGTGAGATGAAATGAACACCTTTCTAAACGATTTTTTCAACCGTATTCAATATGAAAAGCAAGATGTAACTTTTGAAGATATTTGTGCGTTGCAATCTCAATTTGCGAAGCATATACCATTTGAAAATATGAGCATTATCAAAAAAGAAAACATTGATCTTACCTTTGAAGATTTAAAAAGAAAGATTATAGACAACCGGCGCGGCGGTGTTTGCTATGAACTGAATCCTTTATTTTACTACGCTTTAAAAGAACTAGGATTTGACGTTCATTTAATTGGAGGAACTGTTTTTAGCAATGAAGAAAATCGGCTTATCCAAACACACTTTGCAACGATTCTGCATCATAACGGGCAGCGGTACTTAATCGATGTTGGTTTCGGTTCCCATCACGCTCTGCAACCGCTTCCGTTTACTGGGGAAACAGTAACTTCTTCAACAGGTGAATACCGCATTCAAAAGAAAAAAACAACTTTCGGAGAATACGCATTTGAAAAATATCAAGACGGGAAGTTAGAAATTGGCTACGACTTCTTCACATCGCCAATTGATGAAACAGCTTTACAGAACGCACAACAAATCATTACCCACCATGAACAATCACCATTTAATAAATCTCCACTCCTTGCAAAACGAACAGACGATGGTCACATTACGCTAACAGACAAAACGTATACGGTAACAAAAGGAAAACAGAAATCTAAACAAACGATTGATAGGCAAACTTTTCAAGCACTTGCTTTACGTGAATTTGGCATTGCGGTTGAATAGGAGTCATTCCTTTATCTAATAACTGTAGTTTTTCTGTAAGATTCATTGAAGACATAAAAAACGGTCATCCTCTCATGCGGTATTCATGAAGGGATGACCATTTTTTATTTTCAAATTGAAATCCTGTGTATAAGTTTCCCTATTATTTCATTATTGAAAACAAGTTAATTCACCATAAAAATGGTACTAAAAAAATGTAAGTGATAAAATAAAGTGAAACTTTAATCAGCCCTCACCAATCGGGCGCATGCTAGCAGTTTATCTCCCACCTAACTTCTTAAGAAAAACGGAAGTGGCTCGTTCAGAATGTGAGGGGGATGGAGCTTCTGACGTAGAGGTTTTTTTACCTCGTAGGAAGAAGCGAAGCCACCGAACATTCTAGCCACTGGAGCTGGACAATGCTTCTCTCTGAATCTTGAAATGGGGGTCTTACTGCCCACGAATAGCGGGATAAAATTGAATTGATTAAGAAAGAGAGTGAACGTAGTGAGAATTGGATTTTTTGACTCTGGCATTGGTGGAATTACTGTACTTCATCAAGCATTAAAAGTCTTACCAAATGAAGATTATATTTTTTATGCTGATACTTTACATGTTCCATATGGTGAAAAACAAAAAGAAGAAGTAAAGCAATATATTTTTAATGCCGTTGATTTTATCGCTAATCAAGATGTGAAAGCATTAGTCATTGCTTGCAATACGGCAACCAGTATTGCCGTGGAAGACTTACGTAAAAAATATGATTTTCCCATCTTAGGAATTGAGCCTGCTGTAAAACCAGCTGTTCAAAAAAGTGAAGAAAAACGAAAAAAAGTTTTAGTGTTAGCAACTAAACTGACTCTTCAAGAGGAAAAGTTTCAAAATTTAGTAAAAAGTATAGATAATCATGATATTGTTGAAAGTCTACCTCTTCCTGGCCTTGTGGAATTTGCTGAGGAATTCGAATTTAGTGAAGAGAGAGTTTTACCCTATTTAAGACAGCAATTAGCTTTATTCGATTTAAAACAGTATGGAACGGTCGTTCTCGGTTGTACTCATTTTCCATATTTTAAATCTATTCTAAAGAAGCTTTTTTCCGAAGACATAGACATTATTGATGGAAGTGTTGGAACCGCTAAAAATTTAAAGAGAATTCTCAAGGAAAATAACCAAATTAACAATGGGACAGGAGATATTTCATTTTTTCAATCTGGTTATAAAGTTGAAGATGAAGATACTTTATCTAATTATAAAAAATTATTAGGAATATTAGATAAGGAACTCTCATTCACAAAATAATTTTATACTAGCAAATAACATTTGCTCGCCACCTTTTTCTTCCATTAACGGACAGAACAGAAAATTCAGATATTTATTTATATAAGAAAAGCCGCCCTTTCTGGCAGCTTTTCCTTCTTAACGGTCAATCAATTGAACCATAAGTAATGCTTTTCCAACAACACTACTTTCGTAACGTACTTCTACTTCGACCTTTCCAAATTTACGCCCGATTTCTAGTACTTTCGGATGGACGGATACAATGTTGTCAATTTGAACCGGTTTTACAAAGTAAATGGTTAAGTTTTCAACAATTACATCACCTTTTTTCAACGCGCGTAGTACACGATTGGTCGCTTCCGTCACAATTGTTGTAAATACACCGTACGACAAAGTTCCAATCGAATTTGTCATTTGCGGAGTAACAGAAAAATGATATGCGTGATCTTGTTTTGCTTCTTTCTGATTCATAAATTGATTCGTTACAATATCATCAATCGTTTCTCCGACTTGCGGCTGCCGATGAATCATTTGGAGTGCTTGCAGCACATCTTGACGACTAATAATCCCTTGCAATGTATTACTATCGTCAACAACAGGAAGAAGTTCAATTCCTTCCCACACCATCATACGTGCCGCTGCTGCAACAGACATTTTTCCGTTTACAGTAATCGGCTGTTTTGTCATTACTTTTTCAATTGGTGTTTCTTTTGCTACACCAACCATATCTTTAGACGTTACAATACCTAGCACTTTATTTGCTTCATCTACAATCGGATAACGGCCATGCATCGTTTCTTCATTATACTTATGCCATCTTTCTGCTGTATCATTTGGCTGTAAACATACCGTCTCTTCAATTGGTGTTAAAATATCTTCAACAAGAACAATTTCTTTTTTTATAAGCTGATCATAAATAGCACGGTTAATAAGCGTGGCTACTGTAAATGTATCATAGCTGCTTGAAATAATCGGCAGCTTTAACTCATCTGCTAATTTCTTCACATGCTCTTCTGTATCAAATCCACCTGTAATGAGTACAGCCGCTCCTTCTTCAAGTGCTAATTGATGTGCTTGTGTACGGTTTCCGATAATAAGTAAATTCCCGGCTTCTGTATAGCGCATCATCGCTTCTAGTTTCATTGCCCCAATTACAAATTTATTTAACGTTTTATGTAAACCTTCTCTCCCGCCAAGTACTTGGCCATCAACTATGTTAACAACTTCCGCAAATGTTAGCTTTTCGATATTTTCTTTCTTTTTTTGCTCAATACGAATTGTCCCGACCCGTTCAATTGTACTTACATACCCTTTATTTTCCGCATCTTTAATCGCACGATACGCTGTTCCTTCACTCACGCCGAGCTCTTTTGCAATTTGGCGCACAGAAATTTTATGCCCAATTGGCAAACTGTTGATATACTCCAAAATTTGGTTGTGTTTCGTAGCCAAATAATTTCACCATACTTTCTTTTCCCTAAATTCTTCATGCGTTGTATTTTTAGTATACTATATTTCCAAAACTGTTACACTTCATGTTCTATATCTGTACTATTTTTTTTATAACAAATCCATACAAGTTTCTTACAATAATGTAATTTCCTTGTCACCTCATTCGATGGTTTGTTTCATTTCCTTATCGTACAATGAAAACAAGAAATAAGAGAAAAGGAGCGATATGATATGAAAAAAGCTTTAAACATAATCAGTGCGGTATTGTTAGCATTCGTGGATGGAAAGAAAGTAGCGATAGCTTTAAACGAAGCAGCAGAAATAGAAACAGGCACACCACAATCTAAAATTGATATAACAAATAAAACATTTACATTATACCCTTCTCACATATGAAAACCTTCACTTTGCCTTACAAAATGAAGGTTTCTTTTTTTACAATTCAATACCTTCCCCAGCTTCTAACACTTTGCCTACACTGCTGGTTAGTTTCTCTACAAATTGATACGGATCTTGTTCGATAACTGGGAATGTATTATAGTGCATTGGCACAACAACTTTTGCTCCGATCCATTCTGCTGCTAACACGGCATCTTCTGGTCCCATTGTAAAGTTATCCCCAATTGGTAAAAATGCTAAATCGATATTATTAAGAGAACCGATTAACTTCATATCAGAAAATAAAGCTGTATCTCCCGCATGATACACTGTTTTTTCTTCTGCGGTAAATAAAATCCCGGCTGGCATTCCTGTATATGTAATTGTCTGATTTTCTTCATCAATATAACTAGACCCATGGAATGCTTGTGTAAATTTCACTTTTCCAAAATCAAACACATGCGAACCACCGATATGCATCGGATGTGTATTCACTCCTTGCCATCCTAAAAATGTTGCTAGTTCAAATGGTGCTACAACAACTGCATTATGTTTCTTCGCTAGTGCTACTGTATCTCCAACATGATCGCCATGACCATGAGAAAGAATAATCGCATCCACTGTTATATCTTCTACTTTTAAATCTGTTTTCGGATTTCCTGTAATAAATGGATCAATTAAAATAACCTTTCCATTCGTTTCAATCTTTACAACTGAATGACCGTGATAAGATACTTCCATCTATTTACTCCTCCTTTGTTTATCCCGCATTAACGGGCAGTAAGACCCCCACCTCAAGATTGAGAAAGAAGCAAAAAAGATAGGTGGGGGATAACTGCCCGTAAAAGCCCGATTAGTTCAACTAACCATCAGTGGGGGATGAAAAAAAAACACTGATGGAAGTTTCACTTTATATTCCTCCTCTTATTCTACACGATTTCACAATTTCCTGTCTTTTCAAACATCGATTCGCTTGTCATAACACTTTCACTCGATGTAAAGTTATACATGTAATCAAAATTTCGGAGGTGCAAATCTATGAATACTAGATTAGAAAAATTAACAGAGTGGCTCCAAGAACAAAATACAGAAGCTGCATTCTTAACTTCTACACCGAGCGTCTTCTATATGACGAACTTCCACTGTGAACCGCACGAAAGACTACTTGGTCTATTTGTATTCCAAGAAAAAGAACCAATGTTAATTTGTCCAAAAATGGAAGAAGGACACGCGAAAAGCGCTGGCTGGAATCATGAAATTATTGGATATACAGATACAGACAACCCATGGGATATGATTGCAAAAGCAATTGAAGCACGTGGCATTGATGCAGGTGCAGTAGCAATTGAAAAAGAACACTTAAATGTAGAACGCTACGAGCACTTATCACAATTATTCCCAAAAGCAACTTTCAGATCAGCCGAAGAAAAAGTACGTGAACTTCGCTTAATTAAAGACGAAAAAGAGCTTGCGATTTTACGCGAAGCTGCTGCTATGGCTGATTATGCAGTTGAAATTGGGGTAAATGCCATTCAAGAGAATCGCAGTGAACTTGAAGTACTCGCAACAATTGAGCATGAATTAAAGAAAAAAGGCATTCATAAAATGTCCTTTGACACAATGGTACTAACAGGTGCAAACTCTGCGCTTCCACACGGCGTACCAGGTGCAAATAAAATGCAGCGCGGTGATTTCGTCCTATTTGATTTAGGTGTAATTATCGACGGTTATTGCTCTGATATTACACGTACAGTTGCATTTGGCGAAATTTCAGACGAACAAAAACGCATTTATGAAACTGTATTAAAAGGTCAATTAAATGCTATTGAATCATGTAAACCAGGCGCAACATTTAGTGAAATCGACCGTGCTGCTCGTTCTATAATCGCAGATGCTGGCTACGGCGACTTCTTCCCGCACCGCCTTGGTCACGGACTTGGCATTAGCGTTCACGAATATCCAGACGTAAAAGAAGGTAACAATTCGCCATTGCGAGAAGGAATGGTCTTCACAATTGAACCAGGTATTTACGTGCCAAATGTAGGCGGCGTTCGTATTGAAGATGATGTTTACGTAACGAAAGATGGCGTAGAAATTTTAACGAAGTTCCCGAAAGAATTGCAGTTTGTAAAATAAAGTGAACCTTCCATCAGTGAGGGTTTTCTTCATCCCCCACTGATAGTTAGTTGAGCCAAGCGGGATAAATATAATGCAAAGAAGGTACTTTAGAAAGTACCTTCTTTTTTATGCTTTCTTATATGTACATCGTTTATCTACATCACTGAAAAACACTTCTAACTTGTCCCCATCTCTTTTCATTTGCTGTTTTGAAGTAAAGGAATTCCCATAATCAAGAATATATGAATCTCCTTTATTCTCTTGTTTATATGTCCCTTTATATTTATCTTGTTCTTTCTGGTTATTTGTATACATCTCTACCAAATGATGAATAACTTCCTTTTTCTCTTCCTTTTTTGTAACTGTTTCAAACTTATAATATACCGGGCATTGATTTTGTTTACTTTGAGACAATTCCCATGTCCCGTCTACCCCATTCTTTCCACACGCACTTAACATAGCCGTGCATGCAACAGTAAATACGAATTTAAAAAACGTCCTGCCCATTCTCTTTTCTCTCATTTTATATGTCATCCTTAATTATGAATATTATTTATTGAAATTAGTAACATCAATTCCATATTATACCACAAAAGTTTTTCCTTAATTAATAATTCCCCTAAAATTCTCTCTAAATTAGTATTTATACGAATCCATTTTTAAAATTTCCTGACATATAAGTCGCTGCTATGAAGAATACAACACGACATGTACTCGCTCTCTCCTTTTGTTTTAAATCTTGCATGTGGCAGAAAAAGGCACTGACCACTTCTATGCACAGCCAGATGCTCTCGTTCCCCCCTAAAAGAAAGGGGGTTCTTATGTCGTTTTTTTAACTTGTATTTATACTACTTAATTACATATTGAGTATACGAAAGGTGAGACCTATATATTTTCTTGTAAGCTTGGAAGAATTCTTTTCACACTCAATTCTTTATACCTATTCCACGATAACTGTATCGGCCTCTAAATTTTCAAAACAAAGATTTACCGTGCGCTTTAATGCTCTCGTTCTATGAATTGTACCAGCTGGAATTAAGATCGAATCGTTTGGCTTTAAAATAGCTGTCTCCTTATCTTGAAAATCAATAAGTAGCTCTCCCTCAAGTACTATAAATAACTCATCTGAATTGGAATGATAGTGCCAGTCATATTCCCCTGTAAACACCGCAATCCGCAAACAGTGATTATTTACATTCGAAACAACGAAATTTTTATGATTTTCTGTGATATTTTTCGTAATCTCTAATAAATTAATTTTTTCCAGGTTTATTTCTTTTGTTAATTTATTCTTCATATTTATCACTCCATTATTCAAGTAGTATATTACAATTTCTTCTAATTTCATCATATCAAATCTTTGTCTAATTTAGTGAGGTAAAATTCTAAAAAATCAAACTAATGAATTGACCAAAAAGTTAACTCGTGTTAATTTATTAATATAAGTTAACTTTTAGCAACAAGGGGTATATTATGAACAAAAAAATTCCACTACGGGAAATCAAAAAAGCCCGAACAAAAATCAAGCTATTTCACACGGCATTAGACATCATTGGAGAGAAATCATTTCGAGAAGTATACGTAGAAGAATTATGTGATCAAGTAGAAATTTCGAAGGTTACATTTTTTAAAATGTTCTCTCGAAAAGAAGACATTCTTATTTATTTTATGAGGTTATGGTTAACAAATTGTATGTTGGAACTACAAGAAACGAACAAAAAAGGAATGGCTGCACTTCGCTATATGTTTGAAGCAGTTTCAGAGTATGCAAAAGAAAAACCTGGACTGATGCTGAGCTTAATTGCCTTTCTCTCAGAAGAAAAAATGCATCCCTGTATGCCTCATTTAACCGATGCAGAGATTCACCTATTATATCCAGAAAAAGAAGAACAAGTGCGAAAGCTCATTCCAAATTTAAATGAATTATTTGCAAACTGCGTAGAAGAAGGAAAAGTCGCAGGAGAAATTACGCTTAATATGGACACCTCACAGATTGTGAGACTATTACACTCTATTTTTTACGGCGCCTATTTAACAGCTCATGTCTTTCAAACTCAACATGTAATGGACATGTACGATCTTCATTTAAGTATATTAAATCCATAATAAAAGAGGGATAAATGATGAAACCTGTAATACATGGACGTTATACTGCACAGATGGACGATTCCTTTGTAGTATTTGTAATCGGTATGCGCATTAATAAACTATTCGCTGTTTCGAAATGGTTCCCAGTGGCCGGAGCAATGAGTGGCATGCTAAAAGAGTTATATAAAAATAAAGAATTCGGTTTTCTCGGTACAGAGTCTTTCTTCAACGGTCGCACCATTTTACAAATTCAATATTGGAAGTCATTTGAAGCCCTTGAACATTATGCACGCCATGCATCCTTACATGTAGAAGCATGGAAAAATTTCAATCTAAAAGCTTCCAAAACTAAAACAGTTGGTATTTTTCATGAAACATATGTGATTGAGAAAGGCCAATATGAAAGTGTATATGTAAATATGCCGCGTTTTGGGTTAGTAAAAGCAGGAGAATCTATTCCTGTAAACAGGAAACACGAAACTGCACGAGCACGTATGAAACCATAATAAAAGCGACTACCCAACAGGTAGTCGCTTTACAGTCTTTCTTATGATAAAGCAGGTGCTTTTTTAAGAAGTTCTTTTGCATCTGCATATTGTAAACCATGTGCTTCTGCAACTGCTTCAAATGTTACGTAGCCATCTAATGTATTAATCCCTTTTAATAAGGCAGTATTATCTAAGCAAGCTTTTTTGTAGCCTTTGTTTGCGATTTGTACTGCATATGGTACTGTTACGTTAGTTAACGCAAGTGTTGATGTACGTGGAACCGCACCAGGCATGTTTGCAACTGCGTAATGAACAACGCCATGTTTTTCGTAAGTTGGGTTGTCATGTGTTGTAATGCGGTCAGTTGTTTCAAAAATACCACCTTGATCAATTGCAATGTCAACTATAACAGAACCTGGCTCCATAGATTTAATCATTTCTTCTGTTACAAGTTTTGGCGCTTTTGCACCTGGAATTAATACTGCACCGATAACAAGGTCAGATTCTTTTACAGCTTCTGCGATGTTATATGGGTTAGACATTAATGTTGCTACTTGGTTGCCGAAGATATCGTCTAATTGACGAAGACGATCTGGACTTAAGTCGATAATTGTTACATCCGCACCTAGACCAACGGCAATTTTCGCTGCGTTCGTACCAGCTTGACCACCGCCGATAATTGTTACTTTGCCGCGTTTTACTCCCGGAACGCCAGCAAGTAAAATACCTTTACCGCCTTTATTTTTTTCAAGGAACTGTGCACCAATTTGCGCAGCCATACGGCCTGCTACTTCGCTCATAGGTGCAAGTAATGGTAAAGAACGGTTGTCTAATTGAACTGTTTCATAAGCGATACCAACCACTTTGTTGTCAATTAATGCTTTTGTTAATTCTGGTTCTGGAGCTAAGTGTAAGTAAGTGAATAAAATTAAACCTTCGCGGAAATAGCCGTATTCACTTGGGATTGGCTCTTTTACTTTCATAACCATCTCTTGATTCCAAGCCTCTTGCGCTGCTTCTACAATTGTTGCTCCTGCCTCGACATACGCTTCATCTGTAAATCCAGATCCTAAACCAGCACCTTTTTGAACAAAAACCTCATGACCGTTTTGCACTAAATGAACAACACCCGCTGGCGTCATTGCTACACGATTTTCATTGTTTTTAATTTCTGTCGGTACACCGATACGCATTGAAAATCCCCCCTTGAAATTATAAAAATTACCCCTAAATAATTATTGCATTTATACTTTCAGAAAACGCTTTCCGTTCTCTTATATTTTATCATAAATTCTCATTTTTCGACAAAGAGGATACGAGTTGTCCGATAGAATTTGTCTAATTTTGACGATATCGATGAATGACATCAACTGCTCCAGTTACTTCTATAATGGTTCCCGTAATCATATCCGAATCTTCCTCACATAAAAAAGAAATTGTACGAGCGATATCTTCCCCTGTACCAGAACGTCCAATTGGTGTACGAGAATCAGATAATGTACGCGCCTTAGCAATTGTTGCTTCTTTCATATCACCAATAATATCACCGGGACATATCATATTTGATGTAATCCCATATTCAGCTTCTTCATAAGCAATTGTTTTTGTAAGTGAAACTAGTCCGACTTTTGCAGCTGCAAAAGCAGAACGATATACCCATCCCGGCGCGCTATCCGCTCCTTGAAATCCATAATTCACAATACGACCAAATTTTTGCTGACGCATAATAGGAACAACAAGCTTTAATAAATGAAATACGGCCGTTAAATTACCATGAATCATTTCATTCCATTCATCATCTTTATATTCAACTAACTTTTTACGCTCGAATACGTATGGACCTGCATTATTAATAAGAAAGTCAATGCGGCCAAAACGATCCATCGCTTTTGTTACTACTGTATGTAAATCCTCTTGTTTCGTTACATCCGCTTGCACAAATTGTATACGATGTGCAAGATGTTTATATTGCCGCTTTAACATTTCCATCGCTTGTACATCACTGCGATATGTTACTGTTACCGAATATCCTTTATGTAATAAACTCTCTGTTACCTTCTTCCCTAAACCTTTTGTACCGGCTGTAATGAGCGCATGTCTCACAAACATAAGCCTCCTTTTTTCTTGCTATAATTCATATGTAACAACTTCTTCATACAATTACAACTAAAATGTTTGAAACAGAGTTTTCGAAATTCTGTAACGTTTCTGTCAAACTATTTTCCATAATTTCCTTTATAATAAAGATGTAAAGAGTTATAACGCTTATAGAATGAGGAGGAATTGTTCATGAATACTACATATACAAATATTTTAATTGCAGTCGACGGCTCTAAGGAAGCTGAAAAAGCATTTAAAAAAGCAATTCAAGTAGCAAAACGTAACAATGCTACATTAACAATCGCCCATATCGTTGACGTTAAAGCTTATTCTGCGGTAGAAGCATATAGCCGCGCAATTGCAGAACGCGCAAATTTATTTGCAGAAGATTTATTAGAAGACTACAAAAAGACTGCACTAGAAGCAGGTGTTACAAAAGTAGAAACTGTATTAGAGTTTGGGAATCCAAAATCAAAAATCTCAAAAGATATTGCTCCAAAGCATAAAGTAGATTTAATTATGTGCGGTGCAACTGGTTTAAACGCAGTAGAACGTTTCTTAATCGGCAGCGTCTCTGAACATATTATTCGCTATGCGAAGTGCGATGTCCTTGTTGTTCGCGGTGATGAAGAGCAAGGGGAAATTTAATAAAGCAGCACCAAGCCTTTATTTAATAGGCTTGGTGTTTTTTATTTCCTTCTAAATAAAATTATTCTCTAAGGTTATGCTAAGAAAAAAGAAATGAGGGCGACTGCATGGAAAGTAATGAACGTATTATACTTGATTTAAACGGACAAGAAATCGACATGGTAGAAACAATTTGTGCCCACTTCAAAGAAAAACATGGTGTAGAGTTAAGCCACGGTGCACTGTTTCGCGATTTAATGGACATAGAATATATTCGCATTACAGAAGGAAAGCATAAATACGAGCAAGAAAAAATATAGCCAAAAGGTTGCTTGCATTGTACAAGCAACCTTTCTCTTTATGCATACATTATATATATGTCCAAGCATGAAGGTGTGATTTTTTTGAATAATGAAAAGAAAAAAAACAGCAAAACCAAAGTCAAAAACAAACGCACTACTCCGCTTATAAACTTATGTATCTTTACTCTTCCCGGCTGTAATGTAACAGAAAAAGAAATTAAGCAGCAAGTTGATTTAGCAACAAAAATATGGAAGATACAATTTGTTATTACTAGCATCACAATGCTGAAAGATTTTTCTGTTCGAACGAATGATACCTCATTTCGAACAAAGCAAAGTAAAAATATAAAACGATTATTTAACGAAAGGAAATATCTCTTTCCAAATCCAAATAGTATTTCAATCTTTTATACAAGTGCAAGACACCTCTCAAATAATACAACGGGACGATCGTTCTCTTCCCTTATGACAAAAAGCCGTTTTAATCATATTATCCTCACAAAATCTTCATTAGAAAATACACTTGCGCATGAACTCGGACATATTTTATTCTACTCTCATCGAAAACTACAAGGAAAAAATCCAGATGCAAACTCTTATCGAACGCATAGTCTAGATTCTAAAAATATTATGTTTGGAACTGCCACAACCCGTAAATGGAAGACAACATCTCTACAAAGAACGAAAGCATTAGAGAGTACATTAATTAAATATATGTAACAATTATGAAGACCCCCGTGAAATATTACATGTTCACGGGGGTTTCTACTCGCTCCTTCGCTATTTGAAGTGCTTGCCTAATTTGTTCGAACCCTGTACCGCCTGCACTGTTTCTTCTTTTTACTGCGGCGGACGGCGAAAGTACTTCGTATAAATCCTTCTCAAATAATGGGCTCATCTCTTGATAAGTTGCTAACGGTAGATCAAGTAAATATACACCTTCGTTAATGCAAAGAAGGACAAGCTTTCCTACAATTTCATGTGCCTGACGAAACGGTAAACCTTTACTCGCTAAATAATCTGCTATCTCAGTCGCATTTGAAAAATCTTGCGTGACAGCTTTCGCCATATTGTCTTTTTTCACCGTCATCGTCTCAAGCATACCGGCCATTACATGTAAACACCCTTTTACTGTATTGACTGTATCAAACATGCCTTCTTTATCCTCTTGCAGATCTTTATTGTAAGCAAGCGGCAATCCTTTCATAACTGTTAATAAGCTAAACAAGTTGCCATATACTCTTCCTGTTTTCCCGCGAATGAGCTCTGCCATATCCGGATTTTTCTTTTGCGGCATAATGCTGCTGCCCGTTGCATAACTATCGCTCATTTCAATAAATTGAAATTCCTGACTGCTCCATAAAATCAGTTCTTCACAAAAACGTGATAAATGCATCATTAATATAGAAGCATTACTTAAAAATTCAAGAATAAAATCACGGTCGCTTACTGCGTCTAAACTGTTCTCATATATCCCATCAAACCCAAGTAGCTGTGCACTATATTCACGATCAATCGGAAATGTTGTCCCAGCAAGTGCCCCGGCTCCGAGCGGAGAAATGTTAATGCGCCCTAGTGAATCTATAAAACGATTTCCATCGCGTTCTAACATCCAAAAATATGCAAGAAGATGATGTGCAAAAGAAATCGGTTGTGCACGCTGTAAATGCGTATATCCTGGCATAATTGTTTCAATATGTTTTTCTGCTTGCGCTGTAAGTACAGTCTGCACTTGCTTAACTGCCTTGATAATATGCTGCACTTCATTTCGCAAATACAAATGCATGTCGGTTGCTACTTGATCATTACGGCTTCTTCCTGTATGCAGCTTACCGCCAACTTCACCAATATGCTGAATTAACATTTTTTCAATGTTCAAATGAATATCCTCTGCTTCAACAGAAAACGTAAGTTCCTGCTTCTTTGCTTTTTCAAGTAAATACTGAAGACCGTTTTTAATTTTTTCTCCTTCTTCCACTGTCACGATGCCACATTTCACAAGCATCGTAACATGCGCAATGCTTCCTTCTATATCTTCTACTGCTAATTGTTGGTCGAAGGAGATCGAGGCTCCAAACTCCTCAACCCACTGTTCAGCCTGCTCTGTAAAACGACCGCCCCAAAGTTTACTCATGCCTCCACCTTCTTTTGATTCACTTGGCTATATACTTTTGTTGGTAAACCAAATAATGAAATGAAGCCAACAGCTGCATCGTGATTAAATTCATCTTCTACTGTATATGTTGCTAATTTTTCATCGTATAGAGAATAATCCGATTTACGTCCTTCCACAATTGCATGTCCTTTAAATAGTTTTACACGTACTGTACCTGTCACATGTTTTTGCGTTTCTTGTAAAAAGGCAGCAAGGGCATCTTTTAAAGGCGAGAACCATAAGCCGTTATAAATTAACTCTGTTAATTTTTGTTCAATCATCGGTTTAAAATGCGCTACTTCTTTTACAAGTGTTAAATCTTCTAATTCCTTATGTGCAGTAATTAACGTCATCGCTGCTGGGCATTCATACACTTCACGTGACTTAATACCGACAAGACGATTTTCTACATGATCAATGCGGCCAATCCCATGCTTACCAGCAAGAGAATTTAGCGTTTTAATTAACTCAGCTAGGGAATACGATACACCATTTAATGTTGTTGGTACCCCTGCTTCAAACCCAATTTCTACAAATTCAGGTTTGTTTGGTGTATTCTCCAGTGCTAACGTCATTTCATATGCCTCTTCTGGCGGCGCTGCCCATGGATCTTCCAAAACTCCACACTCATTGCTTCGTCCCCATAAATTTTGATCAATTGAAAACGGGCTGTCTAAGTTAATCGGAATTGGCACATCGTTTTCTTTTGCATACGCAATTTCCTCTTCACGTGACCATTTCCATTCACGTACCGGTGCAATCACTTCTAAATACGGATTTAACGCTTGAATAGAAACTTCAAAGCGTACTTGGTCGTTTCCTTTTCCAGTACATCCATGTGCAACTGCACTTGCTCCTTCCATCTCTGCGATTTCTACCAACTTCTTCGCAATTAACGGACGAGATAATGCGGATACAAGTGGATATTTCCCTTCATATAACGTGTGAGCTTGCAGTGCTTTTAATGCATATTCATTCGCAAATTCTTCTTGCACGTCAATCATATAAGATTGAATAGCTCCAACGGATAATGCCTTTTCTTTCACAAATTCTAAATCTTTCCCTTCGCCTAAATCTAAACAAAGTGCAATAACATTGTATCCTTTTTCTTGCAACCACTTAATCGCAACGGAAGTATCAAGACCTCCGGAATATGCTAATACAACTTTCTTATTCTCCATTTTACATCCCCCTAAAAAGAATATTTATTCATCATTATTAATATTAATTCATAATTTATCATCTTTTAAAAAATGGCGCAAGGGATATTTACAAATATTTTTCAAACAATTTCATCGAAGTTCGTTCTCTTTTTCGATACAATAGAAACAGAAAATGGAGGGAAGAGGCATGAAACAATATTTCATATATAATGAACATCTAGGAATTGAAATACCTGATTTACAAGAAGAATGGAAAGAGATTCCTACAGCTGTACAGCATGCCATTTTATTAAAGTGGGAACAAATTCGCGGAAAAATACCTGATCGGATTCAAGAACTTGAACATATCATTAATACGAAACAACATAAATTAAATAACGAAGAAAACTTTGAGCTTTCCTGTAAACTGAATACAGAAATTGCCGATCTTGCTTCCATCATTAACGACCTTTGGCTTTGGTATCGTCTTACTCAAAATGTCTCTGAAGGAAAGGCGCATCAGTAAAGAAGAAATGGTTTTTTTCTTATTTGGAGTTTACATGCTTAATTCTTAAATACAATTTCTTTCATAGGAGATTTCATATACTTTGGAATGCAAGGGCTGCCAGTAAAAGTGGGAGGATGTATCTGATATACTTTCATGGAAGCAAAGAATGATTTCCAGTTTTAGTGCACCTTCTTCATAACCGCTTACTCCACTTGCGCTGGCAGATTCATATGATCTTGTTACTTCATAAGGTGAAACTTCCGTCAGTGGGGGTTTTACTGCCCACGAATAGCGGGATAAACTTTATTTTAAACGCTTCTCTAGACGCATTTACAAACTCTCCAAATAAAAAATTTTCATCAGTGGACCTCTACCGATGAAAATTCCCCAACAATCAAACTATTATGGACTTCTCTTTTTATCACAATAATTCGCAAGCGCTTTCAAACATAGGTAATAAAAAAGAAAGCTTGTTCCAACTAAGGTGAATGTATATTGTTATTCGTATTTTTCTTTGCAGAAATAGAAAATATACTTTCTTGATAAGTAATACTTTCCATCAAACGATAGACTAAATCATCTAACTCTTGGCTACATACAACTACCTTCTCATGATTAAATCCGTACATTCTTACAAGTCCAATTAGTTCCTCTCTTTTTTCCTCTATGCTTACTTGTATATCTACTATTTTCATACGAATCTCTCCAGTCATCGCTAATATGACTTGAATTATAGGGAATATTCCCTTTAAAATGAATATTATGTAATTAATTAAAGTACATTTTTCATAACCAAAAACTTTCGACAGCAAATATTAGTTTATTACACCATTTCCCCTCATATTTACAAAGTGTGTAGGTTTTTCTTTGCCCATTCTCAGTTTCCAACAACATACATTTCCCAAAAGTATGATATAATAGTATAAAATCTTTCACAGAAAGGATTTAGATATCATGATCGCTCGAAGGAGCATGTGGCATCGAAAAGACGAATCTTACACGTAGCGTATTTTTTGCTTAGATACTTTATCTAGCGAAAAAAATACGAAAGTGGGGAAATTATGATTGCCCGAAGGATAATTTGGCAACAAAAAGACTCTTCTTACACATAGCGTTTTGTTTAGGTTGTGTGACACTTACTAAACAAAACCTAGAAGAGAATAGGATTGCTAAATAAAAAATCCTACTCTAAGTTTTGTTTAGTCTATTTTAGGCCTAAACTAAAACGAAAGTAGGGAGAATTGATGGACGAGAGGATTATTCGTTATTTCTTCAGTGATATATAGCGTAGTTAGACGTATGTAAACTAACTGCTGCTATATAGGCGTAGTTAGTTTATGAAAAATAGAAAACTACTAACTACGGAGAGAAGGAATAACGATGGAGAACATCCAAAGTCGACGAATTATTAAAGAAATTTTCATGGTTTTACTTGGTTCATTTATTTTAGCTACCGCGCTATATCACATTCATTTTCAAAACCACTTAACTGAAGGTGGCTTTGTCGGAATCGCACTGTTTTTACAAAATTTTGTTGATATTTCACCATCCATTTCAACGGTTTTAATGGATATTCCAGTCATTTTACTATGCGCTACATTTTTAGGTAAAAAAATGGTCGGCTATTCATTTATCGGTTCGATTTCATTCGGAGTATTTTATTCTTTAATGGAAAATTATTCTCCGTTCACGGTTGATTTATCTAATCATTTATTTGTAGCTGCAGTAGTAGGCGGAGCTTTAGCTGGAGTTGGACTTGGTTTTATTTTACGATTCGGCGGTGCAACAGGCGGAGATGACATTTTAACAATTGTATTAAGCAAAAAAACACGCTTTACGGTTGGGCAAATTTTCTTCGTTTTTGACGCAATTGTCATTGCACTTTCACTATATTATTTAACATGGACTGAGATTGCCTTTACGATTCTTTCCCTTGCTGTGCAGGCGAAAGCACTAGATTTAATCTATTATCCAGCAGAGGAAAAGAAAACCGTGGCAATTCCATTATCAAAACAACATGCAACAAATTAGAAGCGAAAGGCAGCTGCCTTTCGCTTTTTATACTTTTTGGCGTAAATAACGCATTTGATAAAATCGATTCGCAAATTCTGTTACGCTCCGCGTTAACCGGTAATTCGCCGTTGATCCAACCGCAATCCCAAGTACTGGTACACCTTGAAACAACTTGCGGCGCAGTGAATAAATAATGAATGTTTTCAAAATTTGTTTTAGCATCACTTGGACAGATGCTGGATTTAACACTTCTTCTTCTCCCTCATAAAAAAATGGAGCCGGTTCTTCTTGTTCTAACTCTTGCAGCAAATTGTACCAAGCATACTGCTGCAAATGCGCTGGCAATATAGCTGCATGAAACACTTTTAACGCTAACATCATTTCATACGGTTTATTCACATCATGACCAAATGATGTAGCAATCAGTTGTACGGCTTTCACATTTAAAGCAATCAGTACTGGGAAATCTGCACTTAATAATAAAAAGCCGCCAATTCCAGTTACTCCTCCTTGCACGAAAGAATATAAACGATGACGAGCTGTTTGTTGTTCTGCTATGTATGTTAATTGATGAATGGATAGTTCTCTCATTTCTTCAATATGTTCAATAGAATCATCAAACACACGCGCCGCCCCCAAAATTCTTCCGCGTACATCAAGCTGCGACTGCGAGCTTTGTATGAACGCATGTAAATGAAAAAGCCATCCATCTGCTTTTGAAAAAAATTCATTTCGTTTCTTCTCTGGCAATTTCGAAAATGTACGATTTACCCATTTATCAAACATTTGCTGAAAATCCGTTGATTCGTGTTGCACTAGTTGCTGCTCCCAGCTTTTTAGATCATGTAAAATTCGTTCCTCGCTCTTTGACAACATACAAACATCCCCTTGAATTATTTTTCTACACTGTAATATATTTGCTGCGAGAGGCCGTACGCCCTGTTTTTTTCTGAAAAATATGTTATTTTCAAATAAGTCGCAATAAAAAAGGGAGGTATGTTATGTATCCGCGTGCAAAAGCATTAGGCATTATTAAACACAATGATTGCATCCTTGTTGAAGAATATAAAGGAAAACATGAAACTGGTGAGGGATATTATTATCGACCACTTGGAGGAACAATTGAACTTGGGGAATACGGGGCGCAAACTGTTATCCGAGAATTTGAAGAAGAACTTAGCGTTACTGTAGAAATCAGTACATACTTAGGCTGTTTAGAAAACATTTTTCAAATAGACAATACAATTGGCCATGAAATAGTCCAATTGTATTCTGCTCATTTTTCAAACAAAGAACTTTATAAACAGAATCGATTCACCATAACAGAAGGAGATCACATCTCTTATGGTGTATGGATCCCGATTGAAACATTTTTACAAGGTGAAAAAACATTATACCCAAACGGATTAACGGAACTACTTTCAAAAAAATAATAGAAAAAAGACGGGAATCATCCCGTCTTTTTATCATATATTAACCAATATTTCCAAGACGTACTACGTCACGAGCAATCATAACTTCTTCGTCTGTTGGAATTACGATTACTTTTACTGGAGAGTGAGGGAAGCTAATGAATGCTTCTTCACCGCGGATATTGTTGCGTTTTGGATCGAAGTATACGCCCATAAACTCAAGACCTTCTAATACACGCTCACGAATTAATGCACTGTTCTCACCAATACCAGCTGTAAAGATGATTGCGTCTACACCTTTCATACGAGCTGCATAAGAACCGATGTATTTATGAATGCGGCCTATAAATATTTCTAATGCTACTTCTGCACGGTGATTTCCTTCTTCTTCAGCTTGCTCAATATCACGTAAGTCACTTGAGAATCCAGAAAGACCTAACATACCACTTTTCTTATTTAATACGTTAAGAACTTCATCTACATTTTGTCCTGTTTTCTTCATAATATATGGAATTAACGCAGGATCAAGGTTACCAGAACGTGTACCCATTGTTACACCAGCAAGTGGAGTGAAGCCCATAGACGTATCAATTGATTTTCCGCCTTCAACAGCTGCGATACTTGCACCGTTACCTAAGTGACAAGAAAGTAAACGTAAGCTTTCAAGTGGACGGCCTAATAATTCAGCTGCACGTTGCGTTACATATTTATGAGAAGTACCGTGGAATCCGTATTTACGGATGCCGTATTTTTCATAGTATTCATAAGGTAAGCTATATAAGAAAGATTCTTCTGGCATTGTTTGATGGAATGCTGTATCGAACACCGCTACTGAAGGTACGTTCGGAAGAACTTCTTGGAACGCTTTAATACCAATAACGTGTGCTGGATTATGAAGTGGTGCTAACTCACTTAAAGCATCGATTTCTGCTAGTACTTTATCGTCAATTAGAGCAGAATCTGCGAATTTTTCACCGCCGTGTACAACACGATGACCAATACCGCTAATCTCATCAAGAGATTTAATAATACCTGTTGCAGTTAATTTGTTTAAAAGCATATTAACCGCAACGCCATGGTCTGCGATATTTGTTACTTCTGTTTGTTTTTCGCCGTTTACAGTAATTGTAAATATGCTATCTTCTAATCCGATACGTTCTACTAAACCTTTTGTTAATACTGTTTCACTTGGCATTTCGAATAATTGAAACTTTAAGGAAGAGCTTCCTGCATTAATCGCGATGATTTTTGACATCTAGTCTTTCGCCCCTTTTTCTCTAGCTGTGTGGAATCCCTCCACAAACCGCTCAATTTTATGTCTTCAATTTTTCTCAGATAACAGAACCGTTTCACTGATAAAAATTTAATACTCACGATTTTAATTTAAACATCGTACGACATATATTTCAAGTGAAAAAATTGTAACACAACAGATTTTTTTATATTACAGATTGAAAGTTTTCAATTTCGTCACCTATATATATTACTGAATTTTGTAAACAATATAAAACTGTACTATATATACGTGTATATCTGTTATACATGTACCCGTTTTAGTTTTTCTCAGCAAACCAACCATTAATTTGCTGCATAATGTTCTCCATCGCTTGCATATTAGAGAATTTCGGTAATTCTACTAATAGCGCTTGTTTTGGCATGTTTACGTTTTGCCCTTTCTTTTGGAGAACAAATATACTTTTTGCATTTTTTTCATTCTTAAACATGGAAACAGGTAACTGAAGTAATCCTTGCACAAAACATGTTTCTTTAATAAATGCATGAAGCTTTGGTGCTTGGTCGCTTTCAAAAATGAAGTTTGGCACTAAGAAAAATAAATAACCACCTTCTTTTGTATGTTTGACACTTTGTTCGATAAAAAGATGATGTGCATAAGACATACCTTCGTCTGCTTTTAACGTATATTCACTTGCACCGATTTCATTTGGATAATAGCCGATTGGTAAATCACACACAACTGCATCAACTGGATCAATATAAAGAGACGCTAGTCCATCTTGATTAAAGAACTCGACCGCTTGTTTTTGTAAATTCGCATTGACTAATGCAAGTTTAACAAGCAAGTCATCCACATCTACTCCAAAGCCACTCATCGTTGTACCTTCTAGGCGACCATTGAAGATTGTCGTTAATAAATTTCCTGTTCCAACTGCAGGATCTAGTACAGTTATTTCCTCTTGATCCTTCATAAATTTATGGAATAAATAACTCATAAACATCCCAACTGCATCAGGCGTCATTTCATGATTTGCTTGTACGCCTTCTTTCATCCCTTTTAAGATGGCAAGTTGAAACGCTTTGCGAATTTCTTCGCCTTTATAGTTTTCTTCATTAAACTTGCTATATTCACGCTCTAATCGTTCAATTGTTGGTTGTTCTAAGCCTTCTTGTAAAATTGTTCCTTCAAATAAATTATCACCTGTTTCTACAAGTGCTTCTAAATACGTTATATCTAATTCTTTACGTAAAATTACGGCAGAAGAATCAAAAATAGAAAATAATGTTTCTACTGTTGAACTCACGAAAATTCCTCCTTCAAACTAAAATACACATAACTTATATCATACCATATTCTTAATTCTTTTCATTCTTATTGAATCGACAATATATAAATACAAATAAAAAATCACTTTTTTAGGTGGACGAGAGCATCTGGTCATGCATAGAAAGCGGTTAGACCCCTTTCCTGCCACGTGCAATATGAAAACAAAGGTAGAAAACGAGTGCCGATCACTTTTTATTTTGCATAGCAGTGACTTATATGTAAAAAAATCAAAATGGATTTATATGTCGACACTTCTACAATATACGGCATGAAATGTAGAGAATTTACTGTCAAAAAAAA
This sequence comes from Bacillus bruguierae, assembly GCF_037104725.1. Classification (NCBI taxonomy): domain Bacteria; kingdom Bacillati; phylum Bacillota; class Bacilli; order Caryophanales; family Bacillaceae; genus Bacillus; species Bacillus bruguierae. Next base: position 232,196 of record NZ_JBAWSX010000001.1, on the reverse strand, counting down.
ACGACCCCTTGATAAGAGATCGCCTTGTGTTACCTACATTATTTTGCGGCTTTTGCTGCTTCTAATGCTGCTTCGTAATTCGGATGGCTTGTACCTTCGCTTACGTATTCTACGTAAACAATTTTGTCGTTGCTATCTACTACGAATACTGCACGTGCAAGTAAACGAAGTTCTTTCATTACAACACCGTATGCCTCACCAAAAGAAAGGTCGCGGTGATCAGAAAGCGTTACAACGTTTTCTAAACCGTTAGCTGCACACCAGCGCTTTTGAGCAAATGGTAAATCAACGCTAATTGTTAATACTTTTGCGTTTTCAATGCTAGCTGCATCTTCGTTGAAACGACGAGTTTGTGCATCACATACACCTGTATCAATAGATGGTACAACACTAATCAATTTCACTGCGCCTTTATATGTTTCTAAAGTTACCGGAGATAAATCATTCGCTAACACTTGGAAGTTTGGTGCTTGGTCGCCTACTTTAACTTCTGTGCCAACTAAAGTGATTGGGTTTCCTTTAAACGTTACGTTTGCCATTTGAAAATCCTCCCTTTTCTAAAAAACAAAATATGTACAGTGTTAATGATAGTCATAATGCCCTTAAAATACAAATGAAACTAACTCAATTTATATAATTTTTTCAACAAAAAAGCCTATTTAAATTTATCCATATTCCCTGTCCTCGCTTTATTATTGCTCCTGTTGTTGTAAAAGCGCCTGTATATCTTCCACACTAATTGTATATTTCCGTTCTTCCATTCGCTCTTCTATTGGCAAGGTAGCGATACGATAATCTAAATTTTTCATTGCCTGTTCAATAATCTTACGAGCCAAACCTGCATTCCCATATGTTTTATCGCGATTTTCATACAGATAAGTAAAATATTCAACAAGCATGTGTCTTGCTTCAGTTGACATACTATACAGCTTTTTAGTCATATAATAATTTGCAATTTGAATCATTTCTTCTGGTGTATAATCTTCAAATACAAGGCGGCGATCAAAGCGACGACGAAGGCCTTTATTGCTATCAAGGAACTCTTCCATCTCATCTTCATATCCAGCAACTAATACGATAAACTCTCCGCGTTTATCTTCCATTTGTTTTAGCAATAATTCCACAGCTATATGTCCAGAATCCTTGCTCCCCTTATTCGTCAGTGTATATGCCTCATCAATAAACAGTGTGCCTCCCATTGCTTTTTGTAATACACTCGCTGTTTTCTCTTCCGTTCCCCCTTGATATTTATCAACCAATTCTTTTCGATCTACTTCCACACAATCTCCGCGCTCTAAAATTCCTAATGCCTCATACACCTTTGCAATAATTCGCGCAACCTCTGTTTTTCCTGTTCCTGGATTACCAATTAATGAAATATGCATGGAAAGTTCTCTTATATCCTTACCTTCTTCTCGATAATAAGAAACAAGCTGGATTAATCTTTCAATTTCTTTTTTCACCTTTGTTAAACCGATTAAACTATTCAAACGGTCCATTTGTTCTTGTAGTAATTTCTCATTAATTGGAACAGCCACTTTTCTTGCGCCTCTTTGTTGGAATGCTTTTTCAACATCCTCCAAACGAATTGTCGTCAATACTTCTTTGTTCTTCCATTCACTTCTTGGTAATGTACTAATTCGGTTTGCTTGCAATGTAATCCATTTATCTACTTGTTCCCGAACCATACGCGCGTTTCCAAAATGTTCATCCCGCTTTCTATACAGCCATACAAATTGTTCATATACATAATTTTCCGCTTCTTCTGTTAAGCGGTACTTCTTATCATCTAACAAGCGATTTCCAATTTCCATCAATTCATCTGGTGTATAATCTTCGAATTTCATATAAGATACAAAACGGCTTTTCAAACCTGGATTAGAAGCAATAAATCGGTCCATTTCTTTTTCATAACCAGCAACGATACATAAAAATTCTCCGCGATGATTTTCAAGAGCTGCTAATAAAACTTCAATAACTTGTCTCCCAAAATCACGTGCACCATCTTCAATACTCAACGAATATGCTTCATCAATAAACAAAACCCCACCCATTGCTTCATCAATACGCTGTTTTGTTTTCTCTTCAGAATGACCAATATACGCTCCGACCAAGTCTTCACGCTTTACTTCAACAACATGCCCTTTTTCAAGCAATCCAAGTGATTTATATACTTTCCCTAGCAAACGAGCAATCGTTGTTTTTCCCGTCCCTGGATTCCCATAAAAAACGGTATGTTTTGGTTTAATATCTCCCCCGGAGTCAAGACCTGCTTCTTTTCGATAACGAGTAATTTCTACAAGGTTAATTAAGTGTTTAATTTGTTCCTTAATACTGTTCATTCCAACAAAACGTTCTAACTCCGTCATTATATCGTTCGATTCTATAATTTCCTGCTGTTCTTGTACCTCTTCCACATCCTGTTTTTCTTCTTTTGATTCTTCAGTGGATTGTACTTTCTGACGCGTTACCTCTACATACGTTTTACAATTTTCTAATGTAGCTGAACGATCATCAGTAATTTGATAAGCCGTTTTTTCTATATCAAAACACTTGATATCCTTTAAAATAATTTGACTTTCAGAAGCAATCTTAACGCCCATAAAAGCATCATAAATGTTACACTTTTGAACAGTACCTTTTACATGTGAATTGATTTCAATTGCTGATGATTCATCTACTTGAGACATTTCACATTGTTCTATCCAAAATTCACTTTCTTTTCCCACTAAAAATATTGGATTCTTACAATGATTAAAACTACTTTTCTTTACATCAAATTGACTTTCTTCACTATATATCATCGGATATTCAAATTGAGAAATACTCCCATTTATAAAAACAACATTACTATTATTTTTAATATTAAGTGCATTTCCACCACAATTTTCAATTTGAATTTTCTCGATTACAGCTTGTCCCTGATTTAGCCAGACAGCTGTTTCTCGGCAATCATATATATCACACTCTATTATTTTTGAATTGCTACCACTTACGACTCCAACCCCTCTTAAAGAGTTATACATTTTATTTCGTTGGAGCAATACTTCGCTTTCCTCATAAATTTCTACGCAATCTTCATTGAAATCTGATATATTACAATCTTCAATGGAAACAACGCTATTCTTATTAATATTCACAGCCGTATATTGTCCTTTATACAATTCACTCTTTGTAAGTGTTAGATAACTCTCCTCTATCCCAATCATTGAATAGTTATCACTAAAAAAATTAAATATTTCACATCCCTCTATTGTCAACTGACTGTTTTCTATAAAATTAAAAGCATTATTATTCCCCTCATATAATTTACAATTTATTAATTTCAAATTACTTTGTACCCCTTGAATCATTGCATAGGATTCATTTTGAAATTGACAGACTTCACATTCTTCCATGATGCAACCACTGTTATTTTCTAAATAGATTGCATCTCTAGTACCCTTATAAATTTTACATTTTTTAAACTCCGGAATACCTTGGTTAACATATATAGTAGAATATTTTTCATTTGAAAATTGATATATTTCACATTCTTCAAAAAGGCCGCCGCCATTTTGATAAAATGATATTCCGTTCGCTTCACCATCATGAAATTTACACCTTCTAAACATTGGTCTACCAGTAACTACTGCTACAATTTGCTTTTTAAAATTAAACGCTTCACACTCTTCAATAAAAGGTCGACTTTCTTCTTGAATATAAAAAGCAGATGATTCTCCATCATACATTTTACAAAATCTAATGCTAGGCTCTGACCTCACAATTTGAAAGGCGTGGCCTTCTGTTTTATAAATTTCACAATTTTCTATTACCGCTTTACTTCCTTCACTTATATAATAAGCATTATTTGCAGTATAACTAATTTTACATTTCTTCCATGTAGGTTGACTCGTTTCTATCCAAATCGCTGGATATTCTTCACCTAATAAATTAAATATTTCACATTCCTCAATTAATCCTGCACTCTGCTCTTTAAAAGTTACGGCATTTGTGTTCCCATCAAACATTTTGCAACCCTTCATAGCTGGCTGACTCTCACGAATATATATCATTGTATTTTTAAACTTGAATATCTCACAATTTTCTATTATCGGTTTACTTCCCTTTTCTATGTAGATAGCATGATTTTGTCCATCATGTATTTTACACTTCTTTATGGTAGGAGCACTATTAGATATATACAGAATGACACCTTGTATATCAAACAAGTCACAGTTTTCTATAAATGGGTTACCATTATTTTTCATAAAAACAGCATCGCTCGCACTATTATAAATGCGGCAATTTTTTATAATCGGATTACTATTACTGATAAATAAGGATGGATACTTTTCTCCCTTCATTCCATGTATTTCACAATCTTCTATTGTCCCTTGACTTCCCTCTCCAAAGTTGATTGCATTTGTATACCCACCAGTTATTTGACAGAATTGCATATACAATATCCCTTGTTGGTGCACCCATACACCTGAACCATTTTGTGGATAAATATCGCAGTCTTGTATTTGTATTGTTCCAGAAGAACATTTTATTAAAGCTGTATCATCTTGTCCAAGCTGACGAATTTGAATTCCTTTTATAAATGTTTTACTCCCATTCTCAATTAAAAAAGCTGTTTGAAACGTTTCAATTACAGTATCACTCTTATCACCTTCACTAATTATGTTAATATCTTTATCAATATGGATATTTTCTCGATACACACCAGGCTTTACTACTATTGTTGTACCTGGTGAAACACCCTTTACGGCATCCGCAATTGTTTTATACCTTGAAAAAAAGGATTTCGAAACTGTAACTTCATTCATACACCGGACCTCCCCTTCCACAATAATCCATATTTTACATTATACATAAATATAAAATTGAAAAGAATTAATTTTCGGAATTTAAGAAAAGTTATGTTCTATCCTATAAGGGGTCTTACTGCCCGCAAATAGCGGGATAAATCTAAAGAAGATGATTTCTGTTAATACAGAAATCATCTTCTTCATGTGGCATCATTTTTTAACGCCCTTTACAAAAGGTACATTTCATTTTCTATATTTCATACTCTGGCTGTTCATCCTTTTGTTTGTTCATCATTTCTTTCACTTTATCAACTGCCTGAGGTGCTAATTCCATTATTTTATCAAGTATATGCGTCTGTTTATCTAAATGAAGTACTTTCACACCTTCACTATTTACAATAAGAAAAGCAACCGGGTTAATGGAAACACCGCCGCCGCTACCACCGCCAAATGGATGATGATTATTATTTTCAAGTTTCCCAAATTCACTACCACCTGCCGCAAAGCCAAATCCTACTTTAGAAACTGTTAAGATAACACTTCCATCAGGTGACTGAATGGGATCACCGATGATTGTATTTACATCAATCATATGATTTAAATGCTGCATCGCTGTTGTCATTAATCCTTGAATTGGATGTTCCATATAATCCCCCCTATATTTTTTGCTGCATCGCATGATCTGTCGGAATAACTCCTTGCTTCTTCAAAAATATAAACAACCGAATTACTGCCTTAACTGCACGATATATGCGAAATGAAGCCGTTAATTCACAATGGGATGCCACAGTTTTCCCTTGAAAAATTGGAGTAATTTCAAGCTGCGGCGCACCAATAATTTCTACATATTGACCGGCAGCGCCAACAATGATTCCTTTTACCGACCATACATAACCTGTAATAACTCCAGTACTCGCTGCATCACCTGTTCCAATTTGCGAATACCATCTCCAATTATTGATTTTCACTTTTTGAAGAAAATCTTTAAACATAGTATGGATTTCTTGCAGCCTTTTTATAATCTCAGCTATACTGTCAAGCCATGCCACAAATTTATCCTCGGTTCCGCCTTCCTCTTCTGCTTTTTCAATTTTTTGCTCTGTTTTCCTTTGCTGCTTTTCAATCCGTTCTAGCACATCAAACGTATAATGAATCATCCATATTTTCACTTCAAGCAAACATTGTTTTTCTGTTTCTGTATATAACAAACTAATTTTTAGCGATAATTTCGATAATAAAATAAGTAAGACCAACAAAATAAGTATTCCAATTCCAATCACAAGCCACTTCATCGTACCATCCTTTCATTCCGTATTCATTATCGACACGGCATAAAAAAAATAAACAAAATTGAAAATATAGATTTTTCTAAAAACAGAAGGGTTTTTCATATTTTTATCGAAATATACTATTTGAACATATTATTTACTGCATGGAGGAATACAAAATGGAAAATCGTCGCAATTTATTTTTCTTTTACGGTGATGATAAAGCAACGCTTATCGAAAAAATGAAACCAGTATACGACATTTTAAAAGAAAACGGATTTACAATATTAGACCATCCACAGCACGCAAATGCTATTGTTAGTGTTGGCGACGATGGTACATTTTTACAGGCTGTTAACAAAACAGGATTTCGTGAGGATTGTTTATACGCAGGAGTTTCGGCAACAGATGATATTTCCTTTTACTGTGACTTCCACATCGACCATGTGGATAGCGCCCTTCAAGAAATCACAAAAAATGAAATTGAAGTAAGAAGATATCCAACAATTCAAGTAACTGTCGATCATGACACATCTTTTCATTGCCTAAATGAATTCTCACTGCGCTCTAGCGTGATTAAAACATTTGTGTTAGATGTGTACATCGATGATTTATATTTTGAAACATTCAGAGGGGATGGTTTAGTCGTTTCTACCCCAACAGGAAGCACTGCATATAATAAATCACTAAGCGGAGCTGTCGTGGATCCATTAATTCCATGTTTCCAAGTAAGTGAGCTTGCTTCTTTAAATAACAATACGTACCGGACCCTTGGTTCTCCATTCATCTTAAGCAACGATCGTACGTTAACATTAAAATTAACTCATAATGACAAAGACTACCCTGTCATGGGTATGGATAACGAAGCACTTAGTATTAAACAAGTGGAAAAAGCAGTTGTACGTTTAAGCGATAAGCAAATCAAAACAGTGAAACTAAAAAACAATTCGTTCTGGGAAAAAGTACAAAGAACATTTTTATAAAGTGAAACTTCCTTTTGGAGTGTTCTTCTCCAAAAGGTTAGTTGAACCAATCGGGCTTTTACGGACAGTTTTCTTCCCTGCTCTTCTCCAGCCTTTACTGCCCACGAATAGCGGGATAAGAAATAAAGGCGGCATGTGCCGCCTTTATTTCTTATATACAACTTCACCATCCACAACTGTCATCATAACGTTTATCTCTTTTATTTCCTCTTCCTTCACATGAAATATATCTCTATCTAATATAGTAAAATCCGCCTCATACCCCCCTGCAATTTTCCCGCGGCTCTCTTCTTTTCCAATCGCATATGCACTTCCTGTTGTGAACAGTGAAACAGCTTCAAATACTGTTAACCTTTCTTCCGGCACGTAACAGTTTTCATCCACAAAGCTCTTTCTTGTTACGGCGCTGTATATACTTAAAAGCGGATTGACCTGCTCGATTGGTGCATCCGAACCACCTGCGCAGTGTAAACCAGCAGAAAGAAGTGTTTTCCATGCATATGCATATCGAAGCCTTCGCTCCCCTAGCTTTTCAATAACAGATGGAAAGTCAGAGGAAACGAAGACAGGTTGAATATCTAAAATTGCCGGAAGCTTCTTCATGCGCCGGATTAATTCCTCACGCGCAAGCTGACAGTGAATAATCCGATCACGCTGCCCTGCCTTTGGCGGATGCATTTCAAGCGCATCAATTACATATTCAAGCGATAAATCACCAATTGTATGAATTGCGACGGGCATATAGAATTCTCTTGCTTGTTTTACGAGTTCCGCAAGTTCTTTATGAGAAAAAATAGCAACGCCATTCGTTTCCTTTGCATCTTCATATGGTTCACTAAGCAGCGCTGTTCGTCCGCCAAAGGAACCGTCTGAAAAAATTTTCATTGCCCCAAACTCAATATAGTGTGTATTCTCATATTGCTCACGTTCGTGCGCTACTTCATGATGAACAAGAAGATGCGCTTTAAACGGCAAATTTCGAATCACTTCTGTAAAGGCACTGTATGTTTTTTGAAAACTACCATAGTAATTTAAATCTTCTGTATGACCGCCAACTAGTCCGTATTGCCAACAATCTTGAATTGCTGTTTGCAGCGCCTTCGTTAAATAAGCTGCATCGATGTCCGGTAGAATAGGGGCGATTAAATCTTGCGCTTGTTCATACAATAAGCCTGTGAATTCACCATGTTGATCGCGTCCAATTTTTCCGCCTTTTGGGTCTTTTCTACCTTGCATAATTTCAGCTTTCTCAAAAATATAAGAGTTCACCAACGTTACATGACGGCAAACGCGTTTTAATAAAATAGGATGATGGCGTGACAAATCATCTAGATCCCGTTTATGTACATCTTTTCGGTCTGTAAAATTATTTTCATTCCAGCCCTCACCAATAATCCATTCTCCTTGCTTCGTTGTTTTCACTCGCTCAGCAACAAGGCTTAATACTTCCTGATAAGATGTGCATGCTGATAAATCTAAGCGAAGTAATCGCTCCCCGTGTCCAATAAGATGCATATGGCTATCGACAAAACCAGGAAGCATTGTTTTTTCTTCTAAATCAACGAACTGCTTCGGATGATAACGAGCTTCTAACTCTTCTTTCGCTCCAACCTCAACAATTGTACCGTTTTCTACATAAACCGCTTCTACGACTCCTCCTTCTTCTTCCATCGTATAAATCTTTCCGCCGTGCCAAAGTTCTCCCATTTTCTTTCCCCCTAAACTTTAACCTTATAACAACCTAATTATCTTAATTTTCTTATAACACCATTATAAAACAACCCCTCCCATTAAACAAAAAACCCAATTCTATCCGGATAGAATTGGGCAGAGTGAAATGTACAACATTACTTTGAAGCCAATTCCATTTCACGTTTTCGCAGCTCCACGCGGCGGATTTTACCGGAAATTGTTTTTGGCAGTTCTTTTACAAATTCAATTTTACGCGGGTATTTATAAGGCGCCGTTAATTCTTTCACATGCTCTTGCAAGAGCGGAATCAACGTACTGTCATGCTCATCTACATTTTCCTTTAACACGATAAAGGCTTTTACGATGCTTCCTCTTATTTCATCTGGACTAGCCACAACAGCACACTCTCTGATGTATGGATGTTTAACAAGTGCGTCCTCCACCTCAAACGGTCCAATTGTGTAGCCCGAGCTAATAATAATATCGTCGCCTCGCCCTTCAAACCAGAAGTAGCCATCTTCATCTTTTTTGGCTTGATCACCTGTAATGTAATAATCACCGCGAAATTGCATAGCCGTGCGCTCCGAGTCTTTATAGTACTGTTTAAATAATGCTGGTGTTTTCACGTGCACTGCAATATCCCCTACTTCTCCTGGAAGAACTGGCTGACCATCTTCATCCACAATATCAACTTGATTGCCTGGCGTCGGTTTCCCCATGGAACCAGGCTTTATTTCCATTCCTTTTAACACGCCAACAAGTAATGTATTTTCTGTTTGACCATATCCATCACGAACCGTTACATGAAAATAATTTCGAAATGTATCAATAACCTCTCTGTTCAATGGCTCTCCTGCTGAAACCGCACTATGCAAGGAAGAGAGGTCATATCGCTGTAAGTTCTCCACTTTCGCCATTAAACGATATTCGGTCGGCGTGCAGCACAGTACATTTACTTTATTATCACTTAATAATTGTAAATATGTTTCTGGATCAAATTTCCCGTGATATACAAATCCCGTTGCACCTGAACCGAGCGTTGCAAGAAATGGACTCCACACCCACTTTTGCCATCCTGGACTTGCTGTTGCCCATACAACATCATTCTCTTCGATTGCTAACCAATTTGCAGCGCTCGTACGAAGATGAGCATATGCCCAAGCATGGGTATGTACAACGCCCTTTGGATTACCCGTCGTTCCAGATGTATACGATAAGAAAACCATATCATCACACTTTGTCTCTGCCATTTCTAATACAGCACTCTCTGCTTTAAGCGCTTCCCCTATATTGCTCCAGCCTTCTAACGGTTTTTCGCTTAATACAAATTTATGAAGGGAATGCACTGCCTCGATTCCGTCGAATTGTCCTACATACGGTTCATAACTCACAATCGCTTTTACCTCTCCGTGCTCGATTCGGTATTCAATATCTTTTTTGCGCAGCATTTCTGAACTTGGAATGACAACAAATCCCACTTTAATTGCAGCAATATACGTCATATATGTTTCAATGAGACGCGGCATCATAATAAGAAGCTTGTCCCCTTTTTGCAGGCCACTTTTTATAAAAGCGTTTCCAATTTTATTTGCTCCTTCTAACAATTCCCCATATGTAACTTCCCTTTTATTCCCTTGATCATCTTGCCAAATAAGCGCAAGCCTATTTGGCTCACATGCATAACGCTCCATCTCTTCGACTAAATTATACATCGGCGGCGCTAATAACTCTTCCCGGTTCATACTCTTCCCCCTTTATTATGTCCATCCTCCTTTTAATAATAAAGAATTTTCTGTAAATTTAAAACTATCTTCTTTTGACAAATTGTTTTATATTTTGACCAGTTGGCTACAATAGTAGATGTTTTCTCTTATTTTTTGACATAAAACAACAAAAAGAAAGAGCGGGGAATCCCACTCTTTCTAAGCCATTGTATATAGTTGTTATCGTTGGAAACCGCCTAATTGTTGTTCAGCCATTGCAACTAAACGTTTTGTGATTTCACCACCAACAGATCCGTTAGCACGAGATGTTGAATCTGGTCCAAGTTGTACACCAAACTCTTGAGCGATTTCGTATTTCATTTGATCTAAAGCTGCTTCTGCTCCAGAAACTGCTAATTTATTTGTGTTTGCCATATGGTATCACCTCCTTGTGAGTATAGAGTGTGATAAACCATACAGCTTCATACATATCTTTTAATGGTAATTTATGGTTTTAAAATAAATCTTCAAATTTTTCTTCTTCTGCTACTTCTACTGTTTGCAATACCATCTTTTCTGTATTTGCAACAGCGGATTCAATAAGCGGTGTAAAATCATAGTATGATTCAAATTTATTCGCTTTTTCACGCTTCGGTTTTGTTGTTGGACTTGCTGGCGTAAAGACTGTACAGCAATCTTCATACGGACGAATTGAAATGTCATACGTACCGATTTCGTTTGCAATTTTAATAATTTCTAGCTTATCCATTGCAATAAGCGGACGGATAATTGGATAATTTGTCACTTCGTTAATCGTATGCATACTATCTAACGTTTGACTCGCTACTTGGCCAAGACTTTCACCTGTCGCAAGAGCAAGCGCGTTACGCTCTTCTGCAATACGCTCTGCAATACGCATCATCATACGGCGCATAATTGTCATTGAATAGCTAGATGGAATTTCTTTATTAATTGTTTTTTGAACTTCTGTAAACGGTACAAGATGAAGTGTCACACGTTTACAATACTTCGTTAGCTCCTGCGTTAAATCAATTACTTTCTGCTTTGCACGCTCACTTGTAAATGGAGGGCTATGAAAATGAATAGCTTCCACAGCTACGCCGCGCTTCATTGTTAAGTAAGCTGCAACTGGGCTATCAATACCACCAGAAAGAAGAAGCATTACTTTTCCGCCAACACCAACTGGAAGACCGCCAGCTCCCATGCGCTCATCACACATAATATAGCTATAACCGCTTCGAATTTCAACGCGGATATTTACATCTGGATTATGAACATCTACTGTAATATCCTCTGTATTTTGTAAAATATACCCGCCGATTTCTGGAAGAAGCTCCATCGTTTGCATCGGGAAGTGTTTGTAAGAACGGTGAACTGTAATTTTAAATGTTTTCACATCACGCTTTACTTGTAAAAAAGCAGCAAGTGCACCTTTTTTAATTTCTTCTAAATCTGTTGGTACTTTCATTGCTAAGTTAAACTTGTGAATCCCAAACACATCTTGTAATTTTTCAGCAACCGCTTCATGATCTTCACCATTTAATTGAATATACATGCGGTCATGCGTCGCATCAATTTTTAAGTTTGTAAATTTCTTCAACTTATGTTTCACATTATCTTTTAACGTGCTCACAAACTTAGAACGATTCTTTCCTTTTGTTGTCATTTCGCCGTAGCGAACTAAAATATATTCGTATGTCATCATCTTTCCTTACCTCATCACTTCATATAATTTTGGCAATGTTTCTTTTATAATTCCTTCAAATTGTTTTACTTCTTCCAGCGTATTTTCCGCAGTTAAACTGATACGAATCGCACTTTCTGCTACTGTATGCGGCAAACCCATCGCTAGTAAAACGTGGCTTACTTCGTTTGCTCTTGACGAACAAGCAGACTTTGTTGACACATACACACCACGTTCTTCCAAAGCATGCACAACAACTTCTGGCTTTAATCCCACAAATGATACGTTTAAAATATGCGGTGCCGTATGTTCTTTCGGTGTATTAATTGTAACATCCTTCATGCCCTTAAACATACGAATGATTTCTTCTTTTAACGTTCGAAGATGCCTCATATTTTCTGACTGTTTTTCTAAAGTCATTCGCAAAGCTTTTATCATCGCAACAATTCCTGGCAAGTTTTCTGTACCAGAACGGTAACGCAATTCTTGTCCACCACCTGATAAAACCGGGTCGAGCCTTACACCATCACGAACATATAGAAGTCCTGTTCCTTTTACACTATGGAACTTATGTCCCGAAATCGTGCAAAGGTCAATATGATTTTCATACAAATCAAGCGGTACCTTTCCAATTCCTTGCACATGATCGACATGAAATCGTACTTTCGGATAGTTCGCTAACAACTTCCCAACTTCATCAACAGGCTGAATCGCTCCTGTTTCGTTATTGACGTGAATCATGGAAACAAGAATGGTATCATCTCGAAGAGCACGTTTTACATCTTCTACTGATACAACACCATTTTCATTTACCGGCAAATATGTAACGTCAAAACCAAGATTTTCTAGTTGTTTATATGCTTCAAACACAGAAGCGTGTTCAATGTTTGTTGTAATCATATGCTTACCACGGGAGCGATTTCTCATCGCAATCCCCTTAATTGCAAGGTTATTTCCTTCTGTTCCTCCAGACGTAAAGACAATTTCTGAAGGCTTTACACGAAGAAGCTGAGCTGCAATCGTACGTGATTGCGTTAATAAACGCTCTGATTCTCCTCCAAGGGAATGGATAGAAGAAGGATTTCCAAAATATTTTCCTGCAACTGTCACATAGGATTGCAAGGCTTCCGGGTACGGCTTTGTCGTCGCACTATTATCAAAGTAAATCATCGTTATTCCCCTTTCACCGATATTGAAATCCCATAAAGTGAAACTTCCATCAGTGACGCTTTTCCCACTGATGGTTAGTTGAACCAATCGGGCCTTTACGGGCAGTTTATCTCCCACCTAGCTTCTTTGTTTTCACCGCATTTTTAGGTGGGAGTATTACTGCCCGTTAATGCGGGATAAAGTGAAACTTCCTTGCTTTACGAGAAAGATCCTCGTAGCGGGATAATCATATCATAAATTCATGTATTTCCGCTAAGCTTGCTCATAGTTTCCGTTATTAAAGCGGAAGTATGTCTACTTTTAACGAAAAAACGTCCCATATTCCGCTATTCATTATATCAATATTACATGATAATGCATATAAAAGTTATTTGAACAAAAACAAACCCCTTAATCAATTAAGGAGTTTGTTCTAAGTCAACAAATTCAGCAATCTTTTGGACAATACCTGGTTCAATTTGCTCTAATACAGAAGCTGCTTGTTCTAAAGCAGCATCATATTCATATTCACGGAATAATTGCTCTGCGTTATCTAAGCTTTTCGCCAACATTTCATCATCGCTGCGGTAACGATTACCATACTGAATTAATTTTTCTACTAAATATGCTTGTTCAATTAACTCCTGTGTTGCTTCGTAAACACCATTTACAATAGCTACCGTTTCTTCTAGTGTACGATTTACCGCACCCATATCAAGCGGCTTTAATTCTAGGTGCTCATACACACTTTGTATCGCATGTTGTCCATTTTGCAAGTCAGCCACAACATGATTTGGCAACCCAGGTAAATTCGACTTTTGCATCATGCGCTTTGCTTCCATCATCGTATGACGCATTTCCTTTAACGCCTCACGCGCTTCAAACTCATCTTTACGCATCGTTTGCAACATGTCTTTGTACTCAGCATGAAGTACTTTTAATGTTTCACATTGCTCATAAATTTCTTCTAACTCTTCTCTAATCACAGAAAATGCGATATCTTGCTCTGCAATACGAAGTTGCAACACTTCAAAACGCTTCATTAAGATGTGCATCTGTTTCTCAATCACTTTTTGAGATTCAATATCTTTTTCCTGTAATTGATAGCTTTGCTTCACAAATTGTGTTTCTGCTTTCGTTTCCAGCGCTTGCTCTCGAATTGTTTCTAAATCTTCGTACACAGTTACCGTCTGCTGTTCAACATAATGTTTGGCTCTTACTTCTAATTCTAATTGTTCATATAATGTATCAAGATGCCCTTTTAAGACTTCCACTTTTTCTTGTGCTTCCACTACGTGTAAAGATTCTAAATCGGCAAGGCATGTTTGCAGTTGTTTGTTCATCTCTCTTACTTCTTTTGGGATTTCTAAATGATTTAATACATAGCCTTGTTTTTTCATATCGTCGTGACCTTGTGATAAATCTTCTAATTGCACTGGTAATGTCGCTTGACATTCTACTAATAGCTCTGGTACTTCATGCACAATTACTTCCAAATGTGTTAGTCCTTCTTCTAAACTCCCCACAATTTCACGTGCTTTTAAGTAATCTCCATTTTGTGTTGCTTCTTCAAACGTTTGAAATTTCTTTGACTCTACATCAAGTAGCCCTTCAATCTTCTTCTCGGCTGAACCGAACATATGGCGATGAGCAAGCACACTCTTTTTCAAATTGCGATATGTATCACGCAACTGCTCAATTTCCGAATTGTTTTTTTCATAACTTTCCAATAATTCTTGTAGTTCATTTAAAATATCCATAATCCGATAATCTGCTTCATCTAAACTGCTTCTGGATTCATTAATTGTATGTTTTGCTTTTCGGAAGGAAAATTGCGCGGCAAATTTTTGAGCGCTTTCTAATTCTTTTTCTGCTTTCGGAAGAATATTAGCAACAATTTCATCCCATTCGTTGCGCCATTTTCCAAACAGCTCTTCTGTTTGTCCGGTCATCTTTAACTCTTTCACCCGTTTCAGTTCATCCGCTACAGGTTTATCCTTAATTTCTTTCTTCCATTGCTCTAGTGCTTCGATATCTTTATATAAACGATTTCTCATCACAAGCTCTACGATAAGAAAGAGCAAGATAGCACTCACGATGATGATAACGATCGTTAAGATTGAATCCATTCAAAAGCCTCCTATTTATCTGTTTTTTGTCCGTTCCGTTTTTTAAAATGGAAGGCGTTATGTAAGAAAAGGGAAATCCCCCATATTTAACAACTAGCAATGTATTAATCATACCATGTAATTATGTGTTTTTGGCCTAGTTTTTCGAAAAATTTCATGAAAGAATTTACTACTTCCAAGTCGATCCCGTACACACCTCCAACCCAAAATTATAATTACGAAAAGTCTGTATTTTTTCAAAAACAATAACCACTATATAAGGATTTAAAAATAAGATACTCATTCATGAAAAGCAAATAAAAACAGCTTATTCCCATACATATTGGCAACAAGCTGTTTTACGTTTTTTTGTTTTCTTCATACATACGCCGCCCTCGGCAGAGGATATTGTAAATGCTCTGTACAAAGTGCTTGCTCCATCCACTTCTCTACTTCCCTCATATACATTTCGATAAAAAAGATTTCTGACGGAAAGGAATGCAGCACTTCTGATATATATTGCGGATATAAATACGGCATACTAATCATTCCCTTTAACTGCGTCATAAACATCGCGAATGATACATTTTGAAATTCTTTGTTTTCTTGCCCTTGTCTAATGAGTTGCTCTATATAGTATCTCTCTTTTGAAAAGTAAATCGTCATAATTTCGCGGATTAACGTGCTATCTAACGAAAGTTCTCTGTAAAAAAAACGAGTAAGTTCTCTTCGCTCAAATTGATATTGTAAAATATTTCTCACCATCTGAAATAATACTTCTTTTGAAGACAAAAAATTCCGCTGTTCAAATGTCATTTCAATAGTGCGTAAGTAGCCCTCTAAAAAGTCTGACACCAACTGTTCCAGTAAGCCTTGTTTCCCGGCAAAATAATACGAGATATTTGCAACATTGACATCTGCTTGTTTCGCTATATCACGCACTGATGTACCATTATAGCCTTTCGCATAAAACAGTGAAATTGCCGCATCAATAATCTTCTGTCTCGCCTGTGTCACACACTCACTCCCTTTCATCCCGCTATTCGCGGGCAGTAAGACCCCCAACTGATAGAAGTTTTACTTTATCGAACAGCTCCCTTTTAACAAGCAGAAAAGGCACGATTAATTGAACTTGATGTAAATTTCTTGACTTTTAAGACAAATTCCTTTAATTTTCTATCGACAAAGTCTTGCGAATTATAGCTTATTTTGCAATAACTTTACATTTACCTACAGAAAGGGCGGCGTTTCCATGTTTACAGCAGAAGGATATACAGGTACACGTGAAGAGCAATACAGAGCAGTAATTAAACAACTCGATGCTTTATTAACAGGTGAATCAAATGTAGTAGCTAACTTAGCAAATGCATCTGCTTTACTCAATGTGTTTTTACAAGATATTAACTGGGTAGGTTTTTATGTAACAGAAGGAAATCAGCTTGTACTTGGTCCATTCCAAGGATTACCAGCTTGTGTTCGCATTCCATTTGGCCGCGGTGTATGCGGCACAGCAGCAGAAACGAAAACAACACAACTTGTCGCTGATGTTCACAAGTTCCCTGGACATATCACCTGCGATGCAGCCTCTAATTCAGAAATTGTTATACCGCTTATCAAAAACGATGAAGTCATCGGCGTACTAGACATCGATAGTCCAACTAAAGGGCGCTTCGATGAAATAGATCAAACATATTTAGAGAAATTTGTCGCAACTTTATTGAAACATATATAATGCAAAGGAGCTGACTTAGGGTCAGCTCTTTTTAGTGCGTTTGGAGCGTCGAGCATCGTTGAAGGGTCTTTATATCGTGTCGAATCGCCGATATATTCTAAGAAACGGTCGATATATTGAATAGACAGCATTTTTCTTACGATAAAGCTGTTTTTTCTTTTTGCAGTGCGTGCGCTAAGTCCCTTACAATATCTTCCCAGGACTCAAGCCCTGCAGATAAGCGTAATAAATTATCAGAAATCCCCATCTGCTCACGAACATGTTTTGGAATCACCGCATGTGTCATCGTTGCTGGATGCTGAATTAACGTTTCTGTATCACCAAGACTCACTGCAATTGCAATTAATTTTAAGTTGTCCATTACAGCTTGCGCTTCCATTTTCCCACCCTTTACTGTAAACGACAGCACACCGCCTCCGCGCTTCATTTGTTTATTTGCAAGCATTCCTTCTGGATACCAAACATCTTCTACTAGTTCATGATTTCGAAGAAAGGCAGCAATTTTTTCGGCATTGTCAGAATGGCGATCCATTCGAACTGCTAATGTTTTTAAACCTCGTAAAAGTAACCATGCATCAAACGGTGCCATAATCCCGCCAACATCTTTACGAATAGGACGAATTTTTTCGGCAAGCTCCTTCGTTTTACAAATTGTAACACCGGCCACAACATCACCATGACCGCCAATATATTTTGTCGCACTGTGCAAGACGATATCACAACCTACTGTAAGTGGTCTTTGCAAGTACGGTGAACAAAATGTATTATCAACAATAACGAGCAGTCCATGCTGCTTTGCTACTTTAACGACAAGTTCTAAATCAATTAATTTCATCGTTGGATTAATCGGTGTTTCTACAAAAATGATTTTTGTATTCGGCCCAATACTACTTTTAATCTCCTCTTCTGTTTCCATTTCGCATAATGTATGCGTAATTGCAAATTTCTCTTCTAACACTTCTAAAAAGCCATACGTACAACCGTATAAGCCATTCGAACAAATAATATGATCTCCTGCTTTTAAAAAGGCCAAAAGTGTTCCTGAAATAGCTGCCATACCGGAGCCAAACGCAAGTGCCGCTTCTCCTTCTTCTAATGCTGCCATTCTTTCCTCAAATAACTCAACTGTCGGATTGCCAAGTCTAGAATAAATATAAGCTGAATCATATCCAGCAAAGCTTTCTTCTCCTTGCTGCGCTGTTTCAAATGTATACGTAGATGTTTGGAATAACGGCGGTGTTAAACTTCCTTTATGCTGTGCTGCATCATACCCATGATGAATTAACGTCGTTTCGATATGTTTCTTTTTCATACAAACATCCCCCTTATATTTCATCTTATGTAAGCGTTTTCTTTCTGTTGCTATCCATTCCATGAGTGTTTATAAAATTCCTTCTTGCACTTTTCCAAAATTTAAATGTATAAAATGAAATTTGATGTTCTTGACTCCCTCCTAATAAGCAGATATAATAGCCTTTGTGTAAAATAAAAAGGCAGCCTTGTAATGTGAGTTTATTGTTTGTATTTTGTTCCTCACAATGAGGTGTATCGTGTAACTCCCTGCTGCTGGAGCGAGGATACATGAAAATGAAATACGCATAAATGTCAATTACGTCTGTTTTTATTTTACAAAAATAAAAACATTTTAAAGGAGGAGTCATTCATGGCTCGTTATACAGGTCCATCTTGGAAACTTTCTCGTCGTCTTGGAATCTCTCTAAGCGGCACAGGTAAAGAATTAGAAAAACGCCCTTACGCACCAGGTCCACACGGTCCTAACCAACGTAAGAAACTTTCTGAATACGGTTTACAATTACAAGAAAAACAAAAACTTCGTCACATGTACGGCATGACTGAGCGTCAATTCCGTCGCACATTTGACCAAGCTGGTAAAATGATGGGTAAACACGGTGAAAACTTCATGATCCTTCTTGAAGCTCGCCTTGACAACCTAGTTTACCGCATGGGCTTAGCTCGCACTCGTCGCGCTGCTCGTCAATTAGTAAACCACGGTCACATCATGGTAGATGGCGCTCGCGTAGATATCCCATCTTACCGCGTTAAACCAGGCCAAACTATCAGCGTTCGCGAAAAATCTCTAAACCTAGCTGTAGTTAAAGAAGCTATCGAAGTTAACAACTTCGTACCTGAGTACTTAACTTTCGATGCTGACAAATTAGAAGCTACTTTCACTCGCTTACCAGAGCGCGCTGAGTTAGCTGCTGAAATCAACGAAGCGTTAATCGTAGAGTTCTACTCTCGTTAATCTCGATGCTCTGCAAAGAGTAGTATTAAAAGTCTTAGAAATCTTGTTAAATCAAGGTTTCTGGGCTTTTTTTATTTCATTTAATAACGCAGGATAAAGCATAAAAAAGAATGCAATTGGGGCCAGTTTGGGGCCACAATAAAAAAGGCTGGCGTGTGTATAGTAATGGGTAAGTGTAAACAAAATAAGAAAATGAATTAGCATATTTTAATTATCTTTATCATCCATCTCTCTTTTCCTCTACCCTAATTTTTTTAGCCTCCCTCTCCGCTTTTTCCGTCGCCAATATACGAGGTACCGAAGTTCTCATAAAAAATTCCGCCATTTTTAATGCTGTTTCCTCACTTGGTGGATTATCCAATATTGTACGTTTTTTACGTTCCATTAATATCTCACCCTTTCACTCATGATTTTTTACCTCTTTTCTTTTTATTTCCTTTGTAAGTAAGTGTGGTACATAGTTGACCATCTTTCATAAAAGTTTTACTTTCATAATTCGACAAAAATTCTTCATCAATTGATGATTCTACTTCTTCACCATATACCCAATATCCAGCACGAAGTAGAAAGTCAGAAAAACCTTCTGGAATCGGTAATTCATAACCATCTAAAGTTATTTTAGTGACTTCAATTCCTTCTCTGATTATCATTTAATCACCCTTTCATTTTGAATATGGATAAATTCCCCTCTATTTGTATTAATACCTTTTTTAAAAAACTTGTGAAAGTATAAAAGAGGGACTATTCATCATTGAGCACACCCTCTACATACTTCTTACAAGAATCAAATTATCTTCAAATACGAAATGTTTTTTCTTTCACGGTAAATATTCATTTCCAAAATTAACCACTTCAAATGCTGATAATGGTAAAATATCCTATATAACAACATTTTATTATGGCAGTAAATTTATTAGGAGGCGAGAAAATGGCAGTAACAATGCAAGAAGCTTACTCCACCATTTTGAACGAAAAGGTTTCAGCACAAGAAGTAGATAAACCTGCAAATGAACACTTAAAAAAAGGGTTAGAATGTGAAAGCTGTAGAATATCCGTGGCACATCGTACAAGACATCCAAGAAATGAAAGAGAAATTCCTGCACTTTTTTACCGAAAAGGAGGCGAAAACCACAAAGAATTCTGCTCATATAATACAATCGGCCGGATCAATATGATAGCACGCGATTCAGATAATGACATTTTAAAAAGCATAACAGACAAAACTTTTTCCTTTCGCCTAACAATGATTCATGAGCCTTTAGAAGAATTGGGAAAACAAGATACAAAACAAGGGAAAGACCAAAACAAAACACTGAATCAGAAGGATAGAAATTATCACTCTAGAGGAAAACTAAACTCATACTTATCAACTATGAAAAAGATAATTGAGTTACGTAACATCTTGGAAAAACAGAACGAACTAAACTCTATTATTGAAATTGAAATGCATGGAAGAAAAATAAAATGGAATGATTTTTATTACGAACCCCACCGTTATATACAATCGTTCAATTACATCAAAAAACTAGAATGGAAAAACAGACATCCTATTTGCATAGAGGGCATCGTAGACAGTGTGCGGTATATAGAAATGTCAGGTAAATATGCTATAAACCTTCGTTGGGGAAAAAAAGGTATTAATAGCAAGGGAATAGAACAAATTCCTTCACCATCTATTTTTTTCGATGCTGGAACACTTTCACCAGAAGATATAAAAACCGGACAACATATTGCGGTATGCGCATTATGTACACCTCGTATGAATGCCGGGAAAGTTAGAGAATTTTTAAATACTAATGCCCATTTGTATCACAAAAACCAGCTTGTAATTTTATCTGATTAATAAAAGTTCAAACTAATTTTATCCCTACTATTTTTTATTTCCAACTTTCAAACTCACATTCTATGATATAGAAGCGTGAGTTTGAATTTCCACCTGCCTATCCCTGTCATTTTGAATATGGATAAGTTCGCTTTTATCTATATTAATACCTTTAAAAAACTCACCTTCATATTGCTAATCACAAAAAGAGTCTTGGTTAAAACCGTAAATTATAATTTACAACTACATTCCACAACAAATTTAAAAAGAAACAAAAAGCCCTAGCTAATTATATAGCCAGGGCTTAAAATTATAATCTTAATAATTCTTCAACAAGTTCTAGAATTTGATAGTCATCCAAATTATTATATAACAAAATTGAACCATCTACTGAAATACGGAAAGTAACAGCTTGATAAGGCATATCGAAAGTCACTATAACCGCCTTTAACTCTCCAGAATTAAGCATGTTAGTATAATATTGAGTATTGTGTACAGCTGTTCCACGCATCGTTACACCATTTACCGTTTCAATTTGAACATCAAACCTTGCACTTCTTACATCAGTTGACGCATTAATTATTTCTAAAATATTAAAAGGATGTCTCACAAAGGTAAAGCCATATAGTTCCTCAAAAATATTCTTTACCTTTTCAGCATCTTCTTTTCTACATAATGTAATTAAGTGACCTATATCTCTCGCACGGTTCGGTTGGAAATATGCTTCGTGCAATTCTTGACGTATTACCTGATCCACATATTCTCCCTTTACTCGAACCCTTTGATTGTAAACCGCATCAGTAATAATACGATAATTTGTATAACCAGTTGGACTTGTTTCATTCTGAATAATGTATGTTTCCAATCTTTCTTCAAAGTCGTTAATCGTCCGAACCTCTTCTCGATGGTTAGTTCTTAGTTCTTCATTTGCTTCTCCACTTGTTTTGTCAAATATACTGATGCTTAACATAAATTCACCTCATTAGTAGAATATCTTTAGCAATCTCTTCGATTATATCAAAAGAATTCTCATTAATGGTGATTTTTTCCTTAAAGACCCTTAAGTTTTTATTATTCCGTATTATTTGATCTGTTTCTTTTCCTCTAAGAGTAGATAAGTTAAATTTACATTCAAAATAATCAACATTCTCCGGTCCTAATCTTTGAATCATTAATCCATAAAAAGGATTAGTTTTTTTTGCAAAATGAATATCCATATTATAACTTGGATTGCTACAATTGATTTTTCTTTCAAATGTAATAAATAGTCTTCGTAATTCAGATAATTTTTCATCTGCATTTGTATAAGTAACATTTACTGGATTTAAATTAATGTCTACTGTAACTAAATCCGTATTGCTAAAATCTAAATTATAAAGCACTAGAAGAGAAAAATCACCAAAGTTATATTGTTTTTTATTTGGTAAATTCACGACTCTATCTTTTTTACTAAATATCTCATCTACTGATTCCTCAAAAAACCTATACACCTCTAGATCTTTAGGTATCTTATAATTAGCATGTATTGACCATTTAGTATCACGCCACTTACTAAATATTCTTTTAAACCAAAAATAATATTTAGGTTTTTTATTATATAACCATTGATGAAGGTTAAGAAGTGCAAGAATCGTTGGAAGACCAATCTTCATAAACAGACCTAAGTACATCATCATGATTTCTCCTCTCATACTACCTTTATTATACACAAGAGCTCAAAGTCATAAAGCCTAGCTTGGACAATTTTTTATTATCCTTCATATAAAATATGAAATGTTTTTATCTCTGATACCATGCTTCAGTACCCAATAAGACAATAACTGCTTTCCAAGAATAGCGCTTTTTAATCTAAATGATATAATATTGCAACATTCACCTTGGCGGTTACATCTATATTGTAATTCTTTTTTGCTTTATCATTTTTCATAAAAAAAGAGCTAAGCTCATAATTGAGTCTAGCTCCTAGAATGTGAACTAAATTTCATTTTCATTCACAGCTCTTACTGTACGTGCCTTTAAACTAACTATATTTTCTTTAATTATTGGTGTCTCTGTAATTAAATATCCTTTATCTAAACAAAGAAGTTCTTCAACTTCATCTCTAAACAAACTTAAACCATAATGCTGTGAAAGCTTTTCTAGAAATTCGTCTCCTGTCATATAATCATTTTCAATTAACAATTCTACAGCTTGTTTCATTGCCTCTGGATCTTTAACCTCTTTAATTTCATCTAATGGCTCAACCTGGCGCCAACCTTGCTGACTTATTGAACGCTGCATATACTGATATGAACTTTGAGAAATTGCTCCAAGTTTATATGCTCGCATTACCATAGCTCCAATAGAAACACACCATTTTTTCTTTAAAAGCTTATAATAAGAAAGATCCGTTGGATGTATCAATACATCTTTCAAAAAGCTCTCTTTAGGTAATAAGAATGCTGCCGCAAAATCATTAGCTTCTTGTTCAATCTGTTTAAATTCTTCTTTACTCAAATCATCCAAATTTAGATACGGATCATGTAGTATTTTATGACCAAGCTCATGAGCTACATCAAATTGTCGTCTGAAAAACGATCTTTTTTCGTTCCCTAAAATTATTGAATAATATTGCTTCCCATTAATTTCATGATGAGAACCGAAAGCATCAATCGTTTTTTCCCCTAAATTAATTGAAGACATCACGAACCCTTTAGTTTCTAATAAATAGACAATATTTTTTATCGGTCCGTCTCCAACACCCCAATACTCTCTTAATTTACTAGCAACTTCTTCTATGTCTTCTAATTTATCTTCTTCAAAATCCGGAAGATCTAGCTCTGGAAAATCAACATATTCTTCTAATAACGCACGCATTATCGTTAAATATTTCACTCTGTCATGCTGCATTTCTCTATCTTTTTTTCCTGTAGTTAGTAAAGACCTAAAATAAGTATTGCCAGTTTTAACTTCAACGGATTCTTCATAAAAATATTCTTTAGGGAATCTTAAAATGCGTGTTAAACTAAACAAGGCTTCAAAAGTTGGGATAGCTTTATTATTTTCATATTTAGAAATCATTTGTTTACTTACCCCAAGTCCCTCGGCCAATTCCGTAATTGTTATACCACGAAAAATTCTTCCCTCCCTAACTCTTTTCCCGTTAAACTGACGTTCTAACAAGTGTATTCCTCCTTATTATCTGAGGAAATTATTGATTTAAGTCTTCCTCTTTTTTCGTATCATCTGTTTTCTTAGGTATTGTAGGTTTTAAATAATCCCTTCTTATCTTAATAGAATCTTTAATTTTTGCAATTGGTTTTGTTTCAATATCACTATCATTATCTTGCTCATTAGAAACAAAAATATCACTATAATCTTCAGAAACATACGAAGTCCAATCTTCTACATCAACTAACTCAAAATACTTATTAAACAATCTAGCTTCGACTCCCGTAACTTGTCTATCTACTTCCTGGGAAACAACAAAGACAACTTGTTTCACTTTCGGATAGTCTTCACCAAGAATCTTTAAAACCTCTTCTAATCTTCTTGCCTCATATTCTTCTGTGAACATTGGAAATAATTCTTGTTGTTGTCTATCTAAATCAAACGGATCAGAGTTTATAGATACAAGGGCATGAAAATAATGAATACTTTTTTTACCCAATTTCTTGATCACGCTCTCCAAATTTTTCTCTTTAGAAAATACTAATAACACACCATTTGCAAGATTAAGCAGACAGATAAATGTCCATATACCCCTTTTCGCTGTTAGAACAACAAGCTCATTATTTAGTCCAACTTCTTTAATTCTTTTAAAACGAACATCCCAAGCTCCACCATTTCTGAAGTTCCCTGTATCCAAACCATGTTCAATTTTTATATCATTTAATACATGGTTTGGTGAATTGGTAAATGCTTTGACAAGTTCTCTAACAGCAGTCTGATCAATTCCAAGGCCAATCTTCATTAGTTCATCTCCCATTTATAGAATATAAACTAATATTACTACATTTTATCAAAAAAAGTAAACCTATATAATAATAAATAATTATTTTTCCACCAAACAAACGGTCTTATTTAATCTCCAAACGATACACAGTTGGTTCTACCTCTGAATAGATGAGTTTGCCATCAAGAAGGTTGTATAATTTGAATCCAATTTCATTTAAATGAGCATATCTTTCATACAAAGTTTCAACTTCTAACCCTGTTGAATTTTCTTGAATGGTAAACGAATCAAAATCACCAAAATAGAATACTGCCGCTTTTTCTGTAGATCCTTCCACTGAGTCCAGGCAATCCAGTGGAAATCCTAATAACATGTAGCTTACTCCACCGTCCACACGATCAATTGTTTTTAAGGCCGCTTCTCCATTTGGTAACTTTAAATCTTCAACGTATTCAAGAGCAGCTTTATTTACAATCCATCTTGCTTTGTTTGTCACATTAGTAGATGGTTTATTTTTTAACTCTTTAATAATTGCTACTGGATCAGTTGCAATAGGTGTGAATATCTTTGCCTTATTCAATAATGAACCTTCATTAAAAGCATCCGAATGATTTCCATTAATCATGTAATCTATCTCTTTAACCAAGTATGCTTTTTTCATTACATCAATAACTAAGTCCTCTACACTTACAGTTGATGTATATAATAACTTCTTCTTAATAGTTGAAATAGAATCAAATTCCACAGGTTCTAATAATTCAGCAATTAAACCTAAATGATTGACCTGGATTTCATTTTTATCACGTTCTGTTTTATGAGCATCAACTGTTACAGCACCTTTTAAAACTGGATAGCTTAGATTTCCATCAACTTTTACGACATTTCCGTATTTACGTAATGGATTTTCTTGCTCTACATAACCAATAATTTCAGCCGCAATTGATTTTGGAACTGTTGCTTTTCCATTATTAATATTTACTCCTAAAGAGCGTGCCTCTATTTCGTCAATATTCCCTGTTACAAAATTAGCAAACGCTGAACGAATTTCTTTTTTATTTTTAATTGTTGTAGTCATGTTATAATTCTCCTTG
Source organism: Bacillus bruguierae (assembly GCF_037104725.1). NCBI lineage: Bacteria > Bacillati > Bacillota > Bacilli > Caryophanales > Bacillaceae > Bacillus > Bacillus bruguierae. Next base: position 205,950 of record NZ_JBAWSX010000001.1, on the reverse strand, counting down.
TATTTTGTTTTTTGATTGAGCATAGGATGTTGGTCCAGAACACCCTATGCTTTTTAAGTACCTATTTAAATTTTTTCAACATACAATTAATCTGCTTAATAAGCTTCATTCTAAGTTGAACTTCTTTTCCCAGTTCTTCTTTGGATCTAACCTCTTTTCCAGCTCTAGATGCAGTTTCATAACGTCTAACCATTTTTCTCACCTCCTTTCAATACAAAATCGACAAATATCGACAAAAACAAGATAGAAAATCCCCACTTTTTCGCGTATTAAACTCATAAAAAAACACCTTACTTTTTATCTTTAGAATTGAAAACAAAATGCTCTAAATTGTTGATATAGCAAGGACTTGAACAGTCTTTATTTGTATTTTGATATAAAACACCCCCCCTTTGTTTTTTAAAATTTTCATCCAACTAGAGAGAAGACTCCCTGCTACCTATCTCCCAAACCATCAATTTTGTTATTTTTGATAGGGGGGCTATACTAAATCATTCATTTCTACATAAATCTTTTTAACGTACAAACCATTATTTAAATACGTTTCACCTTTTTCTGTTTCCTTAATAAATCCTTTTAACTTGACCTCTAAATGGTATCGTTTATCCATTTCAATTTGATAATAAAGAATACATTCATTCTTATAAGCCGTACAAAGCAATTCTCCGTACACATCATCTATGAATGAGAACAGAATTAAGTTATTATCTTTGAATCGAATGTTTTCTACACGACCAAACAAATCTATATTTCTATTAGCTGCGATATCTTCCACAGTTCTCTATCCTCCTAACTTTAATCTCTCGGCAAACTTAAACCTTCTCATGATCTCAGCATGTTTTTGTTTAACATAGCTCGGACTATAATTTAATTCCTCAGCTATTGTTTCTAATGTCATTCCATCGATATATTTCATTTTGAGTATTTTGTAGTCTAATCCTTTGAATTTACTCACTAGATCAACAAGCTGTTGCAATTGTTCTTTCTTAGATGCGAGCTCCTTCTTAAGTTGATCTATTATCTTTTCTGTTTCCTCATTACCTGGATCCATTAGTAATATATCTTTATCTCGATAGCTTTGACGTTTTAACTCTGCTTTTGTTTTTTCTAATTTGTATTCTAAATAAGCGATATCTTCTTCTAACCTTTGATAATCTTTTAGGCAAACCAATTACATATCACCTACTTAGATTTAATTCTCTTTTCTAGCAATCTCTTTACCACCCAACTTCATCTTCTTTAGAATATAGCCTGTACGAATATAAGGACTATCTTCCTCTATACAATGCGCATCCCTGTGTCCTTCACCTGTTCCATGATGATGGAACTTTCTACAGTATTGACACCATGTACTAAGATTTCCTTTTTCATCACGTTCAATTGCTAATACACTTGGAACTTTTCTAATTGCCATTTCTACACACCCCTTTAATAAAAATTGATTTATTGCTACTCTTTTGGCAACAAAGCAACAAACCAGCAATAAGTCCAATTCCTTGTCACTCTAAGGCTTGTACATATTTTATTGCTTATTGCTGGCTATCATATCTCATTCGTGCATTTATCTCACAAATAATTAATACGTATATTTGTTATAAACGTAAATACATTTTTAATAACTTATTAATAGAAACTAGCAATACGAACACTATAAACCCTTACGGCTCTAAGGCTCGTACTTATTGCCGCTTTATTGCTTACTCCGCAATACAAACACTCTAAAACCTTGCAACTCTAAGGTTTGTGCTTATTGCTATTTTATTGCTGATTTTGATTTAAACCCTTTAACCGTTTTCCATGAACCATTAATTTTTATCATCTTATCTTTCCATTCCATTTCATACTTAGTACATACTGAATCTTTGAATCGTTTTTGCCCTAATGAATACTGAACATGGTTATCTTTGCACCACTCGTCATATGCCTTTAGAGCATCCGTCCCTCTAACTTCTTCAAAAAACTGCTTATCATATTCAAAAAAGAAGTCTGCAAGCGGATCATTATATTCCATAAACTTTTGTTTAGCTTCTTCTGCCTTCTCGTTGTATGTTAGGATATCAACCGTGCGTTTTTTCATTTCTTTTATAGCATCTACCGCCAATTTCAGGACATATTCCCTTGCACTTACTGTTTCAAGTTGTTGCATGCTTTCCATTTCGGATATACGGTCTGGATCGTTCATAAAATTATAATCAAACGGTAAAATATGTAGTCGTTTATTAATCTGATTGCCATGCTCCCTAAAATTAGGATAGTGATTACTAGCTGTAATACATACCGTGTTCATTTGTACTGTTTGACTACCCTTTCCTTTATATTCGATATCGACATACCCACCTGTAATGATAGTTTTTAATGTTCCACTATCACGTATTACCTCATCAGGTTGATCGTCTACGATATTTGCCAATTTCCCATAAATACTACTACCTGCAAAAGCATTTTCCGCTAATTTCTGTGGGCTTATTGCTGATATGTTCTCCCCGGAATTGAACGTCTTCTGTATCATATATAAAACGGTGGATTTCCCGTTATGGGCACTACGTCCATATAAATAAAACATTTTCGGAACTATCAAGTGTGGATACAAAACTGCTCCAAACATTTCATGAATATTTTTGATAGTAGGTAGATGTCCATCAGATACTTTCATCAACGTTCTTTCAACAAATGAATCAAAAGCCTTCGAATTATATTTTGTTGGTATCTTTTTGGTTACAAATACATCTGGTGTAAACTCTTTAAATTGCATACTATCAAGATGCAATAAACCATTTTCTACTGCTATATAATTCTTAGATTCTTCATTTACTACTGGTGACATGTCCATAATGTATTCTTGTACTTCACGCACTTGATTTCTTTTTAATATTTCTGCATCACGAACAAGTGAACGTAATTTCCTACACGTTTTATCCAGTTCATATATTCCAGTAGCTTTGTTGTAAACATAAATATCACCATCTTCATTTGGAAAACGAACAATTTTATTTTCCTGTAAAATATAGTCGACCATGATATGATGCAAAAAACTAATCTTTCCGTTATTTTCGCCCCACCAGGAGCCTTTCTTTATACCCATTGTTTCAACTTGTTCATTTACCGAATAATGAACATCATTGTTTCGGTCGTAATCGAAACTAGGGGTATAATCAGAAACCGAACTGTGGGTAGATTCAATTGCCCTATCAATAGTCATTTGTCCGTATGTACGGCCATCACTAGAATGTGGCTTGTCCCACTTATCACGAATTAAAGTTGATTCTCTAAACATGGAATCCATCTTTGCTGCATCTTTATCTGTCCAGAATGCCAAGTGGTTCATTAGAGCCATATCTGTGGAAGAATGATCGCTATTTATGAGCATTCCACAAAATAAATCCCTAATAGCTCCACCATTTTTACTGTTAAACATTCTTTGCCATAGTTCTGAATTAGAGAGATTGCTTATGTTACTTCCCCTTGAAACAGAAGGCATTTTTGTTGCTGCAGGTATTTCCTTCTTTTCTAGATATTTTTGAAAAAGAACTTTTAAGTTTTCTGTTGATTCTTCCACAGGATGATTATTTATACTGTTTCCAGTAAAGGTAAAATAACGACCATGCCGATATATTTCAAGACCTATACTAGGATTCTTTTTCCCCGTTCCCGTCCCTCTTAATGGTAATTTTCCTTTTGCTATAATATGAATCCCTTTACCGCTGGGAGAATATTCAGTGTAACTTGGAACAATATTCATAATTTCCTGGGCTAATTCAGATAAATCTCCGTCTTGAACGCATTTATCCACGTCAATTCCAACGTAATTATCTTGTTTACTAAAAACAAATCCAATGCCGTTATATCCGCCTCGATGATACACTTCTACTACCTCTTCGAAGATAGACCAAGCATTACAATTATTCACCTGTGCCATTTTGCTATTAACTTGATATGGAACCTTTGTTGGTTTACCATCTCTTTTTTCTTTACGCCATAGCACCCACTGGGGTAAATTTTTCAATTCTGTTGGTATATTATTAAAGTTATCGAGCATAGATTTCACCTCCTATTGCTCTTCCAGAAACTTGATGTTAAAATATAAGTAGATAAATAATTGCTTTTAGAGATATATGAACCGCTAATTCATATATCTTTTTTTATTGTTCATGCGTTTTATTTTTCACAACCTTATTGAATAAATCTGTATTGATTTTATCGAATTCTTCAACACTTCCGATTAATTCAGTTTTTAATTGCCGCATGATATGCCACAAGATTCTAATCGTTCTATGATGTTCTCTGTAATAGCTTCTTTCTTCGCCTTTCATTTCTACTTCGAACATTTTGTCATTTAATTGACCTAACAGTATTTCTACATCAATTAAAGTATCTGTATGCCCTTTAATTTCGCCTGTTTCATTGTCTAATTTGAATGCTAGTTCTCTTAAATTCCCCATGTTTCCAACGCTCCTTATTTACTATTCATTTCACGTAATTTTTGCTTTGCTTCTAATTCCATAGCTTGTAATAACACTGGATTGTTCCTTGCTTCAGCACATCGCTTTACAATCTCATGTGCTTTCATTAACCTCGTTGCGGATAATACCCCGTTCATATGTATTCACCTCATTTTTGTCAATTTGACGTTGCTACCGTCTTTTTTCAGCTATCATTTCCAACATTTGCATTTATTTTCGGTCCGCAATAGACCATCTGACCAACATCTTTGTTTTTCCTATGCACACGCCAGCCAAAGCGTTATCGTTTACCATTCATCTACAATTTCTGTTATCACTTCAAATGCTTCCTTATAAAACCACCAACGTTTTCTATTACGACGTCGTTCAATGACACGCATTCTTGCATCAGATAAAATCTCATCTTCTAGGAATCTCCGTGACATTGATGTCATTACTACCAATCTTTCAATATCAACCATTAATAATGTTTCATGAAGTTGTTGATCTATCTGCTGCATTATGTATTCCTTGATTGCTTTTTCATCAATATTCACTTGCACATTTGCAGGAATCACCATTTTCACCTCTTTCTATTTATCAATTAAATTACGCTTCTACTTTTTCACAGCTTTGCATAGCTCCATTAATTAACCATGCCTCAACTGTCGGACGATGAAAAAGAATTTTCCCTTTAATTCTTGCATGAGGTATTTCTCCCATACGAGCCATTGAATATACAGTTGTTAAAGAAACACCTAGCAGATCTGCAACCTCTTTGACAGTCAGCGTTATTTTTTCCATGTTCCCCCTCCTTTATTGCTGTTGCAATAAATATAACACCACTTTATTGCAATTGCAATACATTGCAATAATTTATTACAGTTTTTTATATTTCATTGCAATTGCAATGACAAACAATTATCATTTGTTTTAAAGGAGAGGTGTTTTATGAGTGAAAACAATATTAATATTGGTGCATATATCAAAGGTTTACGTGAGCAAAAAACAATGACTATCTCTAAACTGGCTGATACTTCTAAAGTTTCTCAACCATATCTGTCACAAATTGAAAAAGGAAAAAGAAATCCTTCATTGGATATTATTCGAAAATTATCTAAAGCTCTTGAAGTTGACTTTTATGATCTAGCATGGCGTGCTGGTTTTTATACAGATGAAGAAATGCAAGAAAGAAAAGGAATAGAAGAATATTTTAATTCCATGACACCGGAAGAAGAAGCAGCATACTTAGAAGAAGAAAATAAATTGTCAAAAGTGGAAGAATACCGTAGACGTGAATATCCAGATATAAAAGAGGTTCTAGAACAAAGTGATGTTTACTTTAACGGTAAATCACTGAATAAAGAACACAGAGAGTTAGCTATAAAAATGTTAGATGTGTTATTTGAAAAACTGGAAGTAAACTATCCTTCATATAAAGAAATTGAGAAAAAATATGATTCAGTAAATACTAGGTTTTCGTTTTTCTTTAATCAAGAAGCATCTGATTACTCAAAGGATAAATAGCATCAATTCAACACTTATCCATTCCTATGCATACGCCAGCCAAAGCAATGAAAGGAATGGTAATAGTGAAGTTACACAAATCAGCAAAAGAGCCGGAAATATACTATTATTTCAATGCAAAGAATGAAAAACTGTGGATGTACCGTCATAAGTATTATGACAATACAGGTAAAAGGAAAGAGAAAAAGAAAAGTGGATTTAAATCAGAAAAGGCAGCCCTCAAATCACTTTTAGAAGTGAAGGCTGCAACAATACGTGGTGAATCTAAACAAGTCGAGCACGATCAAATGACCATTGGAGAATGGCTGGACATTTGGTATAACACTCATAAAAATAGTTGGAAACCAACATCTCGAGCACAACGTGAAATGGCTATTCGCCTACAAATGAAACCGTTACTGGGCCACTACAAATTGCAAACATTGGATAGAACCACATATAAGAGAGAATTTTTGAATATACTTGAAAAGAAATATAAACCTGGTACCGTTCATTTATTTCATACCTTGTTCAAGATCGCCATCAATGCAGCTGTGGAAGATGAAATATTATCTCGTAATCGTTTCACAAAAATTAAACTTTCAAGCCAAGAAACTGTAAAAGAAGAAAACAATAATTACTTCACCCCTGAGCAATTAGTTGAATTTTTGAAAGTAGCTAAACGTGAAGAAAACACCACAAATTACACATTTTTATTGACCGTTGCATACACAGGAATTCGTAGAGGTGAAGCCTGTGGATTGCAGTGGAAAAACATCGATTTTGATAATAAAACAATTACTATTGAACGTACCAGAGATAATAAGGGGATACGATCACCCAAGACAAAAAATAGCTATCGAACAATTCTAATAGATGATGTATTAGTAAATCAATTGAAAGCATACCGTAAATGGTGCATGGAAACAATGCTATCTTTTGGGTACAAGCTACAAGATGAATCTTTCGTATTTACATCATATCAAACCGGGAAACCTATAACAGATAGCAGTGTCCTGTATGCTTTTAGAAGGGTATTAAAGAAAACAAATCTTCCTTCAATAACAATACATGGCTTACGTCATACACACTGTACCATATTATTAAACCAAGGTTTAAATGTAAAAGTGATTGCCGAACGTTTAGGGAATACTCCACAAATGATTTATGAAATTTATGGACATGTATTGAAAGAAATGGAGTCCATGTCAGTAGAGTTATTTAGCCAAAGCTTAGCAGAAAGTGGGGCTAATTTTGGGGCTAGTTAATAATAAAGTTGCTTCAAACACTGATGTAATAAGGCTTTTTAATACTATCGAGTTCTACTCTCGTTAATGATGAAAAGCCAATCCTTTTGGATTGGCTTTTTTCGTTGTATAAAAACATTTATCTCGCAGTTTCACTTTATTTCAGTTTTATATTCATCGTTTTATTCTCTGCTTGTTTCTCCACATAAACATGTTGTTCACTACATTTTTTTTGTAATTGACTTGTTTCGTTTTCTGCTAGCTGTCCTGCATTTAGTAGTGAAAAAATAATTAATGCTTCTAGTGACATATAGATAACTCCCTCTTTTCTATCACTTTTGATATTTACAGCATACATGTTTGTTATGAACTTGAAGTGAACATACGGAAAAGTTTTGAACAAAAATTCAACATGACATAATAATGAAATTTGTTATTTCACCTTTCTCATTTGTTTCAGAAAAAGTGATAAGCAAAAAAATTGTATCATGCTCATTCACACTTATATGATATTTCAATTTAAATGTTTTCTAAATTAAACACACTCTTCACTCGCTGCCACATCTTTCATTTCTACACTAGACCAATCTAGCTTCAAATACCTATATCCAAATGCAACAAATAATCCTAAAATATAAATGTAAAACCCAATCCATGGACCATAAACCCCTAATTTCCACACAAAGGTGAAAATAAAAGATATTGGAATAAACATGAACCATCCTAATAATAAAGCTACTTTCATTGTATAAGAATTATCACCAATACCTCTTAAAGCACCAGCTAAAATTAATTGAAGTCCATCAAAAATAACGAACAATGAAGCAAAACGTAACACTTCAGCAGTTAGTGAAAGTACTACTTCTTCTGTAGTAAATAATTTTGCTACATATTCCGCTCCAAAAAAATAAATGATTGTAAATGGAACAATGAAGTAAAGTCCTACTTTCATTACATCAAATCCAATTTCTTTAGCAATGAGAGGTTTCCTTTTTCCAAGTTGTTGTCCAAGTAAAATTGTTGCTGTAATTCCAAATCCAATCCCTGGCAAATATGCGAGTGATATTACATTTAAAACAATTTCTGTAGCAGCTAATTCTATATCACCAACTCTAGAAATGAATATGGTAAAAACAAGCATTGCACCACTCATTCCTAGTTCTTCTAAGCCGATCTTTAATCCCTCTATATTAACTAGTTTAAACTCTCCTTCTTTAAAACTTATAAGCTTTCTTGTTGGAAATACATTATTTTCCCTAAAATAGCAAACTAGCAATCCTGTAACTTGAACAATTTCTGAAACAATAAATGCCCAACCTGCACCTAATACACCTAATTTAGGAAAGAATAAAAATCCATTTACCAACAATAGTGCTAATATTACATTTAAAGTATTACCTAAAATTGAAAAATACATTGGAGTCTTTGTATTTCCTATCCCTCTAAAAAATCCATTTAATACTACCCGAAACATGTTCAGTGTAAATGAAATAATTCTTAATCCTAAATAACCTACTCCAATCAATGCAATACTTTTTGAAACCCCCATAATTCCAAAAAACCATGAAGGCACAAATAATGCGAATAATAAGAAAAAAGGAACTAGAGCTATAACAGAATATATTCCTGTATACGTGTATGTAACACATTTTTTTAAATCTCTAGCTCCATAAGATTGTGATACTAAAAAGTTTACAGCGAAGCCAATGCCACTAAATAGAGCAAACAAATTTAATATAACTACGTTTGTAATACCCACTGCAGCAATTGCTTCATAACCTAAGTGTCCAATAATGATAAGATTTACCACTCCCATTAAGTTAGTGGAACTCATCTCAATGATAGTTGGAATAGTCATTTTCAAAATTTTCTTATATCTATTCATGTTTAACTCCTATAAAAAAGACATGTTACAGCTGCACCATTTTTCAGGTTCACTACATCACTTTGCTCACAAGGTAATCCCCTTAACATCGCTCCTGCGAATCCTCCATTAATAATGTATACCCCCCAACACATGATGGCTTTCTTTAAATCAATAGTTTCCTCTATTACAAAAGGAATTTCTTCTTCAAGTGGATATACCCTTTCCTGGACAATATACACAATATCAGAATTTAATAAATTTAAAACCGCTTTTTCCCAATCATTCTCATTGTACTTCCAGCCTAAAAATACCTCATTTCCTCCATAACCAATCGTTGCCTTAATCACAAGTTTATCTTTATTTTTTAAAATATACTCCATTCCCTCAACCTCTAGATTATCTTCTGACGTTACCATGTCTTTTAAAAATCGAGTCCAAGGAATGCATCTTTTTACTAAATCTAATTCTTCATTTGTAAAGAAATGACTATAATAAGGATCTGAAAGGAACACAAGATTTCCTTTATTTCCATAAAGTTCAGTATGAAATCCTGTTAACAACTCCAGATTACCAGCTTGGGAAGCTTGGACAATTGCTTGTACTTCTTCTGGATTATATAGCGCATCATCACATAAAAATGCACGATACAAAATATCAATTTTCCGGCCATTTACTGTAAGCATATTATCCTTAAGTTCCGCTTCTTTTTGAGAGCATATAATCGCATTATATCCAGCTTCTTCTAGTCTTAATTTAATATAATTTAAGGTCCCATAGTAACTATCAAGATATTCATCCCAATCCATAACAGCTATAGTTATGTCACTATAGTTTCTCCCAATCTTTATAGCTAGTTCATTTATATTTTCTATTAATATATCCATAGGATCAACATAATCCCATTTTTCAGAATCCTTTAGCATTTTATAAAACTCAAAAGAACGCATGCTTTTATTTAAATATCCTATATCTAGTCCTCCAACACTGCTATCTACATTAAATTCCAAAAATTTATATCCATCTTTTGTAAAATACATATCGCTGCGAGCTATCAAATTCTTATTTTGATACGTTGTCATCATTAATTGATATTGTTTTTCTGAAAAACCTAAAGTTGTACACATTTTTAGGATATCCCCTGAAAATATACGTTCTGGTAAAGATACAATAATATCTAATAATGCCTTGGTATCTCTACTAAGGATGTCCAATTTTTCTCCGCTTAACAATCCAGGCTTTGGAATTATCATAGTTTCTTTATCAGAATAATACTGAAGAACTCTCTCTTTAACCAATTTATTTTGTAATTGTTTAAATGAGCTGATTGCTAATTGGGAATTCTCTCGTACACTCACATTAAATTCATCAACATGTGTCTTCATACACTCATTACCTTTTCTTTCACATCTTTTAATACAATTACAGGTTGCTCATATCCACCTTGGCCAAGATTAATAACAGCTTTATCCGAAATACGTGATACGACTCCAGCATATTTTCCACCAAACATAAATATATCAATTCCAAATTTCTTGCTTTTTTTCACAATATTTTCACCTTCGGATTCTAATATACTTACACTTGGAATTTCGTTATATTCCTGAATAATCCAATTTGTATTTTTATTATCATTTACAATTTTAGCCCATACCTCTTCATCTGTATCTTTACCTAAAAATACATTTTCCCCTCGTGTAGAATTATCAACTTTTAAAACAAAGCGATCTTTATTATCAATAACATATTCAATTAAATTTATTATTTCCCCTTTAAAAGAAGTTATAGTTTCTTCTAACTTTCTTGTCCATAAAATATGTTTATTAACCATCTCGATTTGTTCGTAAGATAAATATTTTTCTTGAAATCTCGGATCTGTAAGTAAGGCTAATGTCATTTTACTCTCTCCGATAAACATAGAAGGATATGAGTTAACATTACAAACTAGCCCTTTCTCACATGCTTCAATTACATCCTCCATATCTTTATTACCTAGTTCTAATTGATCAACTTTATTATAAATAATATCGATGGGACATTCGTTATACATAAGTTGCTGCCTTTGTGAATCTAATTTTAGATCTCGCAAATCACAAATAACAATGTTATGTCCCATTTCACGACCATATTTTTTTATGTGCTCCAATTCGTATGAATAGTTACCAGCATAATTTACAAGAGCAATTTGAGGCCTATCAATATTACCTCCCATTTCTTTATAAGCATTTAATAATTCACTAATAAATCCATTAGGTGTATCACACAAAAATTGTTCCTGTTCATAAGAGCTTGTAATTTCTTTAATAAATGATAGATTAGCCCATTGCTCTTTCAATTTACCTAATACAATAACCCCTCCTGGGCAGCATGCATTTGGTTCAACGACTTTAAATCCATCTCCTCCATTCCATATACAATCAAATCTTGAGATTCTAATTTTGCGCTTATACCTTGGATTAATGTTAATTAATCTTGTATATTTATTGTAGTATGAAAAAAACTCCTTAATCTCGTCATCTTTCTCATATGCTTCTAACACTATTTCTAATGCATCAGAAAGTGTTTCAGAAGCTCTCTGAAAATATTTGTTTTCTTCTTCAGTAATAGCTAAAGGCTGAACAGAAAAAGGGAGTGCCTTTTCTTTAAATATTAATCCTTCTTGTTGAATGATTTGATCTACTTCTTTTAAAGTCTCTTTAAAGCCTCTTTCATTTTTTTCTGCTAAATTATGAAATTCTTCTCCAATTTGTTTAAATAACATATAAAATCCCTCCGTTTATTTTCTTTGATCTATAACTCGAACGATTTTTCCTGAACTTTCAGAAACCTTAAGATTCTCTCTGCTTACTAAACTGATTACTAAGGGGGCGATTACCTGTAATTGAATCATTTGTTTAAGCTTCGGTGTATAAGTTAAAATCCGCTCCCTAATTCTGTTTATTAAATTTGCTTCAATTTCTTTATCCATAGCTTTTCCTGATACTTCAAAAAAAACATGAATCATATCTCTATTTGCCTGTTTTTTTACTACTAATTGAAATTCTCCAGTCAACTCGTCTAAATGACTGCATGCCTGAGCGAAAATTTGCGGAAAGATTTGTTCACCACCTAATTTAATGATTTCCCCTTTTCTTCCGATTAATTTAATCCTTTGATTCGTTCTCCCACACGGGCACAAAGAATCTATTTTTAATACCAAATCATTTGTTTGGTATCGAATAACTGGCATCAATTTTCTTTTTAAATTCGTAATGACAAGTTCACCAACTTCTCCATCTTGTACAGGTTGGCCTTGTTCATTCAAGATCTCAACATACTGCAATTGATCATGTATATGGTACGTACCTGCTTCACAGTAATCACATTGAAAACCAATAGTCCCAACATCCATACTTTGAAACACTGATTTGAAATCTTTCACTCCTAAAGCAGATTCTAAATAATTCTGGGTAGAAGAATACATTTTTTCTCCGCCATAAACAATTCGATTTATTGAAAGTTGACTTTTGTTTTTTTCTATATATTGTGCTAAGGGTACGACATCCGAAGGCATGACTAACAGGGTTGTAACATTGAACATTTTTATATACCTAGATAACCTTTCAAGATCCGAACTCATCCCTATAGGAACAATTGTACATCCTGTTCTTTCAAGTCCTAGATAAACAGTAAACTCAGATGTTAAAAATCCTGGTACTCCAAATGTGGCAACTGTATCACTTTTATTAATTCCGGCCATTGCATAACCTTTACCATGAAAAAATATATTTTCTTTTAGCTCATCTGCTGTTAAATAAATCAGTTTAGGTTCTCCTGTTGTTCCCCCACTTGTAAATACGTAAGAATTGTGAGGAGAACTGGTCAGCATATGCTTTGGCGGAATTTCTTTCATAATATCTCGAGAACTAATCATAGGAATTTCTTCATACTCTCTAAGATTGCTTACATTCACATTTACATTTTGATATAACTCCTGGTAAAATCGCGATTGTTCGTTAGCAAAAGATACAATTTTATTTAGTTGTCCTAATTGCTTTATTTGTTTATCTTTCCTCGGGATAAAATCTGTCGTTTTCTCTAAATTTGTAAATATTGAAGTGCTAAACAATAAATCTCCTCCTTTGTTCATGATAAAAGAAATGATTAGCTTCTTTCACAATCACCATCTCTTTACTGGCATCATGTAATCACAGAAAAACACCAATATTAATCCGAAAATATTTTTTACCTTTTTTTCATAAATATTACAGTTAGAAGTTTATACGCATTAGATTTTATTTTAAATATTAAAAACAAGACAAAAATCGACACTAATATTATTAAAATGAATTTTTTTTTACTTTTTTTATTTTTTATTCCTAAATTTGTAATTAACACTAGATAAATAAAAGGGGGTTTTTTAGAAATTTTGAATACGTTATAAGTGACAGAAAAATAAGAATTGTTTTGATAAATTAAAGTGCGTCCTTTTTAAGTACCTAAAAACAAAAAAACAAGACAATTTTGTCTTGTTTTTCCACTATATTTTTTTACAAAATATTTCTTCCGTATCTTCTGGTATAAGAAAGTCCTCATACACATTTTATAAGACTCCGGCATCACCGAAGTCCTTTTTCAACCATATTCCCTTACGCTATTTCTTTACGTTTTTCACCTAAAGAGTAGTTCGCAACTTTTGTAATTGAACTGTTCGCAACGAAGTAAATCTCGCCGGTTTCTGCAACGAGCTGCGTCGTACGAAGCCCTACTTCTTCGATGATACCGTCAATATCATTAATTTTCACTTTATCGCCAACTGAAAATTGATCTTCGAAAATAATAAAGAATCCTGTTACAACGTCTTTTACTAAGTTTTGTGCCCCAAACCCAATTGCTAAACCGGCAACACTCACCCCAGCAAGAAGCGCTTTAATATCGATTCCTACTGTTTCTAAAACCGTCATAATGACCATGAAATACACAACATAATGAACAATATTTTGACAAAGCTTCGTTAATGTCGCTTCACGTCTTTCATTTGTACGCACAGGCGCTTTGCTGCTCATCTTAAATATTTGTTCAATTCCTACAGAAGCTACGCGAATAATCACTTTTGCCGCAATAAAAATAACAATAATTTTCAGGATGGTTTCCCCAAAGCTAATTAATTTGTCCGGATTTAAAATATACTCATCTACAATTTTCTGAATATCCAAAATGTTAACTCCTCTCCTTTAAAATGCAAAAAGCGTAAGAATTCTTACGCTTTTTGGCATGTTAGTAACGAATTAAGAAATATTTTTTCTTCCCGCGGCGAATGATTGTAAATTTACCTTCAATGCGGTCTTTTTCTGTTATCATGTAGTCTAACTCTTGTGTACGTTCACCATTTACATAAACCGCACCATTTGTAATATCTTCGCGTGCTTGACGTTTTGACGGTGAAATTTTACTTTCCACAAGTACATCCACTAACAATGCATCTTCTACACTACGCTCTACAGATGGTACATCCTTAAATCCTTGCTCAATTTCCGCTGCTGTTAATTCTGCAACAGAACCGCTAAATAATGCTGCTGAAATTTTAATTGCTTGCTCTAATGCTTCAACACCGTGAACAAGTTTTGTCATTTCAGAAGCTAATGCTTTTTGTGCTTCACGCTTTTCAGGTGCTTCTGCAACTTGTTTTTCTAACTCAAGAATCTCTTCATGAGATAAGAATGTGAAGTATTTTAAGTATTTCACAACATCACGATCATCTGTGTTAATCCAGAATTGGTAGAATTCGTACGGCGTTGTTTTTTCTGGGTCTAACCAAACCGCTCCGCCTTCTGTTTTTCCAAACTTCGTACCATCAGATTTCGTTACAAGCGGTACAGTTAAGCCGAATGCTTTCGCATCTTCTTCTGATTTACGGATTAATTCTAAACCAGCTGTAATGTTCCCCCATTGGTCACTACCACCAATTTGTAACCTACAACCGTGCGTTTGGTATAAGTTTAAGAAATCGTATGATTGTAAAATCATGTAACTAAACTCAGTGAATGAGATACCTGTTTCTAAACGAGATGCAACTGTATCTTTTGCTAACATGTAGTTTAAGCCAAAGTTTTTACCGATATCGCGTAAGAATGTAATTAAATCTAAAGAACCAATCCAATCGTAGTTGTTTGCGATTGTTGCTGGATTACCTTCTTTATTGAAGTCTAGGAAGTTAGAAAGCTGCTCTTTAATACGCTCACTGAAAAAGGCAACTGTTTCTTTTTCATTTAATGTACGCTCTGCTTTCTTACCACTTGGGTCACCAATTAAACCTGTAGCTCCGCCAACAAGTGCGATTGGCTGATGCCCTGCTTGTTGGAAACGACGTAATATTAAAATTGGTAGCATATGACCAATATGTAAACTATCAGCTGTTGGGTCAAAACCGCAGTATAATTTCACACTTTCTTTCTCTAATAGTTCTTGCAAACCTTCTGCATCCGTTTGTTGGTTAATTAGGCCACGAAACTCAAGATCTTGTAAAATGTTCATCATATTCACTCCTTTAAAAATAATTTGTGCGCGGAATTTAAAAACATAAAAAAATCGCCCCTTCAATAAGGGACGATTTTAATCATCGCGTTACCACCCTAGTTGCAGATAAAAAACCTGCCACTTCATTCACATAACGGCTCATCACCGTCTTTCCCCTTTCGGATGAAATCCAATCGAAGAAAGATGCTCCAGGGTCGTAATTCGCGATCATTTATGTGCTGATTTTCACCGGCCATCAGCTCTCTAAAACAGGGAAATGATCACTACTGTTCCCTTTCCACGCTCGATTATTTATATACTTCTCTTTATAACATCATTTGTATATGCCTGTCAAATGCAGCTGGAAATTTCTCGATTGTGATTTCGTTATATTACTTTTCCAAAATTTCACTAGCGAGCAATAAGTATCGTCAATAAAGAAAGGAGCGGAACACTAGCTAACAGAGAGATGTGAAACACAATTGATAAATCATTACCAATTGTCGCTTCAACAGGATCTTTAGCCGGAGACGCAAGAAAGCGTAAAAATCGATCTCCCCTATTCACTTTTTGCGGAAAATCAGGAACTTCCACATGATCACTATCTAAATGCTGTTTCAATCTATATTCTTTATCAAAGGGATTTTCGGTCAATTTCATCCACCTCCAGCAATTGCTTCAATTTCTTAATACCATGATAAAGCCTCGATTTCACCGTTCCTATAGGAATATCTAGTACCTCTGCGATTTCCTTTTGTAGCATATCATGATAATAAGAAAGAATAAGGACCGCTCGTTGGTCTTCTGGAACCTTCAAAATTGCTTCTCTCACTGTAAGACGGTCTTCTTGCGAAAATTCCTTCTCTTGAATCGGTACAAGAAATGGTATAAGTGAACGCCATTTCTTTCTTCGATTCAGTTTATTAATCATAAGCCGATAACCAATTTGAAACAAATATGTTTTAATCTTTCCTTTTTCAATCGCATACATATGTTTCTTACGTTCTAACGTCAAAAATGTGTCTTGAACGAGGTCTATACTCAGCTGTTCATCACGGTTAAAACGATATAAAAATGTATATAACGCCGGTTTGATTAAAACATATAATCTCTCCCCCGCTTGTTCATCTCCTTTTTGATAGGCGAGCATTAATTCCTCCTCAACCCCAATTTGCGTCATGTTTTTTAATCTCCTTTATCCCCTTTAATGTTAGAGATAAGCGGATAATTAAATATAAACTTGCAACAATCGTCCATACTTGTGATTGATTCGTAAAAAATTGTACATACGGATTTCGAACTGTTAATCCGCTTGAAATTAGGAAATTTAACACCTGTACACATATACAAGCGTATGCTGCAATGCAAACCGATATGGTATCAAATACATTCCAGTGAAAATAAACTTTTGTTTTTGTAAAGTCGATTTTGTTCCCAGCTTTTCGCACGATATATTTCTTATCAAAAGGGATAAGGATGGAAAATATAATGATCATCATACATGCTATCGTAATCATTGAAACTTTAAATCCTATCGCTATAGGCAAAAGTGTACCTAAAGCAATTACGATTATAATACTGATCAAAACGAATGAAAGCATCCATTTATTCGACATATGAAGCGCCCCCTAATTTATTTTTCATAAACTTATACAAATGATGGAGGCAAATGGTTCAAAAAATTATTTTTTTTTTTATCCTGCTGCTTTTGGGCAGTAAGAGTCCGATTGGGTGAGCTTTCCATCAGCAGGGATGAGGCTCCCCACTAACGGCAGCTTTACTTATAAAAGTGACTATGGTCGTTTTTCCAGCGCTAATTTAATCCCAAATGCCAAAAGTACAAAACCACTTATCCCTTGAATAGCCCGCTCTGTAGACGGCTTTTTCATCCATGTACGAATTGCATTGATTAAATAAGTATAGAGTATAAACCATAGAAAGGTTAAAACTGTATATGTCATTCCCATAATAAAAAGTTGAAAAAACGTATTTCCATCATGCTGTATAAATTGCGGTAAAAACGTTAGAAAGAAAATAGCTACTTTGGGATTTAACAAATTGGTAAGAAAACCTTGTCGGAAGCAAGAAGCACCTTGATACTTATTTTTAACTGTAATATCCTCTGTTTGTTTTCCTTTCTTCCGTAAAGACCATAATGATACGCATCCTAAATAAATAAGATAAATAGCACCAATATACGTGAATGACCCCTCCTTAACTCTTTTACGAGCTGTTTGAAGAAGGGGCTTCCTGTTTCATAGAGCGATGCTGTTTGGGTTTTCCAAGCAGTCTTACATACTCTCCGCAGGCGTCGTTTATACTGTTTGGACACAACCTTGCCCTACAGTTTCAGTCTTCAGCCGCTCTCACACATAATTGTTCTAACCCCTTTCGCAAAATGTTTAGACTTGCATTATGATCCCTGTCTAATACCGTTCCACACTTTGCACAAATATGTGTCCGAATAGAAAGTGATTTTTTCACACGATTCCCACAGCCTGAACAATCTTGTGATGTATATGCTGGATCTACTTTTACTAGTAGGCCTCCAACTTTCTCGCACTTATACGAAAGCATGTTGCGAAAAGCACCCCAGCCCACATCAGAAATCGACTTCGACACCTTTCGATTTCTGACCATGTTTCGGATATCGAGATTTCCCATACAAATCACCGAATACATTTGTGTAAGATAATAACTTAATTTGTGTAAAAAATCTTTTCTTTGATTCGCCACCTTTTCATGAAGGTTCCGAATCCGTTCCACTTGTTGATTATAATTCGCAGAACCTTTCTTTTTCTTTGAAAGATTACGTTGTGCTTTCTTCAATTGCTTTTCTTTTTGACGAAGAAATCTGGGATTTTCAACTGACATTTCATTGGAAAGAACAGCATATTTGTTTAGTCCTACATCTATACCAATTGCGTGCTCCATAACAAAAGAGGAAGGTACAGCTTGTCTTTCGACACTAAAAATAGCGTACCATCTCTTAGATTGACGTTTGATAATGAATTGTTTGATGGTTCCTTCTATCGAGCGATGAAGAAGGATATCAATTTCTCCTAATCGTTTGTTATATAATTTTCCGTTATCCGCAAATGACATCGCATAGCGGTGTTTTCCATTCGGTTTGCATCCAAATTGAGTAAAAGTAAGACTGTTATATTCTTTATATTTTTTCATTTTTGGATAGTTGGCATCCCCACGAAAAAAGCCATCATATGCCTTTTTCAGTCGTAAAAATACTTCCTGTAAGGGCTGTGATGGCACTTCTTTTAGAAAAGGATACCTCTTCTTATCAATTGCTTGTTGCTTTTGCATGTCAGAGCGTGTATACGATTGTTTATTTTCTTTATATTTTCTTTGTTTATCTAAAAGAGCAGAGTTGTAAGTTTGACGACAATATTGTAACCAACGTTCTAACATTTCTTTTTGTTCTTGAGTTGGAAAAATTTCATATTTTTGGCTGAGCAACATTGTCATCACCTACCTCTTTTTTTGTTGTAGGGTTTCAGATCCCCACACACAAAACGGAATGTATGTTCTGTTTTGTCTCTAGTACTAACATACATGATGTTACATAAAAAGGAAAGAGAAATTGCATACTCTGCTGCATTTTAAAGTTATATGTAACGCTGAACAATTTGAACACAATTTTACTATACTCTAAACAAGAAAGGTCTGAACCAGGTGTAGTTCAGACCTTTCTTGTTTAATCTTCCATCGTAGACAAGTCACCTGTTGGTAAGTTTAACTCCCATGCCTTTAATACACGGCGCATAATTTTACCGCTTCTCGTTTTCGGTAATTTATCTCGGAATTCAATTTGTCTCGGTGCCGCATGAGCTGCAAGACCTTTTTTCACAAATTGGCGAATTTCTTCTTTTAATTCTTCAGATGGTTCGTAACCTGCGCGCAGTGCGATAAACGCTTTAATAATTTCTCCGCGAACTGGATCCGGAATACCAATTACACCAGCTTCAGCTACAGCAGGATGCTCGATTAATTTACTTTCTACTTCAAATGGACCAACGCGCTCACCTGACGTCATAATAACATCATCAATACGCCCTTGGAACCAGAAGTAGCCATCTTCATCCATATACGCAGAGTCACCTGACACATACCAGTCTCCTGGCATAAAATAAGACTCATATTTTTGCGGGTTATTCCAAACAGCACGCATCATCGATGGCCAGCCTTTTCCAATCGCTAAGTTCCCCATTGTGTATGGCGGCAATTCGTTTCCTTCATTATCAACAATTGCTGCCTTTACGCCTGGAATTGGTTTTCCCATAGAACCCGGGCGAATTTCCATGCATGGATAGTTACAAATAACTTGTCCTCCTGTTTCAGTCATCCACCACGTATCATGAATGCGAAGATGGAACACTTTCATCGCCCAGCGAATTACTTCTGGGTTTAACGGTTCCCCAACACTTAAGATATGACGAAGATCTGATAAATCATACTTCTTCAGCGTATCGTCACCAGCACCCATTAACATGCGAAATGCCGTCGGAGCGCTATACCAAACTGTTACACCGTAATCTTGAAGCGTTTCATACCAAGCATCCGGACTAAAGCGTCCACCTAAAACTACATTGGAAGCTCCGACTAGCCATGGCGCAAAAATACCGTATGATGTTCCAGTTACCCAGCCTGGATCGGCCGTGCACCAATACACATCATCTTCTTTTAAATCCAGCACCCATTTTGCTGTTTGATAATGCTGCACCATTGCATTTTGAACATGCAGCACACCTTTTGGTTTCCCTGTTGAGCCAGATGTATAATGTAAAATGAGCCCATCTTCTCTTCCAAGCCATTCAATTTTTAACTTATCAGAAGCTTGTTCAAAAAGTGGATTAAATGCTACAATTTTACCGCCTTCTTCTACACCTTCTCCAACAACGAATACCGTTTTTAACGCTGGTAAATCATTAAATGGTATACGTTCTAACAATTCCGGTGTTGTTACAAGCACCTTTGCTTCACTATCCACCAGGCGGTCACATACAGCCGCTTCCATAAAAGCTTCAAATAATGGACCAACGATTGCTCCAAGCTTTGTTGCACCAAGTAAAGTAAAATACAATTCCGGCGAACGAGGCATAAAAATAAAGACACGGTCGCCTTTTTCAACATCCCCATAATTTTTTAAAACATTTCCTGCTTTATTCGACAATTCCTTCATTTCTTTAAATGTATATTTCTCTTTTCTCACACCATCTTGATAATACAATGCTACTTTATTTTTTCGGTGGGATTTGGCATGTCGATCAATGGCCTCATAAGCCATGTTTACTCGCCCAGTTTCATGCCAAGAAAAATTTTGATTAACTTCTTCCCAATTAAAGTTTTGATATGCTTCATCATAATTTAACAAATTGTTTTCCCCTTGAATAACTGGAAGTGTTTCTACTTTCATTCTTTACATCCCCCTTCTATGTACCGTATAAGTGTATTATAAATATATATTTTATAATTTTCAGTATTTTTTAAGAATTTTAGACATTTTTTTACTGACAAATTTCGATTCACATCGCATACTGAGTACAGTAGTATGAAAATAGATAGTAGATTCACAAAGCCCTGAAGGTGGTGAGCCTAAAATTGATTCATAGCAAAGTTTACAATGCAAGAAATTTAAAAACACCAAAAGGAACTTTAATTATTGAAGGTCCTGTCCAGACACATAATTTAGAAACATATGAATTTCATCCTGATTTAATTGCCTTTCGACCTGCGGCTCAGCAGTATAAAGCAATTGTCGAGATTTCTAAGTTACCAGAAGCTCGAATTATTATTGCTCGTCATGAACATACAATTGTTGGCTATGTAACATATTTATACCCTGACCCTCTTGAACGATGGTCTGAAGGAAAAATGAAAAATTTAATTGAGCTTGGTGCAATTGAAGTTGCTCCTGATTTTCGCGGCTGCGCTGTTGGAAAGAACTTATTAGAAGTTTCTATGATGGATGACCATATGGAAGACTATATTATTTTAACAACTGAATATTATTGGCACTGGGATTTAAAACAAACTGGACTCAATGTCTGGGAATATCGAAAAGTAATGGAGAAGATGATGAATGCTGGTGGACTGGAATGGATGGCAACAGATGATCCTGAAATTTGTTCACATCCAGCAAACTGCTTAATGGTTCGCATTGGAAAACGCGTTGATACAGCATCCATTCAACAATTTGACCGCTTACGCTTCAAAAATCGTTTCATGTACTAAAAGGGGGATTACATCATGATCGTTGAAGAAATCATGAATCAAAATGTAACAACGCTGCGCCCAACTGACACGATTGAAACAGCCTTGAGAACATTAGCAGCACATAGTATTCGGCACATTCCAGTTGTAAATGAAAAATATGAAGTTGTCGGCATTATTTCCGACCGTGACGTTCGCGATGCGAGTCCGTCCATTCTTGATGAACACGTTTTAAAGGATTCTCTTAAAGAGCCGATTGAACGTATTATGAAGCATCCTGTTATGACATGTCATCCTCTTGATTTTGTTGAAGAAATTGCCACGTTATTTTTTGAAAATAAAATTGGCTGTCTTCCTGTTACAAAGAGCGGTAAACTTGTCGGCATTATTTCGGAATCAACAGTATTACATACACTCGTCAAATTAACAGGTGCTCATCAACCAAGTTCACAAATTGAAATTCAAGTAAACAATGAACCTGGTATTCTCGGAAAGGTCGTTGCTGTTTTCAGTGAACTGAAAATTAACATAGTGAGCGTTCTCGTCTATCCAGCAAAAGAAGAGCGCGACAAAGTTCTTGTATTCCGCATTCAAACAATGAATCCTCTTAAAGCAATTGAAGAGCTAGAACAAAAAGGCTACCATGTTTTATGGCCAAATATTGCGGGGATGGGAACATGAAAAATGTATTCATTTACTCAGAAAATTATCAGGGCTATTCCTTTAGTCCTGATCACCCTTTTAATCAGCTTCGGGTAAAGCTAACGTATGATTTACTGCAAAAAGGTGGATTCATACATCCTTCACAGATCATTCCTCCACGAATGGCAACAGATGAAGAAATTGCTTTAATTCATACAGAAGAGTACATAAATGCGGTAAAACGTGCTGGAGAAGGAACAATAGAACAATCACTTGCAATGTCCTATGGTCTTGGAACAGAAGATACACCCATGTTTCAAAACATGCATGAAGCGAGCGCCCTTCTTGTTGGCGGCACCTTAACTGCGGTCGATGCAATTCTTGAGGGAAAGGCAGAGCATGCTCTAAATCTCGGCGGTGGATTACATCATGGCTTTCGCGGAAAAGCATCTGGGTTTTGTATTTATAATGACAGCTCGATTGCCATTAAATATATACAACAAAAATATGGTCTTCGTGTTTTATACATCGATACAGACGCTCATCACGGTGATGGTGTGCAGTGGTCCTTTTATGACGATCCTAACGTATGCACAATTTCATTGCATGAAACAGGGCGTTACTTATTTCCAGGAACAGGAGCTGTAAATGAGCGTGGTCAAGGGAATGGCTATAGCTATTCTTTCAACGTTCCTCTTGATGCTTTTACAGAAGATGACTCATTTATTCATGCATATCGCACTGTTATTCGAGAAGTCGCTGACTATTTCAAACCTGATATTATTTTAACGCAAAACGGAGCTGATGCTCATTATTACGATCCTCTTACACATCTTTGTTCAACAATACAAGTTTACCGTGAAATTCCAAAGATTGCTCATGAAATTGCTCACGAATACTGCAATGGCCGCTGGATTGCAGTCGGCGGCGGCGGTTACGATATATGGCGCGTCGTTCCAAGAGCTTGGGCGCTCATTTGGCTCGAAATGAACAACATCCAAAACATCTCAGGACATCTCCCACCAGAATGGATTGAAGCTTGGAAAGGACAAGCTAAGACAGACCTCCCGCTCACCTGGGAAGACCCAGACAACATGTATAAACCGATTCCACGCAAACAAGAAATTGAAGAGAAAAACGAATTAACTGTAGCAAAGTGCCTTGAGATAATTCGGAATAATATGAAAAAGGTGTTATATTAAAAAAACGATATAAAAACCCTTTTCTTTTTAAGGGGAGACGAGAGCATCTGGCCGCGTATAGTAGCGGTCAGGTCTTTTTTCTGCCACATGCGAAGTTTTACACAAAGAGAGAGAGCAAATAGCGGGCATGTTTTGTCTGCATAGTTGCGACCTATATAAATACAAATTAAAAAATCGACATTAAAACCGTCTTTCTTTTTAGGTGGGCGAGAGCATCTGGCCATGCATAGAAGCGGTCAGGGCCTTTTTCTGCCACATGCAAGGTTTAAAACAAAAGAAGAAAGCAAGTAGCAGTCATGTTGTATTCTGCATAGCAGCGACTTATATGTCGAAAAATTAAAATGGAGATATATATTGAAAATTTAAAATAGATTTATATAAAAAGGAGATACACTTATGTGGAAACAACAACTTATCCATACAGACCGAGGAACTTTTGAACTATTTACAAAAGGACACGGAGAGCCGCTCTGTATTACACACCTTTACTCCCAATTCAATGAAACGGGCGACTATTTTGCTGACAGCTTTACATCCTTACATAAAGTTATATTAATTAATTTAAAAGATGCAGGAAATTCAGTAACTGCTTCTCAAGAAGACGAGTTAAGTATGGAAGAAACGATTCAAGATTTAGAAGCCATTCGAGAAGCGCTGCGCATTTCATCATGGCATTTTGCAGGGCATTCTACTGGCGGTATGCTTGGACTTTTATATGCTATAAATTATCCACAGTCCTTACAATCGTTAGTAGTCGTTGGCGCTGCTGCTAGTGATTACTCCAAAATGAAAGACTGTATTTATCATCCAGAACATCCGCAGTTTGCATATATGCAGCAGCTCATCGAGGATTTGAAATTACCACATCTTACGAAAAAAGAAAGAACTACTTTATCAACTGAGCGTACAAAGTTATCCTTATACAAGCCAGAACAATATGAAACATACTTCTCAAAAGCAATCTATAAAACGATGGCCGCAAGCCGTATGAACTATTTTGCAAAAGAATTTCGCAGCTTTGATGTAAGCGAACAACTTGCTAATGTAACAACAAAAACGTTAATACTTTGTGGACAACATGACGTACAATGTCCAATTGCATCTTCCTTGCAAATTCATAAAGGCATACGAGACTCTTCATTCATTCCTTTCGAACACAGCAATCATTATCCATTTTTAGAAGAGGAAGAGAAATTTTCATCGGTGATTACAGCATTCTATCATTCCTTGAAGGAAGGTAGTGAACATTTATAATGCTTCAAAATGGAATTACTTACATAACAGTGAATCACATACGACATTGGTGTAAAATTGCCGGTGCAGAACATAAGACAATACCAATTGTCGTTGTTCACGGTGGGCCAGACGGAAATCATTATACATTTGAACGAACAATTGGTCCAAAACTAGAGGAATTTACGACTGTCATTTACTATGAACAACGCGGGTGCGGACGTTCTGATGCCCCCGAAAATGAAGAAGATTACTCGATCCCTATTCTAGTCGATGACCTTGAAAAACTAAATTTGTAGCCTCCTTTTTCTATATGGGAGCATTTTTATTTTTCAACATATAGATTACTGCTATGTAGAAAAAAGAGGCCCGCTCTCGCTTCTCTCAAAAGAATGAATCTATATCGTTTTTATTTGTGTTTATATATTATATGTGTATCCTCTTAACACTCCATATAAGCGAATCAATCCCTTTTGAAAAATAAGAAATCGTTTTTTCCTTAAAAACATTAATATGAAAAGAAGAAAAAATTGTATTCCTTCTGATTAAACCGAATCCGTGATCTTTTGAATATTTTCATAAGAAATGAAAGAATCTAATTATACAAACGCTACCATTACAACATGTATGGCACTATATAACAAAGGTGGATGCTATGAAAAAATTTTTAATTTTGTATATCCTATTCACAGTTATAACAGGCCATTCGTCCAAACAGGAAGAAGCCGAATTAACAAAAAATGTGAAATATTCACCATCCCACAATGAAACATCGCAACCTCCTGCTCCTACAGCTCCTCCAAAACAAGAAAAAGTTATTTTAGATGTACCGCTCATACCTCAAAAACCCGAGCTGAAATTCGGCTGTGAAGTGACGAGCTTAGCAATGGTACTGCAGCACGCTGGCGTAAAAGTCGATAAAATGGAATTAGCCAACAATATCAAAAAAGACAATGATCCTCCGTCTGTGAGTAAAAACGGAGACATTCTTCAATGGGGAAATCCTAAAGAAGGTTTCGTTGGAGATATAACAGGAGAAAAGATGGGATATGCCGTCTACGTTGAACCACTGCAACAATTAATGGAGCGTTATCTTCCAAATCGCACAATAAATTTAACTGGAAAATCTTTTGATGATGTACTAGCTCAAGTCAAAATGAATAAACCTGTAGTGGTTTGGACGACAGGAGATTACAAAATTCCTGACAGATGGGCATCTTGGCAACACGGAAACGAAAAAATTACAGCTCCTCTAGATTTACACGCCGTTGTGCTCGTAGGTTTTGAGAACGGTTATATTTATATTAATGATCCTTTAACTGAGAAAAAAGCACTGAAAGTAAACAAAGAAACATTTATTCAAGCTTGGGATGCGTTAGGAAAACAAGCTTTGTCGTATCGTTAACAAATACAAAAAGGATGTGCTCTTTAAAAGCACACCCTTTTTCTCATTATTTTGCTTCCGTCTGCAGCTTGTAGCTCTACTTTGCGTCCGGCAAATAGCTCTATTTTTGGATCTTTATCTAAAATAACTTGGATAGACTTATTATCAATTGCTTCATACCTTACTAGAAATTTGCAACAAAAAAAGGAAAACGTGTTCAGTTTTCTGAATTTATTTTTATTCTCCTCTACTCTTTATTTCTATCTTAACTTTATATAGAATGTGTTGATAGGAATAATAAAATTCATAGTGAGTCGTGGAAAGGGTGGAATTATAAATGTGGAACGAGTTTAAAAAATTCGCTTTAAAAGGGAACGTTATGGATTTAGCCGTCGGGGTTGTAATTGGCGGCGCATTTGGTAAAATTGTTTCTTCATTAGTAAATGATGTTATTATGCCATTGATCGGAATTTTACTAGGTGGTATTGATTTGACAGATCTTGCTTATCCAGTAGGTAAAGCTACATTAAAATACGGTGCATTCATTCAAACTATTGTTGACTTCTTCATCATCGCGTTCTCTATCTTCTTATTTATTAAGTTATTTAATAAGCTAACATTCAAAAAAGAAGCAGAAAGGAAAGAAGAAGTACCAGCACCAACAAAAGAAGAAGTACTTCTTACAGAAATTCGCGATTTATTAAAACAACAAAACGCATCAATAGATAATGCATAATCAAATAGATAAAGAGAGCAGGTACTGTATGCCTGCTCTCTTTTCTATAACGTTTCTGAGTTTGTATGAATAAACAAAATAATTCCTGCAACAAGTAAAATAATGATAGCGCCTACAAATAATGTAGTAGAAAAAAATATAAACTTCTCATGTACTTGTTCTCCAGCGCTTTCTAAAAAAATGGAAGCAACATATGTGATTAGGGCTATTCCTGCCAAAGTACTGCCAGGAATAAATCGTCTTATACCACTCTGTTTTAATGTCATATAAGCAAATAGAGCCGTCGCGCAAAGTGTAATTCCCCAAAGAATGATCATTTCATCTCCCCCTCACATAGCCTTTAGTATCATTATACATTAGAAATAATGTTAAAGCGAAGCTTCCATTTCAAAGCAACTATACTCGTTTCAAAATAAAAAACTCGCGGTTATATTCCCACGAGTTTTCTTCTTATTACTTCGTTGAATTTCTAAACTGAATGCGGTGCGGTAAAATAACTGTATGATCTTCCACCGTTTCTTTGTTCATATATTTTGTTAATAAACGCATTGCAACCGCTCCGATGTCATACATTGGTTGTACAACTGTTGAAAGCTGCGGGCGTACCATAATGGCAAGGCGTGTATTGTCAAAACCAAGTACTTCTAAATCATTTGGTACGTTTAAACCTTTATCTTGTGCTGCATGAATTACGCCTAGTGCCATTTCATCAGAAGATACGAATACAGCTGTTGGTTTTTCAGCAAGTTCCCATAGTTTGTCTAATGCTTCCATACCAGAATCGTACGTGTAGTCACCATCCACAACAAGCTCTTCATCGTAAGCAATACCTGCTTCTTCTAATGCTCGTTTGTAACCTTGTAATTTTTTCGCACTGCCTGCTTTATCAACGTAAGGGCCAGATACGAAACCAATTCTTGTATGACCTTTCTCTAAGAAATGCTTCATTGCATCATACGCTGCTTGTGTGTAATCGATATTTACAGATGGTGTAATATTTTGCTCATCAAACGATGCCGCAAGTACGATTGGAACAGGAGATTTTTTAAATTCTTCTACGTGAGTCTCTGTAATATCTTCTCCCATAAATACGATACCATCTACTTGTTTCCCAAGCATTGTATTTAATAAATGGAATTCTTTCTCTTTATTTTGGTCAGAGTTACTTAAAATAATGTTATATTTGTACATTGTTGCGATATCTTCAAT
This sequence comes from Bacillus bruguierae, assembly GCF_037104725.1. Classification (NCBI taxonomy): domain Bacteria; kingdom Bacillati; phylum Bacillota; class Bacilli; order Caryophanales; family Bacillaceae; genus Bacillus; species Bacillus bruguierae. The sequence goes on along the minus strand of NZ_JBAWSX010000001.1, from coordinate 177,765 downwards.
ACCACGTGCAAGTTCTGAATAAAACGTGTTAGAGATATCTGGAATAATAACTCCAACTGTTGTTGTTTTCTTACTTGCTAATCCGCGTGCTACTGCATTTGGACGATAACCAAGGCGCTCAATCGCCTCTAATACCTTCTTTCTTGTTGTTGGTTTTACATTTGGATTACCGTTCACAACACGTGATACTGTTGCCATTGAGACATTTGCTTCACGCGCTACATCATATATTGTTACGTTCATCTTTTCACACACTCCTTTATAAAATTCATCTATATAATATGTATCAGTTAACTTGAATGAAAAAAAAGACATCCACTCTACTTAAAGATGTCACTTCCGAGCCCTTTCACTAATGATACGATACAAATAAGGATTGAGACAATATTTTCCCGAAAAAGTTTCGAAAAAATTCGTTCCTTTTCTTATATTTTCATATTTTTAATATAAAAATACCCATTTTCCAGAAAAAAATCTATGCAGCACACAGCTACATAGATTTTCGAAGCCATTATCCCACTATTTGTGGATAGTAAGCTATCCGCTTACTATCTCATACGAAATGCTTTTAATTCATTCATAAATGCATTGAACTCTGGAATATCCATTTGCTGCGCCGAATCAGAAAGTGCTACAGCTGGATCAGGATGTACTTCTGCCATAATTGCATCTGCACCGATTGCCATTGCCGCTTTTGCAGTTGGCAATAATAAATCACGGCGCCCTGTTGAATGTGTTACATCAACAACAACTGGCAAGTGCGTTTCTTTCTTTAAAATTGGTACAGCAGAAATATCTAACGTATTTCGCGTTGCTTTCTCATACGTACGAATACCGCGCTCACATAAAATAATATCGCCATTTCCTTGTGCAATAATATATTCTGCCGCATACATAAATTCTTCAATTGTTGCGGATAATCCTCGTTTTAATAATACCGGCTTATTCACAGAACCAGCTGCTTTTAACAGCTCGAAGTTTTGCATATTACGTGCACCAATTTGAATGACATCTACGTAATCAAGCGCCATTTCAATATCATTTGGATTTAGAATTTCACTAATAACAGCTAAATCATACTCATCTGCTACTTGGCGTAAAATTTTCAACCCTTCAATACCAAGACCTTGGAAATCATATGGTGATGTACGTGGTTTAAATGCTCCGCCGCGCATAAGTTTTAAGCCTTGTTCTTTCATTACCTCAGCTACTTGGCGAACTTGTTCATAGCTTTCAACTGCACATGGTCCCATAATAAAATGCGCATTGCCATCACCAATTTTTTCACCTTTAATGTTAACAATCGTATCATCTGACTTTTTCTTACGGGATACAAGAAGGGCCTTACGATGATCATCTTCTTGCAACTCTAACCCTGTTTTAAAAATTTGTTTAAATAAATGTTGAAGCGTTGATGTTTCAAATGGCCCATCATTATTTTCCGCAATTAAATCGAGCATTTTGCGTTCACGTACTGGATCAAAACGTTTCACACCTTGTACTTCTTTTAACTTGCCGACTTCTTGTACAAGCCGACCGCGTTCATTTAATAACTTTAAAATTTGTAAGTTCGTTTCGTCAATTTGAGAACGTAATCGATCTAACTCCTGTGATGCCATAATAAAGCCACCTCTTTCAAGTTTTATATGTATACTAATAAGTAAATATAAATATCATTCATAAGATAATTTATTATATATGATACATATGCAGATGTCACTTCATACACATCGCACGAGAATGCATATGGAATCGTTATTTCCCCTTCATTTAATCGTAAAATATATAGCCCGTCAATATTATTTTCAGAAAATAAAGAAAAGCAAGCGTGTTTGCTTGCTTTTCCTTATTTCATATTTTCTTTTAATGCTTGCTTTGTAATGTTCCAATGTGATGCATGCCAGAAAACTTTACCATCTTTTATGTATAATACTTGCGGCGATTCATGTCTAATTCCAAAGTGCTCAGCAATCTTATTGGAAACAGGACGTGCATCCTGTACATATAAATAATATGCTGGCACAGCTTGCTCTTCACTGCGATATTCTTGAAACGCTGTGAAAGCACCGTGGCTAATTGGACATGTTGTACTATGTTTAAACAAGATATATGGCTCTTTACTTGCTGTTATTCCTTCGAATTGTTCCATTGTTTCAATCTTTGTCATATTCATATTATTCACCTCTCATTCGAATCGGAAGCCGTGGCAATTTCTTTTCTTTTTTCGGCTTTTTCTCTGTTCTTTCAAACTTCTCTACTTCATCTTCTTTCTTTTTTGTCCGGAAGCGATTGTACACATCAATGACCGCATTACTCCATTGTACTACTTGCGCTACTTTATCAGCATTATTTTCTACTTGATGTGCAACAGAATCAGAAACGCCGCGTAATCGTGTATTTAGAGAATGAATCGTTGTTCCGATTCCCTCTACACCTTCCATCACTTTATTTAGCGACTGTGATTTCTTTTGAATATCATCTGCTAATGCATTTGTTTTATGAAGAAGTTGCTCTGTTTCCACTGTAATGCCCTGCATTTGTTTTTCCAGGCCTTCCATCGTACTTGCGACATTTTCTAACGTTTTTTGAACAGATACTAATGTTCTACATACATATACAACTAATACGGCAAACGCAATTGCGATAATGGCTACACCGACGTATAAAAGAATTTGCATACGAACCACTCCTTTATATTTTTTATTCTTTTTTCTATTATACAATCATTTTCTGTTTCATTCTAATTGTTCCATATTTGGCTATGAATTTTACCTTTTATTGAAATAAAGTGAACCTTCCGCCCAATTAAGTACATGCCAGTCCCCCACATATTTTCTTTGTTTCCTAAATATCTTGAAATGGGAATGCAAGATGAATCCATTTTAATTTTTGAACCTATAAGTCACTGCTATGTAAAACAAAAAGTGGTCTTCACTCGTTTTTTCTTTATATGTGGTCATGAAAGGGACTACATACAAACAAAAAATTTTATGCGAATGTTTCAATTTGTTTTCATAGTGAATAACGAATTGAAATATGATATGATTGTGGCTGCAATTACCAAATATATCCAAGGGGGCATTTATGAAAAGACTACATTTTTTGGTTTTTGGAACTATATTTAGTATAATTTTCACATTATGTTTAAGTACTAATTTAGCATTTGCAACATCTAATGATGAAAATACTACTTTAAGAAATAACGATTCTCTTACCCAATCTAAAACTGCTCCAACAATCCCACCTACTATTCAAGATCCAAAAAATACAGAAGATCCTGCCGGCTATTGGACAAAAGAAAAGATGAAAAATGCAATTCCAGCAGACAAAATTAAAAATGATGGAAAAAAAGAAACGAATCCAGAGCAATTTGAATCTTCTTTAATAGGAGAGCCTACTAATATTTCTGATCCCGTTCTACCCGAAACTAACAATAACATAAACGAAGCAAATGTAGTTGTTCCATCTACAGCAGGAAAAGTATTTTTTTCATATGGCGGAAAAGATTATGTTTGTTCTGCTTCTTCAATTAATAATAATTATAAAAATCTTGTTATAACAGCAGGCCATTGTGTCCATGGAGGGAAAGGGAAAGGATGGCACTCAAATATTGCATTTGCTCCGGCATATCGTAATGGTTCAACACCTTATGGTATTTGGAACTGGAAAGACGCTCGGACATTCAACTCCTGGATAAATGATAGTAATTTTAGCTACGACCAAGCATTTTTTACTGTTTTCCCGAGGAATGGAAAAGACTTAGTAAATACGATTGGAGGGAACGGACTTTCGACTGGATATGGTACGAAGCAACCAGACGTTCGTATTTTTGGTTGGCCCGCCGAAAAACCATATGATGGACAGATAGCTTATTATTGCGACGGACCTACAACTAGTAGAGGATTGTTTAGCAGCGATGCCGCCATGAGTTGTGGTATGAATGGAGGAGCTAGTGGAGGGCCTTGGTTGAGAGAAAGAATTAATCAAGATCTTGGTTATGTTTTTGCAGTGACATCTCGGCGTTCAACTTCTGGCACACCAACTTTATATGCAACCCCTAACTCTAAAGATGTTAAAACAATGTTTGATCAAATGAAATAAAGTATAAACTATTTATTGATAAATAGCATGTATAAAAAAAGAGTAACCAGAAATACATACTGGTTACTCTTTTTCGTTTTAGGAAACCCGAACTTTCATCTCCTCAATTTATTGAGGAGATAAAAGTTTGGTCAGATGCGGTAGGTATTTACTACCTATCAAGTATCTGAAAGTCTTGTGACAACCAGTAGTGGTGTTGAGCACGCCCGTGATGTACCGACTTTTGTTGGGAATCCGAAGCTCTCCATTTTAATGGAGATGTAGTTCACGGCAGGAAATAACCCTTATCTACAACTTATCCTTTTCACATTTTACATTTATAATTTTCTTGCCAATATTTTGATAAATTATTAAACAAATTCAGATAAGTAGGTTACAATAAGGAAGGATACATATATAAGGGAGGCTTTACATATGAAAGACCCACGTATTGAAACATTAGCAAAAAATTTAATTAATTACTCTATTCGTTTACAAAAGGGCGAAAAAGTATTAATTGAAAACTTCGGTTTACAAAAAGAGCTAGTAACAGCACTTGTAAAAGCTGCATATGAAGCTGGTGGCTATCCATTCGTACTATTAAAAGATCATCAAGTAGACCGCTCTTTAATGATGGGCGCAACAGAAGAACATTTCGAGCAAATCGCTGCGTATGAAGCAAGCGTAATGAAAGATATGGATGCTTATATCGGCCTTCGCTCTGGTGATAACGTAAATGAACAAGCTGACGTTCCGAGTGAGCGTATGAAAATTTATGGAAACACAGTAGGTAAAAAAGTACATAGAGACATTCGTGTTCCAAAAACAAGATGGGTTGTCCTTCGTTATCCAAACGCTTCTATGGCACAGCTTGCAAAAATGAGCACAGAAGGATTTGAAGACTTCTACTTTGACGTATGTAACTTAGACTACGCGAAAATGGATAAAGCGATGGATAATCTTGTTGAGTTAATGAACAAAACAGATAAAGTACGTCTTGTTGGACCTGGCACTGACTTAACATTCTCTATTAAAGACATCCCGGCAGTTAAGTGTGCTGGTCATTTAAATATTCCTGATGGCGAAGTATACTCTGCACCTGTTCGCGATTCTGTTAACGGTACAGTTTCTTACAACACACCATCTCCATACAACGGTTACATGTTCGAAAATGTAAAACTTACATTTAAAGACGGTAAAATTGTTGAAGCAACTGCAAACGATACAGAACGCATTAACAAAATTTTCGACACAGACGAAGGGGCACGCTACGTTGGTGAATTCGCAATCGGCGTAAATCCATACATTTTACATCCAATGGGTGATATTCTATTCGACGAGAAAATCGACGGTAGCTTCCACTTCACTCCTGGACAAGCATACGACGATGCGTGGAATGGCAACAACTCTAACATCCACTGGGATTTAGTATGCATCCAACGCCCTGAATACGGCGGCGGAGAAATTTACTTCGACGACGTATTAATCCGTAAAGACGGCCGCTTCGTTGTACCTGAATTAGAAGCGTTAAATCCAGAGAACTTAAAATAAAAAACAAAAGGTGAGCACAGGTTGTTGTGCTCACCTTTTTATTATATAAATACAAATTGAAAAACTAATATAAAAAACCCTTTTCTTTTTCGGTGGGCGAGAGCATCTAGCCATGCATAGAATCGGTCAGGGCCTATTTCTGCCACATGCGCAGCGAAAACCAAAAAGAGCAAACAAGTGCAGGTTCCTTTTTTTCATAACACCAATCTATATGTTAAAAAACAAATTGGATTTATATATAAGACTCTGTTAATTTCTTCTTGAACGCACCCGATAGTAGATGTACTAAATAAATTAGAAAGCAATCATAGCCCCTCTTTCATCAAATACAGAATCCGGGTTCCAAGCAACCTCCCAAAGATTGTTTTCAGGGTCAGCAAAATATGCTGTTCTCCCTCCCCAGAACGCATCGCTTGGCTCTCTTAAAATTCTTCCGCCTACTTTGCGAATCTCTTCAATTGTTGTATCAACTTGTTCAGGATGATCTACGTTAATCGCAAAAGTGACACCGCGAAACGTTTCTACATCTTGAGTAATTGAAACGCCAGCATCCTTTGCTAATTCCTCAATAGGAAAGATAGAAAGAATAACACCTGCCGTTTTAAAAGCAGCGTAATTATCTGAACTTATTTCCGTTTCTTCCCACCCTAAACTTTTGTAAAATGCCCGAAGAACCGGCAAGTTAAACGCACCAATTGTTATTAAGCTTACTCTTTGTAGTACCATGATATTCCCCCCATAATATATAGAAACACTTGTTAAGTGACAAAAAGTTGTTTAATTTACAATAAAGTCGGTTAAAAAATAATAAATTTCTTTAATTCTTATTGGACTAACAGGCAGGTTAGTTGAAGAGTGTTAGTTAACTTGTGTTCAACAATTGGGCCATATTGTTGAGAATCCCTCTCAAAGAGAGTTAGTTATTTATGTTAAAATATTGCGAGTGAAATAAGGGCTCTTAACGATTTTATCAAGTATCAAGCAAAATAATTCAGAAACGAAGAAGGGACAGTACTAATATGGAAAACGTATCAAATGTAGATAAATTGGAATCAATAAAATCTTTACAATCGACAATTAGTAAACTCGAAAATGCCTTGTCACAGATGACTCAGAAAGGTGCAAATACTACCTTAGTAAAGAAACGACTCAAAGCTGTTTGCATCGGCTTAGCAATGCTAGAAAATGTTTGGAATCAAAGACCCCATCATTACACCCAGGAAGATTTAGCAGAAGCTCGCAATGTTCTTACTGGTTTGCTTCCATCAATTGAGACCATTTATGATAAGTCAAAGGCTAGTAGTCCCCAAAGAACGCTTTTAGAAAGAAGAATAAAAGCGTTGAAACTGTCTATTCAAGTGATTGACAATTTTTCTAATAAATAACTTTTCCAACTAAATAGAGTATAACGGGTGCTTTCGTTCAATAAAAATTAAACAACTTTAAAGAGTCTTACTACAAGAAAATGTAGCAAGGCTCTTATATTTTTATATCGAAATTAAATAACTTTATTATCACTTTACAACACTTACATACTCCCGCTCGAATGAAACACTTGAATTGGACCATCCCAATCTGCTTTCCTAATCTCTCGATACTCATTATTTGTGTATAAAGAAATGACTTTTCTCCAAAACGCTTGAGCTGGAGTATTTTCTTCCATCTCTGCAACTTCCCATTCCCCAGGGAATTTACAAAACAATTGGATAGCTGCTTGTTTTCCTACACCATTTTTCCGATACTTTTTCATTACAAAAAATTCTGACATCGAATAGTATGTACGACCATTTTCCTCGATCTCTCTGATCAATGCGAAACCTGCATATTTTTCGTTCACTTTTATAAAAAATGGAAAGCGACCTTCCTCTGTAAAATAATGATCTACGTACATATATTCATACAAACCGTGCTCATTCACATCTTCAGGATCAAATTCGCTGAAATCATATTTATATAGTTCCGTCAAATTCTTTAAAACTGTTTTGTTCTCTAGTTTTACTTTTTCAATTTTAAAATTGATATCCATGTTCTTTTCTCCTACTTATAGTATATATTCATATAAAATGTCTTAATCTAAGTTCTCGCTATAATAATAGCTGCAAAAGGCATATTTGCTCCGCCACCTTGTTCTGTAAATACGATAGAGAATCCAGCCGCCTCTAATTCGGTTACATATCCTTGTATTGATAATGTTTTCCCGGCTGAACATAAGGGCACTTCAACCTTTTTTATACCTTCAGGAGTAGAGACCTGCACTTGCTTTCTCCCTTTGTTTTAACCCTTGCACGTGGCAGAAAAAGGCCCTGACCGCTTCTACGCATGGCCAGACACTCTCGCCCACCTAAAAAAAGAAGGTTTTTATGTCGTTTTTTTAATTTGTATTAATATAAAGTTTCACTCTATAAAACTTTATGTATTTCGTTATTAATTACTTCAACGCGTTCCTTATAATACAGCCCTTTCTCTTTTATTTTAAGCTGAGCGATAAAAAGGTTCGCAAGCATCAACGCCGTATCAAGCCTGTAAAACAGACAAACACTTTGGGGAAGAGAATCAAAAATATGCTCATCTTTATACCCGGCTTTAAATTCACTCCAATTCACTTCATTCACTTCCGCTATTCTCATCAGTTCGAGAAGCGGATGACCAATGAGAGCATTATCCCAGTCAACGATTGCCTGAATTTCTCCGCCATGACCAATTATATTGGCAGGTCGAATATCCATATGAAGCAGCCTCTTTATCTGTTCCCCCTCCTTTAAAATTGCTTCAATTTCTTCTGCTTTTGGAAATGGAATACGTAAAGAAGTAATTTCGTTAAATGATTGTAGCCTTCTAACAAGGCGCTCTGCTATATGCTTTTCTGTCGACTGTCCATTTTCATAATGTAAATCTTCAATCGGTATATGATGAAGCTTATTGGCTAATTCTCCAATTTTGTAAGAAGAAATCGGAGTGGAGTCAGTAACTATATAGTCTGAAATTAGAAAATCAAGTTCCTCAGAAAGATGCAGTCCATGAGCAGCTGGCACAGGAATTCCTTGAGAATGACAAAACTCTGAAAGCTTTGCTTCCTTTTGTAATGAAAGGCGACTGCTAAATAAATTTTCATTTATATTAGCAACTTCACGTTCCCATGGTACACGAAAAGCGAAAGAACCTGTTTCTGAATCTCCTCGAAACACAACATTTTGTACACCGCTTCCTGCTACTTCCAAACTTTTAATTCCCAACTCTTTATATTCGCTAGTTAATATGTTTTGTAGTTTCGTTCTTAACTCTTCTGTTTTTGATGCTACATTCGGCATTTCATTCCCTCCACACTCAGAGACTTCTCTGTTAAAGCAAGATAATCTTTTATATCTTGTAAAACAATTTGCATTGCTTTCTCCCAAAATTCTTGTTTTGTTAAATCAAAACCAAGATGTTGAAAAGCTAATTGCTCAGCAGTCATTCTCCCAGTATCTCGAAGCAAATCTATATACTTTTCTTCAAAGGAATGTCCTTCTTGAAGAGCATTTGCGTAGATCCCTTGGCTAAATAGAAAACCAAATGTGTACGGGAAATTATAAAAAGGTTTATCTGTGAAATAGAAATGACGATTCCAAATCCATGAAAGATCATGATAAGAAGCAAGATAATCATTGAACGCATACTGTTGAGCCTTCTCCATCAACTGGCTCAATTCATCTACTCCTACAACCCGCTTTTTTCGGATTTCATAAAAATCTTTTTCGAATATAAAATTCCCCTGTACTCCTATTAAATAACTAAGCGCAGTTTGTATCTTTGCCTCTAGAAGGAGCAGTTTTTCATGTTCATTTGAAATATCTTGCATGACCTTATTTAAAATAATCGTCTCAGCAAAGGTAGAAGCTGTTTCACTAACAGCCATCGTATACTGCTGGGCAAATGGAGGAACATCATTTGAAATAATTCCTTGATGAAAAGAATGTCCTAATTCATGGGCAAGTATAGCGAGATTATTATGTGTTCCTTGAAAATTCATGAAGATGCGCGCTTGCTTTGTTAGTGGAAATCTAGCTGAGAATCCCCTACTTGCTTTTGTATCTCTGTTTTCAGAGTCAATCCAGCCTTCCTGAAATGCTCTTTCTGTATAATTTGCTAATTTAGGGCTAAAAGAGTGAAAACCAGTAAGGATTATTTCAGCAGCCTCTTCATATGTATAAGTCTTGGTTACCTTGCCTATAGGCGTATACATGTCGAACCAATCCATTTTTTCTAATCCTAGTAAACGTGCCTTTCTTTTTAAATATGAAGTTATGATAGGCTTACTTTGATTGACAGCTTCCCACATAGAATCAAGCGTTGTTTGTGACATTCTATTGTAGCGAAGCGGTTCTGTTAAAATGGAATCTACTCCCCGGTGTTTATATACTTGCAATCGAAAACCAGCAATGTTATTTAAAGCTGCTGCGCATGTCTCAGCCACTTTTTCCCCTGCATGATGTAAGGCATTTACGAGATTTCTTCTACTATGGTGATTGATAGATGAATGTAATAGATTATAGACTTGTCCAAAACTAAGGTATTGCCTTTGTCCTTCTTCCTCTAAAACAATCTTCGTTTTTCCAGTGACAGAGTTATATAAATTGACCCATGCATGATATCCATTAATAGAAAGATCCTGAATTAACTTTTCCTGTGCTACTGGTAATTTTCCTCTCGCCTTTTCTCTTTTTTCTTGCAGTGGATAAGCAAGCTGGTTTATTTTTTCCATTTGCAATAGCCGCTCCCAAATCTCATCCGGTATATGTACCAACGCTTGTTCAAAATCGTTTATAACGATCTCAAATTGTGATGAAATATCCCTTACTTTTTCACTTAATATAATAGCCTTCTCATCTTCAACATTTTCTGATTTCAAACATTCCACAAAGTGGGTTGCCTCAAGCAAGCGAGTAGATAGCTCTTGGATTCGATTCATTTGTTCGATCCACCGTTCGAATCCACTTATTGCTTCCAGTTCCTTCGTTTCTATTGTTGTCGCTGTTTCTTTAGAAATATCTTCCTCTAGTTCTATGAGAAATTGTTTAAATTCAGAAGACTCACTTCCTCCAGGGAAAATTCCCTCCAAACTCCAACGTTGTTGTAAAGCCTCACGCAATGCATTCGCCCCCTAAAAAAACCATCATTATCCATATTATACCACAAAAATATTAGTAAATTCAGAAAAAAGAAGAAACGCCTCTCTGTACTTAAATAGACTAAACTAAGAAGAGGATATTATGTTCAATATATGAGCATATATCCTCTTTTCTTATACATATTAGATTAGTTATCCAGATATTGAAAATACAGTTTAATATGTATATAACATTCAGAAAATATCGCATACTTAGGCGGAGGACGTAACCCATAGCGGGAGGCGTAGTGAGTGTAAAATGACAATAAAATTATTGAATTTCCAAAGGAGTAGTTACATTTACAATAAAGTTATTTAAAAATGTCAATGATGGTATTCAATTAACGAAATAAAGTTTATTCAGTTAACTGAGCAGTTTGATTAATACATAAAGGAAATTAAGCTGGTTTCATAGAATTAATTAGGCAATTCATTATCTTGGAGGAATGACTGAATGGCTGAATTGATTTATCATGTTGCGGTTTCACTGGACAATTTTATTGCGGATCAAGGTATGATAGAAGGAAATATTAATAATTCTCTCTTTTTATTTGAGGGGGATCATGTCCCAGACTTTTTAGCAGATATTCAGGAATACGATGCCGTGTTGATGGGGGGGAAAACATATGAGTTTGGGTTTCAATTCGGTGCTAAACCTGGTGAACCTGGATATAAGGGCATAAAACATTACATATTTTCAAACTCCATACAGTTTGAGGCAAACGAGGAAGTTGAACTTATTAAAGGAGATGCTATAGGGTTTATTAAGAACCTCAAAAAACAATATAACGGTAAAATTTGGTTGTGTGGAGGCGGAGAATTGGCTGGGTCGTTGTTTAAACATAAACTTATTGATCAATTAGTATTAAAGGTTAATCCAATTATAGTCGGTGAAGGTATTTCTCTATTTGGTAGCGTAAAACCACGTCTTAAATTAAAGTTAGTGAACATGAAACAGTATTCTAATGGAGTTATCAAACCTACTTACAATATTATTTATACTTAGAATTATCATGGAGAACTACTTTTTTAAATTAATTTTAAAAAATAAAATTTCATCCAATTGTTCCACTATTGCAGAAGAATACTTAACTTATTAAAAAACTTTATTGTTGCTGATTTTTTAAAAATTAGAGAAGGATAAATAAAATTAAACAATTATTCTAAACATCGTTCGATTGTTCGGACGGTGTTATGCGTGTTTATAGCGTAGAAATTAAACAACTTTATTATCATTACACAATTAAGGAGAAGGGAGTTAAATGGAATAAGATTGCTTAATAAAAGAAGTAATGAAAATATGACTACAAGGGGAAGAGTTATGAAGCATAAAACATCAGAAAGATTATTTAGAATAGATTGCGGAGATATCTATCTCCAAGAGTTTTCCATTAAAGATGCAGATAATATATACAGAATTTCAAATCAACCCGAAATATTTAATTTCTTGCCAGACTGGAAATCAACAAAAGAACAAAGGGTAGATTGGGTTACCAATTATGAGATACCAGCAAATAAAGCATTTTTTGATGCCGCTGTAAATACCTCAAACATAGATGGTCATTTTTTAAAACTAGGGGTATTTATTAAGGAAACCGATGAATTTATTGGTTGGTGCTGTACAGGTATTAAAGATGAGCTACCTTCACCGAATAGAGAAATTATGTATGCCATTTCAAGTGAATATCAAAAGAAAGGATACGCTACTAAAGCGTCTACAGGATTGATTAACTATTTGTTTACAAATACAAATTTAGATGTCATTAACGCAGTAGCTTTAATTAACAACGTTTCATCAAATAAAGTTATTGAAAAATGTGGATTTACTTATCTGAGTCAACAGAAAACAGAAAACGAATTATATAATCACTATATATTGAATAAATCAGAGTGGATAAAAAATCATTAATAGAAAATGTTGTTGTTCCAGAAAAGAGTGCGATTGTTGAACATGAAGTAAAAGGGCTATACATATTAGACATGACTAATATGTATAGCCCTTTATTTTTTATGACTTTTTACAATTTAGGTCTTGATAAAACCATTGCTTCTTCCTTTTCTTTGTTTTTATTTTTCGAACTAGAACCTCATAAACCCATTTGATTTATCAACATCCAAGTCATTGTTATACTGAAAAGAAATGATCTGCACTCTCCCTCTGTTTAACCCTAGCATGTGGCAGAAAAAGGCCCTGATCGCTGCTATGCATGGCCAGATGCTCTCGCCAACCTAAAGAGAAAAAGGTTTTTAGATCGTTTTTTCAATTTGTTCTTATACAAATATCATTTACTAACCGGCGCATTCTCTACCTGTACATAATCAGAGCTCTCCACTTCATCTTCATCATCCAAATCGACAACTGGTAAAGCCGTATGAATCGCCCAGTAATAGCTAACCAAAGAAACAATACTAACAGCTAGCAAATCTGTTGAATAGGTTAAATACCCCTTTCCCCCGCCAAACATACCGAAGTACGACACCACCATTATGGCAATGTAGTAAAAAACGAGCCATAACGATGATTTGATTTGCTGGGCAAAAGATACTTGTGAAGTTGGTGCCCATTTTTTGCAACATAGATAGATGACAAACATGATAACTTGTGAAGATAATAACCAAGAAAGTGTTTGCCAACCAGACCAGTACACGATTAATGAGGCAATGATAAATGAAAGAGGTCCAATGATTGACATTCCTTTTACTAAAAATGGACGATTTAGTTCAGGAGCCCGTTTTCTAAGCGCCGCCGTTGTAATCGGCGCGAGAGCATAACTTAATACAAGCGCTGCAGAAACAACATTAATTAATGCTTCCCATGAAGGAAATGGCAATGTCCAGAAAACAGAAAGGACAAATGTAAGCCAAAGTGCAGGTCTTGGTATCCCTGATTTGGCATCAACTTTAGAAAATACTTTAAATAAAGTTCCGCTTTGAGCCCATCCATATACAACGCGAGGAGTAGCAGACATATAAATATTTCCCGTTCCGCTCGGTGATATAATGGCATCGGAAACGATAAAATAGACCATCCAACTCAGTCCTAAGAGAACAGAAATATCTTTAAATGGTAAACTAAATTCTTTACTAATTCCTGCCCAGCCTTGGCTAAGCATTTCAATTGGAATGCTGCCAATAAAAGCAACTTGCAAAAGAACGTAAATAATTGTTGAAGAGATCACAGACAAAAGAAGAGCAATCGGTATTGTTTTTTGCGGTTTTTTCACTTCACTTGCAACTGATACAATAGGTGTCAGTCCTAAATAAGCAAAAATAACACCGCCTGCAGAAATAGCTGCTTGTACACCAGAAAATCCAAACGGTGCGAAACCAGCACTTGAAAAATTATCGCCATGTAAATACATTAACAATACAATAATTGTTAATGCTGGTACAAAAAATTTAAAGATGGTTATGATTAAATTCGATTTCGCAAATGTTTTTACACTCCAATAATTTAATAAAAAGAAAATGACGAGCAGTCCAAATTGCATAAACCAGCCGCTTACAGTCGGCAAAGTAGAATTTTCTTGAGTCAGACTTGGCCACCAGGCTGCAGCATATTGCCTAGCCGCTTCTACTTCAATTGCAATTAAACTTGAAAATGCAATAAGAGTAATGAATCCTAATAAATATCCGAGTATCGGACCATGAGAATATGCAGGATAACGAACAATTCCTCCAGCTCGCGGAAGTGATGCCCCAAGTTCACAATATACAAGTCCTAATAACAAAATAGCGATTCCACCAATGACCCATGAAATAATTCCAGCCGGACCTGCTATTCCTGCAACATGGCTAGCAGCAAACAACCAGCCTGATCCAAACATAGAGCCAAAACCGATAAAGGCTAAATCCAGTAGTGATATTTCTCTTTTAAACTTGCCTTTGTTAGACATACCCTAACCTCTCCTCTCTTGTGTCATTTTCTTAATTTTCAGTATTTTAAAGAGAGACTATTGCCATTATTTCATAATTTTCTAGAAGGACAATATAAATTCCCCTTAACGTTTAGTAGATAGAATACCCTCTAAATATATAAATGTATTTTAATTTTCTCAACATATAAATCACTGCTATGCAGAACACAACATGTCCGCTACTCGCTTTCTCCCTTTGTTTTAAATTTCGCATGTGGCAGGAAAAAGGACCTGACCGCTTCTACGCGCGGCCAGATACTCTCTTCCACATGACAAAGAAAGATTTTTTTCAGTTTTTCAATTAGCATCTACAGATAAATGCATTTTAATTTTATTCGACATATAAGCCACCGCTATGCAGAATAAAACATGCCCGCTACTTGCTTTCTCCCTTTGTTTTAAATTTTGCATGTGGCAGGAAAAGGACCTGACCGCTTCTATGCATGGCCAGATGCTCTTGCCCACCTAAAAAGAAAGATTTTTTTATGTCTATTTTCAATTTTTATCCCGCATTAACGGGCAGTAAGCCCCCACTGATGGAAGTTTCACTTTATTTCAAGTTCACCCAAATGCTCTTTACTTCTGTATAGTTGTCGAGTGCATAAGATCCCATTTCGCGTCCAATACCTGATTGTTTATAGCCACCGAACGGCGCTGCAGCGTCTTCTAAGTTGTAGTCATTAATCCATACTGTGCCAGCTTTTAAGCGATTCGCCACTTGATGTGCAGTTTTAATATTTTCTGTCCATACACCTGCAGCGAGTCCAAATGGAGTGTTATTCGCTCTTTCAATCACTTCTTCAACCGTATCGAATGGCAGAACTGCGACTACTGGACCAAATATTTCTTCTTTTGCGATTGTCATCTCATCTGTAACATCAGCAAAAATAGTTGGCTGAACGAAGTATCCTTTTTCAAACACTTTCTCACCACCAGCTGCAATTCTTGCCCCTTCTTCTTTTCCTTTTTCGATATAACGTAACACACGTTCTTGTTGCTTTTTCGAAACAAGCGGTCCCATTTCAGTACCTTTTTCCATTCCTGCACCAAGTTTTACATTGTTCGCGCGTTTCGCTAATTCTTCCACCACTGTTTCGTAATGTTTTCTATGAACGAACACGCGAGATCCTGCACTGCAGTTTTGACCATGGTTGTACATAATACCGTTAAAAGCACCAGTAATTGCCTCACCTATATTTGCATCTTCTAAAATAATATTTGGTGATTTTCCTCCAAGCTCTAATGTCACATGTTTGATCGTTTCAGCTGCTTGGCGCATAATATACTTGCCAGTATCAGTCGAACCTGTAAAAGCCACTTTTTCAATATCATGATGATTGACAATCGCTGCTCCTGCTGTTTGACCAAATCCAGGGACGAAATTCACGACGCCATCTGGGAAGCCAGCTTCTTTAAAAAGCTGTGCTGTATATAATAGAGATAACGGCGTTTGCTCAGCAGGTTTTAAGACGATTGTACATCCTGTCGCAAGTGCTGCTCCCATTTTCCACGCAGCCATCACTAACGGATAGTTCCATGGAATAATTTGGCCGACAACACCAATCGGTTCATGACGTGTATAGTTTAAATAGTCCTTTGAGATCGGGGTTGTTTGACCAAGTATTTTCGTTGCCCAGCCAGCGTAATAACGGTAATGCTCTACCGTTGCCGGAATATCATCCTCTAGCGCTACTTGATATGGTTTTCCATTATCCAGCGCTTCCAATTGAGCTAGTTCTTCTTTATGTTCGTCAATTAAATCAGCCAGCTTGTAAATTAAATGTGCTCTTTCAGCCGCACTAAGTTCAGGCCACGGCCCTTTTTCAAATGCCCGGCGTGCAGCCTTTACCGCTAAATCAACATCATCTTCCCCGGCTTCACTTACGAAAGCAAGTACTTCTTCTGTTGCCGGATTATAAGTTTCAAACTTTTTGCCGCTTAGAGCTGATACAAATTTCCCATCGATAAAGAGCTCAATATTTCCTTCTAAAAAAGCTTTCACCCTCGGCTTTAATTCTATCTGTGCAGTTAACATATTCCTCTCCCCTTTACATTTTATATCCCGCTATTTACGGTCAGTAAAACCCTACCAAATCCTAAGAAGATCGATTCGTTCAACTAACTATCAGCAGGGGATGAAGAACCCCCTTACTGATGGATTTTTCATTTTACACACGTGAAGCAGCCGTTAAACTTGATAAAATATCCTTAAGTTTTTGATCTTCCTCAGGTGTCAATCCTAAACGAGGATAACGAGAGGGTCCTCCTGCCTGCCCATTTAATTCCATCGAACGTTTCACAATTTGCACGTATTTTCCTGACCCCTCAAGGAATGTACAAAGCGGTAAAATACGATCATTGATTTCCCAAGCTTCTTTTAACTCACCCTTTTGGAAATGATTAAACATTTGCGTAACAAGCTTTGGCACAATATTCCCTGCAACAGAAATCCAGCCCGTTGCCCCGACTAAATAAGACTCCATAACTAAATCTTCTGAACCGCAGAAAATTTCAATATCCCCTTTGCCTTGTCTAACAAGATCTCTTGCTTTGCGGATATCTCCACTTGATTCTTTAATGTGAGTAACCCTTTCACATTCTTTTCCGATTTTCAGCATCAACTCTGTACTCATATCAACGCCAGATGTAAACGGATTGTTGTACAACATAATCGGTACATTCACTGCATTTGATACTTTTTTAAAGTGGAAATAAATCTCTTCTTCTTTCGGTTTGCAGTAATAAGAATTAATAATGAGTGCACAATCTGCACCATGTGCCTCCGCCTGTTTCGTATATTCAATCGTTTCTTTTGTTGTTTCAGCTGCTGTGCCTACAATAACCGGAATGCGGCCGTTTACTTCTTTCAATACAGTTTCAACCATTTGGAACTTTTCTTCTTTTGATAAACTTACAAACTCTCCAGTACTTCCGTTAATCACAATACCTGCAACGCCTTGCTCTACGAAGTAGTTCACATTATTTTTCAAACCGCCCCAATCAATCTCCTGCGCCTCATTCATTGGAGTAATTAACACTGGATAAGCTCCTTTAATTGTTGTCATTTCTATTTCCCCCTTAATATTTTTACCGTATAATTCCATTTTGATTATTCAACATACAAGCCGCAGTTGTGCAAAACAAAGCATGACGGCTACTTGCTTTCTCCCTTTGTTTTAAACCTTGCATGTGGCAGAAACAGGTCCTGACCACTGCTATGCATGGCCAGATGCTCTCACCTCCCCTAAAAAAAGGGGGGCAATTTGTATTTATATAGACAATCGTTTTTATTAATCTATAAATCTCGTATAGAGGTACATTGTTACATTTCCATTATTTTAGTAAAAAGCCAGCAGGTAACGGGTCTGTCGGATCTAATACAAACATCTGCATTCCAGTAATAAAACCGCGGCTTTTTAAAGTGAATTTGTATCCATCCTCTGTTTGTTTGGCTACTTGTACGGTCAAAGTGCTACCGAAAATACTTTCATTTACAAATGGCGGTTCCATATCCAATCTCCCTTTAGCAAGTAAACTTGTATAACACGCCTTTGTCGATTCAAAGCCGGGAGAGCGAACGATATACTGGTCTTCACGAAACGTGATTGTTTTAATTCGGCCCTCTTTTAAATGTGAATCATCCATTAAAATGATACCTCTTACTGGAAATTTCGACTCAAGAGCCTGATGCATCGTTTGTCCCCATCTCTTCAATTCAGACAGTTCCTCAACACAAATTTCTGCGGCAATATCACCTTTCTCAAACACTGCATATAATTGATCGGCTTGCACGAGGGAGAACTGTGTATTGATATTCGAATGAGAAATGTTTGTTTCTACTACTTGACACGGTTCACTTTCTATCATCACCGAAACTACTTCATCATTCTCCATCATAGCGGTAACTGAAATCACACCTCTGAGCGTTTCGATTTTATATTCATTTGATGCTCTCGGCTGTAGATGACCGCATTCCAGTAAAGTTGTAATTACAGCAACAATGCCGCCGTAATGAATTGGAACCGTTCCTTCATGATTTAAAAATAATACTGCGGCATCTACTTGTTCGTTAATCGTCGGAACAACAAGACAACCATTCAACCCAGCAAACCCGCGCGGTTCGTTTAATAAAAGGTAGATGTCATCTGCAAATACATGCATAAACTGCTCATTTAACTGCTCCAAATTTTGATAATGAATGAATGGCACATCTTTAATAACACGAAATGCTTCCCCAGCTACGTGCACATCTATCGTTGAATACGTCTTCTGAATTTTCATTTCACGTCCTCCATTTCATGTTCCATTGGCGGAATGAGCAGAAAGCCTTCTTTAAGTGGATCTTCCTCATTGTAGAAGAATCGGTGCATCCCCATTAACCAAGCGGATCCTGTAATTTGAGTTACAACAGCCTCAACCCCTTCCACATCTGTCGTTTCCAATACGCGTCCTCTAAATAAAGAACCGACAATGCTTTCATGCACAAATTCTTCGTCAATTGAAATTTCTTGATTCGCATATAGGACAGCTAATTTCGCAGAGGTACCCGTTCCACATGGAGAACGATCGATTCCTCCTGGAGGAACAATCACTGTGTTTTTCACATCTGCTTCCTCATGAGTTGGTTCAGTAAAAAACTCAACATGAGTTAACCCTTTAATAAACGCATATTGCGGATGAACGATTTCAACTTTTTCATTAATGATGTTTCTAATGTTAATTGCTGTTTCAATTATGTGAGAAGCATTCTCTGGAATTAACTCCAATCCAACCGATTTCGCATCAATGATTGCGTAAAAATTCCCTCCGTACGCAATATCGGCATCTATACGCCCAATCCCCTCAACATCAACGGAAATGCTTTTTAAAAGAAACGCTGGGATATTACAAAAAGACACTTCTTTTGCTTTTCCATTTTCTATTGAAATATCCACTTCGACGAGTCCAGCAGGCGTATCCAACTTTAAGAAAGTAACGGGCTCTTGAATGGGAATTAACCCAGACTCAACTAGAGCCGTACACACACCAATCGTGTCATGTCCACACATCGGTAAATATCCACCCGTCTCTATGTAAATCACGCCAATATCAGCCTCTGGATGGCAAGGATCCGTTAATAAAGCACCAGACATAACATCATGACCGCGTGGTTCATTCATTAACAATTTACGAATCCAATCATATTCCTTTTTCATATGGAGCATTTTTTCTGACATTGTTTCTCCAACTAATTTTGGAAGCCCGCTAATTAGTGTTCTCGTTGGATTCCCGCCTGTATGTGTATCAATTGTTGTAAAGACTCTTTGTGCCCTCATCTACTCAACATCCTTTCTGTAAATCGGTTAAAGCTAAGCGGATCAACGGGAATAGACGTTTCTTTTTCGTTAATGAGTTCTTCTACTATTTTCCCTGTTACTGCTGCGAGGCTAATGCCGTCCCCTTCATGTCCCGCCGCAATATAATAATTTGGAATTGTATCCACGCGTGAAACGATTGGCAAATGATCTTCCGTCCATGGACGTAATCCTGCATACGAACGAATTACCATCATATCCGCCATTTTCGGATAAAACCGGATTGCTCGGTTAGCGATACATTTAATGACTTCATTGTTTACTGCCGTATGAAAGCCAACAAATTCTCTGCTGCTTCCAATTAAAAAGTTTTGACTTTCCGTTGGTTCAAAGACAAGAGCGACTCCGTATTTTTCAGTTAGTGGATCAACAACGCGCTTTCCACCAAACTTAGAAATTAGGTAGCCAAACTCCATTACTTTTCGAGATCCTACATGCTGCTGCCTCGAAGCAACGATAATATGCCCTTTTCTCGGTTCAATCGGTATGGAAAGATCAAGCATCTTGCCTATTCTAGGTGCCCATACTCCAGCCGCATTGACGACATGATCCGCAGTAAAAATTCCATTTGTCGTTTCTACAACAAATGAACCACTTTCTTCTTTTTTCATTTGTTTCACTTCTGTATGTTTGAAAGCTTTGGCCCCTAGTTTTTTTGCTTCTTCCAGAAGTGAAAAAGCTAGGAGATAAGGGTTGACCGTGGAATCAGTGGCACATTCTAGCCCCCCTAATAAATCATCTGCAAAAAAGGGAGACTCATGCCGAATATCCTTCCGGTCCAGCATTCGAAATGGTAAACCAGCGGCTTTTTGACGATCTACCCATTTTTGTGCCGCTTCCATCTCCTCATCTGTTTCACAAACAAGAATACTTCCCGGAGCACGATATTCAAATGAATGCTCTAACTCTTTACTTAATTCATCCACTAAATTTTGACTAAACAACGACATCTGACTATCGAAACCTGGATCTTTATCAATCGCCAAAATATTGCCGTCACATCGTGAAGACGTGCCACTAACAAATTCTCCTTTTTCAATTATCGTTACGTCTCTTCCGTATTTAGATACATAATAAGCAATCGAACAGCCAATAATTCCTCCGCCAATGACTAACACGTCACAATGTTTCACATGGCATTCCTCCTCTCGATGAAATGGCCTCATTACCTAAAATGCAATTCGTGTGCCAATTAATGTGAAACTTGCAAAATGGATTATTATTTCTTTCCTTGCTGATGAAAAACTCACCTTATTACGAAACATTTTAAATTTTTTGTAAATAAGTGTATAATTCCCTTTACAGTGTTAATATTTTTTTACAGTGCGGAAGGGGGATCATTATGTTTTCATTGCCGTCAATAAAGGAAATAATAAAACAACTTCTAATAGATACACCGTTCGATACACAGCAGATCGAACAGAAAAACGGGGGATTTTATTATCGTTCAACACCAAAAGCGCCTGAACTTCCATGCAAAGTCGTATACGAGGACGATTCATTATTCACCTTACTTCAGGCATTTCGTCATCATTCCACAGCTATTATTCTTGATACAAACAAAAATCCATTAGGATGTATCACAGCAGCACAAATCATTCATTTTCTTCATAACTCTTACAATCAATTAAAGGCATTTTATGAAACCGTCATTCAAACGACGGATTCTTCCGTCACGGTCATTGATGATAAGGAGCGTGTTCGTACATGGACAGAAGGAGCTGAAAAAATATTCTCAGTCAAACGGCAAGATATAATTGGCCGACCAATTACCGATTTCTTTGACTATAAAAATCTAGAAATCTTACAATCTCTACATAAAGGGAAAAGGATTGTAGGACAGCACCATCAGCCTCAGTCTGATTTATTTGTCTTAATTAACTCTAACCCCGTTTATTTTAACGATCAGATTATCGGTGCAGTCGTTTCTGAAACGGATATTACAAATCAAGTTGTACTGAATGAAAAATTATTTAATATGTCCAATGAAGTACACCGTTTAGAACAAGAAGTAGCAAAATATAAGGATTCATCTGATCCCTTTTATTCCATTAAAGGAAAAAGTGCCGCTCTGCAAAGAACAGTGGATTTAGCTAGAAGAGTATGTTCTGTGAAATCCACTGTTCTTATATTGGGCGAAAGCGGTGTCGGAAAAGAGGTGTTTGCCAAAGCAATCCATGAAGCGAGCGAGGAACCGAAAGCACCTTTTATTTCGATTAACTGCGGTGCGATACCAGCATCTTTATTTGAAAGTGAGTTATTCGGATATGAACGGGGCGCCTTCTCCGGTGCTGACAGTAAAGGAAAAAAAGGAAAAATAGAACTAGCAAAAGGAGGGACATTATTTCTTGATGAAATAGGTGAAATACCGCTCGAAATGCAAGTAAAGCTTCTACGCGTGCTGCAGGAGCGGAAATATTACCGGGTCGGCGGAGAAAAAGAAATCAACATCGATTTCCGTATCATCGCTGCCACAAATCGTGATTTACAAGAATTAATGAAACAAGGACTGTTCCGTGAAGATTTATATTACCGGCTAAATGTAGTTAGTTTGCATATCCCTCCTTTAAGAGAGCGGCAAGAAGATATTATTGAATTAACTCATTATTTTTTACATGATTTTTCTTTGAGTTATCAGCGGCCAATTCATGAATTCCCACCAGAAGTCATGCATGAACTGCTTTGTTATAATTGGCCCGGTAATATTCGCGAACTGCGTAATAGCATAGAGCGGCTTATCGTATTTGCAACAGATGGTGTAATAAAAAGAGAGTATTTACCCTTCCATACAAAAAGTATTACATTTGAAGACACACTAAAGACTGCATCTCATATACTTCTAGAAAATGATTGCACCATCTTACCATTGCAAGAAGAAATGAATCAGCACGAGAAAAAAGTAATTGAAAGAGCGTTACATCTATTAGATGGAAATAAATTAGAGTGTGCAAAACAACTTGGTATCACAAGAGCCACTTTATATAATCGATTAAAGCGGCTTGGCTTAAATTAACCCTCTTCCTCCTCTAGATTGGCACATTTTTTGCATAGTATTTTTATGAACGACAATGGAGGAGGAATTCAAATGGGGAACAAAGATAGCATTGTAATTTGCCGTTGTGAAGAAGTTACTTACGGACAACTTCGTAAAACAGCAAATCAACATCAATGCACAGCAAGAGAATTAAAATTAAGAACACGAGCAGGAATGGGCTTTTGCGGAGGCCGTACGTGCCGCCTAACATTAGATAGCATTATCGAAAGCGTCATCCCAAATGTGTCACCTAGTGAAATTCCGTTAAAATACCAGCCCCCAGTTCGGCCGGTGACATTTGGAACAGTAGGTGAAAAACAATGACTAGAATTATGAATCATCCCATTTTAGGGAATTTAGATGATAGAGAACGTATTTCTTTTCAATTTGATGGAGTTGAATACGAAGCGTATGAAAATGAAACAATTGCCGCTGCTCTATTAGCAAATGAAGTAAGAACACTACGCGTTCACGAAGATAGCGGGACACCTAGAGGAATTTATTGCAACATCGGCCACTGCTTAGAGTGCCGTGTAACTGTCAATCAGCAACCAAATGTAAGAGCCTGCTTAACAGTCGCCCAGCAAGATATGGTCGTTGAAAGCGGGAAACAGCATCCGAATATTGTAAGAAGGATGGTGGAAAAGCGATGATTGATGTAATTGTAATTGGAGCAGGTCCAGCCGGATTAGCAGGAGCTATTGCTGCGGCGGAATTTGGTCTCAAAGTGACCGTTATTGATGAATTTATAAAGCCAGGCGGCAGATTACTCGGACAACTTCATCAAGAGCCTTCTGGTGAGTGGTGGAATGGAATTGAAGAATCGAAACGCCTTTATCAAAAAGCACAGCAATTAGCGGTCGATATTCGTTGCGGCGTATCTGTTTACAACTTAACGAAAGAAAATAACCTATGGAATGTGCATACAAGTGTGGATACGCTAGAAGCACCATTTGTACTAGTAGCTACTGGTGCCGCTGAGTACCCTATCCCACTGCCGGGCTGGACCCTTCCTGGTGTCATGTCAATCGGCGCGGCGCAAGTCATGACAAATGTGCACCGCGTCCAAGTCGGCCAAAAAGGAATCATTATCGGAGCGAATATTTTATCATTTGCGATTTTAAATGAATTACAGTTAGCTAGCATAACAGTTGATCGCATTGTCCTTCCGGAAAAAAGTGCCCTTAGTAAACAAGCTGGCGACCCTAAAGCGGTCATGAAATCACTCTTACATGCATCACATCTCGCTCCATCGCCGCTGC